>JAQUOU010000069.1 GCA_028716975.1 Methylobacter sp. | reverse complement strand
TAAAGGTGTTTATTCAAAATAATCCCACGAGTATTCAGGAGTTAAAATAGGCCGAAAACCTGATGGAACTGGGAAAGGCGCAGAAATAAATTCATAAACGCCCACTAGTTCACGGGTTACAGTCATCCCCAAACCGGTAGCAAGGCCTATAGGAAAACCAACCGGACCTCTAGCCTGTGTTTCCTTAACAATATTACCCGGTATCTCAAGAAAGCCGCAGGTCATTCCCGCCAAGCCTCTACCGAATTTCTGCGCCGATGTATATGCAAAAGCATTGGGGAACGAAAATAATGTTAAAGCCATAAAAATTGCCAATACATAAAAATGTAACTTTTTCATGTTTAGTTCTCCTTTATTTTTCTTATATGAAAACCATATCCTAACCGATGATAAGGCCAATAATAATTAGAATTTTTTGTTGTTACTTTCTTACCTTCAACTCATAAATATAAATTTACTACCAGTACATTTTTAACCAAGCTATGTAAGCTGTCGTCAGGAAATGAAAAGCCTGTAATAATACGAGCTCTTTTGCCTTAACCATTCTGGAAATTGTAAGACAGCGTCTATTATTTGCGACAAAACTATTAAAGCCTAATTTATTTTTTCATAGGGTTGATATTTCCAATCCGGAAATTGACATTTTTCTTAGTTCTGTCACAAATATTGTAATGGGTTAGAAATCACATTTATATTACGAATAAAGTTATTCTGTTAAACATAGATTGCGAGATGGAGAATTATTGCAACCTCTCAAAGAGTTAAAAATTTTATTATGGGAATTAGCGACTGATCACGTTATGAACAATGTAAAAAATACTTTCGATTAAATACCGAACTCTAAATGACCGGTTATTGCACATTGCCGATATTAGGTATGTCAAAAAAGTTATATTAGGAAGTAATTTCTATTGATAAAATCGCGCATGATCTCTTAACCCAGGCATTCAACTACATCATGGCGTATCGAATTTCTCTTCTATTCACTTGATGTATTTATGTGTACTAATAAGTTATGCGCAGCTATCGATTTTTCTCCCGCCGTATTTTTGCCACTAGCATGCTTTTGTTGGATGTTATTCGCAATGGTCTCTTCAAGCAGCTGCCTCCAGATAAGCTTGTGAGGGATGCAAGAGATAAGCCTAAAGGTGGCTTGGCCGAGCCCGGATTGCAACAGGTTAACGTGACATGGGTCAAGGTGTTGAATCAAGGCAAAAGCTTGAAAGTTGCGCTTTATAAGCCCTCCAGTCCACAAACACCGACGCCCGCTATTGTTTTCTTGCCAGGCCGCATGGCTACCGACGACCAGTATGCAAGCTACGCCCGTGCGCTTGCCTCCCGCGGGTTTGTCGTGGCTGTGCGAAGATGGTATTCGCTTTTCAGAAGCGACCTCGCATTGGCCCACGATGCGAAAGTAATCGCCGATTGGTTGGTCCAGGCTCAGGGGGTTGATTCAAAAAGAATCGGCATCGCCGGTCATTCGATGGGTGGTAAGGATGCGATGCTTGCCGCAGCAAAATACGGTGGATTTGCCAGTGTGGTGGCTATCGATCCCGATGACAACGGTAAAGTATCAGTGGTTCACGGCCTGCTTGCCAGCTTACAGGTCCCATTGCTGCTGATCGGCGCGGAAGTCGCCTGGCGGGCGTCCAGTGTTTGCGCGCCGCTGGCGACTAATTACCTGCGTTTCTTCGAGCGGGCGCCGGCTGGAACCGTTGAACTGACGTTGCTTAATGCTGACCATGTGCAGATGCTGGATAAGCCAGACCGATTCGGCTACGGCATATGCCGTAGCGGTACCGCGGATTCGCGAAAAGTGCGCATCACAGCTAGGCGCGCGACTGTTCGGTTTTTCCTCCAACATCTACAGGGCGGCCCGGCCTTGCCAAAGCCGACGCCCAGCCGGGCCACGATCCGGGTGGCTCAAGTTTATCCAGTCCCGGAAAAATTAAAGGCCCGTAGCAAGGCGTAAAGTTCGCACAGCCTGATGCGATGCGTTTGGAAAAGCAGGTATAATGGCTCTCCTTGCGTTACCCGGAATTTTTCCCAAAACACTGTCATGTCATGCTGGTGCATTAGCTTGGCGGTTGCCAACTGCCAAATGCTTGAGTCGATTCAGCACAGCCTCGTATTCCAGCAGCAACTGCACCGAGGTCAGTGCGGTAAAACGGCGGTTTCTCAGAGCTTGCAACAAGGCAAAAGATGCGCCGTTGCTACTACGCGAGGCGGCAACCAAGATATTGGTATCAAGTACGGCCCAATTTATTTTCATACGCGAAGAAAGCCAATTTGGCCTAACCGGATACTCACGACTATTCCGAAGCCGAAACCCGGGACTACTTTATCGACCTGCTGCTCAAGGAAGCAGGCTGGGAACTGGATGAGAAGAAGAACTTCGAAATAGAAGTCACCGGCATGCCGGCATCGGCTCCGCTCAGCCAACGGAAGTCCAATGCATGCAATCAACGGCCGGAACAAGAAGGGCCAACCCTGAGCGGAGCTGAAGGGAAG
>JAQUOU010000068.1 GCA_028716975.1 Methylobacter sp. | reverse complement strand
TGCCTTTACCGGCGTGTTGCAGGGCAACGGCATCACGATCAGTAGGGATGGCCGGGGCCGGGCATTGGATAATATTTTTGTCGAACGGCTGTGGCGAACGGTGAAATAGGAAGAAGTGTATTTAAAACAGCACAGCAACCTGCCGGACTTGTTGGTGGGATTGACGCAGTACTTCCAATTCTATAACCAGGAACGCCGGCATCAAGCGCTGGCTTACAAGACGCCGGATGAAGTCTATCAAACGGCTAAAGGCGGCGGGGCAAAGATTGTGGATAAATTTAAGTGTACGGATGAGATATCAGACTCCGTGTATTTTAATTGGGGCACATGAAGTTCGGCTACGGGTCAATGATGGCAATATTAAATTATTCTTTGTAAGGCAAGTTTATGGATTCGGCCCTGTGAAGTTTAAAATCGTGTCGCTTTCAATCATTGGATTGTCCGCATCTCTGGCAAGAATAACTTCAAACTTTAAGGTGCCGAATCTATGGTAAGTCAAAATAGTCTTTTAATGTTCCTTATAAATTTATATATACCAATAGGTTGGCATAACTGCCATAAAAATTATGAATAAAAAAATTATCATATTCGCTAACACATCATGGTTCTTGTTTAACTTTAACTTAAATTTGATGCTACATTTGCAAAAATTGGGTTATGAAGTTGTTGCTTTAGCACCTGAAGATGACTATTCAACTCGCTTCGCCGAGTACGGTATTTCTTTTAATGCGATAACCATGGATAATAAAGGCACTAATCCAATAAAAGATGGTTTACTGTTCGTTCGGCTTGTGCTTTTGTTGCTAAAACAGAAGCCTGCCTGTTTATTATCATACACACCAAAAAGTAATATTTACGCCTCTTTAGCTGCTCGTTTATTGCATATTCCGATTATTAATAATATTTCCGGCCTTGGGACAGCTTTCATTAGGGAAGATTGGCTCACTAAAATCGTAAAATGGCTTTATCGACTTTCTTTAAAAAAATCCAGCAAGGTTTTTTTACTCAATGAAGATGATTTGACAATTTTTATTAATAATAATTTAGTTCAAGCTGAAAAAACGGAACTATTACCTGGGCCTGGTGTTGACGTTCAACAGTTTTCTCCCTCTGATAAACCAAATCATAATAAAAATTTTATTTTTCTCTTGGTGGCCCGGATGCTGAAAGATAAGGGCATTGGTGAATTTGTCGAAGCAACTCATTTATTAAAAGTGCAATACCCACATATTGAATGTCAATTATTGGGCTTTTTGGATGCTAAAAGTCCATCAGCTATTTCTTCAGCAGAAATGCAGGAGTGGGTAGATGAGGGTATTGTAAATTATTTGGGTGTAAGCGATTCGGTAGTTGATTATTTACGATTAGCCGATTGTGTGGTGTTACCTTCTTATTATCGTGAAGGTATGCCGCGTTGTCTGTTAGAAGCCGCCAGTGTAGGTAAACCTATAATAACTACTGACTGGATAGGATGTCGTGAAGTGGTGGATGACGGGGTTAATGGTTATTTATGCGAACCACGAAATATTAATGATCTTAAAGATAAAATGGAGCAAATGTTATTATTACCAGAATGGGAACGCTTCCAAATGGGATACAATGGGCGCGAAAAAGTTTTAAAACAATTTGACGAGCAAATCATTATTGATCGCTATGTAAAGGCTATTGAACAAGTGTATGGATGAAGCGAAAGGTAGATATGCACCATATGTTTGATGGTAAGAAAATATCGGCTTCCTAAAGTGGACCCCGAAATCCGGACAGTAGTTTAAGCTATGCTCTGAGCTAAATTAGAGACCGAAAATGAGTGAAAAGAAACGGAAGATTTTTACCGGAGCGCAAAAAGCCAAGGTTGCCTTAGAAGCCGTCAAAGGCATGAAGACGATCAATGAAATTGCTCAAGAATATGGCGTACATCCGAACCAGGTGGGTCAATGGAAAAAAGAACTGCTGGAGAATGCAGGCCGCCTGTTTGAAGGCAAGCGAGGGCCGAAACCGATCAATGCGGAAGGCAATCCTGACCGCTTATACGCTAAGATTGGACAATTGAACAGGGAGCTGGACTGGCTTAAAAAAAAGTCTGGGATCAGCCTTTAAACGAGCGCCGGAGCTGGATAGAACCGGATGCCTCTGTCCCGTTATCAACGCAATGCCAGCTTCTCAAGGTCACGCGTTCAGTGATCTATGAGCAGAAAAAGCGGTTACTGAAAGAAGTTGATGAGGATGAACTCGTGCTGTTGCGCTTGCTTGATGAAGAGTACACGCGGCACCCTTTTTATGGCTCATGACGCATGAAGCTTTACCTGGGTGAAGGTGGCCATGTTGTTAACCGCAAGCGGGTGCAGCGATTGCTGCAAACATTAGGCTTGGTCGGCATGTCCCCCGGCCCGAAGACCAGCAAACCGCATCCGCAGCACAAAATTTATCCCTACCTGCTCCGAGGCGTTGACATTATTCGGCCCAATCAGGTGTGGAGCATTGATATCACGTATAGCCGGTTACCGCGCGGCTTTGTTTATCCGGCGGCGATCATCGACGGGTATAGCCGGAAGGTACTGTCGTGGCGGCTGTCGAATACGATGGATACCGGGTTTTGCGTGGACTGTCTGGAAGAGGCCATCCAACTGTACGGTACACCGGCCATTTTCAATTCCGGCCAGGGCGCGCAATTCACCAGCGATGCCTTTACCGGCGTGTTGCAGGGCAACGGCATCACGATCAGTAGGGATGGCCGGGGCCGGGCATTGGATAATATTTTTGTCGA
>JAQUOU010000067.1 GCA_028716975.1 Methylobacter sp. | reverse complement strand
TTGTTCGGTTATTGTCTCGTGGTCTTTTGCAGTGGTTGAGCAAGCGCTTATCAGCAGGTAATTGAGCAGCACAAGGAGCAAAAAGAATTTTTTCATGGCTTAGCTTGATAGTATGTCAACCGAATAATTGATGGTCAATCAAGTCGCAAAAGCAGTGGGTAATCAATATATGGGTTTCCTGAATGCGTGCGTTTGAATTTGACGGTACGCGAATTTCTATATCTGTTTCATAGAGCATCGGTGCTGCGACGCCGCCATTGTTACCCGTTAATGCGATTACCGATATATCTTTATCATGAGCCGTGGTAATCGCTTTGGCGATATTGGCTGAGTTGTTGCCATCAGTGTATGCCACCAATATATCTCCGCTTTGCCCTAATGCTCTCAGTTGTTTTGAGAAAACATCATCAAATTGAAAGTCATTGGCTATTGCGGTGATGGTTGCCGTATCCGTTGTTAATGCGATGACTGGCAATGACGGGCGGTCGCGCTCAAATTGGTTGAGCATGGCGGATGACAGTAGTTGGGCGCTTGTTGCCGAGCGGCCATTGCCGCATGCCAGTATTTTTTTATCATTAAGCAAGGCGGTAACCATTCGTTGCGAGGCATACTCTATCAATTCGCAGAGATAGGTCATGGCATTCTGCTGGGTTTGGATGCTGTCAGAGAAATGATTTATGATTCTGTCTTGTAAGCTCATGGCATGAAGATTAATTTAAAAAGCATTTTGTATCCACTCTACGCTGCCGTTGCCGGAAATGGCGACAACGTCAAAACGTACAGGTCTGTCTGCTTTTTGGGATGATAAATAACTATGCGTTGCTGCTATTATACGCGATTGTTTAACTCGCGTGACACTCTCCAGGGCGCTGCCATATTGATCGGTTTTACGGAATCTGACTTCGATAATAACCAGTGTTTGATGGTCGGTCATAATCAAATCCAGCTCACCCTGTTTGCAGCGGTAGTTCCGGCAAACCGGCTTAAGTCCTTTATTAATGAGAAATTTATGAGCCTGTTCTTCGGCGCTTTCACCACGGATCAGGTGTGCAGCCTTGCCTTTGATTTTAGTAAAAAGCACTGTCTATCTCCTGTTTGTATTTATTCTGTAAGCAATGAAAGAGCTAGATACTGATACAATCCGGTATTTGTTCGGGCAAGCGTTGCACGCAATCATGGCGGTTCATGGTTTTATGTTGTGTCTTCGAATTTAGAGGTTATGTGAATGAGAGTATCGAATGTTAACTGAATTTGGCAAATTATACGTTGTTGCTACGCCAATAGGTAATTTAGCGGACATCAGCTTCAGGGCAGTCGAGGTATTAAAACAGGTCGATTTGATTGCGGCAGAGGATACCCGGCATGTAAAAATGCTGCTACAGCATTATGGCATTACCAATAAGCTGGTTTCATTGCATCAACATAACGAGGATAAAGCATCGTCTGTATTGCTGGAAAAGTTACGTGCGGGGCAATCTATTGCGCTGGTTTCGGATGCAGGAACGCCGTTGCTAAGCGATCCGGGTATGCCTCTGGTAAAAATGGTGAAGGATGCCGGTCTGGATGTTGTGCCCATACCGGGGGCTTGCGCGCTAATTGCAGCATTGTCGGCGGGGGGGTTGCCGGTCACGCAGTTTTCATTTGAAGGTTTTTTGCCCAGAACCTCTTCGGCGCGTAAAGCATTTTTTTATGAAAGAGTAATGTCTCCAAAAACTTGGGCTTTTTATGAGTCCTGTCATCGCATTTTGGCTTCATTGCAAGATATGGCCGAGATAATACCTTTGGAGCGTCAGATTGTAATTGCGAGGGAATTGACCAAGCTGCATGAAACCATTATAAAAACCAGTTTGAGGAACGCTCTTGAAATGGTTGAGCAAAATGAGAACATGAGAAAGGGAGAATTTGTTGTTATTGTTGATGGGGCTGTTAATGAAAAAAAAGAGCAAATTATTACCACGGAGCAGGAAAAATTGCTCCGGGTGCTATTGCGAGAATGTTCCATTAAGACCGCTGTTGCAATGGCTGTAGAAATTACCGGGGTTAGAAAGAAGGTTTTGTACCAGGCTGCGTTGGTAATTGACAAAGAAAAAGACGCTTAGCTTTACTGTTATCAACTCCGGCGTTGGCGTTGGCTTGATGAATACGGTATACTGTATGGCGAAAGAGTCGGCTGGGCAGCCGCTGTTTTATCGTCAAGATAAAATGGAGGAAAGTCCGGGCTCCATGGGGCAGGGTGCCAGGTAACGCCTGGGGGGCGTGAGCCTACGGAAAGTGCCGCAGAAAATATACCGCCTGCCGCTTATGGCAGGTAAGGGTGAAATGGTGCGGTAAGAGCGCACCGCGCAACTGGTAACAGAAGTGGCATGGTAAACCCCACCCGGAGCAAGATCAAATAGAGGAACAGACGCGTGGCCCGCGCGGTTCCTGGGTAGATTGCTTGAGCTGCAGGGTGACCTGCAGCCTAGATGAATGGCTGTTCTCGACAGAACCCGGCTTACAGGCCGGCTCTTTCTTCATTATTGTATATACGTCACATAATCCGTTGTATGTGTTAGCTCCAAGATTAAGTATTGAACTTTTTAATATAAATAAACAATGTAAATAGTGCGGTTGTATTCTTCCTCGTTGTCCTTTCCCGTATTAAAAAAAGCTGATTTTTCCGTGGCTTTACACCTTAAACATTACCTTAACAAGATTTATTAACTTTCTGATAAAGCATAGAATTTATTTTACTATTTTTTATGCTTGGTTTTCTTTTTTCCGAGAGTGATGTAAGGCA
>JAQUOU010000066.1 GCA_028716975.1 Methylobacter sp. | reverse complement strand
AAGAATCGCCGCATAGAGCCCCCTGGTTCAGTTCGGCTTGAATGATTGATCCGCTCAACGATACACACGTTTGAAACGGATTTGTTCAACCGGATAACTAAAGGCTTAAATCCGAACACGAAAGCATTGATTGATTGTTTGCTGAGTGTTGCTGAAGACGATGTAGATGGCAGCGCGGCTTTAAGCAACACCTTTTCGAGCGTTAGTTGGTTAAAAGACGACACTGGAAAAGTGGGGCTTGACCGAATTTTGCAAGCCGTCGAAAAAATAAACTACCTACGAGACCTGTCCATCCCAGGCGAACTGCTGGCATCACTGCCGGCGAAATGGCTGCAAAAATATTATCGCCGCGCTGCAAGTGAATCAGCGTGGGAGCTGCGCCGCCACGCTGACGTGATTTGTTATGCTTTGGCGGCTGTTTTTTGCTGGCAGCGACAAATGGAAATCACGGATAACTTGATCGACCTGCTGATTCAGGTCGTCCATAACGTTGGCAAGCGTGCCGAAAATAAAATGGATAAGAAACTGCTTGAGGATTTAAAGCTAGTCCACGGTAAGACCGGACTGCTGTTCAAATTGGCTGAAGTGGCGGTTGCACAGCCTGAAGGTGTCATTAAGGATGTCTTGTACCCAGCGGTTGGGTTGGAAACGCTGAAAAACCTGGTTAAGGAATACAAGTCGAGCGGCAATGCCTACCAGGAGGAAGTCCACCAAGTAGTTCGGCGTTCTTACGGCAACCATTATCGGCGCATGATTGTACCCCTGCTCGATACCTTGGAATTCCGCAGCAACAACAGCAACCACAAGCCGGTTCTGGATGCCTTGAGTTTTCTTATAAGCAACCGGGAATATCGGGGCCAATATTTTACAGACCTCGCCGATATTCCTATCGCAGGCGTGATTAAGTCCAAACAATTTGATAGGGTCATCGAACAAGATAGTGACGGCAATGACCGGATAAACCGCATCAATTATGAAATCGGCGTACTACAAGCTTTGCGTGAGCGCTTGCGGAGCAAAGAAATCTGGGTGGCGGGCGCTTGCCGCTACCGTAATCCAGATGAAGATTTGCCGGGCGATTTTGCCAGCAACAGTGATACCTATTATGAAGCGTTAAACTTACCCAAGGACCCGGAAGAACTGATAGCGAAATTGAAGGCGGCTTTAGGGAAGGCGCTTAAGCATACGAACAAGCAAATGCCTAAGAATCCATTGGTCAAAATTATCCCCATTGGTAAAAACCGGATTCGGATCACCCCGCAAGAACCCCAAGCGGAACCCGAAAACCTGGCTCGCCTTAAGGCGGAGATATTTAGCCGTTGGCCTGCAACGGGACTACTGGATGTCTTAAAAGAAGCCGACCTGCGGGTTGAATTTACCAAATTGTTCCAGAGTAGCCGACAACGAGAAATATTAAATCAAGATACGATACAAAAACGTTTATTGTTATGTCTGTTCGCACTGGGCACAAACGCTGGCTTAAAACGCATTGCCGCCAGCGGCCAAGAGGCCAGTTATAAGGAATTGCTCCACATTCGGCATTCATTCCTTGAGAAAAATACCCTGCGTGAAGCCATTGCCCAAGTCGTCAATGCGACACTGTCAGTCAGGCTTCCTGAGATTTGGGGTGAAGGTACAACCAGTTGCGCTTCGGATTCCAAAAAATTAGGTGCCTGGGACCAGAACCTCATGACCGAATGGCATGTCCGATACGGCGGACGTGGGGTGATGATTTACTGGCACGTCGAGGGACAATCTGTCTGTATCTACTCTCAGCTAAAACGCTGCTCATCCTCCGAAGTGACCGCGATGATAGAAGGTGTGTTGAGACATAAAACCGACATCGACATACAGAAAACTTATACCGACAGCCACGGCCCAAGTGAAGTCGGTTTTGCGTTTTGTTATTTGCTAGGTTTTAGTTTAATGCCCCGGTTAAAAGGGGTTGCCTCACAAAAGCTCTACCTACCAGAGAAAGGCAGTAGTGCCTGTTACCGTAATCTTGAACCGATATTGACGCGTCCTATCAACTGGGAGCTGATCCGGCAGCAATACGATGAAATGGTGAAATACACGACGGCATTAAAACTTGGCACAGCCCAGGCCGAGGCGATCTTGTCCCGGTTTACGCGCAACAACATACCGCATCCGACTTACAAGGCACTGGCTGAATTGGGCAAAGTCATTAAAACTATCTTTTTGTGCCAGTACATCATTTCAGAAGCCATGCGCCAGGAAATACACGCAGGACTGAATGTGGTTGAGAATTGGAACAGTGCCAATGGTTTTATCTTTTACGGTGACGGCAGTGAAATAGCGAGTAACCGTTTAGAAGACCAAGAACTGTCGGTGTTGTCGCTGCACTTGTTACAGCTTTGTCTTGTTTATGTGAACACCCTCATGATACAGCAAGTGTTGAAAGAAAGTATTTGGCATGGGCAAATGACGGCGGCTGATTTCAGGGCGCTGACACCGCTTATTTATGCCCACATAAACCCCTACGGATGGTTTGAATTGGATATGGGCAAACGCTTGCCTATCGAAAGGATGGCAGCCTAATGGGGAACATGAAAATAAATGGTCAAACTATACTACCAATAGGGCAAGCCCTAGTGATAGGTTGAAAAAGGGCGACAAACTCTCTCTTTAGAGTTGTATTTTTATTTAGATAGCCTTTCTATCACAACTACTTGAATCTTATGATAGAAAAATGATCATTGGTTATGCACGCACATCGACAGTCGACCAAATGGCCGGTTTTGAATCCCAGATTACCGAGCTTCAAAGTATCGGTTGTGAAAAAGTATTTCAGGAACAGGTCTCGTCGGTCGGCAACCGGGTGCAACTCGATGCCGCATTAGAGTTTGTCCGGGAAGGCGATGTCCTGGTGGTGACCAAACTGGATCGCTTAGCCCGTTCGGTGCGGGACTTAATGACTATAATTCATAAGCTTGAACGTAAACAAGTCGGTTTGCGTATTTTGAATTTGGGCATGGATACCCAAACTACAACGGGTAAGTTAATGTTGACCATTTTAGGCGGCATCGCCCAATTCGAACGTGAAATGATGCTTGAGCGGCAACGCGAGGGTGTCGCCAAGGCAAAAATTGAAGGCAAATATACGGGTCGAAAACCGATTGACAGCACCCGCCAGGCAGCCATTATCCGCTTAAATACTGAGGGTCTGACCAAGATTGAGATTGCCAACCAGGTTGGCGTGGGTGAAGCTACGGTTTATAGGGTATTAGCTAAAGCGAAAGAATTATAATATTATGTTTATAAAGCACTAATGGATTCTATCTGCCGAAGATGGCACTTTTGGCAGCTACGTGGTAACTACCCCAT
>JAQUOU010000065.1 GCA_028716975.1 Methylobacter sp. | reverse complement strand
TGTTGCAGCGTTCATTTGCTTTCCTTCTGTAAAAGAGGTTCTACTCACTCTCTTGTGACGAGAGACCATAAGGAAGTCTGCCCGCTTTCGCGTGGGGTGACGTTTAAACCCCTATCCACCCGATTACAGGGCGGCATTAGCTTTTTCCTCGTTCCTTTGCCCGCACCCCCATCGGCGTCCCTTGCGGTTCGCTTGCCCGATGTTCCAGGCGGAGATACGGGTTTACCGTGTTTCATAACTATTACACGGATAGCGTAGACCCTGTCTATTCCCCGGTGATATTCTATCCCTGTGCCCGTAAAACAAAGACAAGCATCCAATCACACACCATTTTGGTCCTAGCCTGTCAGCATCTTTGGCTAGTTTGAGTTGACGAGGTTTATCAACAGTTCACATATGTTGGTCATACTATCCAGCCTAGCGCCCCAGCCGCCTAATGCTGGCAGCATTGGAATCACCTCGCGGCATTTCCTCCTCTTACGAGGGGCTTCATTGTCCCGATGGCTTCAAACCAAGCCGTTACCAGCTTCGCCTGCATCGGTAGGCTATCGTTGAGGGAACAACGAGTCTCTCTACCTCTTTCGAGTTGAGACAATAACGGTTATAACTTCACGTCGCACTTGTTTAAATTCACCCAACGTTATGAGCTCATCAGATGATCTTGCAGTGGATCCAGGCGTCTTCGTCGAACTGATATATAGCGCAAAGCCGATGATAGCCATCCGCAATCACCACCCTGCCGTTGGGTTCGTCTCTGAGAAGAAGAATAGGAGCAAGACTGACTCCCTTCTGAATCTTTTTCCTGTCCCGCTCGATATGTAAATTGCTCACGCCCAAGAGGGAGAGCTGAGACGCTCTGAAGATGTCTTTGGCTTTGAATGGCACGATCGCAGCGTTTTTGAACCGGCTGATCATATCGGCTACCCGATTCTCGCTGTAAAGGAGCCTGAGATAAGATTCAGCGGCAGGATAGTCTTGCTCTTCCTCATCGGGAAGCCAGCTGATCTCTTTTACATTTGATTTTGCCATGTTGAGTGTGGTGTCAGGGTATTTCCAAGCCAGCGACGATTACACGGCTAGGTGGTCACTATCGCTATGAGGATGGGTTTCAATGACATTTTAGAGTCATTTTCTCTTTTGAAATTAATTGATTTGAGTATGACAAACTCACGCGTATGCCAAGGGTGACCCAACTGTCTATTTTCACAGCGATAATCTTCACTTCGAGGTTCTCAGGGCATCAAGATTATTTTGTGCATCAGAATGTCCCTGATCCGCGGCTTTCTGATAAAGCTCAAGCGCCTTCGCTTCATCCTTGGGTAAGCCTAACCCATTTTCATACAGATAAGCGAGGCTGTATTGCGCATCTGGATCTCCATCTTGCGCTTCTCTTTGTAATTGGGCGATTTTGTCTTCCGATTCAGGCGCTGTAAGGGCTTCTACCTGGCTATTGCCTTCAGGTTTATCAGCACATGCTACGAGCGATAGCGAAGCGTTTATAACGAAAGCTAGGGTAATTAAGTTTATTTTTTGAAGCAGGGATGTCATGGTTTAGCCACCTTTAAAATACCTATCAACTTGCTGATCAGAGCAAGTCCACCGCGGCCTCAGACTGGATAGTTAGGCTCACTTTCATCCGGAAATAACTTACAAGCAGTCCTACCCCTTATTGAACGGTTACGTAGAGCCAATAACATTCGTTAATTGATAACAGAATGTTTGGTGTTACTATTATCACATGGATGAGGATTTATTCAGCAATTCATCTGGCATTAGCAACGTTTCAGGGATAGCTATTGGGTCATTGATAGTGTTTAGGCAATGCAATGCTAAGCTTTTTTCATAATCGGTAGTGCCCAAGCTATAGAATGACAACTCTCTCAAGTCAATGTTTTTAATTATTTTGTCGCACTAAAATGGGTTGCTCTCCCTCAAGTTCAAGAGCGGTGTCAGGTTAAGTTGGAACTCATACAGTTAGTATTCTCTAGCCCAACATCATTTGCTTCACTCTTATCCATAACGACTTTTTTTGGCTTCATGGCGTTTCTCGGACAGCATGAAGTCAACCGTGTCGACAAACTTATCAACGGCGCGGATAAATAAACCCAATGGCCTTTGACTTTGATGTAGCTTTGATTCATTCTCTCGGAAGCAACTGCTCGTTTACTTTTCTTTGCTGCCAAAGCTAACGATGGTGAATATTGGATAACCCAGCGATTCAGTGTCAAGTAGTCAACCTTGACATTTCGCTCAGCAACTATTTCTTCTACGTTCCGATAAGAAACGCCCTATTTTACATAGAAAAATACTGCAGAACCCATACTTCCCCGGCTTTTTTATGCCCCTGATAAATTTTGTGCTACTTGAAAATTTGGTGTGGATTAGCGTCCTCATTATACTTCACCGTTAAGTCCATCTTTTAAATTCTGCTTTTTCGTAGCTTTAATCATGTCAGCCAATCAAAAAACAGCCGAACATCAACGCATTGAAGAACAAAACAAGGCAGCGGTTTCCTGGGAAAATTGGGGGCCCTACCTGAGTGAACGTCAATGGGGCACAGTCCGTGAAGATTATAGTGCGCAAGGGGATGCCTGGAATTATTTTCCGCATGACCATGCCAGAAGCCGCGCTTACCGATGGGGTGAAGATGGCATGGCCGGTTTTTGCGACAGTAAACAAAGGTTTTGCTTAAGCCTGGCCTTATGGAACGGACAGGATGCTATCTTAAAAGAGCGCTTATTCGGCCTGACTAATCACGAAGGTAATCATGGTGAAGATGTCAAAGAGCTGTATTACTACCTGGATGCCTTACCCAGTCATGCTTATCTGAAAATGCTCTACAAATACCCGCAACAAGCTTATCCCTACAGCCGGTTAGTCGAAGAAAATCGAAAGCGCGACCGGAAGCAGCCGGAATTCGAACTTCTGGATACCGGGCTCTTCGACTCGGACCGTTATTTTGATGTGTTTGTTGAATATGCCAAGGCAGAGGCTGACGATATTCTGATGCGTATTACCGCCCATAATCGCGGCAACGCGGACGCACCGCTCCATGTCATTCCGCAACTATGGTTCCGTAATACCTGGAGCTGGGGCTATGACGACACTCGCCCTGTGGTTTCCGTCACTGAAACTCAACATGAAATTAAAGTAGGTCATCATACCCTCGGTGACTATTACTGCTATTGCGACGGCGCTCCGAATTTATTATTTACCGATAACGATACCAACACCCCTAAACTTTACGGTCATGAGGCCAAAGGTTATTTTAAGGACGCCTTTCATGAAGCGATAGTCAATAACCAAAACCAGGCGGTTAATCCCGAGCGGAAAGGCACCAAAGCCGGTGCTCATTATATTTTCACTATTCCGGCACATGCTCATCAGGTGGTTTACCTGCGCCTAACCCGGCAATCTAACCCCCAGCCTTTTACCGATGCGGAGCAAATTTTCAACACGCGGATTGCGGAAACGGATGCTTTTTACAAGGCTATTGGGGGTTCTCTTGTTTTCAATACAATAATGCACGGTAGGATTAACCGGTAATTCCGGTGTCTTGCGATTCTAAGCCTTGATAGTTTAATCGAATTCTAATTCTTCTTGAGAGTGTGTATCCTGCCCAG
>JAQUOU010000064.1 GCA_028716975.1 Methylobacter sp. | reverse complement strand
GGCCGGGCGCAAAACCGCCGGGTCGTCCTGGTCTGGACGGGTATGGATAAATAACCCCTTAACCAAGCTCTTAAAAGCACCCAGGCTCTGACCGTGTTAATAAAAACCCGCTTCTTGGCGGGTTTTTATTAGTTTGAGTCGTACAAGAACACTCCATTAACCCAAACTTACTTTTCAGCAGAAAGAGCCCGTATTTACTCAGCATCGCCAATCGGCGCAGCAAAAGCATCAGAAACCAGTTCATTCACATTATTCCCCGTCAATGCCTTTAAAAAAGCAATTAAGTCATTAACCTCCTGAGCTGTTAAATTTAATGGTTTTATTAAAGGATCAAGATTTTCATTGGCTATGCCACCTCGATTGTAAAACTCAACAACCTGTTGCAGGGTTTCAAAGGTGCCGTTATGCATGTAGGGCGCCGTCAAGCTGATATTGCGTAGCGAAGGGGTTTTGTATTTCCAGCGGTCGTGCGGATGCTGGGTTACTTCATAACGGCCCAGATCACTGGTTTTATTTTCTGAAATTGAATTGATCAGACTGGTTTTCACATCAATAAAAACTCCTGGAGCTATTTGCACACGTTGTGAGTGCTCTGTTTTACCCATGGCTTCAGCGTAGCCAATTCCGGTATTATGTAAATCATTATCGGTAAATATGGCGTAATTGGAGGTAATAGTATGACAATCGGAGCAGTTTGCCTTGCCGTTAAAAAGCTGAAAGCCATGCTGCGCTTTATCGTCCAGCGCCTTTTTATCCTTGCCGTAATACCAGCGGTCAAATGCCGAATTAGCCGAGATTAATGTGCGTTCATAACTGGCAATCGCCATGCCGATGGTTTCCATGCCCGGCACTTTGCCAAATGCCTGTTTAAACAGCTTATTATATTCATGGATATTTTTAAGTTTTTCGATAACGTAACCAATGGACGGGTTAGCCATTTCATTGGAAGCCAGCAAAGGCGACCAGATTTGCTGCTCCAAAATTGTTTCGCGGCCGTCATGAAACAGTGTTTTAAAATAAGCGGCATTATATAAAGTTGGGGAATTACGCCGTACAGATCGCCCTTCAATTCCAACAGCCGTAGCCATTTCATTGCTGGTAAAACCCTGCTCGGGAATATGGCACATGGCGCAGGAAAAAGTATTGTTGAGTGACAGACGGCGGTCATAAAATAATTTTCGGCCCAGGCTGATTTTTTCTTTGGTAATCGGATTATCCGCAGGCACGGGAACGGCAGGAAGACCCAGCGGCGGCTTTTGGATGATTTTAAGCAAATCCGTCTGCCTGCCTATGCGGTCAGTTAACGCGATAGACCGCGTTTTATAATCGCTGTCTTCATAATGCGACTTATTGTCGCCGACAGAATAGAAAGCGGCATTGGCGAAATTACCCGCCGGTTTTTTTTGCTCAGCCAATAATACGGTCTTAATATCGTTAATCAGCGTATCAGGATGTAAAAACGAAACACTGTAAATATTGCGCAGATGCTTGCTTTGATCGATCAGGTAAACGCGCAGGACATGCGAGAAAGTACCGGTATTGCGCCCTTGTGCATCAACTGCTTTTTGAATAGTTTGCTGGTAGTCGTGCAGTATCGGCTGTAACTCCTGCTCGGAGCGCGTAGTCAAAAAGCGCCATTCAACATCCTTTTCCTGGAACCCTGATCCATAGCGTTTCATCGTTTCAGGAGTATCATGCTCAGGGTTAAAACTTAATGTCAACAGCCGCAGCTTTGCCGCCAGTTCCGGCTCTTTTTTCAAGCGGCTTTTAATTTTATGAAATACGGCGGTTGCCAATGGACAACCGTTTACATCGCTACAGGTTGAGTAAATGAAACTGAGCAGAACGACTTTATCGCCCATTAAATTGTGCAAAGATATAACCTTGCCCCCGGTATCAAGTACCTTGCCGTCAGCAGCCTTACCCAAAACCGGGAGTTTGTAAGTTCCGGGTTCAGGCGCTGCGAATTGCAGACTTCCATAGCCAGGCGCAAGTAATTGCTGTTGTGCAGGTGAGGTAATATCTGCTTTTGTAAAATTGCTTGCGGTGATGCTAAAAAGAACGAGGAATAATTGTTGCCAATTCAGGATATTCATAAAATCTCAGATTAATGTAAAGCGCGCCGCCAAGTTCCTCCAAGCTCCACATGGTTTTGCCAGCCGGTTAATTTTCTGCGGTGCCGGACCAAATGATCTTTTGGAATACTACAGTATAAACGCCGCTTTAAACGGCAAGAAAGAGATAGTATGAGTTCCCTCATGGCCTGCCAAGTTTAATTATTACATAATGAATAAACAAATTATTGCCAAAAACTTACCTACTGCTACCGTTTTTGTCTTTATGCTGTAAAATCATTCTTTTTTTATTTCCATCTCATGGCAACAAGTCAATCAATACAACGCATCGCATTAACACCGGGCGAGCCAGCGGGCATTGGTCCAGACCTTTGCATCCAACTTGCGCAGCAGTACTTGCCCTGCGAAATTATTGCGATAGCCAGTCCTGAACTCTTGGAGCAACGCGCTCGACAACTGGGCCTGCCTATCCGGATAAAGGAGTTTGACAGCTCTTTACCTCCGTCCATCCAGCCATCAGGATCCTTAGTTGTGTTGCCGGTTGAATTGGCTGATCCTGTTCAAGCCGGTCAATTAAATCCGGCTAACAGTCGCTATGTATTAAAAACCATCACTAAAGCAACAAAAGGCTGCATGGACGGACTTTTTGAGGCAATGGTTACTGCGCCTATACACAAAGGTATCATCAACGATGCCGGTTTCACCTTTAGCGGCCATACCGAATATATGGCCGGCATTACCGGCGGTCATCCGGTAATGATGCTGGCAACCCCTGGCCTGCGTGTGGCGCTTGTCACAATCCATTTGCCCCTATCCGAAGTGAGTGAGGCGATTACCCATACCCGCTTAAGAACGGTTATTCGCATATTGGACCATGATCTGCGTTCACGTTTTCACATTGATAACCCTAAAATACTGGTATGCGGACTTAACCCTCATGCCGGAGAAGGCGGCCATCTGGGCAAGGAAGAAATCGAAGTCATTGAGCCGGTACTTGAAGGCCTTCGAAATCAAGGTTTAAACCTTCAAGGCCCCTTACCGGCCGATACGTTATTCACCGCCAAATATCTAGATTCAGCGGATGCTGTATTAGCCATGTATCATGATCAGGGATTACCCGTACTTAAACATATGGGTTTTGGGCAGGCCGTCAATATCACGCTGGGGTTACCTATTATTCGCACGTCTGTTGACCATGGCACCGCTTTAGACCTGGCCGGCACCGGTAAAGCCGAAACCGGCAGCCTGCAATATGCTATTCAAACTGCATTAGTAATGGCTTCTACCAAACCTCAATAAATGGCGCATAACCCGCGCAAGCGCTTTGGTCAGAATTTTCTTCAGGATCAAACTGTTATTTACGACATTATCTCCAGCATACAAACAAAGCCTGGTGAACACTGGGTTGAGATAGGTCCGGGCCTGGGTGCATTAACCGCACCTTTATTAAGCGAAGGAGTTCGTCTGGATGTCATTGAACTGGATAGAGACTTGGTCGCGTTGCTCAAAGAGCAATTCAAGCAAAAAAATCAGCTGCAAATTCATAGCGCCGACGCATTAAAATTTGATTTCTCCGCACTTGCCGAAGAAAACGAAAAACTGCGCATTATAGGTAATCTACCTTATAACATTTCAACGCCGTTAATGTTCCATCTGCTGGACAATGCTTATTGCATTGAAGACATGCATTTTATGCTGCAAAAAGAAGTCGTTGACAGAATTTGCGCGGCTCCCGGCAGTAAAAAATACGGCAGGCTCAGCATCATGATGCAATATTATTGCGCCCCGGAGCTATTATTTGATGTCCCTCCGGAAAGCTTTGAACCGGCACCGCAAGTCATGTCGGCTATTGTCAGGCTCGTGCCTCACACAACACCGCCTGTTAAGGTTAATGATATAACCAAACTCAATAGAGTTGTAACCGAAGCCTTCTCACAACGCCGTAAAACACTGCGTAATTCGTTGAAAAAACTTATTTCCGAAGAAAATATTGCGGCCCTGAACATAGATGCTACGTTAAGAGCTGAAAATATCTCACTCAACGATTTCGCAAAACTGAGTAATCTATTATCAGAAATACCATCTTAATAACTGATGTTACGCAGCCCGCAATACCTGCAACTCGGCATAGGCTTGTCGGGTTGCTTTGATAAAGAGCTTTGCTCTTAACGCGAAATGGTTACTTTTGTGTTTGATATTCAGACACTCCAATTTG
>JAQUOU010000063.1 GCA_028716975.1 Methylobacter sp. | reverse complement strand
GGCTTCCGCTAAGGCCTTGTCTTTGCGCACTAGTTCACGCTCAAGGCTTTGGTTTTCCACTTTCAATGCCCGTAACAGCCGTGCTTCTTCACGCGGGTCTCCTGAGTCACCCTGACGACAGAAATCAGTTTTCCACTGTTCCAGTTGATGGGCAAAAACGCCTCGTTCACGGCACCAGGTGTTTAAGCCCTCGCCGAGTAAACCATAGCTTTGCTGTAAAGCAGCAAGACGTTCTTCTGCGCTCCAATCCTCGGGACGTTTTGATTTCGGGTGTGCAGGCTGATTGATGTCCTGTTCACTTTGTTTCATCCAAGTCCTCAAGGTCGTTAGATTGATAGTCAATGCGTCGGCGACAGATGGAATCGATTGGGCATTGCCACGGCTGTAAACTTTTACCAGGGCCTGCTCTTTGAAGCCTGCCGAGTATCTTTTATATTTTTTCATGCCTAATCTCAAATTTTATTTTTTCTTAAAATTTGAGGCGACAACTATTCTGACGCAAGGGGAAAGGCCGCAAACGCCATGTATGGGTGGATACGTTGGGATTACTGCGGATGGTTGTGGTAACTTCGGCCAGCGTGCAAGATTGCGATGGGGCACGATTATTATTCGGACGGTTGACGGGAGCCTGTAAAAAACTGCGTCTTATTTGGGTGGATGGTGGGTATCGCGGAGCCTTGCTGGATTGGGTGGCCGACAGGTTTCAATTTGTCTTGCAGGTCGTCTTAAGGAGCGATGATCAAAAAGGGTTCAAGTTGTTGCCCAGGCGCTGGGTTGTGGAACGGACTTTCGCCTGGCTGAACCACAATCGCCGCCTCGGTAAGGATTACGAAGTCTTGACAGAAACCGCTGAAACCTTTGTCTATCTTGCTATGACCCGCTTAATGCTCCGCCGACTGGCCGCCTGAGAAAACTTTCCAGACGGTTTCTGAGCTCGACTTTATCCATTTTCGAATTTTTTACAAGCAGATAGCCAGCGGTATAAGCTATGACTTTATTGCTAAGCCCTGTAGTTTATGCTCACCTTGCCTATCGAGTTGATGAATGTTATTACGGTGTTCGCGCCGTTATTTACCAAACCGGCGCGGGAACACGTCAAACTGCTGATAGCCGGAGCCATCCTGTCACCCGGGAAGCGTACTATGACCTCGGCCTGGCGAGTCATGGGCCGAGGTCAGAAAAAAGATTTTCAACGCTTTCATCGGGTCTTGAATCGAGCCGTTTGGTCAACTCTAAAGGCATCGCGTCTTGTCCTCGGCCTGTTAGTGTCCTGTTTTGTTCCTGAAGGGCCGGTGGTCGTGGGTGTTGACGATACGCTGGAGCGGCGACGGGGCGGCAGGAGGGCGGCCAAAGGGATCGATCGCGATCCGGTTCGCTCCTCGAAAGGCTATTTTGTCAAAGCCAGTGGCTTACGTTGGCTATGCGGTATGGTGCTGACCGAGATCAGCGGGGCAGGCTGTGCGCGGGCCCTGCCGATATTGACGGTACGGTGCCCATCAGAACGCTTTTCAACAAAAAGGCCGTTCGCATCAAACCCTGCTCGACCGGGCGTGGCAGATCATACCGCTGATCAGGCGCGGGTTGCCGGCTCGCGAGCTTATTTTTGTTGGCGATAGTAGTTTTGCGGCGATCGACTTGCTCCATCGGGTTAGTCGTGTTCAGGGGGCGAGCTTCATCACGCGCTTGCGCCTAGATGCCGCGCTGTTCGATCCGCCGCCTGAACGAGTGCCTGGCCGGATGGGGAGAGCCCGGCTGACAGGCCCGCGTCGCCCCCCGCTTAAGCAGCTCCTCCAGGATAACACCCGGACAGGGGAGACTGACCTCATCGAGCACTGGTATGGCGGAGCACCACGTGAAGTCGACGTATTAACCGAGACGGCCGTCGGGTATCACACCGGTTTGCCAGCTGTGCCTATTCGCTGGGTGCTGATACGGGCTCCACGGGGGCAATTTGATGCGCAGGCTCTACTCTCGACCCAGCTACACCACGCCCCGGAACAAGTCCTGCGTTGGTTTGTCAGGCGTTGGCGGATGGAAGTGGCTTTCGAAGAAGCGCGGGCGCATCTTGGCATCGAGACGCAACGGCAGGGGAATCCCTTGGCAATAGCCCGGACCACACCGGCCTTGATGGGACTATTCTCCCTCATCACTTTAACGGTGCCCGCCTTGACCCAGGGCGAAAATCCTATCATAAGAACTAATGCTTGGCGCCCCAAGCGTCAGCCTAGTTTCTCCGAGGCGATCGCTTTAGTGCGCAGGCGGTTATGGGCGCCAGAAACTTTTTCAATGTCGGGTCTTACAGGTGATATGATCAAAATTTCGCGCCTTGTCCTGGAACGTTTATCGGATGCGGTTTGTTATGCCGCATAATGGATAAAGTCAAGCTAAGTGATTTGGCTCAAAAATTTCGGACCGGTGAAATTATTTCGGACGCAGTTAAAAGACCAACTGCGCCACACTATCAGTGCCCTACCCAGCGATGAACAGACCGCTTTTGATAATAAAGCCTTTACCGAGCAACATGACCGGCATTGGCAAATTGAGCCATATCACCGCGCCATTAAGCAGGTATATACATTGAACGGTTTCAAGTCCGCAGTAAAGGCGCCATCAAAAATCATCTTTTTGCGTCGATTAGTGGTTTCGTCCCACTACATAAACTCCGCTTCGCAGCGGTCATTAACACTTGCTATAGCTGGCAACGGAATTTATTCAAAGACGTGATCGCTTCGTTTATCGGGACTTTTATCCCGAATATGACTCATTTAAACCCAGAATTTCAGCCTGTCATCAATGCGTAACTTCTATGTGCCTCGAAAGAGAAGACCTACTACGGTTTTGAAGGGCATGTTTTAATTAGCTCTGAACGCATTGGTTGTGGCTATACTTTTGCAGCCGCAAACATTGATGAGCGAGAGGTGCTCCTCGATATGACTAATGGGCTCAATGATTTGCTGATAGGCGATAAAGGCTATAGCGTCCCAGTTTGAAAGAAGGGTTAGCTCAACAGGGACTTGATTTATAAATACATTTGCGAAAAAACATGCCAGACGCTCGCCTTAAAATAACGGTCGCCCTGCTTATGAAAGCCAGACGATTAGTTGAAACCGTTATTGGGCAATTGACTGAACATTTTCATAATAAGAAGGTTCGGGCGCGAGATACTTGGCATTTAGCAAATCGCTTTATTCGCAAATGTCTCGCCCATACGGTAGGTGTCTTTTTGAATAAACTATTACGCAATCAGTCATTACATTTTGTAAGCATTGGTTGAAGTTAAAAGTTAAACATCGCGTAACTAATTAATTTTCTTGGAAATTAAAAATTCAAATTCAATCGCATTTGCATCAAAACAAAAAAATATTGCAAGAATTAAAAAATACCTTATAATTCCATCTCTTTGTTGGGTCGCTAGCTCAGCCGGTAGAGCACCGCACTTTTAATGCGATGGTCATGCGTTCGAATCGCATGCGACCCACCACCAAATACCATATAAATCAATAAGTTACCTTCGTATGGTGGCTCCTTTTTTAATGCCATAAACTTTGTTACGCGAGATTTACGCGACATAGTTTCTCAACAGCCTGCTTCAGCTCCTCAATTTCAGCCTTGCAATAGTGATCCGTGAAGATTTGTGCCCCAACAGGTCTTGCCTGTTTTCAAAACTCACTCCTGCTGCTCGTAATCGTCTGCCAAAAGTATGACGCAGATCATGAACCCGGCATTGGCACAAGTTTGCGCGTGTACGGGCTTTGCGCCACGCATGGCCGTTAATGCGTAGCACCGGAGCGCCTTTAAAAGTAAAGACAAACGTCTCATGTTTACCCCGTTGAGACTCAATAATCGCCATCGCCGTCGTGTTTAAAGGAACAATGCGATCCTCGCTATTCTTGGTACGATGACCGGGTAATTTAAAAATATTCAGGTTCCGAATTTCTTCACTCCACTGCAGGCCGGTTAATTCTGATTCTCTTAGCCCTGTGTGCAAGGCAAACAAGACCATAGCTTGTAAATGGGCAGGGAGTTCACGCATTAGTCGCTCCTGTTCTTCTTCATTAATAGGATAGGGTTTTCGGTTATCAGACTTTAAAAACTGAATAAGGGGCGGCTCCAGTAACCAAGAATTACCCAATTTATCACGCCATAAGCGAGCGGCCAAAATCAGTACGCGACTGATAATAGTAAGGTCTCGATTGATAGTGCTGTTTTTGAGCCCAGACTTTTTTCTGGCCGAAATAAATATCTCCAACGTACCCATATGGATGTGTTCCAAAGGCAGGTCACCAATAAACGGTATTGCCGCCTTTAGCGTCACGGCATCTCTATCAAGGCTTTTCTTTTTTACGTCCTGGAGATATTTAGTGGCCGCTTCAATGAAGGTGTATGACTTTCTTTCACCGTAAATTAGCTGTTCTCTGAATTCCGTTATTCGTTTTACTAACTGATGTTACGCAGCCCGCAATACCTGCAACTCGGCATAGGCTTGTCGGGTTGCTTTGATAAAGAGCTTTGCTCTTAACGCGAAATGGTTACTTTTGTGTTTGATATTCAGACACTCCAATTTG
>JAQUOU010000062.1 GCA_028716975.1 Methylobacter sp. | reverse complement strand
GGTATACCCAAAATGGACACAAAATTCTGTGCTAATCGAAGTAATTAACCAAGAACGGCTTGGTTTGTAATGTTGCCATTGCTTCAAGCTGTTTCCAGAAGAAATATCCACCGCACCTTAAACCACAGATTTGAGTGTTAAAAATGATGCCCATTGCGGTAAGTGTCGTAAGTCTTTGCACCGAACAGAACTGCAAAAATAATTAACATCAACGGTAGCAAATAAGCCACCCATCCAAAGTTAGCGGCAATTGCCGACAACACGGGTGATTTTTCTGCGGTTGCAATCCATGCAGCTGCCCAGTCATACGACAAGTAAGAAAAGAACAATAACGCTCCAGTGACTGCTGCGCCGATTTGCCAGACAAAGCCGGTCAATTCGAACAACATGTCGAACAAGTCTTCAGAAAGAGATTTTCTTCTATATCGTCTACGTGCCATAAAATGCCTCTTAAATATGTGAATTTAGTTAGCTTGTTTCGCTGCTTATTCAGCCTTTATTTTATAAAACATGGCACAGCCTAAGCTGATTCGTTCACCACCAGCTTAGGCCAGTTCTGTTTTATCGGCGGCTATCCGGTGTTCTATCCACTGGTTTCCAGCCATTTCCCGCTTGCGTAGTCGGCGGCAATATTTTGTTATCGGCAACAGTTGCGTAGTTCGATTTTGCACCACCTCTGGGGCCAACTTCTTGATATATGCCGCCGTTCTTGCCAACATTTGTGCCGGGTTTTTTTGAATCTGACATAATGAGTTCCTCATATTTTGAGATTGACTGTAAACCACCAATGGTTTACATTACGTATATAATTATAACAAATGTAAACCAACGGAGTCAAATGTATGATTAGCCAACGCATTAAATTGGCGCGAAAAAAGGCGGGATTATCATTACGTGGGCTTGCTGATGCTCTTGATGGCAAAGTCAGTGCACAGGCTATTGGCAAATATGAACGCGATGAGATGACCCCTAGCTCAGGGGTTCTTATCGCGCTCAGCAAAGCTTTGGGCGTTTCACTTTCCTATTTGATGGATATCCAGGGGGTAGAACTCACTGGCGTTGATTTTAGAACTAAAGCCAACACCAGCGCCAAAGATCGTGCTCATGTCGAAACTGAGGTCATAGAATGGATCGAACGCTATTTGCAAATCGAGCGCGTTCTTGAACTGAACAGTGCGGAATGGGAAACCCCCGTCCAGCAGTTACATAAACTTCAAGCGGTCGCAGAAGCCGAAGCGCTGGCTGATTCTGTTAGAGATCAGTGGCAATTGGGTCGCGATCCTATTCCAAATATGACTGAGCTCTTAGAGGAAAAGGGATTAAAGGTTCTGATTGAAGAATTGCCATCGAAAGTATCTGGATTTACCTGCCTGGTTAAAAGGAGCGGTAATCAGACCGAGTTACCAGTTGTCGTTGTTAATCGACAATTCTCTCTCGAACGACGGCGGATGACTTTGGCGCATGAGCTTGCACACCGCATTATTGATCCGTCTGCTTTAAGCGAAAAAGAAGAGGAAAAGGCGGCAACTCACTTTGCTGGAGCGTTTCTCATGCCGCGCGCGCATTTGGAACAGGAAGTGGGTAAACACCGCAATCGTTTAGGCTATAAGGAAATGATGGATCTCAAGCGCCTTTATCGAGTCAGCGGTGCGGCATTGTTGGTTCGCCTTAGAGATATAGGGATCATCAGCGATTCAATCTTGATTTATTCGTTCCAGACCGTTGCGCGTAATTGGCGAACTGAAGAGCCTGAACAATTGGAAAGTCCTGATTGTCGTGGTGAAAGGGAAAAACCCAGGCGTTTCGAGAGAATTTGTTATCGTGCCTTAGCCGAAGGATTGATTTCGCTGACCAAAGCGGCGGAATTGCTTCGCAGCCCGATTCAGGATGTCGAAGCCGGTCTCAAGGGGCCGGAATAACTGCATGCAGATTATCATAAGCGATAGCAGTTGTTTGATCGACCTTAGGAAAACTGTGCTGTTAAAGGCTTTTTTACTGCTGCCTTATGAAATTGTTATTCCGAACACGCTTTTTGAGGAAGAATTATTGAGGTTCAGCGAGCAGGAGAAAAAAGCACTATTGGACGATGGGCTTAAAGTGCTTGACCTGCCAGGGGATGATGTTCGTCGAGCCATAAAAGTACAAGCTGATTTTCCCGCCCTATCTATTCATGATTGCTTCGCCTTTGCACTTGCCGAGAGCATACCGGACAGCATTCTGCTCACCGGTGATGGTGGGTTACGAACGATAGCGAGCGATCATCAAATAGAAGTGCATGGTGTATTATGGGCAATTGATGAGATACACAAAGCTGCAACAGCAACAGTCAGTGAACTTATAGACGCATTGGAATTGTTCGAAAGCGATCCAACGATATATCGCTTGCCAAGTCGTGATTTAAAGGTCTTGATTCGCCGTTATAAATCGTTGGTTACAGAATAACCCAACATTGACCGATGATATCCAAGATAAGGCAAATGCTCATTGGCTATCCAGCGTAGGGTTAAATCAGGTTGAAGACCAAGCTTATTTCGGTCGCAGGTAGATAATCTTTCGGAAATTATAATTTTTCCTATATCTGAAAAACTAATCAGAAAGCGGTCAAACAGCGCGTCTAAGTTGGCGGTTAAAAGAAAGCCGTTAAACACATCCAAGCGTTCAGAATCGTTGGCACAGTCAGCCCAAGGTTTGGCGTGGCTTGCCCTTAAAATTTCAGGTATCGAAATTCCGCTGACGGAACAAGCGCCGCCCCAATAAGCCAGCATAGCAGCGCGGAAAGCATTTTGACCCAGCCGTTGTCGCACCATTCCTTCTACTTCGGTTTTGCTAGTGCTGTCAGTAGTAAGCTTTGTAATTTCTTCCTGTACCGCCGCTTCAAAGTTATCGGCCACTTGTGTCGGCAGGGCTTGGGCAAGTTTTGCCGCCCGTCGCAACAATAAGGCTAATTCATCATAGGATTCGGCAAAAAAATGCCCAATACCTCCGGACGCAACGGTAAAATCCCGTGCTAATTCTTGCGGTAGTCGTGAGGTTGAACCGGAATTAAAATCAACCAGCCATTGGTTATCATGCCGTTGGATAGCCACCTCAGATCGATGCCTAGCAGAACCAAGATGAACTGAATCGTCAGGGCTTGCCAGAACATTTTCAAACCCGTTGTCATGACCGGCTTTTTCCAACAAACTTCGTTCTAAAATATTTATCATTCGGAGAATATTTAGTTGGCTAAATAAAAATTAAAGTCCGCGCCATGTTTCTAGTCATTTATAAACTCTTCCATACAGTTCCAAGCGTGATAATTAATATCACCACCACCTCTCTGCTTTGTGTAACCCTTAAAAGATCGCTGCATTTCGATCAAAAACGATGCAGGATTTTCTTTATTTAGTTTTTTGAGGTCTTGAGCGTTACTTTTTATTGTAAACAACGCACCAAGCGCAACTCCTGTAAGTTCTAATGCTGTGGTATCTATGGGGATCATCGAAGCAATCGGAATATCCATTATTTTCGCAAGCCCGATGGCGGCTGGAAAACCAATCATTTTGCTTCCAGTCCATCCTTTTACTTTTATTAAATCAGCGGAATTTCGGTACTCAACCTTCGCTTTATTTAAGGCTTTCACTTTATCTTTTATGACGTCAATTTTAATTTCGTTGGCATCAATAACCCGAAGCTCGTCATGTAATTCATTCAAGCATTTTCTGAAGTTCGTAATTTCATCAGTTCTTTTATCCCTAAATTCTAATATCTTATCTGCTGGAATCTCAGAAATATTAATGGGAGTAATTCCACCAACCACTAAACAAAACAAACCAAATGGGTCATCTAAATATTCCGACATCATGTCAGGACTCAGTGATTCATCGATTTGACCATCCAAATTGAAATAGCTAGTACCAGTCCACGCACCCCAGTCACTCGTTACCAATGACAAATTATTTTTCTTGGCGATAATTGTTGCCAGATAAAGCATGTAATTCGAGGCCAGTTCGGTAGGAATAGACATCCAGTTGTTATGGCTTTTAAATCCTGCCTCTTCGAATAATTGCCTGACTCGTTCGTCGGTTTTCTCAACATGTAGCCTTGATAACTCTTTTTCGCCATCTGGATCGCCATCGAGTGCAGCAGCATCCCATTCGCCTAATTTACTCAGAAACTCATCAGATGCCGATACTGAATAGGGAGCTGGATCGATCATTGATCCAACGGAACCCTCTTCCAGTAAAGGCCAAAGCCCCTCATTATCATCAGGTCTGACGTTGTCAGGCACAATCCGGTAAACTCGGTCATAGTACAACGCCAAAGCCTTGGTTAAAGGTGCATTCTGTAAGCTAATATGGGGGTAATACAATACATGTTTTTGCATAAAAATTCTTCCTTAAATCGAGGTAGAACAGCCAGTTACCCGACTGCCCCCTCACAGATCCCTGCGTGCGGAATTACCGCACAGGGCTCTTCAAAACTGCTCGCTTTGCACACGGCTTTCTTAAAATTCTTAGAGAGCATGAAGTATGCGTGGTTTGGCTATTCTAAAGTGCTTAATTAGCGCTCCAAAGCCTGTCCAGTTGTAGCTCCTTCGCTGACTGCGTCGGTTAAGCCATTTGAAAAGTAGTCCTATAACTCGAAACACGAAATCATTGAGACTTTGAAAATTCCCAGTCACTCCATAGTAGTTATAGTAGCCAATTAGTTTTCTATTCAGCTTTTCAAAGAGTATTTTCTTCGGCAGACCACAATTCTTCTGAAACCATACTTTGAAATTTGCTATTGAAGTCCTAAGTTTATTTCGGCCCATTGGGAGCGAAGCTACAATTTGACGACATATTGTAAATCGGTGAACTAAAATCGTCGCCAATATCTTATAATCTATCCAATTTAACTCTCAACAGGGATTGCAGTGGCTTATTCATGGGAC
>JAQUOU010000061.1 GCA_028716975.1 Methylobacter sp. | reverse complement strand
GGACTATACCAGCTTTAACGCAAGCCTCTGATCGGCATTTCGGACATTTTATCATGAGCCTTTTCCTACCGAAGATAATATGAGGTACAGAAAAGTATAAGATAACTATAATAAATTAACAATGCCCTTTGCCTGTCGATAACTGCAGATTGCAATCTTATAAATATGTGCGACACAACCCTAATATATATATGAAAAATAAATTATTTAATCGGCCGCTGGTCATTGCTTTAATCACGGCTTTAATGTCGTTTAGTCAATCAGGTTTCGCTGCAACAGGTACAGTAGTAATACACTGGAACGAGGCGGCTTTGGAGGCTATTCGTATTACTCACCCAGGGCCACCGATTGTTGCCAGAGCACTGGCGATTGTAGATACCTGTATGTTCGATGCCTGGACTGCCTATGATGCTAAAGCGAAGGGAACGCGCTTTGGTCAAAACCTGCGCCGTCCCCTGAGTGAACGAACCGATGCAAATAAAGAAAAAGCCATTAGCTTTGCGGCGCATGAATGCTTAACTGATTTATTTCCATCCCAAACAGTGAGCTTTAATACCTTGATGGGAACTCTCGGTTACGATTCCAATGACAGCACTACGGATATAACGACGCCTTCCGGTATTGGTCATGTTGCCGCTAAAGCCGTATTGGATTTTCGCCATCATGACGGCTCCAATCAACTCGGTGATTTACATCCAGGCGCTTATACGGATTACACGGGCTATACGCCTATTAATTCACCCACTTCCATCGTTGACCCCAATCACTGGCAACCTCTTCAAATAGGCCCTAATACTCAGCAATTTATCACCCCTCATTGGGGGAAAGTTATCCCTTATGCACTAAAATCAGCTTCACAATTTCGCAAAATTACATCGCCGCCGGCAGATTACAATACTGAGCCCGAGCGTTATGAAATACAGGCACAACAGATTTTAGAATACAACTCGCATCTGACTGATGAAAAGAAAGTAATCGCCGAATATTGGGCTGATGGTCCACATTCAGAACTTCCTCCAGGCCATTGGGCCCTGTTTGCAGCTTTTGTTTCTGAAAGAGATCATCATACGATAGATCAAGATGTTAAAATGCTCTTTGCCGTTTCCAATGCTATTTTTGATGCGAGTATCGCCTCTTGGGAAGCTAAACGGTTTTACGATTATGTAAGGCCGGTAACTGCCATCCATTTTCTCTACGCCGGCAAAACGGTGGAGTCCTGGCAAGGTCTTATTGATGGGGCGGACTGGAAGCCCTATCAAGCCGCTTCGGTAGTGACACCACCATTTCCGGAATATTATTCAGGCCACAGTATTTTTAGCGCGGCAGGAGCGGAAACGCTTAAACGGTTTACCGGGAGTGATTATTTTGGTTTTAGCGTTACGCTACCCGCTGGCTCATCTAAAGTTGAGCCTGGATTAGTACCGGCTGACGATACCACGCTATATTGGGCAACCTATACGGATGCCGCTGATGAGGCAGGCATTTCCCGGCGTTACGGGGGCATCCATTTTATCGATGGGGATTTGATAAGCCGGAAAATTGGCCGTCTTATTGGTCAACAAGCCTGGAATAAATCCTTGAAATATTTTAATGAGGATAGAGAGTCTCATGATGTTGAGGAACCTCATCACTCTCACGAGCATCCTGTTTGCAGCACGTGTTTACAAAGACTGTAAAAATGCTTCCACTTGGATTCTGATAAATCCCATAACGGCTGCCGGCGTAATGGCCGGTTGCATTTTCCAATAAATAATTTGCCCTATCCTTGAGTTCTCAGAGAGGTAATCATGACTTATTCACCTGATTTAATATCTCTTAAACGAATGCTGATTAGTGGGGCCTTATTAGGCAGCTTTTTAGTATTTACTTCAGCCGCGCAAGCTTCAACTTATAATTTCACTACTCTCGACTTTGGTATGATCAAAGGAATCAATAATAGCGGACAGCTGGTGGGCAATTTCAGTGACGTTACTCGCAATAAGGGCTTCGTCTATAACGGCAGCACCTATTCTACTTTCGACGTATCCATCTTGGGGTTAATTAACCAAAAGAACGGTTTGTCCCACGACACCCCTGGAACCCTTGGTATCAGTGGCTTGTAGCCGGAATATCGATTTTAAATTCGACTGATATATTTTTAATAAGTTATTGAATAATATAGCCATTCACTATGTTATAGAATTCATGACCCATGAGGTTAGCAGGAGAATGTCCTGTCAAACATATCTTAGATGGCTATTTCGTTCATCCACCGAATAAAAATGCGTAATTGCATTCACTTGACCACCCAATTATATAACAACTGCACACTCAATTGTATGACTTGCACACCCTTAAGATTGGGTGTGCAAGCCCGACCGGTTTCAAACGCAAGCTGTTATAGTTACGGGTTGACGACGGGCAAGTTCCGGCCAGGAAGAGACACGCACCGATTCCCAGTTAACGGCTAGTTACCTCGAAAGCGGTCATAGAAAGATCGCCAGTGATGAGCATCCACATATCTACAGCGGTCGGTGGATTTATTACTTGTTCTGCAATCTTTTTAAAAGCAGCACTATTTATGGTGGGCCAATCAACTTTTATGTTACCCAGTTTAGAAAAAAGTATTTTACAACGGCCAATTGACAAAAGTAACTGCCAGTAATATAAGCTACTAAAAATTACGAATAAATTGTAAGACCAAGGTTAACAAGTACAAAGTGGCAAGAGGCCTTACATTTTAAAATTCGTGAAGCGACTAATCATTAAAAGCCATATTGATAACCCGTTCGACACAAGCTGAAACTGTCACAGTTCAGTTCTATTAAATAAGAATAATTAGTTTCCGAGGTTTTTTCCTTTGCCCTCGGCTAAGCAGTTTAATCCGATAATAACCCGGAGGGCGCTGTACTGTGAACAACCAATCAATTCAATCACGGCGATACGGAAATGTGAGCTCCGTTCTTCGAACTGTAATAATAGTTGTGTTTTTGGTTGCTGTGGTGGCGTCTTCGGCCATAGCAGACCCTACCAGTGCTCCCAGCGAAACGGCCGAAGGCGTATTCGGCGAGAGCACTACCGGGCATGGCCCGCCCGATAGCAAGACAGGCGCAATGACTTGGACTTACCCGTTCAACCTCTCTGCAGCACGTGGGCGTCCCCAGCCTGGACTTGCGCTGAGTTATAACTCCTCTTCCCGCGATCGCGAAGCCGGATATGGCTGGGGACTGGATTTGCCGGTTATCGAACGCAAGCCGCTTTCCGGGAATCCTTGCTTCACCCAAAACGGCACGCCTATCGCTTGTGGCGAACAGCGTTTAGATACAGATAGACAAGACCTTCTAAGCGAGGAGCGCTATACATATAATGGTCAGCCGCTAGTTTTTATATGCAAGTTGCCTGGCAATGATCCAGATTGTGGCAAACAGTCGATGCAACCGGAACGGGCGTCCAGTGGAGGATGGCGCTATTTCCGGCTTCAGGTTGAAGGACAATTCTCGAGGTTTTACCTTTCCAAAGATCGCCGATACTGGCGGGTGCAACTCAAAGGGGGCGAACTCCTCGAATTCGGCGAACCACCCGACACCGACATTCTTGGCGTTGAGCATGCGTTCGGAAACAAGAATGCCATTCTTCGCTGGCGCCTCGTCCGGCACTCCGACGCGGTCCACAAGATTGCTGGGGCGCCGGTCAACTATATTAATTACCGCTGGAAGCGGCTCGGCAAGCGCGGGCTTTTATTTCTCACCGATATTTACGAAGGGAGACAGCCACGTTGTACGCTTTAACGTCCGAGACGTGCACCTGAATGTCCTGGACGGGGTTTACCGGGTTGCTCCTGAGCTGACTGGCCAGTGGGGCGGATCGCCATTCTGGATTTTGCTCGGATTCCGGCAAATGGACCCCCTTTCCTGGTATGTCCCACTGACACCTGACAAGCACATCGCCTCCGTCGAGTTCGAAGTCGTATGGCGATGGCGTTTTTGGTTTTCATGAACCATATGAGCCCCAAATCGCACTGGCAAACACCCTGAAGGGCTTGTAATGATTTAAGTTGGTGTACACGGTTTAGGGGTAGGTATTAAGGTAATGGAACCGACCCTATAGTGAAAATACCCATCGAATTTAGAGCGCACGCAATAAATAATTAACTGGTCTGTTATTAATATCAAGTCTTAACTCAATGACCGCTTATGTTTAATGGATTAAGTTGGCCCCATAAAATCGACTGTCGGCTTTCTGTTGGAACCTTGTCATTCGGAAAATTTGGACGACCGTCTCCTGAGGGTCGTAAGTGGCCGATCAGCTCACCGCACCGCATCGCGTCAATTCTGTTCTGGATAGCCTGGAGTCAGGCTTTCATTTACAATTTGACAGCGCTGTCTGCCATAAGCCAGCTAAATGTTAAGGTGTGCAAGTAATTGTTTGGGGTGTGCAACTTGAAAGGTCACTGGTGTGCAAGTGCAATTTTGCAATAAAAAAGCCAATGATGTTTTAAATTTTACTCGAATCATTTCGTTTTTCTGCGATGTGGGAGAAGAATTTCCGTCTCCCCACACCAGCAATCTCACAAACTTCGGCGGCGGTTTTGTCTGAGTTTTCGTATAAGATTCTGGCATTTTCCAATTTTTCAGGGTCAGTTTTAGGTCTTCCCCCGTTTTGCCTCGCGCTTTGGCCGATGAACGGCCTGCTGCCGCCCGCTCTGCGCGCAATTCCCGTTCCATTTGATGAATCGCTCCCATCATCGACAAGAAGCAATGGCCCGTTGCGGTTGTGGTATCGATATTTTCCCGCAATGAAACCAAGTTAATCTGCCGTTGTTCCAACACCTTTGCCGTTGTCAATAAATCCATCAAAGAGCGCGTCATGCGGCTTAACTCGCTTACGACCAACGTATCGTCTGGGCGAGCATATTCCAAAAACTGATCCCAACCAGGTCGATCCATGTGTGACCCAGTCATTTTGTCGGAAAAGATTTTGCCGCAACCGGCTTTCTGTAGCGCATCGATTTGAGAATCCAAGTTTTGGCCGATACTGCTGACTCGTGCATAGCCGATTCGATGAAGATGCATATCTGTAGAGGAAGAATTAGTTTTCATAGTGCAAAAAGTTAACATATAGCACAATTAAATGCATTATGATTTTGGCAAAGGTTTTTGCACTAAAATTCAAAGGAATTGCAATTGGAAAGAACCGGTCAACTTAAAGTGCAAAAAGTGTACTTTTTGCACTCACTGAAAAGCAAGCCAATTGGCCCCATCCTCATCAAATAGAAACCAGCATGGCCCGACTGTCGATTTTAACCCAGGACGAAATCAATGCCCTTTATGCAATACCTACGCTGGACGATGAAGAGCGGTCATTTTTGTTCTCCCTCGATATCGACGATGTAGCCATTCTCGAAAGCTTTGATAATAACACGGCCCGAAAAGTTGATTACATCCTACAACTGGGATATTACCGGGCTATCAATTACTTTTTCTTTTTCAGTTTCCAAAAAGTTAAAGCTGACGAACGTTCATCATGCAGTTATATTTTCCTGAGGAACCTTTTCCTAAGAAACAGGTATCGAAAAGCAGTCACTACCGGAACCGCTGCGAGGTGATGAATAAATTCGGCCTGAAAGAAGTCGATACCGATTTTCACAGCCAATTACTTAAAGAAGCAAAGGCGCTAGTCAAACGACACGTCCTATCGAGGTTTGTGTTGGAAGGCTTGCTGATTTATTGCCAACAACAAAATGTCATCAGGCCAGCTTATTCAAGCTTACAGGAGATTGTGATTACCGCGCTTCAAGAGGAGCAAAACCGGTTAGTCAATCAACTCTACACCGATGCCGATAAAGAACTGCGTGCGGAATTGGATAAGCTGTTAACGAACGACGAGCTGTTTTATAACCTCACCTTGCTAAAAAAGGATCAGAAGAATTTCAGCACCACTGAAATTAAAAATAGCGTCGCCAAACAACAACTGATCATAGGCATTTACCAAAAATCTAAGAC
>JAQUOU010000060.1 GCA_028716975.1 Methylobacter sp. | reverse complement strand
CATCTCCGACGCTCCGGTTGCTGTCGCCGATCCGAATGTGCTGATCAAATAATCCGTGTATAACTCAAGTTCTGTTTTTTTCATCCTGACAGAATACAATAGGTGGAGGGCCGATGCGTAACATCAGCTATTAAGGGAACCTCTAAAAATTAGAGGTTCATGCTGGGCTTGTCGAAGCATGAACGGATAAGTCACTGATTTTAATGAATCACCGTTCGTCCTGAGCCTGTCGAAGGAAGCCTGTCGAAGGAAGCTTGTCGAAGTGCAATTTTTAGAGGTTCCCTTGCATAAAACGTCCAAGGCTATATTTAGTTAAGATAAAAGACTGGAAACCGTATTTCCAAATTAATGTACAAGCTATTTAATATAAATTTCAGCACACTATTAAAAATCCATTCCTACCTTGAAATGGTTAGAAGTTAAATACCGGAGAAAATATATTCCATGCGGCATTATTTATTGATTGGGGCCATTGCTTATTTGGCATTTGTTATTTATGGCAGTTTAGTGCCGCTAAATTTCAATCCAAAATCAATGGAAGACGCATTATGGCAATTTGAAAATATTCGCTATCTGGATCTTGGAATTGGGTCACTGGCGGACTGGGTAGCGAATATTCTTTTAATAATACCGCTGGCCTTTTTGTGGTTTATGCTTTTAGCAATCCATACCAGGACTCATGTAAAAATCTTTCTTTCTGTTGTTATTTGGCTAAGCTGCTTTTTTCTTGCTTTAGCTATCGAATTTACCCAGCTGTTTTTTCCTCCCCGTACGGTTTCCATAAACGATATTATCGCCGAAGCATTAGGTGCTTTTGTTGGAATTGCCGCGGGCTGGCTTTTCGGGCAACCGCTATGGATATGGCTGCAACAGTGGCATCAAGAAAGTGATGTCAAAACGTTTGATCGATACTTGCAAATCTATCTTTTTGGATTGTTTTTGTATGCTGTGCTGCCGCTGGATTTAACCATAAGTCCTGTTGAGCTTTATCACAAATGGAATGAAGGCCGGATCGTTCTCTTGCCGTTTGGCAGTCTGAAACCCAACCTCATTGAAAATATTTATCAATGGGTGAGTGAAATAGCGCTGTGGTTTCCGGTGCCGCTATTATGGCAACGCATGGGTTGTTATAACAGAAGCCAACTTTACTTAAGAGTTTTTCTTGCGGCTCTCGCAATTGAATTTTTTCAACTTTTTGTCTATAGCCGAGTGACGGATGTCACTGATATTTTATTGGCGTTATTGGGCGCAAGTATCGGCATACAGTTAACAAGCTATTTTTTTGAGGCTTCCGATAGAGCGGAACGAACGGGTTCTGCGCCCGTATTAAATCAAGTACTAAAGTGGAGTTCCTGGTTATGCTTGTTGTGGAGCATCGTGTTGATAGGGGTATTTTGGTATCCTTTCAATTTCGTCACTGATACCACATTTATAGCGGCAAATATAAAATCATTTTTTAAAGTTCCTTTTTATGCTTATTATTACGGCACGGAGTTCAGGGCCATTACCGAAGTATTTCACAAAGTCCTGTTTTTTGCTCCCCTGGGAGTTGTACTTGCATTTATTTCCTGGGGTTATGGTTTTATTGCCTTCATTCGCTATCTGGCTTATTTTTGGATAGCTTTGACCGCATTGGGAATCGAGGCGGGACAGCTTTTATTGCCCGATAAAAATGCCGACCTGACTGATTGGCTGCTGGAGGTTGGCGGAGGATTCATCGGTTATGTAAGTGTTAAGCAACTACTAATGGTTCAGCCTTCGCAGAAATCAATGCCGGGGTTCTATAAATATTCGTCAATTTCTTCTACCCATTTTGATAAGCGTGCTAAACAGGAAAATCCGGTCATCTTTAATCAACAGCCTGCTGCTTATAAAATTAATCGAGCCAATATAAATGTGCTGAATAATACCTCCACTTCCCAAATTCACCCGGGAATAGTGATATTTATTTGGATTTGTATAACTGTATTCATTTTGTTTTTTGCAGGCCAATCCTCGTCTATTCCTTACAATGTCAGGGAATTAGTTTCCGGGCCCTATGCGTTGCTTCAATGTTTTGGATTGGCCATGGCTCTTTTTTGGTGTATGGGCTTTCCGGTGTGGTTCCTCGGCAAAGTTTTGGCCGGAAAGCGAGAGCTTCTTTGGTATTGTATCGCGGGAGTGGGAATTCATTCCCTTATTGCCTGGGTATTGATCCGCTTATCGGCTCCCCTGGAAAGTATTCATGATATAGTGGGTTCTCCAATATCGACCAATATTCCGCCAGAACTGGAAATATCTCTGCGCTTTCTAGCCTTATTTGGAGTTTTTTCGCTGCTGTCTTTCGGAGCTGTGCTGACCGTTAATTCAGTACTGGGATTTTACCGGCATTTATTCAGATATTATGTAGCCGGATTTTTCTCGTTTTTTATTCTTTTGCCGATTTATTATTGGGGCATTGTAGTAGAAGCGGCAACTGATAATGTCGTTGAATTACTTCCGGATGAAGGAAATTCCTGGTGGGTTTTGCTGGTTCTATTATATATTTTTCTATTTCTGTTTATCGGTTCGGCGTTCTCTGCTTTATCAGCTTTTAAACAGTGGCGTAAGTTGATTTGGATGACGGTTGCAGGTTGTGTATCTTATCCTTTGGGATATTTTTTAATGCAATGGGGGACTGCGCAATTCATTGTAAAATACGGTGTCATGTTTTCAGCCCTGCAGTTCCTGCTAAGTACTGACCGTAAACATTATTTAGTCGATGAGATTCTGCAATTACGATTTTTTGCAGTGCATACGGTATTACTGATTATTACCATTATTACTCAGTTTCCCCAATGGCGGAGCCTATACCTGCAGCAAAGGATTGGTTACTAAATCTTCCAGAAGAAAAATGTTCAGCTCGTCTTGTCTCCCTGCATTTCAACGGAGACGCCAGAATTTAGCGCGTGAACTTAACCGAGCAGTCAGGGATTCCAGCAACGGTAAAGCCGCACCCAAAAATCATCTTTCTTTTTACTTCTGCTGTTAAATTAAGGGAACCTCTAAAAATTGCACTTCGACAGGCTTCCTTCGACAGGCTTCCTTCGACAGGCTCAGGACGAACGGTGGCTCATTAAAATCAGTGACTTATGCGTTCGTGCTAAGCCTCATTCGACAAGGCTCTCCTGAGCGTAGTCGAAGGGCTCATGACAGGCTTCGATAAACTCAGGAGAGCCTTGTCGAAGCATGAACGGATAATTTTTAGAGGTTCTCTTAAGCGTTTTAAAATTATTCTAAAATTACACTGCCAGTCCGGTTGGCGAATAAATGCCGCAATATTAAAATACTATAAAAATTAAATAGTCTAGTATTTCAGTAAAAACGAGAGATTCATATTTTTGGTAAAAATGGGCTACAAAAAAAATAAATTACTGATCAAATCTGCCTTGATAAGTTTTTTTTTCTTTTCTTTTGCAGGAAATAGTTATTCTGAACAATCTCTTGCTGATACATTAGAAACCATTAAGCCAAGCATCGTTGCAGTGGGAACATTTATGCCCAAGCGAAACCCGCGCGCTGTTTTTCTTGGGACGGGTTTTGCGGCGGGCAAGGGGGATATTGTTGTGACCAATGCGCATGTCATCCCGTCAAAACTGGATTATGAACATCTTGAGCAAGTGGCGGTTTTCTATCGCAAAGACCATGAAGATAAAGCCCTTATCGCAAAAGTAGCAGCGATAGATAATGAACATGACGTGGCCGTGTTAAAATTAGCTCAAGGTCAATTGCCTCCGGTTAAATTAGGGAATGCCTCAGCAGTACGGGAGGGTCAGCTATTTGCATTTACCGGTTATCCGATCGGTATGGTTTTAGGGCTTTATCCTGTTACTCATCGAGGTATAATTTCTGCGATCAGCCCCAATGTAATTCCTATGCTCAGATCTCAACAACTCAACATAAAGTTATTCAAGCGGCTACAAGATCCGTACGATGTGTTCCAGTTAGACGCTACCGCTTATCCTGGAAATAGCGGAAGCCCTTTATACGATATCACCACCGGAAACGTCATAGGGGTTATTAATAAGGTTTTCGTGCAGGAAAGCAAAGAAAACGTCTTGTCAAACCCAAGTGGCATTTCTTATGCTATTCCCATTAATCACGTGGAAAAGCTTTTAAAAGATAAAGGCTTGTATTGATTATTTCTGCGCTCGCTGGAACAGCTTAACTTTATAACTATAAATTAGGGTAATCATGTGATACGTATTTTCCGCCACTATATATCCAGAGCTTATCTTTGGCTGCTTATAATAGAATTTTGGATTTTTTTTGCTGCAATGTATTTTGGCAGTGATGCCCGTTTTCTATTTACTGAGTCATGGTATACGAAAGAAGACATTACCTTGGCCAGTATTATTTTTTCTATAGTGCTGACTCTATCCTGCTCAGCACTTGGTCTGTATAGAAGAACTTTAAGCTGGGAAGATTATAATTTAATGGCGCGAGTTTGCGTCAGTTTTTTGGTGACAATTTTTGCAGTTGTCACTATCTATTATTTTTTACATGAATTTCTCCTGGCACGCGGAGTACTAGGATACGCTGTAGTTTTTGCCTTTGTAGGAATGATGGTGACCCGTTTTCTGTTTTACCGGCTGGTAAATCTGGAGCAGTTAAAGAGACGGGTTCTGGTTATAGGAAGTGGTAAAAGGGCTCATAAGTTAATCAACATTAATGATTCATTTATCCATAAAGGTTTTAAAATAGTCGGGTTTGTGGCCCTACCCGATGAGATATCTGTTGTAGATAAAAACCAGTTGATCAATTTGGATAAAAATATCAATGAAATTGCCGAGGAATTCAATGTTGATGAAATCGTAATTGCACTTGACGATAAACGCAGGGTAATGCCGGTAGAAGAGCTTTTAGATTGTAAAATGTCGGGGATGACGATTATGGATATGATGATCTTTTATGAGCGGGAACAAGGGATTATTTCATTGGAAGATGTTTACCCAAGCTGGCTGGTTTTCTGTGACGGTTTTGCCCAGGGAGGACTAAGAGCTGTCGAGAAAAGAACTTTTGATTTGATTGCGAGCTTAATACTATTTATTGTTGCCTGGCCGCTCATGCTGTTAACGACACTGGCAATTTTTTTGGAAGGCGGCTTCAAAGGGCCGATATTCTATCGTCAGGTACGGGTCGGTGAGAACAATAAAAATTTTTCTGTCATCAAATTCAGAAGCATGAGAACCGATGCAGAAAAAAACGGCGTTCAATGGGCTCAAAAACAGGATAGCAGGGTAACCCGCGTGGGCAACATTATCAGAAAATACCGGATAGATGAATTACCGCAAATATTCAATGTTATTAACGGCCAGATGAGTTTCGTCGGCCCGCGTCCGGAACGGCCTGAATTTGTTCAGGACTTTAACAAGAAAATTCCTTATTACACCGAAAGACACCGGGTTAAACCTGGCATTACCGGCTGGGCTCAATTATGTTATCCCTACGGGGCAGACGAAAATGACACCATTCAGAAACTCCAATATGATCTGTATTATGTTAAAAACTACAGCATGTTTCTTGATTTATCCATTATGTTGAATACGGTAGAAGTCGTTTTATGGGGCAAAGGGGCAAGATGATAAGTTATCCGGATAAGGAGAAAACCACGTAATACTGAGTATCTTTGAGTAATAGGAAATTAATTCAATAATAAATTAGGTGGAATTTTTGCTTAAATTAAAAGAATTTGTATGGCGATTTCGCAGATTATTAATAGTATTTATAGCTGCGATTATTGTTCAGGTTTTTGAGCTAACCCTGCTTTATTATAAATACGATATATTTACCGGGGGGTTCTTACAGCCCTACTCATATAGAACGCTTTCAGAGAGATTGATATTCATTTTTTTGTCCTTATGGTTTGATTTGGCATTATATGGATTTGTAGCCGGTATCTGGTTTTTTGTAGCTGACAAACTAAATAAATATGGCTTAATTATTTATTATAATTTCACTGTTATGGTGGTGCTGTCAGTTGGAATCTGGCTAGCACTTAAATTTAAAGTTTTATCCTACTTCAGCGACACAATAAATCTTCAAATTATAAAAAATTTGGGCGGGGGAAGTTTTAAGGAAGCATTACTGTATGCCAGTAATGAAATAGGCTTATTTATTGCGATACTTTGCATTATTGCCTTATTTTTAATTTGTTTTATAAAATTACTGGATAACAAGTTTATTTATCAATTCCCAAAAAATAATATAAAACATATCTCTTATATTAGGCTGCTTTCCTTAACAATAGTATTAACGCCTATTCTCGCTTTATATATATCCAATAATGATTACTTAAGGTATGGACTGGAGAAAAAAACCTCTTACCGGCTCATTACCAGCGGCCTGGATAAACTATCGGATATTGACTCGGACGGCTTTGGCATCTTTTCGTATCCCAAAGATAACGCTGTGTTTAATGCTGATATCTATCCCGGAGCATTGGATATTCCCGGCAATGGAATAGATGAAGATGGCTTTCTGGGTGATGCCGTTGTAACGCCCATTGAAAAGGATCGCTTTTCTGAAATACCCATTCGAAGCGGCAAACACATAATTCTTATTGTATTGGAAAGTGCGCGTTCCGATCTGCTCGATCAAAAAATAAATGATCACTATGTAGCGCCCGTTATGAGAGATATTGCCAACAGCGGTACTTCCATAAAAAATGCTTATAGCCATACCGGATACACGACTACATCGATAACAGCTATTTTTAACAGGGAGCTGGTTAAAAATATTGATAAACCTACCTTAATTAAATTCCTGCAATCGGCAGGTTATCAACTTTCGATTATATCCGGTCAGGATGAATCATTCGGGGATGTAGCCTCCGCAGTAGGCATGAAAAATGAGGGCGTTTATTATTTTGACGCAAGAACAGCTATTAATGACCGTGTATTCCCCAGCACGGAACAGGGTAGCCTGCGCCTGAGCGAGGAGCGCGTTGTAGAACAATTTCAAGCGCGAGTTAATCAACTGGACTTTACCAAACCACAGTTTATTTATCTGAATTTTCAAGCCGCTCATTTTCCTTATTCACATCCGAAAATGAAAAAACGGATTATTGATAATTTAATACCGCGCTCAAAAATTAACCTGGAAAATAAGCAATGGGTTTCAGATACTTACTGGAATGCAATAGCCAATGCGGACTGGGCTGTTGGAAAAGTTATCGAATCCCTAAAAGATCGCAAATTGCTCAATCAGGTGACTATTGTTATTTTGGGCGATCATGGTGAATCTTTATTCGATGATGGTTTTCTTGGGCACGGGCATGCTATAAATGATTCACAGACAAAAATACCCTTGATCATAAATGATCCCAATATTATTGCCGGCGAACCGATAGGCCAGGTAGATGTCGCTGAAATCGCCCTACGGTCAGCGCTAGGACTTCCTAACCATTGGGTAAATAAAGATAAGATCGTATTTCAGTTAGTAGGCAGTTTATCCCAGCCGACATTAATTGCTCATGTAAAACAGGATGGCGTTCGGACATTGTTTGATTTCCGATCCGAACAGGTCTTCTTCAGTGAGCTGAAATCGTGGAAACCCTATGAAGAAGCTCTATTAGATCCGGTTTATAAAGACAGGGTTGTTAACCTGATTCGGGAATGGGAAACGTTACGTTGGCGTCAGTATATCGCCCAAAAACAATAACCTAAATTTTCCATAAGCCAGAGACTTTGTAAGAGCTTAAGCCCATTATTGGATACAATATAATTTGATTGAACTCGTCGTCTTTATTTAATTTGTATTTATTAATTCATTTAACAATATACTGCCAACGGCGTCTATACGACTATTTTTGTTTAAGGGGAAGATACTTATCCTTTACAAAGGATACTTCGGCTTATATCATTTGAAACTATACAGGCTAGGCTTCTTAGTACATATACGGGAACGGGAAACCGGGAAATTTAAATTCATTATCTCCTGTTTTCTCATTGACCATTTGAGAACCCGGAATGACTCCAAAACTGCAGTATTACCTATGAAAGTATCTGGCTAAATACATAATCTCAACTTTATAGTGCTTTTTAACCACAAATATTAACACTTTGTGGTTTTAATTAACTAAAATTAGTTAGTGAAGCGAACCGTGTATTTTCACAGGTTTTTATTTTATATACTTCTTCAAGGAGAATTTTATGCTCAAGAAACAGTTACTCGCTCTTGCTACCTTAACCAGCTTAAGCATTATCCCGGCCGTCCAGGCTGACCCTTATGCTGATGAGCCTTCGAAAACCGAAGACACCGCC
>JAQUOU010000059.1 GCA_028716975.1 Methylobacter sp. | reverse complement strand
CAATAAATTCCATCGGTAACATCCAGGGTGGCTCCGGCAAAATGCCAGATAATTACACACATCGGGGTGGAAACTTTTCGATGTTGATTTCCCCGATTCCCTGGTAATTTTTGCATGTTGATTAACATCTAACGCAGCGTAAATTTTATTTAGGCTGTCGGCCCGGACATACCGCTGAAGCAGAGTGAGGTGGGGTTCATGCGCCGCTTCAAAGCAAATCCCTGCGGGTAGAGTTTAAGCACTTGAGTATTAGCGGCTTGCGCCTGCCGGGTCATAGTTGCATCAGGAGTTAGGGCAATATTGATCGCCAGGATAGTATGTGGGCCTGCGTAAGTGGTGTCTTCAAAGCCCAATAGTGATCCCAGGATTATACCGAAAGTAGCAAATGAGCTTAAATAGCTGGACAGACGATAATCAGCAGATGAAAAGTAGTGAAGATATTTATTTTACGCAGGTAACCCTTTTCAGTTAACTGATGACGTAATTTTTTGTAATTAACCCCGTTTTCTTTTATCGGGCAATTATATGTGAATTCTTAAAAGCGGACACAACCTTTTTACTTATAGATTAGAACAAAATTGACAAATACGACCCATACCGGTAGCTGGTTGGAAGCATTAAAGTTTCCGTAAAGCCGACGTTCAGAAAACAATACTCTTAACTAAAAGAACAGACAAAATTGGCGAGTGACTCACGACTAAAATTTTTAAAATAACTTTGACAAATGAAAATATGTGTATATACTCCTTTATAAGATTACTTCGAAAATACCCATGTCCGATCAAGCAAAATTCCAAAAAACGGCAGATTTTCTATGTTGCATGGATTGCATAGGCTTCAATCTCCGCAAGGCAAACCGTGCAGTAAGCCAACTGTACGATGAGATGTTGCGTCCGACTGGCATTCGTGGAACCCAGTATTCATTACTTGTAGTTTTAAAGATAGTGGGTCCTGTGTTGGTGACAGAATTGGCCGAGAAAATTGTCATGGATCGCACAACCTTAAGCCGCAATTTGGAGGTCATGGAAAAACAGGGACTTGTTAGTGTTACCCCAGGTGAAGATCGACGTACTCGTAAGGTGATGATTACTGAAATGGGTTCCGCCGTTCTATCGGATGCCTACCCCCTCTGGCAACGAGCACAAGCCAAGATCAGAGAAAGCATGGGTGAGGAGCGCTTACAAAGTTTAATGGCGGATTTGTCCGCGTTGATTGAGATATCCCAAGTTGATTGATGTATCTCAAACAGCATATTTTTAAGTAATTAGGTGTATATACATATATTGGAGATCGACATGAGCAAGAAAATGAAATTCGATAACAAAGTCGTAATTGTGACCGGCGTGTCATCGGGCATCGGGCGTGTAGCTGCGGAAAAGTTTGCCCAGCGGGGATGCCACGTGTTCGGTACTGTGCGTAGTATCGCCAAAGCAGAGTCAATCCCTGGAGTAAGGTTCGTCGAAATGGATGTTCGCGACGATGCTTCCATTCAGCGGGGAATCCAATCAGTTATTGATCAGGCAAATCGCATCGATGTGCTCGTCAATAACGCGGGAATGATGATGCTAGGCGCGGTAGAGGAAACATCGCTTACCGAAGCTGCGTCGCTGTTCGACACCAATGTGTTTGGCATCCTTCGTACAACCAAGGCGGTGCTTCCTTCTATGCGAGCGCAGAACTCCGGAAGAATCATCAATATCAGTTCGGTGCTCGGTTTTCTTCCGGCTCCATATCTGGGTATTTATGCCGCATCCAAGCACACTGTCGAGGGGCTGTCTGAATCGCTCGACCATGAGGTACGCCAATTCGGAATACGTGTAGTACTCGTCGAGCCAGCATTCACCAAGACAAATCTGGACGCTAATTCACCACAGGCCGCTTCATTAATCCCGGCCTATGATAAAGAGCGCGGTCACATATCGAAAGCACTAAATAAGAACGTCAGTAGTGCCCCAGAGCCAGATGGAGTAGCAGATACGATAATAGATGCAGCTTTTGGCAAATTGAGAATGCGACGCCAACCTAATGGCCAGGCGTTATTATTGAGTATATTTCAGCGTTTTTTGCCTGCCTTCCTTGTGGATTCCAGCTTGCGGAAAGATTTTGGACTAGGCTGATTGCTTTCCCTGATTCCTCAAGCGCGAGGTGGTGAGTGGAGCAAACTGGAGAGATTCAAAAAGGAAGCCGGACTATTTTTTAATTTTAAAGGTGTATCTACATCTATATAGGATGATTCATGGCTAAGTGTAATAAATTTCGCTTGTTCACACCTTTGGTGTGTCTGTTCTTGTTTGTATCCTTGTTGATGGGGTGTTCCCGCCAAGATCAAAAGGTTAAATTGCCACCACGTCCGGTAAAAGCATTTCGGGTCGGAAATAGCAGCGTAGGGGCAGTTACATCGTATGCCGGAGAGGTTCGGGCACGTTTTGAAACAACTTTATCCTTCCGGGTGACTGGTAAAATACTAGCAAGACCTGTCGAAATCGGGGATCGTGTCCACAAGGGACAACTATTGGCAAAGCTGGATACCAGTGATTTTCGTTTATCGGTAGAGTCAATCAAAGCGCAACTTAAATCAGCAGTCGCCGATCGAGATTTTACCAAGGATGATTTGACACGTTATCGAGAACTCTTAGATGAAAAGGTTATCAGTAACCCCGATTTTGATCGTCACCAAACAGCCTACACCAACGCACAAGAACGGGCCTCTGCACTCGAAGCCCAGCTAAAACAAACAACGAACCAACTCCATTACACGGAATTATCAGCCGATCGCGATGGTGTCATAACAGCTTTAGAAGTTGAAAAGGGACAGGTTATCGCCGCTGGCCAGCCGGTAGTCAAACTGGCGGAACTTGACGAAAAAGAAATTCACTTCGACATACCTGAGCAGCGCATCTCTGAAATCAAAAACCATCAGATAGTGGCTATAACTTTGTGGTCAGATAACGAGCGTAAATTCAATGCCAAAATTCGTGAAATAAGTGCTTCTGCTAATCCCGCTAGCCGTACTTACCGAGCTAAAGCAACAATGCTAGATGGGCAGGAAGATGCGCATCTGGGGATGACCGCTACGGTGTGGGTTGCTTCGGATAAAGCTGAACATATCGCCGTGCCACTTTCAGCCGTGTTCACTTCCCAGGCTCAGCCCGAACAGCAGCAAGTGTGGTTAATCGATGAAGCCACTAGTACAGTCAAAGCCGTGCCGGTTCAATTGAGAACCGCATTACCGAGCGAACTTGTTTCAATTGAAGGTCTTCAGGCGGGACAATTGATAGTCAGCGCGGGGGTGCAGCGTTTAAAGGAAAGTCAGACCGTACACTTGTCAGAGCCACTTCCGCTTGCATTGAAAAATCAGGGCATTGAAAGTTCAGGTAAACAGCCATGAAGCATTTCAATTTAAGCGAATGGGCGCTGGAACATCGTGCTTTCACGGGTTTTGTCATGGTGTTGCTGTTGCTGGGAGGGATATTTGCCTATTTCACCTTGGAACAACGGGAAGACCCGAAATTTACTTTTCGGTTAATGGTGGTTAAAACCCTGTATCCAGGTGCAACAGCACTTGAAGTCGAAAACCAAGTGACGGATAGGCTGGAAAAAAAGCTACAGGAACTGCCAAATCTGGACTATGTCCGCAGTTATTCAAAGCCTGGCGAATCCGTCATTTTCGTTACGCCACGGGAAGACATTCCCGCTACCGAAATTGTCTATCTTTGGTATCAAGTACGCAAAAAGATTGCCGACATAAAGCTATCAATGCCGCCCGGTGTGATCGGTCCTTTCTTCAACGACGAGTTCGGAGACACCTATAGTTTACTGTATGCCTTCTCTGGTAAAGATTTTAGTTATGAGGAACTTAAGGACATTGTTGACTCGGCACGGCAACAAATTCTGCGGGTAAAAGATGTTGAAAAAGCCGATCTCATCGGTGTGCAGGATGAAAAGATTTATGTCGAATTTTCCGATAAGAAGTTAGCTGAACTAGGTTTGGATGTGGCATCGGTTACCCAGGTTCTGCAAACGCAAAATAGCATGGTACCGGCAGGAACAGCCATCACGCCCCATCAGAACCTACCAATTCGGATTACTGGATCATTCGATTCGGTAGCCAGTGTAGCGAGCCTTCCGGTCCGTATCGAAGAGCGAACCTTCAGGGTAAGTGATTTTGCAAAAGTTACGCGAGGTTATGTTGATCCTGCCGAATTCAAAATGCGCTTCAACGGCAAAGATGTCATCGGCTTGGGCGTCACTATGAATAAGAAAGGTGATGTTTTGGCCATGGGAAAGTTACTGGAAAGTACCATGGCTAATATTGAGCAAAATCTTCCCATTGGCGTTGATGTTGAGAAAGTGGCCGACCAATCCAAGGTAGTTCATACTGCTATCGGCGAATTTTTGCGTACTTTTTGGGAAGCATTGGCAGCGGTACTGTTGGTGAGCTTTTTGAGTTTGGGCATGCGTGCAGGCTCGGTCGTCGCCTTGACAGTACCGATTGTGCTCGCTGGGACATTGCTCTGTATGTTGCTGTTCGGCCTGGAAATTCACCGAATTTCCTTGGGTGCGCTCATTCTCGCCTTAGGATTGCTGGTGGACGATGCCATGATTGCCATTGAGATGATGGCACGAAAACTCGAAGACGGCTGGGATCGAATGCGTGCTGCAACTTATGCTTACCGGGTTACCGCATTTCCCATGCTGACCGGAACATTGATTACAGTCGCAGGGTTTTTGCCAGTGGGTTTGGCGAAATCCTCAGCAGGTGAATATACCGTTGCTATATTTCAGGTAGTCGGCATTTCGCTTATTCTTTCCTGGCTTGGCGCAGTGGTATTTACGCCCTACCTAGGCTATTTAATTCTCAAGGTTAAAGTTAACACTGCCCAAACCAGCCACGATCATTTTGCCACCCCTTTCTACAATCGTCTGCGCCACTGGGTAGGTTACTGTCTGGAGCACCGTAAAACAATCATCATTGCCACCATCGCTCTATTCGGTGTGGGTGTGATCACATTGACTAAAGTCCCGCAACAGTTTTTTCCTTTATCAAATCGGTCGGAACTGATCGTCGATCTATGGCTTCCGGAAGGTAGCGCCTTCGCGCAAACTGAAACAGTTGCTAAACGGATGGAAGCTATTCTCGCCAAAGACAAAGAAATAGTTAACTATGCGACCTATATCGGAGGAGGCACTCCACGGTTTTTTTTGCTCATTGTTCAACAACTGACCAATACCAATCTGGCTGAATTCGTTTTAGTGACTAAGGACAATACTGCCCGTGAACGGGTCATGCAACGGATCAGGCAGACATTAGCCACCAACTTTCCGGAAGTGCGTGGGCGTGTGATGCGCCTCAACGTCGGGCCGCCCATGGATTATCCCGTCGTATTCCGGGTTTTTGGTGAAGATGCCAGTAGGGTTAGGATGATCGCCGATCAAGTGGCCGAGATTGTCCGTGCTAACGCCAATACGGTAGACGTGAATGACGACTGGCATGAGCGCATACCGTCAGTCCGCCTGGTTTTAGATCAGGATAAAGCCCGTGCGCTTGGGGTTTCGACCGCTAGCCTTTCTCAAACATTGCAGGCTCATTACACCGGAATTCCGGTTGGCCAGTTCCGTGAGGATGATAAATTAATCGATATTGTCTGGCGGGCGGAGCATCCGTTACGCATAGGTGTAGATGAGTTGCCCAATATCAATGTACCGACAAGCCAAGGCAAATCGGTTTCCTTGTCGCAATTGGTCACCACCGAAACTGTCTTTGAAGACGGCGTACGTTGGCGGCGAAACCGTTTTCCAGCAGTATCGGTACGTGCCGATGTTGCAGAAGGTATGTTAGCCCCGGATGTTGCAGCGCAGATTGTTCCAAAATTGGAAGTGATTAAAAAACAACTGCCATCCGGCTATTTCATCGAGACCAGTGCGGCAAAAGAAGATGCCTGGACTGCCCAAAAATCGATTCTGATTTGGATTCCCTTGGTAGTCATTGCCACACTTATCTTATTAATGATGCAGTTGCAGAATTTGTCACGAACCTTTCTGGTGTTTATGACTGCGCCGCTGGGCGTGATTGGTGCGGCGTTTGCCCTAATGCTATTCGGCGCACCTTTCGGCTTTGTTGCTTTATTAGGGATTATTGCCCTCGCTGGGATGATTATGCGTAATGCTGTCATTCTGGTGGATCAGATCGAGCAGGACGAAAAAGCAGGCATGGATACCTGGACGGCTATCGTCGAATCGACGGTTCGACGTTTTCGACCCATTTTATTGACTGCCGCCGCAGCTATTCTAGCCATGATACCGCTCTCCCGAAACGACTTCTTCGGTCCCCAAGCCATCGCCATTATGGGTGGCTTGACGGTTGCTACGGTGCTGACAGTATTTTTTCTGCCTACACTGTATGCCGCTTGGTTCAAGGTGCAGCGGGTTCAGCCCGAAATTGACACAAGAATAAACATCGAGAATTCTGAACTGGGGTATTCCAATGAATAAATCTATTTCAATATTATTTGCACTGTTCACAATTACTCTCTTGAGCGCCTGCATGCCAATTAGGGTAAGCGACCAAGTGAAACTGGCTGATATGAATAGTTGGCATCATGCCCCCACCGATCTAATCCGCGTAGCACCTACAGATTTAAAGTCATGGTGGGAAGGTTTCCAAGATCCCCTGCTCAATGAATTGATCACTAAAGCTGTGAACGCTAATCACGACCTTAAGATTGCTAAAGCGCGGGTTCGAGAAGCCGAAACTATAGTTAGCATTGCCGAGTCGGCGCTATATCCCAGTATCGACTTGTTCTCATCTGGCGGCCGGGAAAAAAGGATCGACCGGATAATCGGTGTCCCCGGCAAACAGGGAATTGAGCTGATAACACTTACTGCCGATGCCATCAGTGGCGGACTGGCTGCGCGCTGGGAAATCGATTTATTCGGCGGTAGACACCTCGAAGCAGAGGCCGCTATCGCCCAATCGGCAGGAACCGAAGAGGCTTTACGTACCGTTCAAGTAGGTTTATTGGCGCAAGTCGCCACGAATTATCTGGGGTTGCAAGGTTTACAGAAGCGGATTAGCCTTCAGCAAGAAAATATTGCAGTCCAAAAGGAAAAGCTTAGGGCGTTACAGCTCTTTGCAAAGAACGGTCTTGCTACTGAAGCCGATGTTGCAAATCAGAAAACACTGGTTGAAACGACCGAATCAGCGTTGCCATTACTCACTAGCTCAGCCAACACATTAACTCATCGAATCTGTGTATTGCTGGGCGAGACCCCGGATAAACTAGAAACCCGTTTATCTCAAGTCATATCGTTACCCGTTACGTTGCCTGAAATCCCTAAACTGCTGCCGACGGACTTGCTATCCCAGCGCCCCGACCTGCGTCTTGTCAAAACCGAGGTCACCGCCGCCGCTGCCAATCTGGGTGCTGCACGAGCCGACTTGTTCCCTAAATTAGTGTTATCGGCAAGCGGCGGTTTTGGCGCACTGGCTGTTGGCGGTTTTTCCAGTCTTGCAGAAAGCGTCTATACGTTGGGGTCTGGTTTAACCATGCCACTATTTAATGCTGGCCGTATCCGGGCACACATAGCAGCAGTGGATGCAAGGCTCGATCAAGCGGCATTGAACTACGAAAAAACCTTTTTGCTGGCTCTTGAAGATGTTGAAAATGCCTTTGTCGCGCATACCTCGTCTAAGGAGCGCAAAAAGCAGCTTTCGGATGCCGAAAAGTCCGTTCAAAAAGCCTACCAGGCTACTGATGCTCTATATCAACGGGGCGTAAAAGATTACTTATCCTTGCTTGATGCTCGGCGTAATACATTGACTGTCGGTGACGAGCGAATCAAGTCCGAAACCGCAATGTATGTCTCAATCGTGTCGCTTTACCGAGCTTTCGGCGGTGGGTGGGGCAGTGGTACGGCTAGTCGAACCGAAAATGATGGGATAGTAAGAAAAATTCCCCCATCATCGACAAAAACTAAACAGTGATATCTAAATTAATATTCATACAAGTTCAGCGGAAAAACAGCTTTTATGCACTCATTTAATAAACAATCGAATCAGTTAACCTTTTATTTCAGTTTTCGCAGCCCCTATGCTTGGCTGGCTTTTTACAGGCTGAGCAAGATAGCCTCAAATTTGCCGGTGACTATTGAATACGTTCCACTATTTCCACCAAAGCCAGTTACTTGCGTATTCCGGCTCAAAGCTGCCACCAATTCCAGACGAATGCTGCCACCCATTCCATTTTAAAGCTGCCACTGATTCCGGTTAATGTTGCCACCCCCTGGTGGTGATGTTTTAGCGTTTTTTGATG
>JAQUOU010000058.1 GCA_028716975.1 Methylobacter sp. | reverse complement strand
GACTATACCAGCTTTAACGCAAGCCTCTGATCGGCATTTCGGACATTTTATCATGAGCCTTTTCCTACCGAAGATAATATGAGGTACAGAAAAGTATAAGATAACTATAATAAATTAACAATGCCAAGGATTGTAACTACATTTCTTTTTTAACTAAATTTACCTCTTCATCCAATCCATATTCAGAACAGCCATATTGCTGTTTGGTTCTCCGCTATTGTTACTGCTCGGATACGAGCTTATTGAGCGTATTGATTGTGCAGATGCTCATTTCGCTTGTCATTAATTTATTGAAAATCTTCCAACACCCTAACATTACAAAATTGTATAGTTTTGGGAAGCTTCCTGTAATGTAAGACAAGGTACTCTATATCCCACGTCAGGCAATCCTGCCTGATAGAACCGAGGATAGATAGTATGAAAACGCAAACCCCTAAAATTCTGACAAGCTTGTGTGCAATTGTAATAATCGGCAGTATGGCTAATTTGGCACAAGCTGAAAATTCTAAAGACAAAGAAACCAAAGAGTTGCAGCTTTTTAGCCAAGCCTCGATTTCATTACAGGACGCGATTAAAGCAGCCGAAGAGAAGACCGGCGGCAAAGCCATGGAAGCGGAAATCAATGATGAATCGACCACGGTGCAATTCGAAATCGAAGTTTTGAAAGACGGTAAAGTCCATGAAGTGATGGTCGATGGAAAAACCGGTAAGGTGCTGAAAGTATCCTTGGAGGATGAATCTAAAGAAACTTCAGAAAACGAGAAGGACTAAATTATTAAAGCTGGAACGATACTCCAGCCTTATTTTTCATGAAAATATTACTCATCGAAGACGATGCCCAAACCAGGGACTATGTTGCCGCTGGCCTGAAAGAGGCCAGTCATACGGTTGATGTGGCGAAAGATGGCTACGAAGGCCTGTTTCTAGCCCAAGAAGCCAGCTATGGTTTGCTTATCGTTGATCGCATGTTACCCGGGATGGATGGGCTTAGTTTGGTAAAAAAACTGCGTAGTGCAGGCTCGTCCGTACCGGTATTGTTCCTGACCACGATGTGCGGGATTGATGACCGTGTTGAAGGACTGAATGCGGGCGCGGACGATTATCTGGTCAAACCGTTCGCCTTTAGTGAGTTGGAAGCACGGGTCAATGCGTTGTTAAGAAGGCCCAGGGAAACGATAGAACAGAAGTTTTTACAGGTGTCCGGCCTTGAAATTGACCTGATGAAAAGATTGGTCACCCGGGATGGGCAATGCATCGACCTCCAGCCCACCGAATTCCGCTTGCTTGAATACCTTGTCCGTCATGCCGGACAGGTGGTCACCCGCACCATGCTGCTTGAGAATGTTTGGGATTTTCATTTTGACCCTAAAACCAATATTGTCGAAACCCATATCAGCCGCGTGCGCAGCAAGCTGAATGTCGGGGATAAACCCGATTTAATCCAGACCGTTCGTGGTGCAGGCTATAGGGTTTATGAAACTCTCTAACCTTGTGGGCACCGCCAGTTTTAAGTTATCAGCGCTCTATTTAGGGCTTTTTTTATGCTCGTTCCTGGCAATTGGGACAACGGTCTATTGGTTGACCACGCATTCTCTTGAACAACAACTGAAAAATAATTTAGGGTCTGAGATAGCCCGGCTTCAATCTGAATATGAGTCGGGGGGTTTACCCGAACTCATCGCCGAGATTAATGAAGTGATCGATCCTAAATCCCATCATCTTATGGAATATGGCCTATTGAATCAGGAAGGGCAATTGGTCGCCGGAAATCTCAGTCAATTTGAGCTTGCTGGGGGTTGGCAAACCCTTAAACTTGCTTCGCCTAAGTCGAATCCAAACGAAAACCACGGCATTCTTTTGACCCGCGTGGTTGCCTTACCCAACCACCTGTGGTTAGGCGTAGGCCATGAGAGCGATATTATTGAAGATGTCGGCGAAGCGATTATACAGGCGTTTTTATGGGGCTTCGTGTTGGTTATTGCGCTAGGCGCAGCAGGTGGATTTTATATTAGCCGTCTCTTCCTTAAAAAAATTGACCGGATCACCCAATCCACCCAAGCCATTATTGCCGGTGATTTAAGCCACCGCTTAATGGTTTCAGAAAATCAGGACGAGTTAGATAAGCTGTCAATACTGCTAAACCGGATGCTGGACAAAATCGGTGCATTAATACAAAACGTGCAACAGGTTTCCAACGATATCGCCCACGACTTACGTACACCCGTCAGCCGTTTGAAGTTCCGGCTTGAAGAAGCGCTTAAAGCAAACCTGTCCGAATCCCAATATAACGCAGAACTGGCTTCTGCCATTACCGAAGTCGATACCATCCTGGATACGTTTTCGGCGCTATTGAGGATTTCCCAGATTGAGTCCCAGTCCCGCCGCAGCGGTTTCAAGGTGGTTGATCTTGGTGATATTGCCGCTTCCGTGGCGGACGCCCTTGGCCCCGTAGCCGAGGAACAAGGGAAAATCATTCAAACTGACATCGAAAACCATACTGGATGGGTCGGCGATAAAGAATTGTTGACCCAGCTTGTGTTTAACCTGCTGGAGAACGCCATCCTGCATACTGCAGAAAATGCCCAGATTCTAGTCAGCCTGAAGCCACACGGTAACCGGGTTGAATTAATAGTTGCCGACAACGGACCCGGGATTGCCGATGAATACCGACAAAAAGTATTCCAGCGCTTTTACCGGCTGGATCAAAGCCGCACGACGCCAGGCAACGGCCTGGGCCTGAGCATAGTAGCAGCCATAGCCGATCTTCATGACGGAACAGTGCTCTTATCAGATAACGACCCGGGCCTTAAAGTGGCAGTCACCTTTTGCAACAGATCCCTGTAATAACGCATGAAAAATTACGGCATTCACTCATTAACGGCAGGATGGTTTGGTCTGTTGCTTGGCTGTGCCCACTACCAGTCAAAACCATTGACGGAACAAGCCGTTCAGCAACAACTTGAAACGCCCACAGTGCAGCAGCTAAGCATTCAAGCCGCCCAAATCAAACATCCTCTTCTCAAACCCATACCGTTCAATATCCAGAATGGTTTATCGCCGGATGAAGCCGCTATTTTGGCGGTATTACGCAATCCGGAATTACGCGCAATAAGAGATCAGCATGGCGTCGCCAACGCGCAACTTTTACAGGCTGGATTATTGCCCGACCCTAAAGTTTCCTACAGTTTTTCCGCGCCTTCCGCCGGCACCACTCTGGATACGAACAATGCCTTTGGCATCGGCCTGAGCTGGCAGCTAACTGCACTGATTTGGCGTCAGAACAAAATAGCGGCTGCCGAGAAACAGCAACAGGGTGTTGATTTGCAAATCGCTTGGCAGGAATGGCAAATCGCCCAGGCGGCAAAGCTGGCCGCTTATCAATTGATCGTTTACTCCCGGCAACAGGCTTTACTCTCCGAAATGGCGCAGCGTCTGGAAGACAACCGTGCGCGCTTGCAAGAAGCCGCTGAACTGGGGTTGGTGACAGAGCTTGAGCGGGTCGCCGCCGTGTCCGCTAAAAATCTGGTCGATATTCGCTTACTTGCTCTCAAATTGCAAATAAAACAGCAGCAACAACGCCTGAACCGGGCCATGGGACTTAAACCCCATGAGGCAGTCAATTTGCAGCAAGATGCTGAACTCGTTACCGCTATGAACGCTCCGGCTTATGACACTTTAATACAGAATATAGAAAACCGGCGGCTGGATTTAATGGCCTTGAAACGGGGTTATGAAAGTCAGGAAGAACGTTTGCATATCGCCGTGATGCAGCAATTTCCGCAAATCAGTATCGGCTTTGATTCTGCCCGGGATAATAGCAACTTATATACCATGGGCTTTGGCGTCTCGATGACATTGTCCATATTCGACCGGAATCAGGGTCAAATTGCACTTGACCGGGCGACGCGGCAACAACTGTTCGATCAATATAGCAGCCGGTTGTTTCAAGCAAGAGCCGATATTGCCGAATTGCTGGTCACTATCGCCTTGATAAACAAACAAATTCAATCCGTTCGTCATGCCATTCCCGATTTGGCCAATCTGGTTAAAGCCTATCAGTCAGGTATCGAAAACGGCCAGGTTGACGTATTTAATTATTACGTTGCATGGAATAATCTGACGGACAAAAAAATTGACCTGCTGACCTTGGAATTGCAGTTAGTGCAGGCGGGAATTGCTTTGGAGGTAGCGAGCGGACTTTATCATGTAGCCACTGATTTTAATGAAAAAGAATTATGAAATCCTATTCTAAAATAACCGTCGTGACGGTTTTATTGCTGACTTTTGTTATCGGTTGTGCACTGCTTTATTGGTTGGCAAAGCCACAGGATGTAACCAGCCCTGACACGCCGGTTTCCGAACCGGAGCCGGTTGCTCAGGTGAGAACGGTTAAACTGCATAAAGGCGAACTCAAAGAAACCTTTACCGCCTATGGCGTGGTTTTGCCATTTCCGGACAAGTTGGCGACGATCAGCGTTCCTTATACCAGTCAGGTCGATAAAATGCTGGTTAATCAGGGCCAAATTGTTCAGCAAGGCGATTTGTTACTGGCTTTAAAGCCGGGCGTGAACGCTATGTTGCAACTTGAACAGGCGCGAAGAGAACTGGCTGCGGCAGTACGTGACAATGAACTGCTGCAGGAACGCATCCGTCTGAAACTGGCAACCCAGCAGAATAGGGTCGCGACTCAATTACGCGTCGAGCAAGCCCGAGTCATGGTCAAAAATCTGCTTGACCAGGGTATAGGTAAAGAACAGCAAATCAGGGCGGAAAAAGACGGTATTATCTATCTGGTCAGCGTTCAGCAGGGACAAATCGTTGCAGCCGGTGCGCCGTTGCTGCAACTTGTTGATCAGAATCAGTGGATGGTGCGCTTAGGGATCGAACCGGAGGATTACGAGCATCTGCAAGTTGGCCAACAGGTATTGATTAGGCCGGTCAATACGCCCGCTTCAGAGCCGGTTAAGGGCCGTATCGAAATCATCACCCATCAAATTGATCCAAATACCCGCTTGCTCAATGTCTTTGTCAGGCCGGCGTTAAATCAGACTTTGTTAATCAATGACTTTGTTGAAGGCCGGATTATTATCGCCTCGGTCAATACCTTCGCGGTTCCCCGGCAGGCTGTTCTGCCAGATAATGGCGGCTACAGCCTGTTTACGGTTAAAAACGGCCATGCCGTTAAGCATCGAGTACAGATAGGTCTGGAAAATGACCAGCAGGTTGAAGTGATAGCGGCCGAATTAAAAGTCCAGGACGATGTGGTGGTGTTAGGCAACTACGAACTGGAATCCGGTATGGCGGTGTCTGCGACGTCTGTTGATAATATCGGTAAGGGAGCGGCACAATGACGCAATGGGCTTATTTGCACCGCCGTTCCATTTTGTTTGCGCTCAGTATGATTGCCATCGCCGGCTTCTTTGAAATCTACAATACGCCGGTCAGTCTGTTTCCTCAGGTGACCTTTCCGAGAGTAGTTATTAATCTCAATGCCGGTGACATGCCGGCCGAGCGCATGGCCATTCAGGTGACCTGGCCGGTGGAAGAGGCTGTACGGGCGGTGCCGGGTGTTTTGACCGTACGCTCTGCGACCAGTCGCGGCAGCGCCGATATTTCCATTAATTTTAACTGGGGCACCGATATGGTGTCGGCCATGTTGCAGGTTGCCTCGGCCATTAATCAAATTCGTTCAACGCTACCCCCAGCCTTGGCATTTGGCGTCAAACGCATGGATCCCACGATATTTCCGGTGCTCGGTTACAGTCTGACATCCGGCGTGCATAGCCTGGTCGAACTCCGGGATATGGTGCTCTATCAAATCAGACCGATCCTGTCGGCGATTCCCGGCGTTGCCAAAGTGGATGTACTGGGCGGCGCGATAGCGGAATACCAGGTGCTGGTCGACCCGGCGCGAATTAATGCGTTAGGTTTAAGTCTGAATGACATTGCCACTTCCTTGTCGGCGGCCAACGTGATCCAGGCGGTAGGCCGATTGGAGCAAAACTATAAACTGTATCTGCTACTCGCCAATACCCAGTTTCAGGGTTCGGAACAAATTTCGCAGACTATTTTACGCAGCGGCCAGAATGGACTGGTCTATCTTGGCGATGTCGCGCAGGTCGTTAAAACCACCGCACCCCAGTGGCAGCGAATCACCGCCGAGGGCCGCGATGCCGTCCTGTTTCAACTCAATCAACAACCCGGCAGCAGCACGGTTGATATAGCCCGCAACGCACAATCGCAACTGGAACTCATCAAACAGAAGCTCCCTGCCGGCATTAAAATCGCCAAATGGTATGACCAAAGCGATTTAATTGTAGCCTCTGCCCTCAGTGTTAGAGAAGCCTTATTGATTGGCTTAGGATTGTCCATTGTTACCCTGCTGGTGTTCTTACGAAATATCAAGGTCACTTTGATTGCCGCCATTACCGTGCCCATGGCTTTATCGGCGACCGTATTAATCATTCATTTACTGGGGATCGGCTTTAATATTATGACGCTAGGCGGCATGGCGGCAGCTGTAGCGCTAATTATCGATGACGCGATTGTCATGATCGAACATATCATCCGTCGCATGCGGGAAGCGTCTGGGACTTATCAGGAGCGGATTCATCTGGCCGCCAACGAATTCAGCAAACCGCTGGCCGGATCCTCAGCCTCAACCATTATCATTTTTGCGCCCTTGGCTTTTTTATCCGGCGTCAGCGGCAGTTTTTTTAAAGCGTTGTCGATCACCATCGCATCCGCTTTATTCATCTCTTTTATCGTGGCGTGGCTGGCCGTGCCTTTGCTGGCCGCCCATACCCTGACGCAAAAAGATACCGAACAGGAAGAAAACGGTCCGCTGACACGCTGGTTCCATCAACGCTATCAAAATCTGTTGCAAGTGATGTTGCCAAGGCCTTGGCTGATATTGACCGCGCTGCTTCCGCTGCTGGCCGCCGGTTTCTTTGGCTGGCAACAAACCGGGTCGGGGTTTATGCCGTCCATGGATGAAGGCGGCTTTATTCTCGACTACCGCGCCGCGCCGGGCACTTCGGTATCGGAAACGGATCGCCTCTTGAAACAAGTTGAAAAAATTCTGCGCTATACACCTGAAGTGGAGACTTATTCACGCCGCACCGGTAACAGTTTGGGAGGTTTCATGACCGAAGCTAATCAAGGCGACTTTTTTGTGCGCTTAAAGCCTTTGCCCAGGCGCAGTCTGAATGAGGTCATGGATAGCGTTCGAGAGCAGATTGGCATGCAAGTCCCGGGACTAAGCATTGAACTTGCCAAACTGATGGAAGATATCATCGGTGATTTAACGGCGGTTCCACAACCGATAGAAGTCAAACTGTATGCCAATGATGGCAAATTATTGGAGCAATTAGCGAATAAAATCGCTCCGGCGCTGGCAAAAATACCGGGCGTCGTTGACCTTAACAACGGCGTCATTCCTGCCGGCGATGCGGTAAATATCCGGGTTTTACGGGATAAAGCCGCACTCGAAGGGCTCAGTCCTACCGCCGTCCAGCAGACCCTGAATAATTACCTGGCGGGAACCATTACCACCCAACTACAGGAAGGGCCCAAGATGGTCAACCTACGTGTCTGGATACCGGCAAACGAACGCTCAACGATGCGAGCGCTGGATCATCTGCGCATTCTGGCTCCCAACAGTGCTTCTAATAGTTCCATTAACAGTCATTGGGTGCCGCTTAAACGGATTGCGGAAATCACCACAGAGACCGGACAGGCGCAAATCGCCCGCGATAACTTAAAACGCATGGTGGCCGTTACGGCGCGTATTAGCGGCCGGGATATGGGCTCTGCCATTGCCGATGTCATTAAAACTTTGGATCAGCCCGGCATGTTGCCGAAAGACGTTTATTATGTTCTGGGCGGTTTATATGAACAGCAACGCGTCGCATTTCATGATCTGATTATCGTGTTTATCGCAGCGGTGGCGCTGGTTTTTATCTTGTTGCTGTATTTGTATGAACATTTTCATGTGGCGCTGGCGATGATGCTAACGACCTTATCGGCCGTAGCGGCCGTGTTTGTCGGCTTATGGCTGACGAATACCGAATTGAACATCACCGCGATGATGGGTATGACCATGGTGATCGGTATTGTCACTGAGGTCAGTATCTTTTATTATTCCGAATACCAAAGCCTGCCTGCTTCAGAGGTTGGCGTTCAACGCATGATTACCGCCGGTAACAACCGTATGCGCCCGATTGCCATGACTACCGTAGCCGCCATCCTGGCACTCATGCCGTTGGCATTGGGCATAGGTGCCGGTTCGGAAATGCTACAACCGCTGGCGATTGCCATTGTATCCGGACTTATTGTCCAAATACCGCTGGTACTCATTGTATTGCCGGGGTTTTTACAGCAATTTAACCGAGAGCAAGAAAAAACCGCTGATTAATTTATGCAAAAAATATATTGTGTTGACCGATAAACCACGCACACAATGGGCAACAATCATGAAGCCCCTTCTATTGCCCTTGTGCGGCATCGTCCTGGCCTGGCACCTGACCGGCCTTCGGTCAATATTGTTTCCTTGCTGGGCGCGATCATCGGCATTGGCGTGGTCGCGAAAAACGGTATTCTGATGTTGGATTCGGTGCACCGATTTGAAGCGCGAGGGCAAAACCTGGAGGGTGCGCTGGTGGAATCAGGGCGGCGGCTTTTACGCCCGGTTTTGATGACGTCGTTGGCAGCGGCGTTAGGCTTATTGCCTTTGGCTTATGGAATCGGTGCTGGGTCGGATATGCTTAAATCATTGGCTATTGCGGTGATTGGTGCGTTAACGCTGTCCTTGCTCCTGTCTCTGGTCGCAACGCCTACCGTTTACTTTGTCGTGCGAAAGATGCTAAGGATCTGGTAAAAAATAACTTCCCGAAATCATATTTTATGGGATAGCCCGATAGTTCCAGCGAGGAAGAAAGTCATCAAAGATAATGGTCATGTTTTCAAGGAAACTTTCGCTGCATTTTATTCCCGTTGCATAAACCCCGTCAAAATATCCACGGTTACTTTCAAGCCCTTGCCAGTCTTCGTTTTCTCCATGAATTGTGACAGGCGCGGGTAAGGTGTGCAAACAAGCGATGTTCAATGGGGTTGTACTTTGAGCAGTATGGCGGATAATGCGCAACGCGTATTTCCAGTCCAAGCCGTTCAGCCAGTGCCTGCAGGGTCTCCTTGAAGACATGTCGATTGGCGGCATTACTGCCACCTCCATCACAGAGCACCAGTATGCGGCAGGCATTGGGATAGTCTTGGTGACCGTACTGCTTCCACCAATGCGCAATGCCGTCACAACAAAACTCGCTGGTACCATGACTGGTATTCAGGCTCATATACCCTTGATTACGCGCCAAGTCATAGATGCCATGCGGAATCAGTTTGGCTTCGCCGGCACTTGAAAAACCATGATCCAGTGTATCCACGGGTGTTTGTGTATAGGTGCGACCGTCTCGACTAAAATTGCCAATGAGTTCCTTCTTTTTGGTATCAATGCTAATTACAGGCTCCCCTTTATCCAGATACGCGGACTT
>JAQUOU010000057.1 GCA_028716975.1 Methylobacter sp. | reverse complement strand
CGGCGGCGTGGTGCTGGTGACCCCGGACATGCTGGGCCAGAGGCTGCATTATGTTCGCTAAACCGGCCCAAAAATCCCTCAAACTGGTGCTGTGCTGGCATATGCACCAGCCCGAATACCGCGACCTTAAAACCGGGGAATTTCCGATATTTCAAGCTATGATTATAATTATGCGCTGACCAATATGAGCCTTGCCGCTTGAGTAATTAATTAACGGAAACTGAAATCAACTGTTCTAAACTGCAATCGGAAAAATACCAGCCGGTAGTTCTTTAGCAAAATTTAAACTGAGTTGCAGGTTTTCTGACCCAAGACTAGATGGATATGATTAAAAACGAGTACAAATTAAAACCTGGAAATCCTTATCCTTCCGGTTGTAAACCTAATGATGGAGGAGTTAATTTTTCTATTTTTAGCCGGTATGCTACCCATGTAGAACTTTTACTTTTCGATACTGCCGACGAGGAAGAGCCCTTTCGTATAATATCTTTACGAAAAGAAATAAACAGGACGTTTTTCTATTGGCATGTTTATATTGTCGAGCTGCCGGTAGGTACTTGGTACAGCTGGCGCATTGATGGCCCCAATCTAACCCGGGAATACGGATTTAGTTTTGACAAAGGCAAGCAGCTTCTGGACCCCTGGGCGCGCGCGGTCAGTCAGAAGCATTGGAGCCGTGCGGCAGCTTGTCTTCCCGGAGACAACAGTCTTACTGCCATGCGCGGTTGCGTAGTGGATGATCATTACGACTGGGAGGGTGATACGCCTCTGCGTATCAGTAGCGAAAAATCCATTATTTACGAATTGCATGTGGGCGGCTTCACCCGCCACGCCTCTTCAAAGGTGGACAATCCAGGCACTTTTTCAGGCCTAATTGAAAAAATCCCCTATCTTCAGCAATTGGGTATTACCCATGTTGAGCTATTGCCGGTCATGGCTTTCGATGAACAGGATGTTCCGCAGAATACTGCTGATCTTGGACTGAAAAATTACTGGGGTTACAGTACGCATAGTTTTTTCAGCCCTCACCCCGGCTATTGCGTAACTCCGGAACAAGGAACCCATATGCAGGAATTTCGCGACCTCGTGAAAGCCCTGCATAAAGCGGGCATAGGCGTCATTATGGATGTCGTTTTTAATCATACCGCGGAGGCCGGCGCGCAAGGCCCCATTATTAATTTTAAAGGCATAGGCGGTAAGATTATTTATCACCGTGACAAACATGATAAAAGCATTTTTCTCGACTATACCGGTTGCGGCAATACGGTAAATGCCAACCATCCCTTGGTAGCCCGGTTCATTATCAGTTGCCTGGAATACTGGGTTAGAAGAATGCATGTCGATGGCTTTCGCTTTGATCTGGCCAGTGCCCTGGCTCGCGGAGAAGGCGGTGAAGTTCTTCAGGACCCGCCTGTGCTATGGGGTATCGAACTTTCTGAACAACTGACTAAAACCAAGCTGATAGCCGAGGCGTGGGATGCGGCAGGACTCTATCAGGTGGGCAGTTTCCCCGGCTATCGATGGGCCGAATGGAACGGAAGATACAGGGATATTATCCGCCGTTTTGTGCGAGGTGAAAAAGGCCTGATACCGGAGCTTGCAACCCGTATCTGCGGCAGTAGCGATTTATATGAACATCAGGGACGTTTACCTATTAGCAGTATTAACTTCGTCACCTGCCATGATGGCTTTACGTTGTATGATTTATTCAGTTATAACCAAAAACATAATGCCGCCAATGGGGAAAACAATCAGGATGGTTGTAATGAAAATTACAGCTTTAATTGCGGCGCTGAAGGGGAGACGGAAAATCCGGACATTTTGCAAATGCGTAGAAAACAGGCAAAAAATGTTTTTGCCATTTTACTGCTTAGTCAGGGCGTTCCCATGTTGCTCGCCGGCGATGAATTTTTGAATACGCAAAATGGAAATAATAATGCTTATTGCCAGGATAATGAATTAACCTGGCTGGATTGGAATAGGGCTGCACAAAATGCCGATATGCTGCGTTTTGTTCAACAAATGATAGCATTGCGTAAACGGCATCCGTCGATCATGCGCCGGCGGTTTTTGACAGGTAAAGTCATCGAAGGAACAAACCTACCTGATATTTCCTGGCACGGCGCCCAGCTTACTAATCCGCAATGGGCTGATCCTGACAGCAGGATATTGGCTTTTACCTTGGCAGGCTTTGAAAGTCATGAATCTGATTTGCATATAGTAATGAATATGTCAGATGAAAATGCTACTGTAGAACTGCCTGTAATCAGCGGTAAACAGTGGTGTCTGGTTGTGGATACATCGCTACCATCATTTCAGGATATCTTATCTCCACAGGATCAAAAGCCGGTTAATAGCCCTTTCTATCTGGTAAACAATAAAAGCATTGTGGTTTTTGAAAATGTTAATGTCTGACCTGAACTGTTGATGCCAAGTATACAAGTGACTATTAAAATTACTTGTATTCCGCAAGGACAGGTCAAAAAAATATCCCTGATTAGTTAAGATACATGCTTTCCTCCCTTAACGGCTGAGGTTAATTTTTCTTGCAATAACAAAGGACACGGGTTAGAGTTAAAATCGTAAGTTTGAGTAGTTGAATGATATTTACTGTGGATTCTTAATTACTGCGTTTTTCAAAATCAATTATAGAAATAGCAGAGATAACAATAAGCACTGAATCCATTTGCATGCGGTAGGGGGAATTTAGGGGTCGATATATAAAGTCAGCTAATTACTTTGGTAGTTCAGGTATGCAATCCATTGAAATACTTTTAAATAAATTTCTAATCCTTAAAGTCATTTATCTAACTATCGACGGTAACGGTTTAAAGCTGGGTATGATACTTTCGCCTTCAAGCCATATTTCCCAAGACAAGCTGTCGCGGCGGGACATATTGGAAATAAGCCAGGAAATCAGCCGGAACTATGCGCCGGTTGCTTCAGAAAATCCCCCTGAATTTACTGCAAAAATAAGACTTTCCCCGATAGAAATACTTGAGATAAGCGAAGAAATCAGCCGAAACTATACGCTAAAAATTTCTACCGCCATGCCTGAACTTGTTCTGCTGCCCGTTGGCCCGGAGCATCTGCATGCTTATTGGAATCCTGGCCAAGCCGGCATAATTTCAGCGCCGAAAGACGATTCCCATGAAGTTGTTTTAAGAATTTATTCGCAGCCGGACGAAAGCAGCACGGCTACTACAAAATCCTGGTTCGATATTATTATCAACAATTCCAGAACTCAGCAAAAAGTGGTTTTGCCTCCGCAAGCCAAATCAAGCGCTTATTCAGCAGCTATCGGCAAACGCTCTCCGGATGACCGTTTAGCTGCGTTTGCAACTTCCAATGTTATTCATATTCCACGCAGCAGCGTGGCGCCGTATCAAGGCGGCGAAGTTACGGTAATACCTGAGGCAATGCCTCAGGTTGTTTTATCCGGTCAGGGACAATCGCATTACACGAGTAAAAATGCTTCCGGCCAAAGCAAATAATCAATAGTCACAATGGAAAAAGGATTTCTTAGCATTATTCTCCACGCACATCTCCCCTATGTGCGGCACCCCGAGCACGATAGTTTCTTTGAAGAAAATTGGCTGTTCGAAGCCATGACCGAATGCTATATTCCATTAATCGGCGTCCTGGATCGTCTACAGCAAGACAGTGTGGATTACCGGTTGACGCTTTCGCTATCGCCGCCGCTGATTTCCATGCTGCGCGATAAGTTATTAATATCCCGTTACCTGAAACATCTGCATAAACTGCTGGAACTGGCTGAAAAGGAAGTATACAGAACCCGTAAATTACCGGAATATCAAAAATTATCCCGACTGTACCGGCGCTTTTTCCTGAATACACTAGCCACCTTTCAAGACCAATATAAGTGCGATTTATTGTCAGCGTTTAAAAAGCATTACACCGCAGGCAATCTTGAACTGATAACTTCTGCTGCGACCCACGGTTTTTTGCCCTTGCTCAGTGTTAGCGAAATAGCCGTCCGTAATCAGATAAATGTGGGGATTGAGACTTTTAAACTGAATTTGGGCCATGCCCCAGCCGGTTTTTGGCTGCCCGAATGCGCCTATTATCCCGGCCTGGAAACTGCGCTTGGCGAAGCCGGCATTAAATATTTTTTTGTCGATACCCACGGAATCATGAATGCAAGTGAGTCTCCGCGTTATGGTGTTTATGCGCCGCTGGATTGCGGTAACGGTGTAGCCGCATTCGGCCGGGATCCTGATTCATCCAGACAGGTCTGGAGTTCCAAGGAAGGCTATCCGGGCGATTTTGATTACCGCGAATACTACAGTGACATTGGTTTCGATCTTGAATTTGATTATATCGCTCCGTATATTCTTGACGGCTTAACCCGCATTAATACCGGCATCAAATATCATCGCGTAACTGGCGCGGATCTGCCAAAAGAAATTTACCAGCCGAAAAAAGCGCTTGCGAAAGCACGGCAACATGCACAGGATTTCATTAATAAACGTCAACAGCAAATTGACGGGTTAAGCGCTAATATGGATAGACCTCCGATAATCGTAGCGCCTTACGATGCCGAGCTCTTCGGTCATTGGTGGTTTGAGGGACCGCATTGGCTGGAGCACGTACTGAGATTGGCAAGCGAGAATAGCAATGGCGTTCAGTCAGTCAGCTGCAGTGATTATTTAAATTTACCCTTGTCCCATCAGCTTGCCACACCTTTGGCATCAACCTGGGGCGATCAGGGTGATTCAAGCTACTGGATTAATGAAGAAAATGACTGGATTTATCCTTTTCTCCACAAAGCCGAGGCAGACATGGAAAAGTTAGCCTTCGATCTTCAGGATTTGGCTGTCAACCCGTTACAGGAGAGGGCTTTGAACCAGGCAGCCAGATCGATTTTACTGGCGCAAGCATCGGATTGGCCGTTTATAATAAAATCAGGAACAACCGCGGAATATGCCAGAAAACGCATCACAGACCATCTTGCCAGATTTAATTATTTACACGATTGTATTCGGAAGAACAGGATCAATGAACGTTACTTGATTGCGCTGGAGACTATGGATAACATTTTTCCGGCTATAAATTTCCGTGATTACAATCCTTCCGCAAAGCCATTCACTGGAGCCTGAAATTTTCGGAATCGGTTTCGCACCTTCTTTTAATCGCCAATTTGCCTAAGATCAGCATTTGTGGAAGCTAAAAATGGATAAAATCCAGCTGCTGTATGTAGAAAATGTGATTACCAGAAAAAAAAAAGGAGTTCATCAAGAGTTGTCTTTTTTTATGCTGGTGGAAAATATCAGTTATGACAAGCAGATTGATATTGTCTGGGCCGGTGAAGACGGCGTATGGCAAACTCTGCCGGTGCAGTATCACAGCAAGCTGGAACCCGGTAAAGAATATTGGCAGGCGCAGACAAGATTTCATCTATCAGCAGATAAATCGCTGCCCGGTAATATCCGGTTCGGATTGCGCTATAAGGCTTCAGGTATAGAATATTGGGATAATAATAACGGCTTGAATTATTCCAGTGAAGCTGATTCAGGAGTCAAGGTAGTCCACAATATTCCGGTTTTGAACATTGGTTTTACGGACAGGTTAAGAGAGGATCAGAAATTTGTTCCTATTACCGTATCAGTAGACCGGTCTGTTGACGCTGAAAAAGTCACTATTCACTGGACTACGGACAATTGGAAGCACACCCATAAAACCACCTGTTATTTCAAAACCAACTATTGGGATAAAGAGCTGCTTAGCAATGCCAGAAATCCGAATCAATATGGTTCAGAGATTTGGAAAGGCTGGATTAAGATTCGTAATGCTTTTCGAGTGCAGTACAGCATTTCCTGCGAAAGCAAGGGACACATCATATGGGACAATAACTATGGACATAACTATTCCCTTAGTCATGAGGCGCTTAAGATCCTGATTCTTAATCTGCATTGTTATCAGGAAGATGATCAGGATTACAAATTTTCCCAGATAGCCAAAGCGATTAACGAGCTGGATGTGGATATTGTCTGCCTTCAGGAAGTAGCGGAACTTTGGAATAACGGCGAAGGCGATTGGAACTCAAATTCGGCGAAAATAATTAATGATCGCCTTGATACTCCTTATCATATCTATACCAGTTGGGCGCATCTGGGTTTTGACAAGTACCGCGAAGGCGTTGCAATTTTGAGCAAATATTCACTATCGAAACAGGAGGCTCGCTATGTTTCGGATAGTCATGATCCGTATAGTATTCATTCAAGAAAAGTTGTCCTGGCTCAAATAAATATTCCATACATGGGATTGATTAATGTTTTTTCAGCGCACTTAAGCTGGTGGGAAGATGGCTTTCAGGAGCAATTCAACCGTCTGCGCGAGTGGGCAGAGAGTAAACGGTCGGCTCAGGTCAAAGGCACATTGCTGTGCGGCGACTTCAATATCACGGCGGGATCAAAAGGCTATAGCCTGGTGGTTGATTCCCATCAATATGAGGATCAATATTTAGCGGTCAACTCCCCCGGAGTATTTGAAAAAATCTTCAAAGTTAACGATCCCTACTGGCAACATTATCTTGCCGATGACTATCGTATTGATTTTATTTTTATGGATAAAGCAAGCGGCTTGCAAGCTACTTCAGGAACTGTGCTGTTTACGGAGCAGGACTATGGAAGAGTTTCCGACCATTGCGGCTATTTTATGACATTTGAGCCGAAGTAAGTTTGGACATCGGGGAATATGGTATGTGATTGAAATAGCGGGAATGGGTGATATATCCTTCAAGGGATTACTAAAATAATAGTTTTGCACGAGGTAAAGAAATGCAGTTAGCTGAACATTACGCCACGCCTGTTCATGGAAATTTGGGCAGCTCTTTTCAAAGGGTTAATGATATAAATGAAAAATTTTATGTTCGCTGGGGAAAAATAGATTTTGACCTGTCATTTGGAGTCCAGGCCAATTTAAAAGTTATCGTGAAAGTTTATCGCGATAATGGTATCTGCGAAACCTACATTGTCGATACTGATGACTATGATGTCCATTGGAACCATCACAAACGACGCACCAGGGATTTTTATATTCACCCGTTTTCTAATAACTTCGGCCGGATTAATTGCATAAAGTTTTCTTTTATTGTGCATCTGGATGAACATTCCATTCCTTCCCAAAATGAGTATATTTTCATGGATTGGCATCAACTCCAGGATGACCAACCCCAATACCGGAGAATTAATCATGACTGGGCAACGGCCAACAGCTATCGAACCTATGAGCTGAACGCAGGTGAATTACAGGAGGATGTTGATTGGTATAATCATCATTTTGACGCGCTGCAACTGGTTCCCAAATTTACCAAGGGACAGCAATATCATCCTTATCACCCCAAGCGCTATATTCATGACCTCATAGACAAGGTTATACGTTGCAAGTGGGAAAATCCTGATCGCTTTTGCACTATTAAGGTAAGTGTTGACTGCATTGATGATGCTGACTTTATTAATCATTTGATTTATGCAAGAGAGCAGGGGGTCTGGGTTCAATGTATTGTGGACTGGCGAAAGATGACTCTGACCAATAGTCACAACTATGCCCGGTTAAAGCATTCCAGAATTGAACTGCTGGGCGTATTCTGTAGCCCCCGGCATCATCTCATCGAAGTTGAGCCGGATATGCATACCAAATTTATTATTTTTAATGATGAGGACTGCATATTGGGCTCATTCAATATTACCTTCGACCGCTGGTGGGCTAATTGGGAATCCGGAATGACGTTTCATTCCAAAGGCGTATGCCGCCTGCTTGACAATATCTTCCAAAGCCAACGGGGAGGGGTAAACCAAAAATACGGTATCGATCCGTTGAGCCATTTCAACTTACTCTATACCTTCGGCAGGCATACCATGCATAACGGCCAATATTACCGTCCTCATCATGCTATCCTGGGAGAAATCAATCGGGCCCGGCATTCCATCAAGGTGTCATTATTTTTGATTGGCGAGCTCTTAGGAGATCATCACGATAGCGTGATTAATGCCTTGATCAATGCCAGGAACAGAGGCGTTTATGTACATATCCTGTTTAATGGGCACTTGGCCAGGCAGGGACGCATCGGAGTAGAACGGTCTATGGCGGAAGAGCTCAACCGGCCATTATTACCGGCAGTGCAACGGCTGAAATCCGCTGGTATTCCGACAGGCCTGGTTTACGGTCAGGACGATCATCCAGTACCTTATTCCCCCATCCATTCCAAGTATTGCATTATCGATGATTTTATTGTCCTTGAAGGAAGTTTCAATTGGTACAACACCTCTGTATTTTCTCATGATCTCATAGTCGTGGCGGCTAATCGCCAAGTGGCGCAGCCCTATCTTTATGAATTTGAGCAAATACAGCGGTCTTTTAGGGTTTATTACTAATTTAGTCCGGCAAGTTGGGCTTGGGCAGCAGTAATAAAATATTTATAGCTGTTCATATAATGTCTTGTATTGCCCGGCGCTTTTACTCCAGGAGAAGTCTTTTTGCATTCCTTTTATTTGTAATTGCTTCATGGTTTTTGGCTGGCTGTATAAAATAAGTGCGCGTTTAATCGCTTCTATTAATGCGCCGGGGGACTCGTCATTGAAGACAATGCCTGTTGCGGTGTTATTGCGCAATGTTTTTGGGAGCGCATCGACTACGGTGTCAGCCAATCCGCCCGCTTTTCTAACCACCGGAATGGTGCCGTACAGCTGGCTGTACATTTGATTCAAGCCGCACGGTTCAAATTTTGACGGCATCAAGAACAGATCGGCGCCCGCCTCAATCACATGCGCCAGGGCTTCATCGTAGCCGATGGTAATCGCTATTTTATTGGGATAGGCTTCAGCAAAATCGGATAACTCCTGTTCAAAGCGCTTGTTGCCGCTTCCGAGCAAGACCAATTGCAATGGCAATGCCAGTATTTCAGGTAAACATTCCAGCACGAGGTCTATGCCTTTTTGTTCCACGAGACGGCTGATCAGGCCAAAAACAGGAATATTTTTATTAATGGGCAGGGATGATTTTTCTTGCAGGATATTTTTGTTGAGCTGCTTCTTATCAAGAGTTAAATAGTTAAAATGTGCACTCAGAATAGGGTCGGTTTGCGGATTCCAGTGATCGGTATCAATGCCATTAATGATGCCGGTTAAGCTATCTTTCCGGTGGCTTAACAGTCCATCCAGTCCGCAGCCAAATTCAGCGGTTTGAATTTCCAATGCGTAGGTGGGGCTGACGGTAGTAATACGATCCGAATAGGTCAGACCACTTTTAAGGAAGGACAATTTGCCGTGGAATTCAGTACCGCCCGACTCCCAAAGTTGGTCCGGCAGATTTAGCGAGAAATTAGCAGTTTTGGGGAATACTCCCTGATAAGCCATATTATGTATGGTGAACAGTGTGGCGGGCCGGTTTTGCTCCAGCGATAATAACGCCGGTACGAGACCGGTCTGCCAGTCGTTACAATGGACAATATCCGGTTTCCAGTCCAGATAACACCGGTTCATCGCAACTTCAACAGAGGCCCGGCAAAACAGCGCAAAACGATCAGCGCTATTTATCCAGGCATGACCGTTTTCATCGACATAGGGATTACCTGGGAATTTAAAAAAATCCGGATAATCAATCAGCCATACAATTACATGAGTGCCCGGTAGCCGGGTTTCCAGGATATTTACAGCAGAATTATTTATCTGCACCGTGCTTTTGAAGTAAATATCTTCATCCGTTTTAATAGCCTGATAATTAGGCAGGATAAGCCGAACATTTTCACCCAGTTCAGCCAGCGCCTTGGGGAGGCTGCCGGAGACATCGCCGAGGCCGCCGGTTTTAATGAGGGGGTGGGCTTCGGGGGTGACGAATAATATCTTTTTCATGGTCCTTGTCGGGTTATCCTGATTACAG
>JAQUOU010000056.1 GCA_028716975.1 Methylobacter sp. | reverse complement strand
CGGCGGCGTGGTGCTGGTGACCCCGGACATGCTGGGCCAGAGGCTGCATTATGTTCGCTAAACCGGCCCAAAAATCCCTCAAACTGGTGCTGTGCTGGCATATGCACCAGCCCGAATACCGCGACCTCAAAACCGGGGAATATACGCTACCCTGGACTTATCTGCATGTGATTAAAGACTATGTTGATATGGTGGCGCATCTGGAAGCGGTACCGAAGGCAAAAGCAGTGATAAATTTCGTGCCCATTTTGCTGGAACAAATTGAGGAATATGCCCGGCAGGTCAGCTGTTATTTACAGGATCGTATTGCCATAACGGATCCCTTGCTGGCCGCACTTGTTGCTCCAAGCATTCCTGCTGATCCGGAAAGCCGCCTGAAACTGATCAAGGACTGTATGCGGGCCAATCGGGAAAGGCAAATAAACCGTTACCCCGCCTTCAGGAAACTGGCTGATATGGCCGACTGGATTGAAGGTCATTATGACTCCTTAAACTATATTAATTCACAATTTATCGCTGATATGCTGGTTTGGTATCATTTGGTCTGGATGGGGGAAACGATAAAATTATCTGATAGCAGGGTGAAGTCTTTAATTAAAAAAGGTTCGGGTTATACGTTACATGACAGAATTGAAGTGCTGGAGGTGATAGGCGAACAATTGTCAAGTGTTATCCTCAGATATAAGGTGCTAGCCAGAAAAGGGCAAATTGAGCTTTCCGTAACACCCTATGCCCATCCGATTATGCCGTTGCTTCTGGATTTAAATTCAACTCATGAAGCTATGCCTCATGCGCCTTTGCCGGAGTTGAACAAGTATCAGGGAGGCGAGGAGAGAGTAGCTTGGCACCTTGAAAAAGGTGTGCAGGTTTTTAAGCGCTTTTTCGGTTTTAATCCGAAGGGATGCTGGCCTTCAGAGGGCAGTATTTGTGAGCACACTCTAAAAATATTGGGTGATTTTGGCTTTGACTGGGCGGCTAGCGGCGGCTCTGTCTTACATCATAGTCTTCATTTACCTGAAAATCGGAGGCCACCGGGTATTCATCATCCTTTCCAGCTTGGGGGCACTGATATAGCCTGTTTTTTTCGCGACGACGGTTTATCCGATCTTATAGGTTTTGAGTATTCAAAGTGGCATGCCGATGATGCCGTGGGCGATTTGATTCAACACCTTGAAAATATTGCTGCAAATGAACTTGGCGATACTGTTCTTTCCATTATCCTGGATGGAGAGAACGCCTGGGAATATTTTCCGGCTAATGGCTATTTTTTTCTGAACGCTCTATACCAAAGACTGGCTGTTCATCCGCTCATTGAGTTAACTACTTTTTCCGAATGCCTGAAAGATAAAATAGAGGTTAAACCTTTATCCCGCTTGGTTGCGGGAAGTTGGGTGTATGGCAGTTTTTCAACCTGGATAGGAGATGCGGACAAAAATCGCGGATGGGATATGTTAGGCGATGCTAAAGAGGCTTTCGATAAAGCTATAGCTGGTGAACGATTAACTGATAAACAAATGCAGGAGGCTGAATTTCAGCTCGCTGTGTGTGAAGGTTCCGACTGGTTTTGGTGGTTTGGTGATTATAATCCTGGAGAAGCGGTCAGTAACTTTGAGAAACAGTTCCGGCTAAACTTAGCCAATCTATACAGGTTATTGGGTGAGGAACCGCCGGCTTATCTGGCGATGTCATTTACCCAAGGTTCGGGTGCGCCGGCTATGGGCGGAGCAATGCGGCCAGGCGTTGAATACTAACCAGGAACCATTACGTGAATGATATTTTAAACAAACGCCGGGCAGGCATCTTGCTGCATATTACCTCGCTGCCTGGTGCCGGGGATAAAGGTGATTTAGGTCAGGAAGCCTATCATTTTATAAATTTTCTGCATGATGCCGGGGTTACAGTCTGGCAAACATTACCATTGACTGCCCCGCATGAGGACGGCTCTCCCTATCAGTGCTTATCTGCTCATGCCGGTAACCCGGCGTTGATTAATATAGATTGGTTAGTGAGCAAAGGCTGGCTGCCGTCACTTGATAATAGCGACGAAGGGCGGGTATTAGCGGAAGCAAATAAAAGCGATTTACTTACTGATGCCTTTTTTGGTTTTTCAGAACATGCGGGTCAGCAGGATAAAGATAGCTTTGAGCATTTTTGTCTGGAAAAGGGTTTTTGGCTGGATGATTTTTCTTTGTTTGTAGCTATAAGAAACCAGTTCAATCAATTATGCTGGAATCAATGGCCTGAACCCCTCAAGGAAAGGGAGGCAAAAGCGATTAAGGACGCTCGCCGGCAGTTAAAAACCGAAATTCAAAGCATCAAATTCGAACAATATGTTTTTTTCCGGCAATGGCTGGAATTAAAAGCTTACGCCAAACAGAAGGAAGTTCTGTTGTTTGGAGATATCCCTATTTTTGTGTCTTATGACAGTGCTGATGTCTGGACTCACCGCGACGTTTTTAAACTCGATGAGTCCGGGGAAATGTTTGTTGTGGCCGGTGTGCCGCCGGATTATTTTTCTGCAACAGGTCAGCGGTGGGGCAACCCTCATTATAATTGGGTTTACCTCCGAAAAACCGGATTTGCCTGGTGGATTGAAAGATTGCAGACCCAGTTGGAGCTATTTGATATCCTTCGTATTGATCATTTCCGGGGGCTGGAAGCTGCCTGGGAGATACCGGCGAATGAAGATACGGCAATTAATGGCGTATGGGTTAAAGCGCCTGGAAAAGCGCTATTGAACGCCATAAAAATAGAGTTTGGCTCGATTCCATTAATAGCTGAAGATTTAGGCGTAATCACGCCCGAAGTCGAGGAATTAAGAGATGAATTTAATTTACCGGGGATGAAGATTTTGCAGTTTGCTTTCGGTGGCGGGCCTGATAATCCCTATTTACCTGATCATTATGTAAAAAACTGTGTTGTTTATACCGGTACTCACGATAACGATACGACTTTAGGATGGTGTGAGAAGCTTAATGAGGGCGAAAGAAGCTATATTTATGAGTATCTTGGCTACCCTTCAATTTCGTTAAACTGTGCATTGATACAAGCCGCGTTGGCATCTGTTGCAAATCTGGCGGTGATTCCCATGCAGGATATTATGGAACTGGGCTCCGAACATCGCATGAATACCCCGGGCACAACTGAAGGCAACTGGAACTGGCGTTTTCAATGGGAGCAACTGTCTCCCGAGCGGGCTGCACGGTTAGCTCACCTGGTTCAATTGTTTAATCGGAGTTGATGCAGCAGTAAAGATTCGTAAGGCAACCGGCGCTAATTGCCGGTTGAATAACCGTTCATTTAAGGAATCCCTGAACAACTTGATTCCGCTCATGGTTCGACAGGCTCACCACGAACGGAATCGACAAGGCTCTCCTGAGCGTAGGCTAAGGCCTCAACACGAACGGATTAGCCAAGGCCACCTCAGCATAGGCTAAGGGTCACTGCGAATGGATTCGGCAAGGCTCGCCTGAGCGTACATTAAGAGTTCACCATAAACGGAAGCCACCCAAACTGTTCGTCCTGAGCCCTTCGATAAACTCAGGAGAGCCTTGTCGAAGGAAGCTTGTCGAACGAGTGTGTAAAGCTCCCTTAATATCAGTCATCATCTTTAGGGGTAGCTGACTTCGATATAGGTAATAAAGGAATATTATAATTCGCCATGATAGACTTGATTTTATCCGCGTTAGCGGCAATCAGTTTGTCAAGAGTTTCTTTTCTTGCTTTATCGCCATTTCGAACGCCCATTGCCATTGCAAAATCGAATTTTATGCCGGCGGATGACTTCATAGGGATCATTATGTAATCGTTTTTGGGGCTTTGGGAGATGACATAACCTGCCATCGGTCCCCATAGAATAACCATGTCAATTTCCCTGGCCTTAAGATCTTTTTCGATCTGCATGGCGACATTATTTTTATCATCGCCGGTCATGCCTTGATAAGGTATGCCCTGACCGAGCAAGCCATTTTTTTGCATCCATGTGGTTCCAGGTCCGCGGTCAAACATGGCAATTTTTAAAGTTTTCTGTCTTTGAAGGGGTAGACGGGCTAATTGCGCTGCCTCTTTAATATCATCCCAGCCACGGCCTTTGGCTATTAAAAGGACATACGTTGATTGATAGTAAGGTTTAGTAGTCAGGGTGAGATCATAATCGGCGGGAACGCCCATAATGACATCACACTTGAATTCCTGACTGTCAACTTCGCTGTCATTGAGCGGTGCGTTTAAAGTATTGCGGATAAAGCCAATACGCTGCGGAAACCATGTGTATTCAACGGTTTGTCCAAGCTCTTTAGCAAATAACTCAGCGATTTTGTTTTCAAAGCCATCTTTGTTTTTTGTGGAATAGGGAGGGTTAAGGGGGTCAGCACAGACCTTGAATTTTTCTTCTGCGACGGCGGAAATAGAAAAGGTCACTGTAGCCAGACATAGGCTTGTGAGTATTTTGTAAATTTGAGGTGAGACCCTCATTAAATCCTCCTTTAGGATATAAGGAATAAAATGCTCACAGTTTACTGCATGAAGAGCTGTTCTTTAAGCTAAAAGTTCAAAGCGCCAGAAGAAATAAAGCTGACGCAGCTTATCTTGACTCGTTTTATATTCCTGAGCATAAAAAAGCCCTGGCCGATTCACCGGCCAAGGCTTTTTATTAATTCAATCCGGTTTAGGGATCGATTTATTTATCAGGCAGGGCGAATACCGTTAATGTGCCGCCCAGTTTCGTGTAAGAGTTAAGGCTTCTGTATGCGCCGACAGCCCCTAAACCTTCAGAGTTTGAATCCGCCTTACCTGTATCAAGCCCTGCAGCAATACCGATACCGGCCCAGCCGCCTATGCCGGAAAGAACGCCAATGTACTGCTTGCCGTTATATGTCCATGTGTTGACGTTGCCGATGATGCCGGAAGGGGTTTTGAACTTGTACAGTTCCTTTCCCGTTTTTGCATCCACCGCTTTCAAGTAACCTTCCAGCGTACCGTAAAATACTACCCCGCCCGCTGTGGACAAAGAACCGGACCACACAGAGAAAGTTTCCGGGTTAGACCAGGCAATTTTACCTGTTTTAGCATCGAAAGCAGTAAATTGGCCGAGGTTGGTAGTATTATCAGGCTTGCCTGTCAGCACATCCGCGCCCGCCGGCATCATGGTTAAGGTGGCGCCCACGTAAGGTTGACCCGCTGTGTAGGCGACTTCGAACGGTTCGTAGTCCATGCACAAATGGTTGCCTGAGATATAGAACAAGCCGGTTTGTGGAGAGTAAGAGACAGGCTGCTGGTTTTTGCTGCCTAATGCAGCCGGGCAAACGCCTTTTGTATTAACGTCTTCACCGTTTTGCTCTGTACTGTATTTGGAAACGACTTGCGGACGGCCGGTATTCATGTCAACGTGGGTTGCCCAGTTGACGGATTTATCGAATTTTTCAGCAACAAGCAGTTCGCCTGTTTCACGATCCAGAGTATAGCCAAAACCGTTACGGTCGAAATGCACGAGAGTTTTATGCATTTTGCCTTTAATGTCCTGGTCAACCAGAACTGTTTCGTTGATGCCGTCAAAATCCCATTCATCATGCGGCGTCATTTGGTAAACCCATTTAACTGCGCCTGTGTCAGCATTACGAGCCCATAGTGACATAGACCATTTGTTGTCGCCGGGACGTTGAACCGGATTCCAGGTAGAAGGATTGCCTGAGCCGTAATAGATCAGATTCAATTCAGGATCGTAGCTGGTCCAGCCCCATGTTGTGCCGCCGCCGATTTTCCATTGATCGCCTTCCCAGGTGCTTAAGCTTGAATTGGCGCCAACGGGAGTCACTTTCCCATCTTTCCAGGTAGTTGTTTTCTTGGGGTCAATCAGCATGTCTTTATCCGGACCCAGGCTATAGCCTTTCCATGCCAATTCGCCGGTATTAATATCGTATGCCGCCAGGAAACCGCGAACGCCGAATTCACCTCCGGAAATACCCGTGAGAACCCTGTTTTTAACAACCAATGGTGCGGAAGTGTTAGTCATACCCAGTTTAGGGTCGCCATTTTGCACGCTCCAGATACGCTTTCCGGTTTTAGCGTCCAATGCTGTCAAAACGGTATCGGATTGTTGTACAAAGATTTTACCGTTGGCATAAGCCAAGCCACGGTTAACCGTGTCGCAACACATAACTGGAATAGTTACATCAGCATCTTGTGTAGGGGTGAATTCCCAAATGACCGATTGGGTTTTTTGATCAATGGCGTAAACCGTATTAGGAAAAGGGGTATGGATGTAAAGAACATCGTTAATCACCAATGGGCCGCCTTCGTGACCGCGTAATACGCCTGTAGAGAAAGACCATGCAGGTTGCAGGCTTTTTACGTTACTAACGTTGATCTCATCCAATTCGCTGTAACGTGTACCTGCGTAGTTACCGCCCCAAGTTGCCCAGTTAGCCGGGTTTTTAGATAGTTGTTCAACATCGCTGTTAGCAGTTGAAACTGCCGGTGTAGCTAATAGCGCAGCCACACTTGAAGCAAGCAGCCAACTTTTTAAAGGCTTCTTCATATATTTTTCTCCTGGTATCTTGTTAATTGGACAAAATACTGATTATGATTTTTTTTAAGACTAATATTAGTTTTGGCTGATTTTCTTGATTTCTTAAGTACAGGAATTGTTCACGCCAAGCTACTAGATTTAATGATTTTGCTCAAAAAGTCAACTGTTAATAGGCGAAAAACAGAAGGTACAAGACTTAAGAGCGCGACGGGCAAAGCATTTTAGCCTGTGTTTTTTTCCTTGCGCATGTCAATTTCTTATAGTTTCGATTTTATAACCGGTGCTGTTCCAGCACAAAACTTCAGCTGTCTCTTTGCTCCATGCGGAAAGTACAAAACGCTGGGCAGGCTGACCGTTTATTTTAAAGTTGTGAAGGGCAGGGCGATGCGTATGTCCATGAATCAGGCGCAAACAATTATAATCGCGCATAACATTTATCACTGTATCCTGATTTACATCCATGATTTCTTGAGTCTTATTGCGCTTATGGAAATAACTGCGCAAGCGATACCAGCGAGCCGCCAGTAATCTTAGAAGCAGCGGCTTGGATAAGACATAATTTTTCCATTCCTGCGTGTGCGACTTGGCGCGAAACGCCTGATAAGGCAGGTCATCGGTACACAGTAAGTCACCGTGGGTAAGAAGGGTAGGGACGCCGCCCAAATCGACTACAATAAAATCATCAATAAGCGTAACGCCGGTATCCTCGCAAAATTTATTACCTAACAGGAAATCACGATTACCTTGCTGAAAATAAACTTTAGTCCCTGAATTGGTCAATTGCTTAAGCTGTTTTCTGATCTTATTGTTCGGAGGTGTGGGATCGTCATCGCCTACCCAGGCATCAAAAAGATCGCCTAGTATATAAACAGCGCTAGCCTTGGATGCCCGATTTTCCAGAAATGAAAGAAATCGACGGGTGATTTCAGGTTTTTCTAAAGAAATGTGCAGATCGGAAATAAACAGAATTTCGTTGTTCAAAGCGGCTTTGCTGCCTGATATTAAGGAACCGGAGAAAAGTTAAGTAATTAAGGGAGCCTCTAAAAATAATCGTTCATGCTTCGACAAGGCTCTCCTGAGCAGTGGCGAAGAGGCTCTCCTGAGTTTCTCGAAGGGCTCAGCACGAACGGATAACTCACTAATTTTAATGAACCACCGTTCGTCCTGAGCTTGTCGAAGGGAGCTTGTCGAAGTGCAATTTTTAGAGGTTCCCTTAAGTCCATTAAATGTGTGCTTTATTTCTTTACTCTACAACTTCAGCTTTCTCAATAACGATGTCAGTTTTGGGTACGTCCTGATGGCCGCCGCGGTTGCCTGTAGGTTGTTTCGCTATGGCATCGGCGACGTCCATGCCTTCCACAACTTCGCCAAATACGGCATAGCCCCAGCCACTGGGGGTTGGACTGGTGTGATTGAGGAAGGCATTGTCCTTGTAATTGATGAAAAACTGCGCTGTTGCGGAATTGGGATCGGATGTGCGGGCCATTGCTAAAGTACCGCGGTTGTTAAGGAGGCCGTTGTCGGCTTCATTTTTGATAGGATCATGCACGGCTTTCTGGTTGAAATTAATATCAAAGCCGCCGCCTTGCGCCATAAAGCCGGGGATTACGCGGTGAAAAATAGTGCCGTTGTAAAAGCCTTCCTTAACATAAGTCAAAAAATTTGCAGATGAAACAGGGGCTTTTTCTGTATTCAACTGAATAATAATTTCCCCAAGAGTAGTGATTAATTTAACCTTTGTTGGTTTGTCAGACATTTTTTTTTCCGTTGCAAAAGAGAGTGTTGTGGTTAAGAACAGCATCATGAAAAGAATGAGTATGCGCATTGATTATCCTAATTTGGTGATGCAAAGAATAAATTCTATGTGGTTTTATCTTGAAAGAGAAGCATTAATCTTGGTAAATTGAACCATTGTGTTAACAATATTTATCGTTTAATTAACTGTTTTCTTTAATGGACTCTGTGTCAAATGCCGTTTAATCGTAAAAAACCATGCTGAAAATATACAACACCCTGACCCGGAAAAAAGACCTATTGCAGCCGCGTGAGGCGGACAAAATCGGTATGTATGTCTGCGGCATGACAGTTTATGATTACTGCCATATCGGCCACGCGCGGGTTATGGTGGTATTTGATACGGTCGCGCGTTATTTACGCTATTCAGGTTATGACGTAACTTATGTGCGCAATATTACCGATATCGATGACAAAATCATTCAGCGCGCCCATGAAAACGGCGAAGACTTTGGCCAATTAACCGAGCGGTTTATTGACGCCATGCATGAAGATGAGCAGGCGCTTTCCGTACTGCCGCCTGATATTGAACCAAGAGCGACGCAATCGATCACTGAGATTATTGCCATGATTGCGGCATTGATAACCAAGGATCTCGCTTATGCCGGCAATAATGGCGATGTGTTTTATTCGGTAGCAAAATTCAAAAATTACGGTCAATTATCAGGTAAGAATCCCGACGATTTACAGGCCGGCGAGCGGGTTGACATCGATCAGGCTAAGCGCAATCCGCTGGATTTTGTCTTGTGGAAAATGGCAAAAGCCGGTGAGCCGGCATGGGCATCGCCTTGGGGCTTGGGGCGCCCCGGCTGGCATATTGAATGTTCGGCAATGGCTACCTCCTGCCTGGGTAATCATTTTGATATTCATGGCGGCGGCATGGATTTACAGTTTCCGCATCACGAAAATGAAATCGCCCAGTCCGAAGGCGCGACCGGTGAGAAATTCGTTAACGTCTGGATGCACAATGGTTTTGTGCGCGTTGATGATGAGAAAATGTCCAAATCATTGGGTAATTTCTTTACTGTGCGTGAAGTGCTCAAAAAATACCGGCCCGAAATCATCCGTTTTTTTATTCTGAGCAGCCATTACCGCAGCCCGTTGAATTATTCGGACGAGCAATTGAATGATGCGGCGGCCGCATTAAACCGGCTTTATACGGCTTTGCGCGGAGTCATCGTTCCCGATTTGCCGATTCTGGCCGGCTATCAAAGCCGTTTCGAACAGGCGATGGATGACGATTTCAATACGCCGGTCGCGGTTTCTGTGTTATTCGATCTCGCTCGCGAGTTGAACAAAAACAAGGACGGCGACCTGGAGCTGGCAGGGCAACTGGCTGCGAGCCTGAAAACGCTGGGCGGTTTGTTGGGTTTATTGCAGTTTAATCCCGACGCCTGGCTACAGGGAGGAATACAGGGCTTCGCGGCTATACAGAATAGTAATGATACATTGTTTGCGACAGGACAAGTGACAGGCTTCAGCAATGAAGCAATCGATCAGCAAGTTCAAATGCGCCTCGACGCCAAAAAAGCTAAAAACTGGGCGCTTGCGGATCAAATCCGCGATCAACTGAAAGCGCAGGGTATCATCCTTGAAGATGAGCCTAACGGCACGACAAGTTGGCGGCGCGAATAATTTTCTGGCATTGTTAATTTATTATAGTTATCTTATACTTTTCTGTACCTCATATTATCTTCGGTAGGAAAAGGCTCATGATAAAATGTCCGAAATGCCGATCAGAGGCTTGCGTTAAAGATGGTATAGTCCAGGGCAGGCAGCGTTATAGATGCAAAGACTGCGGCTATCGGCACACAATCAAAGAGCGCGGGCTGGGGGCCGGCAAAAAACGTCAAGCGCTGGAGCTTTATTTGGAAGGCCTGGGATTTAGGTCAATCGGACGGTTTTTGCGATGCAGTCATGTTGCTGTCTACAACTGGATTAAAAGTTATGGCGCAGCGATTGAGGGCATCCGCTCCAGCGCCGGTGTTGAGGCTGTCGAAATGGATGAGATGCATACCTAC
>JAQUOU010000055.1 GCA_028716975.1 Methylobacter sp. | reverse complement strand
CTCCGACGCTCCGGTTGCTGTCGCCGATCCAAATGTGCTGATCAAATAATCCGTGTATAACTCAAGTTCTGTTTTTTTCATCCTGGCAGAATACAATAGGTGGAGGGCCGATGCGTAACATCAGTTAATAATGGTGCGGCTCTAACCCGCGACAATTTGCCACATTCTAATCTTAATTTTAATCGCTATTATATATTCAACTCTTGAGATGCATTTCCTCCTCGGGAAAATCAGAGTTTTATATCCTTCTCTTTAATGCGGCTTTAATCAGCCGCATTTTTTTTGCCTGCCAATAAGCAAATCAATCTTTTATACGCCAGCAAAAATATACCACTTGGACATGCAAACCTATATCAGGCTTCATCGTGACCGGAAATTTTACTGTAAATCATTAAGATTTCGTTGTTCCAGCCGCCAGAAGCATGAAGTGTTTTGGCTTGAAGAAAGAACCGCCTTGACCTTACTATCCTGAGAAATTACCGCCATTGAGTCCACTAGCCAAAATCTCTTGCGCGCCAGCACAACGGTTTCGGTTAACCAGGAGTGTACCGTTTGTATAGAAGGTTGTAATAAATTATTCATGATCAACCGGAACAAATAGCTGAAGAATCAATCATGAAAGATTGTATTCGTTATGTCAGCCGCAAAATACGGAGTATCCAGTAGGGGAGACGAACATTAGACCGGGCAAGTAATAAAGATAAAAGCGATAAAGATATAGGTTAACTTACAAAATAAATCCTACTAATAAGTTTAATTTTTGTGCTAACTATTTTTTAGGTGTATCTTTTCAGGCAAAAACCAAGCACCGGGTAATCATCAGATTTTCCATGCAGACGCCCGGAAGGAATGTTTCAAACAGGTTCGCTGTTTTTTCAGTGTGGAACATAAAATCCTGTGGCGTAATGTAACCCTTAAAAATAATAACCAGAGAGATTGATTATGCACAAATGGTTGATGACATTATTTATGACAATGGCCTTGTCCGGCTGCGGTTATAACACACTACAGTCCGGCGATGAGGCTATTAAAGCCACATGGGCAGAGGTATTGAATCAATACCAGCGGCGCGCCGATCTGGTGCCGAACCTGGTGAATGTGGTGAAAGGTTATGCCGCACACGAAAAAGATGTGCTGACGGAAGTCACGGCGGCGCGCGCCAGAGTCGGAGCGATACAAGCGACACCGGAACTTGTAAATGACGAGGAGGCATTCAAAAAATTCATAGCCGCGCAAGGTCAGATGACCAGCGCAATTTCACGTTTGCTGGCCGTTGCCGAAAACTATCCGCAACTGAAAGCCGATGGCTTGTTCCGTGATTTACAGGCGCAACTGGAAGGCACTGAAAACCGCATTACTGTGGCGCGTAACCGGTATATTGCTGCCGTCAAGGACTACAATATTACTGTGCGGTCTTTTCCAACCAACCTGACTGCAATGATATTCGGCCATAAGACCAAGCCGAGTTTTACGGTGGAAAATGAAAAAGCCATCGCCGAACCGCCCAAAGTGGACTTTAGTAAACCGGCGCCGCCGCCCGCTGACATTGCCCCGGCAACCATCCCCAGCCAGTAAGAGATTGGCCGTAATGCTCTCCTTGCGCCGCTACGCCGTTGCGTTTGTCCTGCTGCTGTTTTTCAGTACACTTTGGGCGCAGATTGCAGTTCCCGATTTATCCCGTCGGGTAACTGATCTAACCGGCACATTGACTAGCAATCAAGCCGCTGCGCTGGAAAATAAGCTGGCTGCATTTGAAGCCCAAAAAGGCAGCCAGATCGTCGTATTAATCATTCCTACTACCCAGCCCGAAGACATAGCCCAGTTCGGCATACGGATCGCAGACGCGTGGAAGATCGGCCGAAAAAATATTGATGACGGCGTCATCCTGATCATAGCTAAGGATGATCGGCAATTACGTTTGGAAGTGGGTTACGGTCTGGAAGGCGTTATTCCTGATGCGATTGCCAAGCGGATTATTGCCGAAACCATTACGCCTTATTTTAAGGCCGGTGACTTTGCCGGCGGAATTAATGCCGGCGTTGAGCAGTTGATGCGGCTGATTGAGGGTGAGCCTTTGCCCGCGCCGCAACAACAATCAGGCGGCGAATCCGGTCAAAATACTTTTATATTCATACTGCTGGGCGGATTGTTAGCGGGTTTTCTGTTATCGGCCATGATGGGGCGGGTAATGGGAGGAATGCTCGCTGGGCTGGCCAGCGGCATAATAGCAGCCCTGCTTCTTGGATTAAGTGTTGCCATGATGATCGGACTCATGGTTTTTTTCATTGTCGGCGTTCGTCACAATGGCGGCAGGGGCTGGTCCAGCGGCGGCGGTTTTGGCGGCATGGGCGGTGGAAGCTCATGGGGCGGAGGCGGTGGCGGTTTTGGCGGCGGAGGCGCATCGGGAAGATGGTAAATATTAAACGCTGGCTGGTTCACACCTTTATTCCGCCGTGGCGTTGGCGTATGGCCTTTTCTGCAAATGTACTCAAAGAGATTGAAAATGCAATCAAACAGTCCGAATGCCTACATCGCGGCGAGCTTCGGTTTGCCATTGAAAATGCACTTGCATCCGGCTGGGTGTGGCGCGGCATGTCAGCTCAACAGCGTGCGCTGGATGTTTTTTCAAATTTGCGAGTTTGGGATACCGAAGAAAATAGCGGCGTGTTAATTTATCTGTTATTAGCCGACCGGGAAGTCCATATCCTTGCTGACCGCGGCATTACCAGGCATGTGCCGCAGACTGAGTGGGATCAGATAGCCCAGGTTATGCAGAAAGAGTTTCGAGCTGGGAATTTCCGGCTCGGGTCACTGCAAGGCATAGCTCGCGTAACGGACTTATTGGCTGCGCATTTCCCGCCGAACGAAGACCGCCCGAATGAGCTCCCTGACCAACCCGTCATTGTAAAGAGATGAGTAAGAATAATGGGATTGGTTGGAAATGGATCAAGTTTAGTGAGCACGCCATATGTCTTCCCGTCTTGAAGATATCAATAACTATAACGCAATCCAACAGAAGCCCAAATAAATCCATCGCAACTTCATTCTGTTCCTAATTACTTTTATAGTACCTTTCGAATTAAAAGATAAATCATCAGTCGGTATTAGTCATATACGAAAACAAAGACCATTCAGGCCAGGAATAATCATAAAAAACCATCCACTGAAATTCATTGGTGAAAATTATCGGCTTCAATTCTTGCTATGGAATTTTCCCCCGCGATTATGTTCGAATTTGAGAGCAAGACACGGAGTGCAAAACGCAAGGAAATTGTTAAATTACATCAATCTTAATTGAACGGTGTAAGGAATTTATATGAATCAGACCGCTAAAAACACAAAACCAGCCGGCATAACGGAAAAAGATCCGCGTTGGATAGCCATTGCCGCTCGCGATCCTTTGGCAGATGGTAAATTCTACTATTCAGTCAAAACCACCGGCGTTTACTGCCGCCCTTCCTGCCCGGCACGTCTTGCAAAACCTGAAAACGTGCAGTTATATAACTCCCGGGAAGACGCTGAAAAGGCTGGCTATCGCCCTTGCAAGCGCTGTAAGCCGGATCAGCCTTCACTCATGGAACATCATACTGCGAAAGTAGAGGGAATTTGCCGGCTTATTGAAAACGCCGAAATAATGCCGAGTCTTGAACAACTGGCGTCCCATGCCGGGATGAGTACCTATCATTTCCACAGGACATTTAAGGCGGTCACAGGTCTCACCCCGAAAAATTATGCGGCGGCGCTTCGTGCTAAACGGGTTCGTAATGAGCTTGACCGTAGCGATACGGTAACGGCAGCGATTTACGACGCAGGCTACAACTCCAACGGGCGATTTTACGCAACATCAGACTATATATTAGGCATGACACCGTCGAGCTACCGCGCCGGCGGCGTTAATACTGAAATACGCTTTGCCATAGGCGAATGCTCATTAGGCGCTATTCTTGTCGCGATGAGCGCACGCGGCGTATGCGCCATCGCTTTGGGTGATGACCCTGATGCTTTGGTGCGGGAGCTACAGGACAGGTTTCCTCATGCCGAATTGATTGGCGGCGAAAGTGAATTCGAACAACTCGTGGCCAAAGTGGTAGGCTTTATCGAAGCGCCGGCCTTAGGGCTTGACTTGCCGCTCGATATACAAGGAACGGCCTTTCAGCAACGGGTGTGGCAGGTTCTGCGTGAAATCCCGGCTGGCGTTAAGGTCAGCTATACCGACATTGCCCAACAGATCGGCTCGCCGAAGTCGGTTAGGGCGGTGGCCGGAGCCTGCGCAGCCAATATGCTGGCTGTAGCTATTCCCTGCCATCGGGTGATCAGGAATGACGGTGCGATATCAGGCTATCGCTGGGGTGTTGAGCGCAAGCGCGCCCTTCTCGAACGGGAGTCTAGCCTATGACCGTAAGCGCGAAAGTTAAAACTGACGCCGTCTTTGCGCAAACTATCGCGGAACGTATTAGTGCGCTTGATTGGGAACGTGTTTCCCAAGACCTAGCCTCTCACGGTAACGCGCAGCTTGAAGGTTTTATTTCTTCACGTGAATGTCGGGCACTGATAGCGCTATACAGGGATGAGGATATTTTTCGGCGTCGCATAACGATGGAGCAGCATGGCTACGGGCGGGGAGAGTACAAGTATTTCAGCTATCCGCTGCCCGATAGTATCGCCGATCTTCGGATGGCTATATACCCGCATCTTGCTCCGATTGCCAACCGCTGGAACGGCGCAATGAACCTTGATGTTCGCTATCCGTTACAGCATGCGGACTTTATCGCGCGTTGCCATGAAGCCGGACAGAACAGGCCGACCCCGCTGCTGCTTCAGTACCAAACAGGCGATTACAACTGTCTGCATCAGGACCTCTACGGCGAGCATGTGTTCCCGCTTCAGACTGCAATTTTGCTGTCTGAGCCCAAAACAGATTTCACCGGCGGCGAGTTCGTGCTAACCGAGCAACGTCCGCGCATGCAGTCGCGGCCGGAAGTCGTGCCGCTACGCCAGGGCGATGCCGTTATTTTCGCAGTCCATCGCCGTCCGGTGCAGGGGATTCGCGGGATTTACAAAGTTAATGTTCGCCACGGCGTCAGCCGCGTTCGCTCGGGGCGTCGCTATACGCTCGGTATTATTTTCCATGATGCGCTGTAAGAGTGATTCAATGACCATGAGTCTATTCGATCTCCCCGGTATCGCCGAATCATGGCAGGAGCCGCTAGCGCCCGGTGCGGTGATTCTGCGCGGATTCGCTACGCCGGATGAAACGGCGCTCTTGAGTGCATTGCAGGCCGTAATTGCTATGGCTCCGTTTCGCAATATGATCACGCCGGGCGGCTTTCGCATGTCGGTTGCCATGACCAATTGCGGTTCCTTAGGCTGGATCACAGACAGCACAGGTTATCGTTATGATGCCATAGATCCGTTGACTGGCCGACAATGGCCGCAGATGCCAGAGTTATTTTTAAGGCTTGCGGTAAACGCGGCCGCACAAGCAGGTTTTACCGGGTTTGTGCCGGATGCCTGTCTTATCAATCGCTATGAACCGGGAGCCAGGCTTTCGCTGCACCAGGATAAAAACGAGCGGGATTTTAACCAGCCGATTGTCTCTGTTTCACTGGGCATTCCTGCCGTGTTTTTATTTGGCGGATTGAGCCGAGCCGATAAACCGGCCCGCATACCACTGATGCATGGCGATGTGGTAGTGTGGGGCGGCCCGGCCAGATTCCGTTATCATGGCATCCTGCCTCTCAAAGAAGATTATCACCCTTTGGTGGGCGAACAGCGAATCAACCTCACCTTTCGCAAAGCCGGCTAGACAGTTGTAAAGTAACAGTTAGAAATATAAAATTTAAAGGCAAGAAACGGAGTTTAACTATCTTTTCTATCCGTTAATCTATCTCCATCGCTCAACGACATTGGAGAATAGACATGAAAGCGCTCGCTTCAAACTTGCTTTATAGCCGATTTGCTTATGGGCTCGCTGGAGGATTTCTGGCTTTTCATACGATGGCAGGATACCCCCTGAATACCTCGCCCGAAAAACCATCGACTATCTCAATGGCGCCGCTCAAAACAGCCAAGGAACGTCTCAGCGATAAGGCCAATGACAATCAACGGATCGACAACTGCAAAGTAGCTCCCAATCGCCGTGGTCCACAAACCCGCGCCGAAGATTGTAAGCACGACTTCGTCGCCGGCTCTAAACGTGCTGCTTTTGCCGGGCATGGCAGCCAGTCAGCCGATATCCGTTTTAGTAACACTCCGCACCAGGAAAATTAATTGGTGGCTGGGCCACAATGAATTCTATTAACTGATTAGTAAGAATTTTTCGTCTGCCAGCATGAATTACCGGAACCCGGAAGCTAAGGATGGCTTGCATAGTTCACCTCCCTGTAGCCTCACTGCCATTAAGTTAATACTTGTTCCATTCGCCCTGAGTTTATCGAAAGGGTGATCTGAACAAGTCGTTAAGCCATTCATGGTCCGACAAGCTCACCACGAACTGCCTAACTTAATGGCAGTACCCGGTAGCCTGGTTACCGGCAAATCATGGCTTTGAAAATGGCAAAATCAGGACTAACTAGCAGGGCTGAAAATGTTATGTTTTTTGCAGCTTGCGTAATAGTTCCACGGCGGCGGGCGCTGAAGAGGCAGGGTTCTGCCCGGTAATCAGATTCCCATCCGTGATGACATAGGGCTGCCAATTATCTGCCTTGCTATAGTTGCCGCCATTCCTGATTAATTCGTCTTCAACCGAAAACGGCACAATACCGGATAACTGCACCGCGGCCTCTTCTGAATTGCTAAATCCGGTTACCGGTTTTCCTTTAACCAGGGGAGAGCCGTCAGGCGCCTTGGCATGACGCAACACACCGGGCGCATGACAAACTGCCGATACCGGTTTACCAGCGCCGTACATGGTTTCTATCAGCTTGATGGAATGTTGGTCTTCGGCCAGATCCCATAACGGTCCATGCCCTCCGGGATAAAACACCGCATCATAGTTTTCTGCTGTCACTGTAGAAAGTTTTAGGGTGTTGGCGAGCACAGCCTGGGCTTCCTTATCCTCTTCAAAGCGGCGTGTGGCATCGGTTTGTGAATCGGGCTCATTACTTTTCGGGTCGATCGGTGGCTGCCCACCCTGTGGTGAAGCCAAGGTAATCTTTGCGCCTTTATCCTTGAATACATAATACGGCGCTGCAAATTCTTCCAGCCAGAAACCTGTTTTTTTACCGGTATTGCCCAGCTGATCATGCGATGTCAGTACTATCAATATTTTCATAAAAACCTCCGGAAACGAGTTGCTTTCAATAGCAAAGATACACAATATAGACTCTGTATAAAACAAAAAAGTCATACCAGTTCAATCAACAGTTGAAACTCAATAACAGTAGCAGAATCATTTTTAATGAATTAAGTTAGATAAAGAGTTACTTTCTGATTTATCCAGATTAACTGATAATTTTTATTCATTGCCTAATATTTTATGGTGTTAAAGATTATTCTTGTACGCACTCGTATGGAGGAAAAGCGGCGTTAATAGGATGAGACAAGAGGTTAGCCATCGGCGTATAGACTGTATTTGAATAGTTCGCGGTCTTTTACCCCAGGGAACGGCTTCATTCGGCCAATGGTTACAGATCATCCGTAGACTACGAATTGCAGTATAACGCTGCTTAACTTTGTGTCGGGGGAATGTTGAAACTTTAGTTAAATCCGGCCGCTCCAGCCGGATTTATATAAAACTGAGTCAATTACCCTCACGTTAAAGGCTCTTTTAAACCCGTTATTGAATCACGGGGGCGGTGGTAGACGTAGCTCGGTAGCTTGCGACAAGGGACGCTGTGTAATTGGTTGTTTTAACTTGATCGGATGATCTTGATGCATCAGTCTCAGCAAATCCGCAAGGTGTACCGGCACATTGGGTCGACAGGGTAGGAGTTGAAAAAAGCAAAATAACGGGACCATAGTAACTCATAATTGTGCCAAACTTGCCATTGATACCCCAGGCATACGAATATGAAAATTTACCGGAGAAGCTTGTACTGTACTCTCTATCATGTACATTACCCAGGCTATGGCCAATTTCATGGGTAAAGGTGTTAGCGGCGCAATAATAACCCGTTTTTGAATCTTTCGAATAACCATCTCCAATCGTACCATAGCCATAGGCTGCGTTACCTCCTCCGCCATTGGCGAAACCCACATAAGTCGTGCCGCAACTGCCCGCTGTTGCTGCATAGAGCGGTCTAAACAACATCACCAAGTCTGCGCCGTATTGGTTGCGAAGATTAGCGGTTCCGGCGAAAACGCCCTTGTCCATTGCTAAATCACTTAAGGCAGTGCTGTTGGCATTACTTTCTATATAAGTAGTTGAGCGTGTATGCACCAATCTCAACGCCATCTTGATCCCTGAGTCCTTGTAAGCCTGGTTAGAGACATCCACCAGATATTTGATCCGTTGCTTGGCAAAATCAGCTGTTTGACCTACTGCGGTATAAAGCACCATTAAATCAACCGTTGTGGTAGCCACAGTAATTGCAGAAGATTTTGCCAGTTCAGCAGCGTAGGCTTTCTCCGCTGTTTTTGCAGTAGCTTCCGCTGTATTGGCTTCGATAACTTTCTTATCGTAAGCCGCTTTTGCCGTATTTTTGCCGACAACGGCTGCGGCATTTGCAGCTACCGCTTGATTGTATTTGCTTATCATTAGGTTTAATGTGTTAGTAGCTACTGCTAATTTAGCTTTTAACGTCGCATCTTTAGGCGATTTATTTAGTGCAGCCTGTGCAGCAAAAACAGTCATTTTAGCGCTATTGAGATTTGAATTATTAGCAAGTACAGCATTTCCCATGCTAATTGCATTGGTTACAGCGGCCTGATAGGCCGTGTAAAGTGTTTTTACTTGAGCGGCTAAAGCATTAGCGGTTGCTCTCGCTGTTTGTGCTGTAGCGCTTAGACTGGATAGTAAATCCTTGGCCGTAACAGCTGCATTTGCTGTTGCATTAGCATTTGCCTGGAAGCCTGCATCCATCAAAGCGGCTGTACCAGGTACTGGAGACGCTTCAGGACTTGGTTCAGCCTGATCGTGCGCATATCCCGCTGATTGCAATCCTGATTTACCGATATCAACAAGAAAAGTATGACCATCAGTGGTTTCTATATCATACATGCCTTCAGGGGTATACACATTACCCATCACTCCGGCATCGCCTTGAGAAATGTATATACGATAACCCTTGCCCTCATCATCCAGATGACCTACCCAGGTTGAGCTGCCATCGTCATGCTCAATTTGATCGTCATGTCTTACACTGTACTGCCCGATAGGAAGGTCCAGCACCATTTTTTCGCCGACAGCAATATTGGCAAGCTCTTCCAGAGGCAGTTTGACATTGAACACAGACCCTTGATTGAAATTTTTATACTTAAGCGGTAATGTTTCAGAAAAATCAGAGGCTACCACAATAGAGCTTGCATTTGATTCAATTTTCGCAGGGTTAAGCTGCTGCCCGTTATTGTTATGCCCGGTTACAAGGACTGTTTTTACCGTACCCTTATCGGACACCGTGGTGTAGTTATAGCCTTGGAGCAATTGATCCAGGGCCGCTTGCCAATTATCAGCCGCCAGTTTTTGATTGATAATATCCGACTCAATAGCTGCATCGATTTTAAATGTTATTCCTGAACGGCCAGATAACTGATTGGCTGCATCCAAAAGAGTTTTATTTTTTACCACATGGTAAATATTGTGCGGACTTTCCTTGATTAACGAATCTGTATTGCCAGCCAATGCAGTTGCAGAGAATATACTTGCAATAGCTGAAGCCAGAATTTTTGTTTTTATATTTAATGGAACTTTCATCGGTCACCTTTAGGCAATTAATCAGCAAGCATACCTACCGAGCCAACTTGCTGAACTACAAGGCATTGAGATAAATAATCACATGCCGGAAACTGCATCTTTTTAGCAAAGGTGCAGATGAAATCTATATACACAGAAGAAAAGTAACATAATTCGCTTTTTTGTTTTGTGATCTATATCGTTTTTCACTTTGAATTATCAAACCTTCATAGATTGACTTACCGGAGATTTGTTAACCCAATAAACATTTCACAAGAAAACTCCAAAATATCCAATAGCAATCAAGAGAATGAATCTGGAGGTATGTTAAGCGAACAATTTTGTTACACTTAACAATTACTTGCATCTTACATGGGGCAGGCTCGAGTTACAGACTGAAAATCCGGATAAGCAACGCGTATAAGTCGGGTTCCATATTAAAATTGTTATGTGAATTGGGTTCAAAATACTGCACCCAGTATTGCTTACTAAATGTGCTGAATTACAGACATTTATTGCTCTTGAAGAATAAATTTGTTCGTATAAAGATGCGACTTCTAGCTCATCGACTAATTTGTATCAGATTCCCTTGAAGACTATCAAGACAATATATAACTCTTTCACTTTCTCTCTATAACTTTTGAGAATAAATCTATGGATACACAAAAAACTTTTCTCATTGTCGGCGGTGGATTGGTTGGTTTAGCAACCGCTTATCGGCTTCTAGAGCGATTCCCGCGAGCACCCGTCACCTTGCTCGAGAAGGAGGTCGTCGTCGGCGCGCACCAGAGTACGCATAATAGCGGGGTATTGCATGCGGGTCTCTATTATGCGCCCGGCTCAGCCAAAGCGAAATTAGCAGTAACCGGCATCCGGCAAATGACAAATTTTTGCCGCGCGGAAGGTATCGCGCATGAAATCTGCGGCAAACTCGTTGTGGCCGTGACACCCGAAGAACTGCCGCGACTGGATGAATTACTTCGGCGCGGCATTGCTAACGGGCTGCAAGGGTTACGGAAAGTCGATGTAACTGAAATGCGAAAAATCGAGCCACATGTCAACGGTCTCGCCGCCGTGCATGTACCGGAAGAAGGCATTGTCGATTACCGGCAAGTCTGTGATCGACTGGCCGTCCATATTCAAGAACGAGGAGGGCGAATTGTCACAAGCGCTAAAGTCGCACGCCTCGAACGCAAAGCCGGCGCTTGGGTCGCCACTACGTCGATAGCGGAATTCAATGCTGATTTCCTGATCAATTGCGCAGGTTTGCACTGCGATCTTGTGGCTGAGCAGGCGGGCGAGCAGCGAGATATACGAATTATTCCGTTTCGCGGTGAATATTATTATCTTAAACCTGCGGCCCGGCATCTGGTGAAAAATCTGGTTTACCCTGTACCCAATCCACAATTCCCGTTCCTGGGCGTCCATTTTACACGGATGATTCAAGGTGGAGTGGAGGCTGGTCCGAACGCGGTCCTTGCCTTTGCACGCGAAGGCTACCAATTAACAAAATTTGACACTCGAGACACGCTGGATATGCTGCTTTTCCCCGGACTGTGGCGTTTTCTTCGCAAATATCCAGCTATGGCATGTACAGAACTGATCCAGTCATTCAGCAAAGCGCATTTTTGCCGTACACTGCAACGGCTTGTGCCTGATATCCGCACCGCCGACCTTGCGCCCGGCGGTGCCGGCGTTCGCGCACAAGCCATGAAGCCTACGGGGGATTTAGTGGATGATTTTCATCTGGTAATCCGCCAGGACGCCTTGCATGTCCTTAACGCTCCAAGTCCTGCTGCTACAGCTTCACTAGCAATTGGCGAGCACATCGTTAATCGATTGCCATTCTGAGGCAGTTATGAAGTTTTGATGCAAGAACAGTCATCGTAAGTTTTCCTATCCGTCACTTAGCTTGACTTTATCCATTATGCGGCATAACAAACCGCATCCGATAAACGTTCCAGGACAAGGCGCGAAATTTTGATCATATCACCTGTAAGACCCGACATTGAAAAAGTTTCTGGCGCCCA
>JAQUOU010000054.1 GCA_028716975.1 Methylobacter sp. | reverse complement strand
GCTTCCGTTAGTTTTACTCGATATAATTTTGCTGGCATTGGGTAGGTCTTCAATTTCATTATGTTGCCGTAAGAAATTGAGATATTACATTAACTATTCACCAAATCAAGCTTGGTGTACTACTAGCGCAGGCTAAAAGCAAGAGTATGCACAAAAGCAACCGTGGAAATTTGATCATTGATCAACTCCTTCTAATGCGAAAGTTAATGCATTATCAATATCTATGCTCCTTGTTTTACTTCACCATTACTATAAGTACAAATGTCTATTCTAATAGTCAACAAAAGCGGACGTTCACTTAACGCTTTCTCATAAAACTCCCACTTAAATTAGCATGACGATTGCCGGTCCAATTTTGAAGCTCTAAATCAATACATTTGCTCCCAATCTGTAGCAATCAAGTCATTAAAATCGCTTTAATATTTATCCAATAATTAAGCAAAAATAATTTTATACGCGCGGAATAAAGATAAAATAGTCAGATTGATGGTAATCATAAGTTAATACTGATGCTAATTATAAAAATATTCAAATTCGATTATCTTTAATTTGTTTAGCCAGGGTGTTTTATGGATAATGCCTAATAGCAGTTTCAGATTAAAGATTCTTAAATAAAGGGTTTATAAAGATGACAGAGCAGATGAGTAGCGGAATAGAAATAATGTTTGTGGGAATGGGCACGGTATTTCTGTTTTTGGCAATGCTGGTAGTCACGATCAATATCCTGTCGTCGTTAATTCAACGTTATTTTCCCGATGCCCACCTGTTGTCGGCAGCAGCCAGGGAGGTAACAGGTGATACCGATAAAAGCATCATTGCCGCTATCACGGGGGCGGTGCATCAGTATCGAAATAAATATAAATAGCATTTATAGCTTTGAGGCACACCTTTCTATAGTGTCCGCCCTTCAGCGTTCCATACAGCATAAGCACTTACGCAGTCTATCAATAGACGCAAAAGTTTAATGGTTAAACCCTATAAAGGTTCCCGGAGAAAGTACAAGATGGCATCTGATAAAAAAAAGCCTTTAGCTATCACTGAAGTTGTCCTGCGTGATGCGCATCAATCAATTTTAGCCACCCGCTTGCGCATCGAAGACATGCTGCCTATTTGCGAAAAGCTGGACCAGATTGGTTATTGGTCTATTGAATCCTGGGGCGGCGCGACTTTTGATGCCTGTATCCGCTATTTGGGTGAAGATCCTTGGGAAAGGCTGCGCTTATTAAAAGCTGCGATGCCTAAAACGCCCCAGCAAATGTTGCTTCGCGGTCAAAATATATTAGGGTATCGCCATTATGCCGATGACGTAGTTGACAAATTTATACAACGTAGTGTTATCAATGGCATTGATGTATTTCGTATTTTTGATGCCATGAACGATATGCGCAACATCGAGCATGCGGTAAAAGCCGTGCTGCATACCGATGCCCATGCCCAAGGCACCATTTCCTATACGACCAGCCCGGTCCATACTATGGATGTATGGGTAAATCTTGGTAAACAGATTGAAGACATGGGCGCGCATTCCATCTGTATAAAAGACATGGCCGGTCTGCTTAAGCCTTACGATGCCTTTGAACTGGTTACACGCCTGAAAAAAAGCACTAATATTCCGATTCACATGCAGTGCCATGCCACGACCGGCTTAAGTGTTCCGAGCATCATTAAAGCCGCTGAAGCCGGCATAGATAATGTCGATACGGCTATTTCATCGTTAAGCATGACTTATGGGCACAGTCCGACTGAAACTATCGTTGCCAGTCTTGAAAACACCCCGCGCGATACCGGTTTGGATCTGGTCAGGCTGGAAGAAATTGCTGCCTATTTCAGGGAAATCCGGAAAAAATATGCCCAGTTTGAAGGGAGTCTGAAAGGTGTGGACGGGCGTATTTTAATCGCTCAGGTCCCGGGCGGCATGTTAACCAATATGGAAAGCCAGTTGAAAGAACAGGGCGCGGCCGATAAATTTGATGAAGTAATGAAGGAAATCCCGCGCGTACGCGAAGATTTGGGCTTCATTCCCTTAGTCACTCCCACTTCGCAGATTGTGGGCACACAAGCTGTCATCAATGTGATGAGTGGAGAACGTTATAAAACCATTACTAAAGAAACAGCCGGTGTATTAAAAGGCGAGTACGGCGCAACCCCTGCGCCGGTAAATAAACAACTGCAAGATAAAGTACTAAAAGGTGCGCAACCGATTACGTGCCGTCCGGCTGATCTTATAGCGCCGGAAATGGACAAACTGATTGCTGAGGTACAGCAAAAGGCTAAAATCGAAGACGTTAAACTTGCTGACAGCGTAGAAGAAGACGCGTTAATTAACGGCATGTTCGCTCAAGTGGGCTGGAAATTCCTGGTCAACCGGAATAATCCGGCTCTATTTGAGCCGGCGCCCACTATGGGAGCTGTTGCGTCTGTTATAGAGACTAAACCGGACAGCCCGGTTGAAACCTACACGGTCAATGTGGATGGCAAAAATTTTAATGTCGTTGTAGGGCACGCTGGAGCCCCCTTGTCAATTCAGCCAACTGCAGTGAGTGCGGCGTTTGTAACGCCAGCCGCCAGCAGTGGCGCCGTTGTTGAAGCGCCGATGGCCGGCAACATACTAAAAATCCTGGTTAAGGTGGGCAGTAGCGTGGCCAAGGGCGAGGTGGTTGTCATCATGGAAGCGATGAAAATGGAAACTGAAGTACGGACTAAAGTTGCCGGTATTGTCAGCGCTGTCAACATCAAGGAAGGCGGTGCGGTCGCTGGTGGCGACGTTTTGGTTTCTTTTTAACAAAGCAATAAACGATACGCCACCTTAATAAGAGACATTTATGGAAAATCTCCTTTCACTCTGGCAAAGCACCGGTCTATACAATTTTACCGGTGGTCAGGCTTTCATGATGGTTATCGGTTTTGTATTACTGTTTCTGGCTATTAAAAAAGGTTTTGAACCCTTGCTGTTATTGCCGATAGGATTCGGCGCCATACTCAGCAATATTCCCGTTGCCGGCATTGCCGAAGAAGGCGGGATTTTATATTACCTGTATTTCGGCATTAAAACCGGCATTTTCCCGCTACTCATTTTTATGGGTGTAGGCGCAATGACGGATTTTGGCCCCATGCTGGCTAATCCAAAAACCTTATTATTAGGCGCGGCTGCGCAGTTTGGCATCTTTGCCTCGCTATTGGGCGCATTGGCGCTTAATTTTGTACCGGGACTAGAGTTTACCCTCAAAGATGCTGCTGCGATTGGCATTATTGGTGGGGCTGATGGCCCGACCGCTATTTATGTGGCCTCAAAACTGTCGCCTGATTTATTGGGGGCGATTGCTGTAGCAGCTTATTCGTATATGGCTCTGGTGCCTTTGATTCAGCCCCCGATCATGCGAGCGTTAACTACGGAAGATGAACGCAAAATCGAAATGCAGCAATTGCGAAGGGTAGGCAAGACAGAAAAAATAGTTTTTCCCTTGATGCTGCTTTTCCTTTCTATTTTGCTGCTGCCGTCTGCCACGCCCTTGATCGGCATGTTCGCATTGGGTAATTTAATGAATGCCTGCGGTGTTGTTGATCGTCTCAGCCAGACAGCCCAAAATGAACTGATCAACATCGTTACTATTTTCTTGGGTTTGGCGGTAGGGTCAAAGTTGAGCGCTGACGCTTTCCTGCAGTTCAAGACCCTGGGTATCCTGGCTCTGGGTGCAATTGCATTTGCCATTGGCACGGCAGCGGGTGTTATTATGGCTAAGATCATGAATAAATTCAGCAGCATACCAATTAACCCATTAATTGGAGCGGCCGGTGTATCGGCAGTACCCATGGCAGCCCGGGTTGCCAATAAAGTAGGTTTGGAGAGCAACCCGCATAACTTTCTGTTGATGCATGCCATGGGACCCAATGTCGCAGGCGTAATTGGGTCGGCAGTAGCAGCCGGCGTTTTGTTGAGTTTGATTAAGTAACAGGCATTCAAGATAATAGAAATAAACCCAGTTAACCCCTTTTGTTTGTCAACACTGTCTATTTGTTTCGCAATTAACCAGGAGATTTTAATGACTATTTATCCAGCTTTGGAAATCCCGAACACGTTAGCTGCCGGTCCAGGTCCAGGAAATACAGATCCCATGGTACTGGAGAGGCTTTGTAAAACGGGCGTTGCCGATCATATGCAAGCGGATGTTTTACGCGGCATGATTGAAGCAAAAGAAATGCTGCGCACGGTTTTCGGCACTGAGAATACCTACACCTTTGGCGTTGGCGGTACCGGCTTCAGCGGTCTTGATTGTGTATTAAGCCTGATTTTGCCCGGCGATAAGGTGGTTGTATTTATGAATGGCACTTTCAGCGGTATTGATAGCTTAACCATTCGCATGAAAGCCTCTACGCTGGCTGAATTAGCCGCCGATCCGCTCAATCCAAAACCTGCCGGCGTGACTATTGTTGAGGTGCCGCACGGTCAATCTGTTACAGGTAATCTTGTTGATGAAGCCTTAGCCCTGCATAAACCCATGTGGGCATTTATGGCGCATTGGGAAACAGGCAGCGGGCGCATCAATGACCTGCAAGGCTTTAATGACGCCTGTGCAAAATATGGCGTGATGGGTATCGTGGATGCAGTTTCAAGTCTAGGCATAGCTGAATACAGTATTGATGACTATCCGGCTGTGGTCGCATGGGCTTCTTGCCCGCAAAAAGGGATAATGAGCTTGCCGTTAACTTACGCGCCTGTCAGTTTTAGAGATGAAGCGATTCAACTTTTGGCCAAACGCGGCTGTTACACCTATGTACACCATCCTATTCTGGAAGCCAGGCATTGGGGTATTGTCGGCGGCAAAGACGTCGCGGCGGGCACTTATCATCGTACCCACTCAGGCTATGCAGTTGCGGCTTTCCACGAAGCATTACGCCTTCTGCTGACACACACCGTGAAACAAAAAGCGCTTGATTATGCTTATCATGAAAAAGCATTCAGGCAAGCTATTACTGCAATGGGCTGCGAAGTTACCTCCAATATGACCAGCCTTATTGTTTTTAACCTTCCGGATAAACTTGCAGGCCAGGAGAAAATACTGGTTGCAAACTGTCGGGCAGAAGGCTTTGGGATCTGGACGACCCTGTCCGAACCCGTTCAAATGCGTATCGGTATCCTGAATCAATTGACAGTTGAAGCCATCACGGAGATTATTAGCCGATTTGCTGATGCCATGATTAAGATGGGCGCGGATTTTAATAAAGATCAGGTTATGGAAGGTCTTAAAGGTTATTATGCTGCCTAGGATTTATACTGCACGTGGTCCGCGTTGCGGATTTTTAATACCTCAATAAAGCATTCAAGGCTGGATTAGCGATAGAAACTGTGAGTGTATTTTCCAAACCCAGCTAAAAAATAGTCACTACAAAGGACACGAAGAATATCAGTCGAACTATTTAACCGGTGAAAACTTCATGTTCTTTGTGGTTATGTTTTAAGGAATATTAAATACAAATTCGTTAGTATCACCTGGCATCTTCAACGTGGTGCTTTTATTTTGTCGTGTAACGTTTTTAGTCCACTGCAGGGCCTATGAGGGTGTTAAAAACCTCATAGGTCTTTAACACCCGTCAAGAATAAGTTGACTGAGTACTTGGCTTATATTTTACTGAAATTTATTTCGTAAATTGGGTTGAGTTGTAGAGAAAAAATATGACAAAACAAAATAGGCTTTAATTAACTAAATATCTAAAATATAAGGTGAAACTAAAAAATCCCGTTTTTATCCTCACCCTATTTCTCATGTTCGGATGTTCTGTGAATACACCAAAAATCCACAACGATATAGATAATAAAGTAGAGAGTCTTCTGTCGCAAATGACACTGGAAGAAAAAGTGGGCCAGATGACTCAGATTGACGCCAGTGTTGTCTGTGTTGGGGAAGAACAGAAGGCTGACAATCCAATTGACCAGTCTAAGCTGGAAGAAGCCATATTACATTATCATGTGGGTTCCATCCTTAATACGCCCTACACGCCTCATAATAAAGCCCAATCCATTGAAACCTGGCGAAAAGTAATCAACTCAGTACAAACTGTGGCGGAAAAAAGCCGGTTAAAGATACCCGTTCTGTATGGAATTGATGCGATCCACGGCGCGAACTATACAAAAAATGCAGTGTTATTTCCCCAAGCCATTAACATGGCCGCCACTTTTAATCCGGAATTGAGTTTCAAAGAAGGTGAAATTACGGCACGAGAAATACGAGCCTCCGGCCTGCAATGGAATTTTTCCCCGGTAATGGATATCGGCCGTCAACCGCTGTGGCCGCGCTTGTGGGAAACTTATGGAGAAGATGTGCATGTGGCTACCGTGTTGGGTGCAGCTTATATTAAAGGCCATCAGGGAGATGATTTTTCTGCTCCCGGTAAAGCGCCCACCTGTTTAAAACACTATGTAGGTTACAGTTTTCCCGTTAACGGAAAAGATCGCACACCGGCCTGGATTGGCGAACGAATGCTGCGCGAATATTTTCTACCTGCGTTTGAAACCGGCGTGAGAGCCGGATCACCTACCGTTATGATTAATTCAGCTGAAGTTGATGGTATTCCTGGACATGCAAACTATCACTATCTGACCACGATTTTGCGCGGGGAACTTGACTTTAAAGGCTTCACCGTTTCTGATTGGGAAGATATCAAACGTCTTTATACGCGCGATAAGCTGGCCGCCACACCCAAAGAGGCAGTAAAAATAGCCGTGATGGCGGGTGTTGACATGAGTATGGTGCCGTTTGATTTTTCTTTTTATGAATTATTGATTGACCTGGTCAAATCGGGAGAAGTGCCGCTATCGCGCATAGATGAAGCGGTAGCCAGGATTCTCACGGTAAAATATCAAGCTGGATTATTTGAACCTAAACCGCCCGTTTTGAATGAGGAAAGTACACAGCAACGGGCTGAAGCAATAGCAACTAACCGGGAGGCCGCCCGCGAATCCATTGTCCTGGCAAAAAATGCCAATCATATCTTGCCGCTGAAAAAATCAGCCAGTATTTTGGTGACCGGGCCTGCTGCGAATTTACTGAGTGTGATGAATGGCGGCTGGACTATTACCTGGCAGGGCGATAGTGAAAATTTATATCCAAAAGATAAGCTGACGGTTTTTCAAGCCCTGCAAAAAAAATCTACAGGCAAAGTCACTTACGTCAGCGGCAGCTCTTTTACTGCGGAAATGGATATTCAAAAAGCCGTCGAGGAAGCTAAAAACCACAACATAATATTACTGTGTCTCGGAGAGCAGCCTTATACAGAAACGCTAGGTAATATCGACTCATTAAATCTCGAACCGGCGCAAATTAATCTTGCCAATGCAATGATTGCCACGGGAAAGCCCGTGATTCTGCTTATGCTGGGTGGCCGTCCGCGTATTATTTCTTCAATTGCTGAAAAATCAGCCGCTGTTATTTTAGGCTTTCTGCCGGGCATGGAAGGAGGAGAGGCGATTGTAGATATTTTGTATGGCGACTATAACCCCAATGGAAAAATGCCGATTTCTTATCCACGGCATACGAACGGCATCACCCTGTATGATTATAAACCCATCGAATCCTTTGAACTGAATACCTATAATCCCTTATACCCGTTTGGTCATGGGTTAAGTTATACCAGTTTTCAAACCAGCGGGTTGAAGGTAAAAAAAGAAAAAATCAGTAGGGGCGAAAATATTAATGTCACTGTGAATGTCAAAAATACCGGCTCATTAAAAGGCAAGGAAACTGTTTTACTTTATCTAAACGATGTTGCAGCTTCCGTGACCCGGCCCAACAAACAATTGAAAGCCTTTAAAAAAGTTGAGCTTGATGCGGGACAAGATGAAAGCTTAAGCTTTACCTTAACCCCGCACGATTTGTCATTTATTGGTATTGATCTTAAGCGGATTGTCGAGCCAGGAGATTTTAAAGTGATGATTGGCTCTGAAACGGTCAATTTTTCCCTAACAAAACAATAGAAGGGAAAATCATGAAAGCGAATGTGACTGGCCGGATTACAGCTAATAATTTAGAGGGTTCCGATAGAAGTTCCAGTATGGGTTCCTTAGCCGCGTTAACGTTCCTGTTTTTTATCTGGGGCTTTATAACCTGTTTAAACGATATTTTAATCCCTCATTTAAAGGCGGTGTTCACCTTAAATTATACCCAGGTGATGTTGGTTCAATTTTGCTTTTTTACCGCCTATTTTGTAGTTTCCATTCCCAGCGGATATCTGGTTGAAAAAATCGGTTACAAAGGCGGGATAATGGCCGGACTGTTCATAGCAGGCATGGGTTGTTTGCTGTTTTATCCGTCAGCAGGCCGGCTTTCCTATGCCCTGTTTTTAGTCGCTTTTTTTGTTTTGGCATCGGGAATTACCTTATTGCAGGTTGCCGCAAATCCCTATGTCACCGTTTTAGGGAAACCTGAAACAGCCGCAAGCCGCTTAACAATGACCCAGGCATTTAATTCGTTGGGTACAACTATTGCGCCTTATTTTGGCGCATTATTTATTCTTTCCGCGGCTGTTAAGACTGCGGATGAAAAAAAATTATTAAATACGAGTGAGTTATCAGCCTATCAGGCTGCGGAAGCGGCCGCCGTACAAAATCCTTATTTGCTGCTTGCGGCGGTATTATTTTTTATTGCCGTCATATTTGCACTGCTCACATTGCCTGAAATTAACGCAACCGAGCAGCCAGCTACATCGGCTGGAAAAAGCTATAACACTGAGGAACATCGAAGCGCATGGAGTTATAAACACCTCATTTTAGGAGCACTAGGCATTTTTGTGTATGTAGGCGGCGAAGTAGCTATCGGCAGTTTTCTTATTAATTTTTTAGGAGAACCTGCTATTGCCGGGCTGGAAAAGCAAGAAGCCGGAAAATATGTTTCGTTTTATTGGGGTGGCGCTATGGTAGGACGGTTTGCCGGTGCAGTCATCATGCAAAAAGTTCCACCGTCCAAAGTTCTCACCTTTAATGCAGTAGCTGCAGTTCTTTTAGTGCTAATAGCCATAATCAGCAGTGGTCAAATCTCCATGTGGGCTATTCTTTGCGTCGGATTGTTCAATTCCATCATGTTTCCAACCATCTTTTCACTCGCGATTAATGGACTGGGAAAGCACACGGGGCAGGGTTCCGGTATTTTATGTGCAGCTATAGTCGGCGGCGCTATTATTCCTGTTGTGCAAGGCCTGTTTGCTGACCGGATCGGCATCCAGCAGGCTTTTTTTATCCCGGTTTTGTGTTATTTATACATCGCTTACTATGGCTGGCGTGGCTATAAATTTTCAGTCAGTACCGGCACAAATTGCTCGTGAAATTGCTCTATTCCCCCGATGCTACTCTTTAATATAATCATTATATTTTCTAAAGGGGACTTCGGCCTTGAATAATACGAACCAATATCACCACGATCGCAACGACCAGCAGAACGTGAATAAATCCGCCCAATGTGTACGAAGAAACCAGACCCAGTATCCAAAGGATGATTAAGACAACCGCTATAGTTTCAAGCATTTTCTTCTCCGGCAGAGGTCGTCTTGTAACGACGATTTTAATTAAACAGCCGGCATGTTAATACCGGCAAATCTGGCAGCCAGGGGCTGTCACGCAACAAAATCCTAACTGCTTCCAAGCCAAATTCATTTATATATTCAAACTTTCTAAAGTACTACAATGCTCTGTGACTCTTGTTAAAAATGGAAATGAGCCCCTAAACCGAAATATTCGATTTTTTCTTTATAAAACTGGCCGCTTGGAGAATAGCCGTTGAAATATTCCACTAAAATCTGCAGATTTCGACCCAACACATTCAAGCTATCAAACTGAATACCTGCTCTCGCAGAGATGTCGGTGCTCCAATTATTCTCTTCAAAGTTTTTGAAGTCAGCTGCGGCTACCGGTCTCATCATTGTAGAATCTATACGCCACGGACTCCTGAATTCAATGCCGTATTGAGTAGACCATATTTTAAGTGTTGAAGGGTCCCGGTCAAATAAACCGCCGCCGCCGCCGTAAAGCCGCACACCATAAGGAAGTTCATAAGAGAGTCTAAGATCGGCGCCCTCATAGCTGAGATTTACGCGTTGTATACGAGTGCGAAGTAAAAATTCATCTCCCAAATGCGAACTTTGATGGTAGATCCGGCCAAAAGCCGAAAATTGTCCCAGCCGTACACTGGAATATGCAGAAGCAATAAAATCCGTATTAATGAGATCATGGGAAGGCGCATTCAAACTGAAATCGCTGAATACCCCGGCTTGGATTCCTGCTTCCCATTGTGCCGTGGATCGTCCAACGCCAAAATTATTTCGGTAAAAAGGAATTGTCTCGCCAAAGCTGACTGTTGCTATATCGCTTCCATCGACATCACCGCGATTATAATAATGATAGGCGGCTGAAAAGTGAGCCCATCGTGGATCGGCCAGCAACGGCTTGAAGAGGTGGCCTGTCGGCAACAGGCCGGTGGGTAAAATTAACGACCCGCTAGTCATTGTGGCTTCATCAACTACTGCTGCATTAGTTGACGAAGATTCGGCTTCAAGCTGATTGCGGTCGGGAGTCTCTACGCCTGTAACTCCCGGAATACCTGATAATACTTCCAGGACTTTTGCCGAATCCGTATTTTCCAGGTTGCTTTTAGGCAGCGTAATAATGCCTTTATGAACGCTTAAAGAGGGATCACTAATTTTGAATTCACGCTGTAAAATGCCTGTAGCATATCCGGCAATATAAGAATCCTCAGCGTTAACGTTATCAGCAAGAACAATCGCCGGCAAACATAAGATGATGCCTTGGAAAAAGCGTAGTAAATGCATTACATTTTATCCGGTACTGACTTAACGACCAGATTGTTCTCTACTGATTTTACATCTTTTTCGCTACGCGCTATTTGCAAGGCTCTATCTATACTTACTTGAGAATCAACCGCGCCGCTTAAGCTTACCATGCCGCCTACAGTAGTCACACTGATCTGGGAGGATTTGAGTAAAGGATCGGCCAGAATTGCAGTTTTTATTTTAGTGGTAATAACCGAGTCATTGATGGTATTTTCGGCCGATTGAGCTTTATCCTCCAATGATTCTTTATTTTCGCTAGTATTCTCAGCTGCTTGATCAACGTTATCTTTTGCTTTTTCTCCCGCTTCCTCGACTGTTTTTTCTGCGTTATCTAAATTTTCCTTAATCGCATCAGCAGAGCTTTCAATCCTGTCTTTTCCCGTTTCAGCTCTATCCTCTACAGCTTCTTTGGCATTTTCAAGTCTTTCAGTAGTTCTTTCTGTTGATTCATCAATTTTCTGTTTTGCTTGGTCTTCGGTGCTTTTTTGGCAACCGGCCAATCCCATAACGGCAGCTAAACATGTTATTAGAAGAACTCTTTCCGAAACACTTAAGTAGTGGCACTCATTTTTAATTTTCATAGATTTATTCCTTCAATGGTTTGATTGAAAAATAATGGTTAATTTATAAGGTAAGCTGTTTATAACTAAAGTCTCATGGTTAAGAACAGGTTATCAATAATTAGTCTTTTTAGATTCTGCCTAATAAAATCAACACCAGGACAATAACCAATATCAAACTAAGAACTCCGCTAGGCCCATACCCCCATGACCGGCTATGAGGCCAGGTTGGAATTACTCCTAATAACATCAGGATAATAATAACCAGTAAAATTGTGCCGACCGACATAAGGTACTCCCCATAAGAAAAAAGTCACAATGAATATAATTTCTTTTTTGTTTATGAAATAGTCTAAATATGGCTTAAGTTTAATGGCTATAATTAGAGATAGTCTGTACGATGCCGTACATAAAAATGCTGTTTTTAATTAATAGCATATATTTAACAGCATAAAAAACCCGCCAAGAAGCGGGTTTTTATTAACACGGTCAGAGCCTGGGTGCTTTTAAGAGCTTGGTTAAGGGGTTATTTATCCATACCCGTCCAGACCAGGACGACCCGGCGGTTTTGCGCCCGGCC
>JAQUOU010000053.1 GCA_028716975.1 Methylobacter sp. | reverse complement strand
TTGGGCTATTCGATCTAAGGGAGCGATATCCACTACCCGTGGACTACGGAGTTATGTTTGAAGTCTAGGCGTGATGCGGGTTTCAGGGCGACTTTACGCATTTACGAAGGAATCCTTACGGTTAGCCCATTAGGGATACCGGCCATTGCGGACAAGCTACTGCAACTTGCAGTAGCGAAAATATTGGAAGCCATCTATGAGCAAGACTTTTTGTCCTGTAGTTATGGATACCGACCTGGAACAAGCGCTCATAAAGCCATTAAAGACTTAACGGGCGAACTGAACTCAGGAAAGTATCATGTCGTGGTAGAAGCTGATATTAAAGGCTTCTTCAATGCTATAAACCATGATTTGTTAATGGACATGTTGGCCAAGCGAATAGATGACAAACCTTTCTTAAAACTTATTCGGAAATGGTTGAAAGCAGGCATATTGGAAACAGATGGTCAGGTGTTACATCCCTTGATGGGAACTCCACAAGGGGGAAGTGTTTCACCAATTTTAGCTAATATCTATCTTCATAATGTCTTGGATGTATGGTTTGATGAAATAGTGCGGGCACATTGCGTGGGGCGTATTTATTTATGCCGATTTGCGGATGATTTTGTCTGCGCGTTTCAATATGAAAAAGATGCGCAACGCTTTTACAAAGCGTTAATTCAGAGATTAGCTCGTTTTGGCCTTGAAGTTGCCGAAGACAAGACTCAGATTATTGAGTTTAGTAATCGCAAAACATGGTTGAAGTCGAAATTTGATTTTCTGGGATTTGAGTTTCGCTGGTGTGTTAATCGGTGGAGTTATCCGGTTTTAAAACGACGCACATCACGAAATAAACTTAGGACTTCAATAGCAAATTTCAAAGTATGGTTTCAGAAGAATTGTGGTCTGCCGAAGAAAATACTCTTTGAAAAGCTGAATAGAAAACTAATTGGCTACTATAACTACTATGGAGTGACTGGGAATTTTCAAAGTCTCAATGATTTCGTGTTTCGAGTTATAGGACTACTTTTCAAATGGCTTAACCGACGCAGTCAGCGAAGGAGCTACAACTGGACAGGCTTTGGAGCGCTAATTAAGCACTTTAGAATAGCCAAACCACGCATACTTCATGCTCTCTAAGAATTTTAAGAAAGCCGTGTGCAAAGCGAGCAGTTTTGAAGAGCCCTGTGCGGTAATTCCGCACGCAGGGATCTGTGAGGGGGCAGTCGGGTAACTGGCTGTTCTACCTCGATAAGTAGGGCTTTGTAATGCGATCCGAGCTGGCGCCTGTATCAAGAAGTAGGCTAACGACTCGGTTTCAAGACTTCAAAGTTCATTTTATAAATAATTACCGATGAACTGTTAAAACGGTGGCCAATGGCAAAAAACGAGTAGATACAAACCCCGCCGACCAAGCCGGTTTTGAACTCAGGAGCGGGCTTGTTGGCTGTGGTATAGTAACAGGCGGTGCCAAAGCAGGTGGCCTGCCGCCAAGATAATCCCCATGGCCATAGTCCCACTGATCCGGTATCTGCCAGCCGGCGCGGATATTAGGAGAGTATGGCGTGTTCGGCCCATCGTAACCCAAGGCGCCCTGCCAGTAAGGGTGCTCCCTGGAAATAATGTTGGCCACTGGATTGGCGACCGGAAAGGCCAGTTTCAGTACGTCATCGCGGTGAGATGCTAACACAGAAATCTCAGCTACCTTTGCGGCTGCTTCCTTATACTCTTTGTTTAAACAGTTATCCTCGATCGCGCCGGCCATCAAAGTCAGGCGTTTTACCGAACGGCGCAACCGATGAATGGTTTCCAGAACCAGCCGGGCACCTAAACTATGCGACGCGAACGATAAACTGACCGCTTCGGTGAAATAGCCATCTAGAAAGGGCGCCAGCAAGTGAGCGCTGGTAATGGCCTCGTTACCTTCAAACGGGTAATCCAGAACGGGCACCCAGCGTGAATCACCAGCCCATAAGATACCGATAAAGAGGGCACTATCGCCTAAAGCCAACAGATTTCCCCAATTTTCCAAGCTGTCAATGCCATGTTGACGGTTGACGTTGAAACCATGCGTGCCGAAGAGCACATTCTTTCCGCGTATGGCTGTGATCAAATCGCGGATAGTGCGATATTCGTAGCGCTTGTTAGTACTTTCTCTTACCATCACCTCGCGAGCAGGCGGACCACCGTGATTGTTTGCACGTAGATCGAGAAACCAAGTCATGATTAATCACTTATTTACGTAGTGCCTGGGCCACTTTAACCCCGGCTGAAAGGGCACTGGTTAAATCTTTGGCGACCGGTGCGATCGGCGTAGCGGCTAATCCCACCAGAATGGCTCCGCCGATGTGCTCGAAAGAACCGTAGACTACCCATACGCCCACGATAGCGAGCACCACTGAGACGACAATCGACCAAGCCTTGGCGCTATTACGATAAATCTGGTCTGCGCGCTGGTACCCTTTATCCAAGAGGGCTGTCAACAGCAAGTCAAAGCGTCCATAAAGATCATTTTCGTCTGGGGTCAGAGTTTCTCCGGAAGCTATCTTTTCGGCGATGATGACAAGCCCCTGTTCATCCACTCCCGTCGCCTTGGCAAGGTATGCTGCCGTGGCCTCATTCAGGCGTAGCTTAATCAGAGATTTGGCAATAGCCATTTGATCCGCCAGAGTCGTCCCATTGAGCCAGTTGGCCCGTAGCGTACCCACTACCATGACTAAACTCAGCGGCTCATCAGAGGCTTGATGCCTGATATCGTCGGGGAAAAATCGCTTCACCTCGCGTTCGATAGCACCGAATCCGCAATTGGAGACACCGCCCCAAAACGCCTTACTCCCGTCAACCAGCGCATAGGCGGTTGTACCCAATCCGGCCGCAGCGGCAATATAATCGGATAACTGATCAAACAGAAGAGGTAAGAGCATGAATTTTTCTCCACAATATCTATTTACTTATGACCACCCAGGCCTCGGGACGCTCCTTTCAGCGTCAATAAGTGCCTGTAATCTATGCGTTAACTCATACAAGCCTCTGAGCTTGTTGTGGCGATTTAAATCCTCGCAGCTGTCGTTCTGGCAGTCGGCCAGGTCGATACGAGAGTGCAGCCTGGTCATTTAAGCCTGTTTGTTACTGATTTTCAACACCCGGCAAGCTCTCGCGCTTAACCTTACTAATAGATTAGTGTTTTTCATCCCTCTTAAACCCGACAGCGCGTGAGCTATAGCCTCTTTGTCAAAGCAATAACCCACCTACCCGGAACTATAGGATAGCCCATAAATTTTAACTGAGGGCCATCGTTTCAACGCACGGACGGCGACGTTTACTAGTAGCCGTGAAAACGATCTGGTATTCAACCCGTCCGTTGCCTGCCATAGGTTATAAACCCAAATAGACTCATACCCAGGAGCATTAACGTATAGCTGGGCGGTACGGGTACGGTTGCCCCTACGGTAAAGCCTGGATCATAAAACGGTGTAGCCGCACCATAGGTATAAAACGTGGAAGCCGTTCCGATCGGCGTAGTGCCATCGAAGTATTGATAAGCGGCATCGATAGCGCCTGAACCCGTGCTAGACAAGGACAAGACCACTTGATCGCTACCTACAGGTGAAACCGGTGTGATATTCAATGGCGTAAAAACATTTTGTAAGTAATTGGCCTCCGCTGCTGCGACATATTGCTGTCCGGTTAATGCATCATAGCCCAGCAAGGCATAAATTAGATTTCCGGTGGGCGTGGGATTAGTGCCGATATAATTGATTTCAAAAGCGTCCACCCCCATCAACGAAGAGATCGCTCGGCTGTTAGCACCATACTCAAACACTCCATTGATTGAAAATGGCGATAGCGCTGAAATACTCTGGTTCAACGTAGCTCCCACTGCAAGGCCGCCATTGAATGAAGGCACGCCATTCGCAATCGGGTCCATTGTCAATTTTCCGGACGATTCAGATCCAGCAGGAAAAGCGCCAGGGGTGGTAATGTAAGCATTCTGTTCACCCAACGGACCAGCCGGGGGAGGGTTACCGGTATTAAACGTATCAGAGAAAGTGGGGAAGCCTTGTCTGCTAACCGAAAATTGATCAATGTAAAATGTGGAGGCATAGGTGGTATTTATAGTGGCAATTAAGATAGTTAATCCCACTACAGAATAAAACGTTATGTTCCGATGGACGGTCTGCTGCAAGAAAGCTCTCGGCAATTTCATAAGATTCCCCTTTGTTGAATTATCGTATCTTTGTATTATTATCTGAAATTTTCCCAGTTTTTATAGGGTAGCTGGACCTGTAGAGGCATTTTTTAATGCGTGTGCGTGTTTATCTAATAACGGGAAACTTCAGATAAGATTTAACTCACTTATTAACCTAATTTCTTAAGGCTGTCAAATAGGGGGTTGACGTCCAGTGGTACGGAAACGTACGTTAGCATCTAAAATAAGTTGACAAACTTTATAAGTATCTAAAATATCACAAGTTTATGAACACGAAAATTGCACTAAGAAATCATGTCTACAAAATCGTTTTTCACCACATTAATAGACAATTCGTCTATTAATCGATTTAAGAGACAGTTTTAACTATGTTTTTTGGGTATAAAAGCCAATAACTTTGCTTAGCGTACGTTTTCGTACCACTGGACTTCAGACCCCCTAATCGCCTCGCGCAATAATTTTGGCTGGCCTGCTCGCTTTTCTAAGTCGGCACAGCCCTCTAACCAACGTTTCCGCCAAAGGCCAACCGTGTCCTCACACTGTCCGGTGTCTTGCCCGATCGTCTTGTTGTTACAGCCGGCGCTGGCTGACAACACAATGCGGACGCGTTGTATCAGGCTGTAAGGAACCTCTCGGCAGCGTGTGATTGTTTCCAGGAGTTCTCGTTGTTCAGTAGTTAGCGTTAGCGGGGATAACGGGCGGGCCATGCGTCGTGCTTGTCCAATCAAAAAAACGGGGAATTATCCGGTATATTTTAAGTTTTAGGTACTAGTAGAATTACAGGCTTCTGAAATGACTTGTATTGTATTTTGAAGTTTTGCCTCCAGAACTGTCGAAAAATTCTGCATTAAATATCGGTAATCTTTTATCTGTGGAATAGTAAGATTGGGTGTCGCGTCTTGATGAATAATATTATTCCTTATGTTGGTTATTGAGTTAAAGGTCCCTTTAAAATCGATCTTAACTTTATCGAGATCATTTTCGACCGTGTCTAATAAGGAGTCTTGATTTTTCTCTAATACAACATATTCAAAAACGTTTTCTATCCCAACGTTCCAGAAAAGTTTTCTTAGTTCGTCTTCGCCGTGACTGCCGTATGAAAAACAACAATCAACATTTAATTTTGGAGCATGCAAATCAGATGACCATAGCATAGCAATTTCTGTGAAAATTTTTTCACCGTCTTGAATTCTATCTTTATGACGAAACTTATCTGCCAATTTTATTGCTTTTAAGGTGTGGTGTATTTTTATAGGAAGAGGCACTTCTTTAGCTAGTGGCTTCAGCTCATTTAGACTAAATAAATATTCTTCAGCAATGTCTTCTGCAAAAGCCTCAAACTTTCCTGCCAACAAAATGAGTGCAGACTTTAGCAGAACCTTATATCTCGTTTCACTATCATCAGCTTCTGCTAAAGCAAGCAAGGTATCAACCTCTTCTAAAGAGGAATGAAAATCAATTGTGGCTTGATATATAATCATCAGAAGCACTCAACCTAATAATGAAGTCAGGTTTTTGTGCCATGTGTTAAGGCGATATTCCAAACGCTTCTTATCAGCAGTTCCATAGCTTATAGCATCGCTAAATCCTTGATCATTGATTGGTAGATCGCGGAGAAGAGAACGTATCTTGTCTTTATTATCCACCAATTTTTGTTTCTCATGACGCTCAAAACTGAGCATAACGCAATCCATAATGGCGCGGTTAAGCCGCCCATCTGTTGTATTGTCTTTGTTTATGCGTTGGAACGCTGTATTCCCTAGAGTTAACTGAATTTTTTCGACAGTATCTTTGAATTTGCTCGTTAGTCTGGCAACGTCACTATCAGTCATTTTCTCGAGTTGGTCGCAATAACGATTCAGGGTGTTTTTTACTTTTCCTGAGTAGTTCACAACTTGCCCTAAACTTTGATTGTAATTTGTAGTGAAAGCGAAATACCTGAGAATAAGCTCGGCATCCGCCATTCTTTTATGTGGTTCAGTAAGACCAATTAACCCAAGGAATGCTTTATTCTTTCTCAGCTCCATCAATAAGTCGTTTAATTTTCCACGATATAGACAGTTTCTTAACTCTTGCTCAGTGAGTTTTATTGCGCCACGATTCAAGCGCATAAATATGTCGTATTTAATTTCTGGATGTGACTCTTTAAAAATCAAAATTACCCGAAGAATGCCGTTTTTAATAATGCGCGCTGCCTTCGGATTTAGCGTGCTGTATTGAATGCCATTAAGTTCTGGCAGCACTTCAAGACCACGCAGCTTGAATTCATTATCAAAGAAACGCCGCAAGCTATTTAACCGTTGAAGGCCGTCCACGACCGTCCAGCTATTATCCTCAGCCTCTGCCACGTAAACCACAGGAATGGGGACATTCAGCAGAATCGATTCTACCAAAAGGGATGCTTTCTTATTATCCCATACATAATTTCGCTGATATTCTGGATTGAGAGTGATGTCTTTCTCTTTAATCATCCCGATAATATCACTTATGCTTTTATCATAGGCCTGAGTTCTAAGAACGCGCTGTTCTTTAGGAATCCCATCTATGACTTCTTCCTTGTCCTCCCCTTCACTCTCATCGGAGAATTTTAAGTCATCATCCTCTTCATCGATCATATCATTCATCCGCACTGCTCCTATATAAGTGTGTTTGATAAATTAGAATATTAGGCAAGCATAAAACTAAGGCGTTCCACACGCCAAACATTCCCAATCCCTAACCGACAGTCCTGCCAGTCCTGCGGGGCCGGTTAGACTCCCGCAAGCTGAACAAGTCCTGCTGGAATTTTTGGAAGCAACTTCGATATAGCTCGTATCGCCTGCACGACTCTTATACGAAAGCATTAAACGAAGTTGTGCATGGCCGCTTGAGGCTACGCTCTTACCGAATGTCTTGGCAATCCCTCGCTGCGAGACAGGAGTCGAGTAGTCCCCAGAAGCGATAGGGCTGGGCGATTCCACGGAGCGCTGTTTGCGGAGTGGAATTGCAAAGCATTACGACATCGCGTCGAGTCATTGCGAGAACGATGTTGGATACCCCTGGTTGGGTATCCAACGAGTGAAGCAGGACGGCTGGGGCCGCCGCAGGCATGAGCGGTCGCGTGATTTTTGCCGCTTGTTGGGCAGGGATGCCCATAAAAGCTTTCGCAAAAATAGCGACTCCCCGCTTGATATTATCTTTGGAAAAACAGATAACTTGCTATCGTGATTATTAGCTCTTGAATTTTGTAATCTCAAGATTTTGTGATGCTGTTTTCTCATTTATGGAAAATATCTAACTATTAAAACGGTTATCATTGATGATCCCCTAGAAAAGATAAAGTTATCTGAAAATAAAGAAGACCATACAAAAATGAAATCAATCAGTAATTGCGCACTATATTAATTTACATCGCTTGTTAGCAACAAATTCATGCAGCTTTTAAATCAAATGGCGCTTTTGATGGCTAGGTGGTACCCCCTAGAAAACAAGGTTTTAAAAATATTATTGATAAGCTTTAGTAGGTTATGTAATAGTATCAACCTATAGCTATTCACTTGTTGTACCACCCGGGACAGTCATTTGCAGAGGTTGCGCAAACACCGGAATATTATTCATTTTCCAAGGAGCTGACATGAAATACCTGGTATTCCCATTAATATTTGCAGCGGCCGTAGCATCGCCAATTACCCAAGCTTCGCTAGCCTTAACCTCCGCCGGCGTAGATGCCGGCTTTACGTTGTCGACCTTCGTGAGCGGGTACAATTTTGGAGGCGGCTACGGTCCCTTGGCACAAGGCATCGCCTCCGACGGCAAAATCATCACGGGCAGTTCCGGGGACGGGAAAATCTATGTCTTCAATGATGTCGATAATCAAACGCTTAGCAGTGCTGTTTCCACCACTTCCTATGCCTGCCAGACGGGCAATTGCAACTGGGCTATGGCAACGGCGGGTAGCAAGGTCTACGGCGCGCAGTTATTCGGTGGCACCTACTCAACCTTCGCTAGCGACGGCTCCTTCAGCGCCCTCGCAAACTTATCCACCGCAGGCTTGCGAGGCTATCTTGGGATGTGGGGCAATCCCGTTAACGGACACCTCATTGCCTCCGCCAATGTCGGCTTGGTAGATATTGATCCTGTGGCGGGAAGCTATAAGACTATCGTCGCCAATCTGTTTCCAGACGGTGTGTCACTCTTACCCGATGGCACGACGGCCTATGTCGAGAATGGGGGCACTATACAGTCCTATGATCTTGCAACGGGAGCTCTGCTGCACACCTATTTCACCGGCCACGCTCCAGACGGCGCGGGTGTCATTAGCGGCGGTCCTCTTGATGGAAAGGTGGTGGTCAACAACAACGATGGCACCGTGGGCCTTCTTGACCCCACTAAAGCCAACGGGGATCCCCAGCAATTCATTATCATCGCTAACGGGGGTACTCGCGGTGATTTTGTATCGGCAGATACCACTAACGGTACGCTGTTTCTATCACAAAATGAGCGAGTTGAACGGCTAAGTTGCGGCCCGAATTGCAGCATCGGCGGAACTCCGGCTCCCATGCCCTTACCACAAACGTTCCCCCTGATGATCGCAGGACTTTTCATGGTTGGCGTTTTTTCACGTTCCCGCATCAATCAGGTAGCCCTATAGAGTTCCATCTCATTTGGCGATTTTGCTGGGTATGGCTGGGCTCAGGGGGTATTAACAGGCAATAACCCGTTCAGTCTGCTAGTACCAGCCGTTTAGGAGAGAGGGGCGGGCGACTTATAGATGCCTGGGTGATTAGCTTGTCAACGTCACCTCTTATACCTTATATATAGAGGAGCCATTCGCTTACACGAGCGTTCGATAGCCTTTTTTACGCTTGGCATCCACTAATAGTTGCCTCGCGGCCAGCGCTTCTCCTTCCGTATCAAACCAGTCTTTGCGCACCGTACCGGGTGAGCCCACTCGGCCCCACTCCCTAACCAGCGACCAATCATCGAACAGGCCGGGCGTCACATGCAAGTAATAGAACCGGTGCAGGTTCTGATCCGGATCGTGCCGTTCCAGATAAATACGCGTCATCACTGGCTTCTCCTGTCTGCCATTCTTTATATGATCGCGCCGCTTTTGTTGCCTTGCCTGCAGGCATACGAAAGCACTATACATCGCACCTGATGAACATAACCGCCGCAGCGCCGCAGTTGCTGATCACTTATGAATACAACCAACAGTTTATAGATGGCCCACCGTTTTGAGTCAACGAGGACGAAGTGAAGCAACACTATGGCGCTACTTACCCCATGAAGCCTGTTGAAAGCCAGCCTATCGTGGGTGGATTGAAGGGGAAAATGGCATCAACGGAGACCGCTTGGTTACTCCAAAAAGCTAGTCACTGTCAGGGTTAAGTCTAAATTAAACCGCCTGAATAGAACACTTCGCCCTCAGTCTTTCAAGCGAACCGCAAGGACATCGCAGTGGGCATGGTGCAACACGGCATTGGCAGTGGATCCCAGCAGCGAGGCGATACCGTGCCGGCCGTGCGAGCCGACGACAATCAAATCGACCCCATTGTTATCGGCAAACAGAGTAATGTCGTTTTTGGGCGCCCCCCAAACCAGCCAACAGTGGTCGTGATCAATCTCCCCTTCTTTACCCAGCTTGATCAGTTGGGTTTTTTCGGCTGCCAGTAACACATTATCCGTTGGCTGATCCAGGGGAATAACGGTGCCGTAGGGCATTTGCGGCATAGGTATGTTATCCAGCACATGCAGCAGACTCAGCTGGGCCTGATGAATACGGGCCAGTTGCCGGGCTTTCTCGACAACGCGGCGGCCATGAGGCGAGTAATCGACTGACGTCAATATATGTTGGTAAGTGTCCACCGGCTCTCCTTAATCGTTAATAAGGACATCACACGCGGAGTCACTCAGTGGCTGGCCGGTGAGATGATTGTCTACCCGCTCTTTAGGGAGATTGCCCGCCTTAAAGGTCACTACCCGCAGGGCGGTGACAAGGGCATCCTCGCCGGTTTTTGGGTTGCGCCCCCGACGAGGGCGTTTGTCACGCAGGCTAAAGTTGCCGAACCCTGACAATTTAACGGCCTCACTCCGCGCTAAAGTGTCTTTGAGGGCTTCAAAGAAGAGATTAACCAACTCGTTCGCTTCGCGCTGATTCAAGCCGATTTTCTCACACAACGACGCTGTAAAATCAGCTTTCGTCACTGCCATATGCAAGCCGTTACCCGTCACTAGCCATTCTTCTAAAACCGCCGGTTAACCCGTTCCTGCGTTTCGTTCCCAGGCAAACCGGAAATCCCCTCATCACCACAACCGGATAAACGCTATCAAGGCGGGCTGTTCTTTAGGAAACTTTATTATAATAGACCCAGCGGTCGTTTTGGGGGCTTTCATACCCATCTCCTCTTATAAAAAAACAATCAGCTTGAATAGCGTGTGGCCGTCGTATGCATCAAGCAGCCGGTCTTGTTAGGCTAAACTCAACCTGTTGGAGGCCTCTTGACTCAATGACTTACGCCTTAAGCAAGGCCTCTAACGCGGTCTGCCTTTGACTGACATCCTGCTGGCGACTCGCCATGGCCAAGGCTTTCCGGGTGCCGACGAAGACCGCCAAGGTCTTGGCCCGGGTTAATCCCGTATAAACCAGATTACGATACAGCATCTTGAAATGCTGGGTTAGTATGGGAATAATTACCGCTTTAAATTCGCTGCCCTGAGACTTATGAATGGTAATCGCATACGCCAGGTCAAGCTCCATGATAGCTTCTTTTTTATAATGGACTTCCCGGTGATCGGGATAAAAAGTCACTGTCGCGGTCAGTTCCTCCGTATCTAGGGTCACGATTTTGCCAATATCGCCATTGAAGACATTCAGATCGTAATTATTGCGACGGTGAATCACCCGATCCCCTTCCCGGAATAGCCGTTCCCCCACGGTCAATTGCCGCTTGTTTTCCGCGGGCGGGTTGGCTTTGGCCTGAATCACCTGATTGAGATGGGCAGATCCTAAGCTGCCCCGGGTCATGGGGGTTAAAATCTGGATTTCTGTCTCTTGTCCGTGGTAGCTGGGAATCCACTCCAGATAGAGCTTAACCACGGTATCAACGGCAGACAGGCCATAATGCAGGGAAGACCAGGGATGGATGTTCTTGACGACCGCTTTCAGCGCATCCACCTGGGCTTCCGTTTGGGTTAACTGCGCAATATCCACATGGCTGAAGTGATCAGGGATCACGAAGTCCACGTCATAGGCAGACTGGATGGCCTCCTCTATTCTGTACTCAAAGGGGGACTGAGCGCCCTGATCGGCAACCAGCTTCTCCAACTCCTGGGTTTTCCAATTGAAATGCCGTTTCACACGAGTAATAAAAGCCAGTTGCGCTTGCGTCGCTTCATCCGAATCAATGAATAAACAATCCGCATGCTGTTTCCAGAGCTCAGGATGTTTAAATGGCGACTCAATGGCAGGCGTTTGTCCTTGGTTGATCTGATGCGCGTAGCGGATGATCAAGGAGGCTTGCGCCTGACGGAAAACCTGCGTTAATCGAAAACAGGGGATTACTTCGGAAGCCATCATATCCTTGAGGACATTGCCGGCACCGACCGCCGGCAATTGATCCGGATCGCCGATAAACAGCACCTGGCAGTCAGGCGGTAGCGCTTTTAATAAGGACGCCGTTAAACTGATATCCAGCATCGAGCACTCATCAACCATCAAAAAATCGGTGGTTAACGGGGACGCTGCATTCCTCTGGAACTCACCGCCCTGCCATGCCAGCAGCCGATGAAGGGTTTTAGCTTCCCGGCCGATCACCTCGCTCATCCGCTGGGAAGCCCGTCCCGTCGGCGCCGCCAGTAGCACGGTCTTGTTCATGGCCTCCAGTAAACGCACGATCACTAAGGTCGTTGTGGTTTTACCGCAGCCGGGCCCGCCCGTCAGTATGGAAAAACGCTGTTGCACGATGCCGTTAACGGCTTCGGCTTGTTTATCACTTAACGCGATGTGTTGTTTCCGGCAATAGGCAGTGACCCACTGGGCAATCCGCTCCGGATCACTGGCCACAGGACCTTTCATACTCCGTAGTATGGAGGCTACAGCGGTCTCATCGTAAAACAGTGTCTTGGAGTAATAGCCGAGGGTTTCCACATGATCTTTGGTAAAGAATCGGGTGCACAGCTGACCGGCTTGTTGCATGAAGTCCAGATACTCGGTTAGCCGTTCACCCAGGTTGATATCAATCAGTTCCAGGATGCCGGTATGGGGTTCTCTTGTTTTCAATACAATAATGCACGGTAGGATTAACCGGTAATTCCGGTGTCTTGCGATTCTAAGCCCCGATAGTTTAATCGAATTCTAATTCTTCTTGAGAGTGTGTATCCTGCCCAGTTTTTGGGAGGGGGTATGAAGAATTGGCAAACTATGTTTCTCGGTCTGAAGCAAATCCCTCGGGAACTCTCTGCTTT
>JAQUOU010000052.1 GCA_028716975.1 Methylobacter sp. | reverse complement strand
TTTCCGTCGCCTGCCGATGATTACATTGAGAAAACCCTGGATTTAAATGAGCTGCTGATACAAAAGCCGGCGGCGACTTTTTTTGTGCGGGCGCAAGGTCAATCCATGCTGGGCGCCGGCATTCATCCCAATGATATTCTGGTCGTGGACCGTTCGATCGAACCCATGCCGGGGAAGATCGTCATTTGTGCGTTGAACGGCGAGCTGACAGTAAAGCGCCTCGAACGCCATAACGAGCAATGGCAGCTTAAAGCTGAAAACCCCGCTTATCCGGATATTCTGATTCATGAAGACCTGGACATGATCATCTGGGGCGTCGTGACCTGCGTCATCCATTCCGTGTAATGCAACCCCTACTGGCCCTGGTCGATTGCAACAATTTCTACGTGAGCTGCGAGCGCGTCTTCCGTCCTGACCTGATCGGCAAACCGGTAGCCGTACTCAGCAATAATGATGGCTGTATCGTTGCCCGCAGCCAGGAAGTTAAAGACTTGGGGGTAAAAATGGGCGTGCCGCTTTTTCAGATTCAGCAATTGGTCAATCAGCATCAGATCCAGCTGTTTTCATCCAATTATTCGTTATATGGTGACTTGTCAGCCAGAGTTATGTCCACGCTAGAAGAATTCGGACCCATCCTGGAGGTCTATTCTATCGACGAGGCTTTTCTGGATTTGACCGGCGTTTATCTCTGCCAGAAAGACACTATTGCTTATGGCCAGCTCATCAGAAAGGCCATATTCCGTGACACCGGCATTCCGGTATGCGTCGGCATGGGGCCCACCAAAACACTCGCCAAACTGGCGAATTTCGCCGCCAAGAAATGGAAGCGGACCGGGGGCGTACTGGACTTGTCGGACCCGGTGCGCCGCGAAAAGCTGATGAAGATCGTGCCGGTCAATGAGGTGTGGGGCATAGGCTCGCGCACAGCCGCAAAGCTAAACCGGCTCGGCATCCATACCGTTTGGGACTTGGCGGCTCAACCCGGTAAACGCATTCAACCACAGTTTAATGTTGTGGTGGCCAGAACCGTGCTGGAACTGAACGGCATTCCCTGTCTGGAACTGGAAGAAATTGCGCCGGACAAGCAGCAGATTGTCTGCTCCCGCAGTTTCAGCCGCCGCTTGACCGAGTACAGCGAAGTATCGCAAGCCCTGGCCGAGTTTTGCAGCCGGGCCGCCGAAAAGCTCAGATGCCAGAATTCGGTAACCGGCTGCATTACGATTTTCATCAGGACCAGCCCGTTTAACCCGCATGAACCGCAATATCAGCGGGCGGCCGGCATCAAGCTTGCGACTGCAACCCAGGACACCCGCGCTATCATCGGCACCGCCAACAGAATGCTAAAAGAGATATTCAGGCCAGGCTACAACTATCAAAAATGCGGCGTTCAATTGAGTCATATTCAGCCTGAATCATCGCCAGGCCAGCTTGAGCTGTTCGATTTTTATAAAAACGGCCTATCGGCGGATAATTGCCCGTTAATGAAGGCTGTCGATCAGATCAACCGGCGTTTTCCGAAGGCTATATCAGTGGCGGCAACCGGTCTTGATAAGTCCTGGCAACCGAAAGCGGAACGTGTTTCACAGCGCTATACAACGGATTGGCGGGAGTTAGTCGAGGTGATGACGGGTTGAGAATAATGTCGGACACAGAAACATCATGTGCCCGATCTCAGGAATATAATCTACATGTTATGCTATTGGTTCAAGTAGCTCGGTTACACTATCAAGTACGCGTGACCATTCTCGTTCAATAAGCGCCTTCAGCTGCTCTTCAAGTTGATTCCTGGTTTCGGCGGCGAACCATCTTTGATTGTGTTCAGCTACGCGAGCTTTATATCCAGGCCCTTGTCCCCATTCGGCCATACATTTTTGCCAGAATTCTGGATCATTTTTAAGAGCATCCCTAAATACAGTTTGACCCATCAATTGTGCTTTACGAAGCAATTCCTCGTAAGAATCCGTTAAAACCCGTTGGGTTTGAGTAATAAGATCGACTGCTTCGGAATATCTTGGCGTGGCAGCCATAATTTTACAGTGGCCGATAAATTCCTCTACAGCTTTTGCAAGAGCGTGAACCACAATTCGCCTTGCTCCATAGCCAATAAGATAAGAGTAGCTCAGATTGCTCCATTCTCCTTCCCGATTGACGGTTGCTCTGACTGTAGAGGCATAGGCAATCTGAATTTGTTCTAACAGGCTTTCCTGTATATGAGCTCGAACTGGAGGCACTTTTTTATTTTGAGTTGCCCATGTCAACAAGGTTTCACCTGCATCGCGTTGTACCGCCCTGATACGCTCCTCCCCATGATTATTAAGGAGATTCCGAGCTCCGTTCGTTGCATCCTGAATGCGAAGGCGGAACGCCTCTCGGGCATTATTCAAACGGTTAATCAAGAATTCCTGGGCTTGGTTTACTGAATCTTCATTGGCATTGTAAAAACCTATGGCGATATTTTGCAGAGCTATGGGTTGCAACGCTAATTCCACTTGCTCAGCTTTAAGTTCGTAACCCTCTTCGGCGCTTTCCACCGGTGTACTCGTTGCATCATCCTTCATGGCGAGAGCTTCGCCAGGACGTGGTAGTACCAGTAAAGCGGCATTGGTTTCCAAACTACGAATACCTGCGTCCTTAGCTCGTTCTAATAAAAGCCTAGCTTCGGCAGCTGGAGCATTATTGAAAGCTGAACACAGTACTGCGAGCGTATGAGGATCATCGAAATGTATCTCTATATCCTCGCGGGCTGCTGTGCGATCAATTCCTTTGGTGTCAATAATACGAATCGTTAGATCAGAAGTTTTAAATAGCTGATCTGGTACAACCACCTCAATTCGCTTAGGAAGCGTAAACTCTGGATGACGACCATTGTTAATGGCTGCAAAAGTATCACGTAACCAAGCTTTTGGGGCCTTGCCAGAGGCGCTGTCATACCAAATATCGCGGCGGTCTCGACGATGTAGTTCCATTCTACTGAGCACCTCAACGATAAACTCACGCGGAGACGGAAACTGTTCCGCTAATGATTTCGCTGGATCAATAGTCGTGCGCTTTCCATCTGGACCTCGCGGACGCTGTACTGCAAGTCCTGCCATATTACGTAACGCTCTCGATACTTCCTTCGAAATACCCTGTGATTCGGTTGCAGCCGATCCATCATCTTCGGATTGTAGGTTGCCTTTAAGGACATAATCAGCCAAATCCGCGACATCCATCCGAATCTCGTCGTCGCTACGAGGCTCTGTAAGCAGCCCATATTCAGGCCCTGTCCGCAAGTGGACTTCGCATACCGTAATGCCACCGCCACCGACCTCAAGCACGGGAACCAGGGAACCATCCTCTTTGGTTGTTTCAAGCCCTGTCATGCGGCAAATAGCTGTTGACTTACCAACGCCTATGCTTCCTATAAAGGCAATTTGATGATCACGTTTCAAAAGTAAATTAGCGCTACGCGTTAACTCTTCGATATATTCAGAGAGACGACGTTCAAAAGCATGCGGAGTTTCTGGCTGATCACGAAGCTCTACTAATTCGTATGCAATTTGGTCGGCTTCCCAAAGTAACCCTTGGTCAAGATGATTTAGGCTTGGTCTTGGCAACACTTTCCATGTGCGTTGAAGCGAATCGGAAAGCTCTGCGGCTTCCGGACTACCTATTTGAATAAGAATATCCTGAACTTCCTGCATCGTGACTTGGCGGTCACCGCTTTCGATTCTTGATAACACGGCAGGGCTTAATGAAACACGTTTTGCCAATTCTGCTTGCGTTAAGTTTGCTCGATCACGTACCTGCATGAGATAGCGACCTAACTCATTGTGACTTACGTTGATTTCTTGCTCGATCATGAGTGGCTCCAATTGAAAATACAATACAATAATAAAGAAATATTTCTATAAGTAAAGCATTTAATATGAAATATTTCATTTTATTAGTGAATCATTTCATATTGAGCTCCAATATATCTGGCATTTCAGAGATACGTTCATTATGTTTTAACTCCAATTCCACCGCGTCATCCCCAGGCCTAAGCCAGAATTGCACCACCACCTCGCCCCGGATCGCCACCAGATTCAGGTACTCGCGCAAATCCTCCGCCTTTGCATAATGCAGCTTAACGGTATCGCCGCCCCAAATCACCGGATGATAGGTCTCTATCTGGCTGACATTGACCAGCTTATCGGCATCCACAAACAGCTCGCCCAGCAGATAATAACCATGATTGGCTTTCAGGTTGTCCACCAGCCAGCGCAACGAGCGGCCTTTCATGTCCACGCGCTGCGAGATTACCCGCAACGGCTCGCCCTTGATCAGCACGGCATCGACCGGGTACAGGTTATGGTGCATCTGGCTCTTGCCCACAGACCGGGCCTTGCCGTTGAATTCGATGATCAGGCCATTTTGCCAGGCACCGAGTATCGGGCAGTTGCATTCGATATGCTCCAGGGTCAGGTTGTCGATGGCTTTCAGTTCCAGCGTATGCCAGTTCAGACCCTGCACTTCGACGTATTCATCATAGGAAATATCGAAGTCTTTCAAGATTTGATGCAGGCCGCCGCGCAAGCCTAAGCTGCTCATCGGGTATAATCCCGCACAGAACACCAGCATCGAGCATAAAACGATCATTTCCGCTTTGCTGCCGACTTCCAGCCGATACTTGATCTTGCCCGGCATCACCACCCGGATCGGCGACGGCCAGAACAAATCCACGCCCCGGATGTTGGCCATGTCAATTTGAAGATGCGACCAGTAGCCGCCGATAACAGCCCAGAAGCACAGCGGATAAGTGAAATACAGCGGCGAAGCCAGCGCCGCCAGAATGGCGACGCCGATAATGGAATGGGTAATCGTGCGGTGGCCGAAGCGCTTTTCCAGCGGCACCGAAATAAAGAACAGGGGCCGTCCGACTTTGGAGACCGGCAAATCAATGTCCGGCATCAGCGAGAACAGCATAGCCAGTCCCCACGATACCGGATCGGTTTGATACTCGAAAACGGCAGCGCCGCCCAGGTAAAGCGCGGTTGAAAAGGCGGCGTGAGTGGCGGCTAACATGGCGTTAAATAGGTATCAAAACGGTACCATTTATATATCAAAACAGTTCCAATAATGAACCGTATCCACTACATCATCGCAGTGCTCGCGCAGCGCCCTAACCAAGGCCTCCGCATCGGCCACAGCGTCCACTGGATCGCGCTCAAGCGCAGAGGTGAGTGCCAATTTTAACCAATAGGACGCGGAAAAGTCGTTAAGTATTGCCTCACATAAAGGAACTAAAACGATATCGTTTTGACTCATCGCCCTACCCCTTTAAAAATAAAGAACCGGAATGTCAAAAACAACGCCGCCCCCATGCCGCCCATGATATATAGTGTCTTGTCGCCGGTGCCCATGCCGATATAGCGCATCGAGACAATCAACGCCCCAAGTATCATCACCATTGGCGTAAAGTCCAGATAGCTTATTCCCGCCTCATGCCGCATTTCCCGCACCTTGCGCTTATCGATGATCCGTTCCTTGCCGGACTCGTCGAGCATGTCGTAAATCGCCTGCGGCACCCCGACAGACTGTTTAACGACGTGGCTTATATATAAATCCGGCGACTCAATCAGAATGCCTTTCGCCGCAATATACTTCTTCACGATTTCGCGGATAACATCAGGGGGCAACGGCTTAACGGCAATCTCCCTCATTTTCCACCACAGCTTGCGCACACGAGCTTTTTTCTCCGAAGCGCAGCCGATCACCTGGGCATGATCGAAGATCGCCAGCCAGAAGGCCATTTGCGTGGGTGTCAGAGAGGTTAAATCATCAACGGCAATCACCGGTTTGCTTTCAGAGCGGGCCAATGCCGGTATGATTGCCTGGGTCAAATCGCGCATACTCATACGGTTGACCTGGCTTTTGACTTCCTTCCAGTCAACTTGAGAGCCTGGCAGTCCGTGAAACTTGGCTGGCAATTCCAATTCTTTAGCGGTTATCAAGTCTAAAGCCAACATTTGCCGGGCCATTTCGACGAATTGGCCTTTGGCTTGGTGATCGTGCAATTTAATGAGCCAGTCAAGATTACCGCTGAGTTTATCCAGCGCCGCCCGCAGCACAGCAGATTTGCCAATACCAACCGGACCTATCAGGATAACGTGCTTCCCTTTTTTGATTTCAGCCACCAGATCGGTAACCAGTTCATCACGGCCCATTAAACCAACAATATCATCCATCGCCATCCCCTAACGTTTTAGTTTTGCCTTCCAGGTAAGCCAGCAGCGTTTGCCATTCCGTGCCGGCATATCTAGCCAATTTGTAACGCTGCGTCTTAGCCAGTACGTCCACCTTGGCGATCAGCGCGTCTTCGTCGTTCAGTTTGCTGCCGATGATCCAGAGCTGGTCCATTTCCGACGAATAGCCTTCATCCATGCGTTCTTTCAACCAAGCGGCCTTTTCCTTGAGGAATTTTCGCCGTACCTCGGAGGCCGCAATCTCGGAATCCAGTGTTCTTAATTGCGCCATATCCATGATCACCTTGGTGCTCATATCATCGATTTCCTTGGCTTCAGCCACTAGCTTCAAGGCTTGTTCGCGGTCTTCCTTGATCGAGGATAACGGAATATTAATCTGGATACCGCCATAAGCCGTATAAGGGGTATCCCTGAAGTCAGTGCCGCCGAAACCCAAACGCCCACTGAGCGAAGTATTTTGTAGCGCCCAGGTGACAGAATCAGGCTTGGCGTAGGCTTTGGTGACATTGCGCTGCGCCTGGATGATCGGGTTTGCCTGGCTAATGAAAGACAAAACCTTATCGTCCTCCCAGGCTACTACCTGCAAAGGCCACAATAAGGATACAATAAGCAGAGTTCGCAAATTCATAGAAGCATTTTTGTAATACAAAACTGCATTTTTGTTATAACGTAGTTTACCTTTTGTAGCCGCAAAAGTGAATATTAAAGAAGCGGAAATTTTATTACAAGCAGGTGTTTTAGTGACGCCGGTCGTAAAACAATACGATCTTGATGGCGGCTGGATAGTCACGCTTGCCGGAAAGCATAAGCTTAACCCGACGCTGGAGACCGCACGCGGTCAGGTGCGGGTGTTTAAGCGCCTGGATGCCGCGGCGGGGGTGTTGTTTGAGCTGGGGTTTGGGGAGATTAATGTAGTCCGATAACGACTATAGATTTAATCATGTACCGAATCAAAACCAAGCTCTGCGAAACGTTCAACTATACTAATCAACAATTGGTAGCCAAAGGCATACTGAGTAAATTCTACGCCTGGTTAAAAGAGCACCCGGAACTGACGGTTAGCGGCGATCCGTATTCTGGCGAAATGGTGAACAGTGGGATTGCTGCAAAATTTTTCAAGTTTTATAAGAACAACAAAGCAAACTAAGTTTTGGATTTGGTTTTATGGCATTGGCTGGTGGCAGTCAACACCTTCCTGCCGGTCGCGTTTCTCCAAACCTGCCAGTCACCCAAATCCAGAATCTGCGAACTGGAGGTCTACAAAGCAGCTATTCACTTCTTCTTGGCAGTGCTGGGAGTATTGCTGTGTGCGATGCCTACTTTTACCGGGGGCAGCTTAGTAACCGCAATGTCGGCGCCAAGTTTCAACTCAATCGGTTTATCGATAACTAAAGCAATAGGCTTATCCGTTGAAACGTTCAAGTTTACCGTCAGAGGACAGCCAGATAATGTCGTTGCCGCAATAATTATCAATTTACATTTAATAACTCTTTGAACAATCTTATTCATATCGATTTTCCCCTTTTCTAGTTGGTTCCCTATGCTTGCTTGGCGAAACGAAATGTTCGTAGCTGTTAACCATTAACTACGGTTCCGCCATTTGGATGAAGAGCTTGACCTCATATATAGGAGACGACATCGAATGAGCAGCATGAAAATAGGGCCTGGAGCAATGCCATTGACTCATTTTTTGCTCAGCAAAGGGAGTTGGAAATGCTGTATATCGGCCATGACGCCTCCTGATATGAATAACAAATTGCTAACCAGGGATTAATGCTCAGGCTCTATTCCGACATAAGGGCTTCAATACCACTTTAATGCAAAGATCCTGTTTTTCCTTAAAAGGCTATAACCATTGCTCTGGTTTAATCAAGTTTGGTATTAGTAATGATATAAGCCGCTGCATCAAAAATGCCGCGATTTAAGTATCGCTTTGTTAAAAAGATACTGTTTTAGATAAATTTCTCTGTGCGCTACCAAACTAAGAGGAATATCTTTTTGAAGAAGCCCGAACTCTGGCTTAGGCATTGCAGACAATAAGCGGATCGGTAAGCGGTTACCAGTCAATGGGACGGACTTCCACCCTACTCATCGGCGCGTTGAATGTCTGATTTGTGACTTTCACCTGCTATTAACGTGAAAAGCGCGAAAGTCTGCTGTCCGGGGTAAGGCAGTGATAATGTCAATTTAATCGCCGAATATCGGACAGTCGACAGGGTCACAGGATGCCTTAATTATTGAAATTGGATAGCTATCCGACCGGCGGGTTGTGGCACATACCCGACCGTCAATCACCTAACGCAACTTCTTCTTTACCTCAGCCAAGCTTTTTTTCCTTGCTATCGCCTGATCAAATGTTTCACCCGGTTTAGCAAAATCAGCTACTAAAGTACCAGTCAAACGGGCAATCACAGCCGCCTTTGTCTCTCCGGGCTTAGCCTGGCGTTTTATTTCTTCCTCGGTAAGCTGTTTTCTTTCTTTCGGTTGGCTTTTCAGGCCAAACTTAAACTGGAAGTGAGTAACTGTTCGCCCACTTTTATGCTGACCATATTCAACCCATATATTCGAATGCTTATTAATTTCTTCCACAGCCGGATCAATTACCCGCTTTTTCAAATCCACTAAGCGCCTATATTTATCCCTTACCTGAAACTGATTTTTTAGCCACTCGACTTCAATTTCCCTTTCACCCGAAGAATTCCATTGCACTAACAGCTCATATAAGCGGATGGAATACACGCTTTCAAACCTGGCAACGTGTTTTAACTTATATTTAGTAAATTCACGGGACAACTGGGACAAATACGGAATAATACCAATGGCAAAGCTCAAAACCACTTTCCCTTCCCCAGGCACATAATCAATAGTACTAATCCATCGTGTTTTACGTTGGGTTATTTTTGGGTTATCAGGGTCTGGATCATCGATAATAACGCTACGCTCATACAGCTTTTCAGCGGCTGTTTTGAGGTCTCTATAGGTATTGGAAAGATTTTCAATGCCCACTAAATCGGCAACGCTGACAGCAGTTACTTCAAAACGGTATTCTTCTGTTAAAACTGCCATTGAATCAATCTGCGCAATACAAGACAACAAAACCCGTTGTTCAGCCAGCGAAAGCATATAACTGGCTTCCACAACCTTGTTGGATTTAACAACGGTTAGATAAGTGGGGTTGTTGTCCAAAATAATATGACGACATAATAGAAATGATGTCTAACTATACACCCCATCAAAAGCTAAAACAACGACAACTAAAAAGGCGTGTCGTTATGAACCATCAATCTGTCGTCATATGAGATCAATCTGTCCACCTGTAACCATCAATCTGTCGTCATATCACCATCAATCTGTCGTCATATCACCATCAATCTGTCGTCATATGTGCGCTGTAAGCCTTGCTATCCGTGGCTTACAACACTCTTAAAAAAATATAAAAAAAGAAAAAAGAAAAAACAGTGCTGGCGACCATCAATCTGTCGTCATATTTGAAAACGACTTTATAATGATGATGCAACAAAAATAGATGATAAATTTGAGAATGTAACGTTGAAGCTACCGTAGATAAGGATATAGCCTTGGTCATCCTTGAGCCAAGGCTATACTTCTTCTTGAAAATCACTCATTTGACAGGCCATGAATACCTGTCAACTTGAAGTGTAGCGTTAAAACAAAATTATTCAAGAGTACATTTCATCCAAAAATATTATTTATCAGAAGGAGTCTTTTTATCGCTTTCTGAATTATCCAGAGATTTATAAACCTCCAGCTGCCCTTCCAGGTTAGCAACCAATTTCTCGGCATCGGAAGCGGCCTTGATGGTCGTTTTCAAATCGGCTTTAACCGTTTTTAATTCTGAAACTACGGACTCATAGCGAACATTCAGTTTTTCTAGTTCGATTACACGATTCGATAGCTCAGATGTCTTTTCTTTTGTATCCGCTTTCAGCTGCTCGTTAGCTTTAACCGTTGAATCCAAGGACGATTGCAACTTGTGTACCTGCATATCGAGAGACCGAATCTCGGCGTCTTTCTGCTTAAGCGCGGTATCGTGCTTTTGTTGAAGTTCCTGTTTCTCCTGAGCAGCTACTTCATTCGATTTTTCCAGAGTAGCCACCTTCTTTTTCAGTTCACTAATTTCATGCTGGAGCTGGTCGTTATCTTTGGATAGTCCCACATTGGTCTTTTCTGCATCATTCAACAGGGTAACCGTTTCGGTATGATCGCTTTGCACTTCAGCCAGCTGTGGATTTTCAGGTTAGAAATAATGTCTTCCAGGCGCTCTATTTTCATGGACTGGGCTTCGGAAAACTTGAAGGCTTCTTCAACCTTCAACTGATTGGCAAGCTCGGCCTGTTATGTCGAGTTCGGCATCGGCAATATTCTTGGCGACATTCCACATCTTCTTTAACAAGTGGTAAGTTCCACCGGGAGGCGGATATTTTTGCAGACGCACAGGGGCATAGAGTCGATAAAGGCAATCCCTTGCGAGAGATCGCAGCGGCTTTTCATGAAAGCCATTAACAGCATGATGATAGCGGGCAGAAGCTCGATAACCTATTGTAACTCAGCATCTGAGGAAAGGCTGATAGCCCGTATTTTCGAACATGATTTTGATAAAACCACTTGAAGATTCGGTAACCGGATAGATGGTAAGACACCAGCACGGTTATGATTTCGCTATAACTTATGCGATGTGTGCGGTTACGCTTCCGGTTGCCGTTCGTCAGCTGTTTTTCTTGCCAGGCTGGAAGGAAAGTCTGGCAAAAATCATCTACATCGCAAAATAATTGCGTTAATTTCATGATAGGCCGGGGCTTGTAGGAAAAAGATGGAGGTCGGAGTCTGCATTTTTCCTGCTTTTCAAAAACTTACCTACTATTCTTATCCCAATGGGATGGACTCCTCCCACCTAAGTATCGGCATCCAGGCGCCAGGCTGATATGATTGATATATGAGACAAACTAGCGGAGGAGTCCGACATGGCTATTAAACGAGTAGGCATTGATTTGGCAAAACAGGTATTTCAAATACACGGCGTTGATGGCCAAGACAAGGTGGTGTTACGAAAACAGCTCCGCAGAGCGCAATTTCTGGATTATTTTAAAAAGCTGCCACCCTGTTTGATTGGTATGGAAGCCTGTGGCGGCGCCCATTACTGGGCGAGAGAATTGCACAAGCTGGGGCATACCGTCAAACTAATGGCCCCCCAGTTTGTTAAACCCTACGTTAAAAGCAATAAAAACGATGCCAACGCTGCTGAGGCCATTTGCCAAGCAGTTGCGCGTCCCAACATGCGGTTCGTGGCGATTAAATCCATCGCTCAGCAAGCTATTCAGGCAATTCATCGCATCCGCCGTGAGCAGGTAAAACAGCGTACTGCGAAAGTGAACCCAATAAGAGGCTTACTTACGGAATACGGCATCGTCATAGGCCGCCGAGTGGAAGTGCTGCGCCCTGCCTTGCCGCAGATACTGGAAGACGCTGAAAATGGTTTAACGGCTGATCTCAGAGTGCTGCTGGAGGGTTTAAGGCGGGATCGGGTGGCGCTGGATGAGCGGGTTAATGACCTGGATAAGCCTATAAAAACGCTGGCGGATCACACGCACGCCGCCAAACGCTTGCAACAGATACCGGGCATTGGCCCAATGATCGCCACGGCCTTGGTCTGCGCAATGGGTGACGGCAAGCAGTTTAAACGGGACGGGACATGGCGGCCTGGCTGGGGCTCACGCCAAGGCAACACAGCAGCGGCGGCAAAGACCGCTTGTTGGGGATCAGCAAGCGTGGCGACGCTTACTTGCGCACGTTGCTGATTCATGGGGCTCGCTCAGTATTAAAAGTCGCCGGCCGGAAAGACGATCCGCGCAGCCCCTGGTTGCAAAATTTATGGAGCCGACGCAACAAAAACATTGCCGCTGTCGCTTTGGCCAACAAGAACGCACGCATCGCCTGGGCCCTGTTGAGTAGAGAAACGGATTATCGGCCGGAGGGCGAACCTGTTTGAATTTGAAGGCTTGCCTTCTAATTCAAACAGGTTGAGAAAACGGAACTTGTTCACCCACGATGGTTAAGCAGTAACTACTGATGGCAAACAGGTCGAACCGGCGTTTGTAAAACCTGATCAGTTCGCTGTGCCTGAGTGCACGTTATCCCGATAAGGAACAGACGCGCGAATAGCCCATTATGGCCAGAGCTTGGGCTCAGATGAAAGGCCGGATATACGTGTGCAGTCGTCCCCAATCTTGACGTAGTAAATGCTTGCAAAACGGGAGCAGTCCATATACGAACTGAGGTTATTTTTAGCATTCCTGCCCTGCCCCCTTTGCTGTTGCCCGTTCGGCAATGCATTCAGATAGTTTTTTAGTCATGGTTTAAAAGTTGTTTTTTCGTGTTTTAATTGAAACAACCTGTTTTATAAAC
>JAQUOU010000051.1 GCA_028716975.1 Methylobacter sp. | reverse complement strand
CTCTTCGAAAGAACCTCGCTCATCATTACCACCAGCCTGACAACGGCGCATGGGTACACGTATTTGGCGATGCCAAAATGACTACGGCCTTATTAGATCGGATCACTCACCCCTGGGACATTCTGGATGCCGGATCTCATAATTTATTGTTTAACGCCATATAGTAAAATCAAAAAGTTACATAAATTATGAGATTCGGTTTTTGTTCAAAAATCTCATAATTAAAGGTAAAAACCTGACAAAATCTCACAATTTATGAAATCTGGACCGGCAAGGTACGGTCAAAATCGGTCTGTCAATTTTATGGCCCTAAAGCGTATTCCAAAACTGTACCAGTATTTTCAATAATTACCCAGCCAATGGAGACAGCCCCAATGAAATAAAAAAAACCAGCAAACTTCGAGCAGATGGAAGTTGACGGTTTGCGAACTTAAAGGTTGACCAGAACATCTTATTGAAGCTATCTTCGGTAGACTGGCTGTCTTCAGGGTTGTCAGTTATCCCCGCATCATTTCTAATAGCTTGCCAATCCAGATTTGCGGCTTGCGCGTAGTCATATAAATGCTCCGCACGTTTTCCTTCTCCAAGAAAGTGCGTCGGGCTGGCATAGTCTCTTATGAACTGGGGGCAATACATAAAGAAAATAAGATTTCCAACAACGAAACACAAGGCACTTGCATAAAACAGCTGCCATGAGAACGGTAACTCAGTTACTACTCGAAATGTGTATCCGAAACCGCAATGGTTATTATATCTTCCAACTTATGCAAGCTCTTTGCAGCTACAGGGACTATGAATAACCATATATACATAGTCTGAACACCTTTCAATTGATGCGTCTTTTGCAATCGTGACCACGTTGCTTCAGCTTGCAGGAAAAGAAAACCAGGCTTACGACTGAACCACAAGCCGACTTGAGTTACGTTTGTTTTGATATTATCAATCACGATATGAATCCAATGTTAAGGTAAGGAACGCGCCCCTCTACGAGCTTTAGCGTAGCCCTCTAATATAACCTGAGTTCGGGATAAGAAAACTGAGAATGAGCGCCGCTTTTTTCGTGTAAGATTCTGTTTCCGCAAATAAATCTCAATATGACCGGGAGGCGCTGATGGACAGTTTAACCGGACTTTTCTGTCTGATAGATGATTTCTGTTGCTTATTCGAGCCAGCTTGGGAACGTCATCTGCTGACATCAGGAGCGAAAAAGCGTAGACGACCTTGTGAGGTGAGTCTGCCGGAGCTGATGACGCTGGCCGTCCTATTCCATCAATTGCGCTTCCGCCAGTTCAAGAGCTTTTACCTGTTCTACGCGTGTCGCCACCTGCGCACCGAATTTCCGGCGTTGCCTAGCTACAACCGTTGCGTGGAGCTTTTGCCTCGGTGCGCAGTACCCTTCGCGGCCTTATTTGAAATGCTCAACGGAGAGTGCGACGGCGTTTCCATTGCCGATGCCACGGCATTAGCGGTTTGCGACACTAAGCGCATCCCGCGCCACAAGGTCTTCAAGGATAGCGCTGAGCGCGGCAAAACCTCGATGGGCTGGTTCTACGGTTTCAAGCTGCATACCATCATCAATTCGAAAGGCGAACTAATTCGCCTCAAGTTGACGCCAGGCAATGTCGATGATCGCAGGCCTATGCCCGACCTGTGCCAAGGGCGGTCCGGCCAAGTGTTTGCCGGCAGAGGCTATATCGCCCACTGGCTCACCGAAGCACTGGCCGAGCAAGGGCTTCAACTGATCACTACCCTCAAGAAGAACATGAAGCCTGTACCGCGTACTGACTTCGAGAAAGCCCTGTTACGTCGCCGCTCCCTGATCGAAACCGTTTTCGACGAATTGAAAAACCTCTGCCAGATTGAACATACTCGCCATCGCTCTGTCTTTAGTTTTACCGTCAACCTCATGGCTGGCATCATTGCCTATTGCTTGTCCGATAACAAGCCCACCCTGTCTCTGACCAAGATCAATGGCTTGCATTCAGCTTAATGGCTTATCCCGAACTCAGGTTAATATAGATGCTTAACTGATAAAGCTGCCTGCAAATCATATCAGCACTCGCGTTAAACAGTCCATCAGATGTCGATATTCACTTGGTTAACAGGTAGGAAACGGTGGCAGAATTAATGATTAGTTTTTCACTAATTCTGCCACTCGACATCTGATGTCGGCTCTCATAATTAATGATTTAACGCTGTAACGAAAAATCAACGGGTTACATAAAATGTGAAATTCTGATTTTGGTTAAAAATTTCATAATTAATGTAAAAGGACTGCGGACTTTCTTATGTATTTTATTTTTGAAGACAATTAAGCCATTGATTTAAGTATGTAAACTATTAGGATGCCAGGTTAAACGATAGATTTTTAAGGTTTTAGTTGGCTAATGCCTTAAACGGACTGGCAATACGCTTTATCTCCTGTTTTGGGTTGATAAAGCATTTTTCTGGAATGGCAATTCCATCGCTTCCTGCATAAAGACGGATGTCTTCCTTTGAATTGTATTGAAGTCCAGCTTTATTAATTGCTTCATCGATTATTTTGTCGCAAAGTTCCCCAAGTGTCTTGTCAACTTTAACAGTATTGGCTCGGCGGCTTATCCATAAGCAAATGTTTAGGGCATCGTCATGTTCAAGTTCAAGAAAATCCATTTGTCTTCGGATTGAATATTTTCATTTTTTTGTTCTTTCATAGCTGCCTCTCTCGACTACATTCTACTTAAATACCTCCCTAAGAACCTTTATAACCTTCTGATTGAGAACGTCTACCGTAAGTTCTGTAGGTGTAGTTTCCCCCGCGCTTCCTGCGCGCCCACCTTTGCCAGGCGACATAGTGCTTTCGTGGAAGCGAAGTTTTGAAGTCCTCTTTTCACAAATGACGGAGAGGTGTGGATATTCGTGAGATTGGTAGCGTCGATCATCTTCGCCAACCAAGAAACGAATGCTGATACTCGGCGATTGATACCGACCATCTCTATCAGTTTGTTCTTCACTGGTTTCGATGCGGTACTTGTAGCCTTTGACTGTTATATACTCGCCGATGCTCTCAAACGTCGGACGGATCAGTGAATCCTGAAGTTCATGAAAGGATTGAACAAACGCTTCCTCTCGAAGTTCTTGCTGAGATTTCTGGTGCTCAATCTTCTTCTTTGTTTCTTCGTGGGCATTGAAAATCGCATCAAGTTCAGTTTTCAATTTGTCCGGCATTAGTGACTCCAATAAGTTGATTATAAATATTCTATAGATAGCAAGGAGTCGTAAGCAGTCTAAACCCCTTTGGGGATATAGATGGAATATTGTTTAAACGCACCCAAGATAAATCAAAAGATGCCTACGCTTTAGGAAAGACATCATTTGCTAACGACATGAAGTTTGATGGGAACCCGTAAGACTTCAACAGATTTCCATTTTTGTCTTTAGACCACTCTTCATCTTTAATTGATCGTAATATTTCTGTAAATTCTTCTGGGGACACGCCGTTTTTTTTCAATATTCTGACTGACAAACCAATTTGAGAGAACAAGCTCCCTCTTTGGTGTCGTCTCAACGAAAACATTCCAAAAACCGACAACTGCCCAAACACAGGTGCCAGAAAAAGCATTGCTAATAGCAAGTAAACATTCGTCTCTAGTCATAACTCTTAACCCTTTTAGCAAGTGGTAAATTGTGCTGCCCAAGGTTATCTAGGTCTGGCAGCGCATGGATATTGATCAATTCTGTGCATTGTTGATCACATAAGAATCGTAACCAGTCTAAGTTTACGGTTAAGCTGTCCCGCCTTAAGTGGTTAATTAATAAAATGAATTTCCGCTCAAATGCTAACGCCTTACATCCTCCACCCTGAAATACAAGGCAATTCTTAAAGTGCTTTGTATTTCTCTTCATTAACTTAGGGATTTTGGCGGTTGGTAACCAGGTGCAAAAACTGCACTCTCAACTCCATACAAAGATAAAGGATCTTTTAACCAAAGCCGAAATGCCTCATCGTCCTTCCCTTTGATATGTTCTTGTGAACAATCGACGCGCCATTGGCGTAAAACATAACCAGCCATTGCCGCCCGAAGCTTGAGATGCAATATGCCGTCTTGCATTTGATAATCTCTCTTAACTAACTCAGGATACTTACAGTCCGGGTGTGGAACTAAATCCAGCTCAACTATTCGATTCCACTGGAAGTCCTGTTCAGATAACTCGTGCTTTTCGGGAAGGCTATCATTGATAGTCACGGCCTGATCAATTCTGCTGATTACAAAATCAGCAAATCGTGGCCTTTTACGGTCAAAGGCACGGGTGTGCCACCGCAATCCATCTGTTGCCAAAGAAAAAGGTACTATCTCGCGTTCAGATGCACCGCTAGTACTGGAATAATATTGGATTCTTACAGCCTCACCCATATGAATCGCTCGGGTAATTGGCGCTAAACATTCCATTTTTATATTGTTTAACGTTCCTTGCATTTCACATGGAATTAATGAACCGACAACAGGATTAATGCCATCACCAAAGCCTTGCGAAAGAGCTGTTAGTACACGTTCAGGTATGTGTTGAAAGATGGGATTAAATCCGTCTTGAAATACATACATTTTCGAAGAATTGTCGAATACAACATTTCCTGGAGCAAGCTCCTTATAAAGAGCAAAATCGCGAGTGGCTCCTGCAGGTGCTACGCCAAATCGCTCCTTCAAATCCCCTCGTCCCACCTTACCCAGAAAATAAAGTCGGAATTCTATATACGCCAACCGCTCACGTTGGGTTTGACTAAGCGAATCCATAATTATGACACCTTGGCTTATGTAATCAATAAGATTCAATTATAGCCTAATTTTATTGTTAATGAAAACAATAACAGACATATTGCATAATCATATTGATTATGTTATTCTCTATATATGATTACAACTCTTCCGGGGAGGCTACTATGAACTGCAAATAAAAAAGGGCAAGCTCGAAAGCTCGCCCTCGGGAACTCAGCATAATGCCAAGCTCGGTTTGGCGATTGATATTGTCGTTCGCTGCGGGACAGGAGTCGAGTAGTCCCCAGAAGCGATAGCGCATGTGTTTTCACGAAGCGTCTTTTTGCGCACTGAAAATGCAGGCTTTCCGGCATCGCGTCGAGTCATTGCGAGAACGATGTGGCATACCCCTGGTTGGGTATGCGACGAGAGAAGCAGAGCCTGTCCTGAGCGTAGTCGTAAGGAACGGCTGGGGCCGCCGCAGGCATGAGCGGTCGCGTGATTTTTGCCGCTGGTTGGGCAGGGATGCCCATAAAAGCTTTCGCAAAAATAGCGACTCCCCGCGACGGTTCGTGAAGCTATTCGCCGTTGCTTGCCTCCTGCAGATCGTCCAAATGTGAATGATTTCGACATAATGGATGGAAATATAGGGACCGTCGCATTGATCCCGGATATGACCTTAAAAGCAGCCGGTGTACATGACGACCACATATTGTCAATCATCAAAAAAAATGGCGGTGGCGGATGAAAGTAGCGGCTATCGTACATCCAAAACTGGCGCAAGCAAGCTTTGAGAAAGCGATTCAGCCGCTACTTACCGCTCCGGCAAAATACGAGAAGGCAGGTGTCAAGTTGTTGGCCTTCTCATTTCCGTATCTCGATGTTGAAGTGGACTGGCATCTCCATGCTAGCAACATTCGGCTTCGTATCGACGGTACGGATTTTCCATATAGGCCGGTAGGTGGATGGTGGATCGATCAAAGCAATAATCCTTTGTTACTAGGTTTACAACAGGTACCAAGTGGTAATGGGTTCCACGTTAATGATCAGGATGGCAAGCCCCGTTGTGGGTTTTGCTTCAGAGGCTGGAGAGAGTACCACAATCATTCTGGTCACCAAGACATTTCCTGGGCATCAATCCGTCGAGATTCTCGATACAGCATGTTGCAATTAGTGATGCAACTGGTCAAGGATCTAAACAGCACGGCAGTAATGAAGATATGAGATACAGAAAATGGAAAATCCCTCAGGAAGTGCTTGAAGAAACTCAACAAGCATTTTTGCGCGGTCAGCACGAGGTGTTCGTGATCTGGACGGTATGCCGTAATGAGAACACCGAGGCTGATACGGCGGAAATTACTCGTTGCATTGTGCCTGAACAAAAACCCGGTGCGTCACAATATGGTGTCTGGGTACATATCGCAGGTCAAGAGCTTCAACGAATTCAGCTAGATAACTTTCACCGGAAAGAACGAAATATCGTCCAGCTCCATACCCATCCAGGTGCCGATGTTCGGATGTCCAAACTGGACCGCGAATGGGAAGTAGTGCGACACGTTGGTGCGCTAAGCATCATCGTACCGCATTACGGCCTGCGCGACTTAAACTCATTTGAAGGTGTCAATGTTTATGAGCGGGAAGAAGCTGACTGGCGACTCTGGTCGTCCAAAGAACTATCTGAAAGATTGGTGCTGTCAGGAGTGCTGCTGATAAGAATGCTCAAGCTTTAAAGGCCTTATTCGGTGATGCCGCTCTTACCAGCCAACTGGGTTCAACTCGAATTGCAGTAGGCACTTCTCCCTCCGAAGATATGCCAAAGTCGGGGTTGTTGTTAGCGGAAGTACTGGCTGATGTACTGGGGCGTCTTTGGTCAAACATCGATTTCAAGGGCTCCTGCACACAACTTCAACTGTCTGTAGCTGTAAACGCAGCCAAATCAGGTAGTGCTCCCGTTGATGGACTGAGCGTCCAATGGGCTCCACCCTATGACTGTGTAATTTCCATCGGTAGCCCTGAGGTTCCTGATAGTGGCTATGTAGTTCAGGTCGGTGCCAATGACTGGGAAGTGCAGCTTGGGCCCGAGACTACTTGTGGCCCTAGTGATAACCCCGTGGGACCAGCTTTTGCTGCAGCATTGGCAGCGGCCCAGATATTTTTTCATGTATTCAAGTCTGAGTTGGTCGGTATGAATGCTATGCCCCTCAATTCATGCCAAGTCGATCTTCGGCAGCTATTTCACGCTACTGAATTGGAGGTTGGTCCACTAAATATTGGAGAGACTCATGTTTTCGGCGTCGGAGCAGTGACACATGGCTTGGTTTGGTTGCTTGAACCCTGGCCGTCTACTGTGACTGGAGAGATTAATTTAGTCGATCAAGATAAGTATGGCGACTCGAATGGCCAGCGCTACGCGTTCATGCGGCCAGAAAACTGGGAACAAACCAAGGTGTCAGCAGTAAAAAAAAGTTGGATGCTGCCCACCCAAATCTATTGGTGCAGGAACGCCCAGTTGATCTGAACAGCTATTGCGCCGAGCATGGTTACGATTCTCCATTACAAAGGGCTATTGCAGGCTTAGATTCCGCTGAAGCTCGTAGGCAACGTCGCTCTAAAATTACCAGGGCATACTGTGAATATGTGGACTGAGGGTGTTCGGATTGGTGCAGGCCGATACCTGCCCGGAGATGGTCGTGCATGCCTAGCATGCGGATATCTGGAAAATGCGGATACGCCCGTTGATGAAGTTGGTGAAATATATCAACAGACTGGAATTCGTCCGGATCTCGTACGCTCTCTACTCGATAGTGGTCAAGGTTTAACTCTTCAAGAAGCTACCATGATTGCGGGACACAGAGGTGTTGCGCCAGACCAATTTGTTGGCCAACCACTTCCTTCTGTCTTACCCGCACTGTGCGCAACCGGAAGGCTCCAGATGCCAAACGATTCCGAGGCAGTAGATGTTCCTTTCGCCTTCGCATCATTATTTGCCGGGATTGCGGGGTTTGTCATGTTGCTAAAAGACTGCTTCAGCAATTCGGAGGAAAGCCACGGGTGGACTCAACATATTTTCAAAAAACCTACAAAACATATGCATAGCTCCTTGTATACCAAGTCAAACTGCGTATGTTGTTCGGAAATAATACAAACCGGATGGAGTTGGAATCGATAGTTACTGTATTCGAAAAATATATTGCTAAAAAATCACTGGTTTTATTATCCAGAAACTTGGTTATCTTGGATGATAGGAAAAGAACTAATAATTACTTGCAGGGTTCCACATGAGTACACTCACACCATCACTGTTTAATCTGACTTTGACGATAATACATGAAACCGAAAGAAGAGTTCTTACGTTTCGATCTTTTGGTCCCATTCCTGATGAAATCATACGTATCCTCATGTTCCCGTTCCCGTTCATTCAACTTGGCATGGCCGAACTATTTCGGCCCGTTTCAAAAGGAGCGTTCATGTGGTTTGGACTGCTTATTTTGGCAACATCCATTGTTTCGCACGCTGAGTTATCTGAGCAAACCAAAAGCAACATTTTTTTAGCATGTCCTTACGTGCCAATATTTTTAGTAGCTTTTGCAATACCAAGCACATTTGCATTGGACTCAATAAAAAATGAGCAGATTCAGTCACTCGCAGACTATATTTACTCTCTCGGCATAAATAGCAACGAGAAATTAGAAACTTTTGAAGAAAATTTATCTAATATCGCTGAGCGCACATATGCTCGTACAAAAACACTTCAGTGGTTTATCGCTACACTGTGGGCACTTTTTTTGTACGGCTTCAATCTAATGAACAACATCGCGTTAAAAATTGCGCCTGAGCAAATTACAAAGATAATCTCAGACAGCATTACGACCTTCATTATTTATGGAGTGGTGTCTTTTTTCAGCATCTTGGTAATCTTTAGTCATAAGAAAGCCAATGATGCTGTGTTTCGCCGACTACAGTTGACCATCCAAGAATTGAAGTACCGTGCTGTTGTAAACCATCCATCGACGATCTAACTCATAAAATCATCGGATGCTAAGCAATAACTCCGTTTGGCATCCTACGATTTCAAGTACTGGTACATCGTTATCACTTCGATTTAGGCCAAGTGTACCCATCATTCTCCATTTGACGCCATAATCCTAGCAAACGTATATACGTTGCCGTTTGAACGTAGGGTATCCGATGATTGCAATCTTCATGTTGGCTGCCCCTCTGAAGATAATCATAATCCCTGTATCCGACAATATAGTGTTGGTCGAATACTAGTGGCCAACGAGAAAACCGATCGATAATAAATGTGACTGTCGGTCGACCGATGGTTAAACCGGTAAGATCATCGATGATCAATAAATCCAGTGGGGTATGGTCAACTTCGGCCCTCTCCAGGATATATTTGGGCTCAGGACCTCTACCGGTCGCCCTAAAATGTTTGCCGGCCGCTTGCTTGCCTTTCCGGGCAGCCATGACCAGGTATTCATCATAGGTTCCAATGTAGCGATAAAAGGTCGCTCTGCCCGGAATGGCCAGAGGGGTATTTCGATTGACATTCAATGCCTTAATTTTGAGTTTTAACGCCGTATAAACGTCCTCGATACTGTTGCCTTCCGGTTTGAGATAGATTTCATCGACGAGCTGTTGTATCAGCTGCTCTAGCTCTTTGATGATTCTGCGCTTATTTTTGGGTCCCCTTTTATTTTTAATCAGAGCGGTGATAGAGCGATCTGCCGTAATCCAGCTTTTCCACCACAAACGGACAGTTAAAGTAGATGGTGGGTGAGAGTCATTGTGTTCATTCGCCACCAGCTTAATTACTCTAGGTAGGGTGACTAGATTAACTTTTTCTCCCAATAGCTCATCGGCTTTCTTTACGTATTGAAATCGGTAATAAACGTATTTTTGAATATCCTGGGGATAAGCCGATAAATCGCGTTCCAGCCGCCGATGATCTTCCGGTGTCCTGGTAACACTAATGCTTTGCTTGCCCACCTAATATCAGCTCTCCAGCGCTAATAAAGCCCAGAAGCTCGTGTTTGTTATAACTGCTTAACGCCAGATCACTTTTGCGTTCTAACTGGCATTGACCATCCTCAAGCATGCGGATCAGTCGGTACGGCACATTGTTTAAAATCAGGTCCTGTCCGGTAACTAAAGAAGCAAGTCTCATGGTGATCTCCAAAAGTTGGGGAAAATAATTCACTACTGTTTTCGATCGGCTGGTCGAATTCAAAGCAGATATGCAGCTGGGCGAGTAGCGCAAAGGCCGTGGAGCGGAAACCCAGAAATTGGCTCAGCGCCTCCAAGGTGGGATCGCTTGTACCAGCCAGCCATTCGTTGGCTTGTTGTATGAGTTGAAGAGGGATGTCGAATCGCAGGTATGGTCGAAGAATCGGAAAATTCCGGATTCGAGTGGGAAAATTCAGTTCTTCGTCGGTCAGAACGATGAAGTGGTAGCCCTTATCTGACAGAAGCTGGTCGGCTGCCCGTAGCTTCTCCAGCACTTGCGGTGAGAACAACTTGGATAAAGGCTTTACTTCAACATAACAGAATTCCCCATTATGTAGCATCAGCTCGAAATCCGGCGTATACCGAGACATCCCTTTTGAGGATGGGAGGTAGAGTTTTTTCGGCTGCTCTCTAAATGCCTTGACCACAGGAGAAACCTCAAAGTGGTAGCAGGCTTTTTCTTCCTGCTGTGATTCCCACGCAATCATTCGTTTCATTTTGGTGGATGGGAATTGTCCCCGGACCAGTCCTCGAGAACGAGTCACAGGCTCTCTTGCTCGCTCGGCTTTCGGCTGCGGCACAATATTTAGGCGCAAAGCGGCCCTATAACCGGCGTTTTTACGCTGGCCATAATTGTCTATAGACATAACGACTCCTTACCGTATTTGGTAATAAAGTTTCACGTTAGGGGTATTTGATGCCTGAGTCGGCTTGACGGGAACTACGAGCGGGGGGATACTATGCTTTCCTAGGGCGAGTATCTTCTCGCTTGCAGCTCTGAGCAAGCCGACCAGGTTTGTTCATTGCTGCGCTTTACATATCTATCCTCCTCATATTGGATTGCTTGTTTTTACTGGTATTAAGGGCAAGGACATTCATCATCAGCGTGATCTGTTCCTGGCTTAATCTCCCTAATTGTTGTCTCAATTGGCTTACCAGTTCATATTCGGCAAGCATCATCCCATCAGGCAAATGTAATGTTCGTTTAGACTGTTCCCCACATTTCCACATTGTGGCTTGTTCTTCATCATCAAGCTCCAAAGAGGTAATCAGTCGTTCCAATACTTGTTTCGATAGTGGTTCTTTTCGACCTTTTTCTAGGGCGCTGATATAGCTAGCGTTAATTCCCAAATCAACAGCCAATTGCTTTTGTTGTAGCTGACGGCTACGCCTAATTATTTCGAGAAACTTTCCGAAAGGAGTCATGTAGTGACCTATTCAAATACCATTGTCATGACCATAATATATCTGCAAATATTTTGCAAATATTTTTTTAAATCAATGAGTTATATATTATATCGAAACAAGTAACCGTATAAAAAATCAATGAACTTAATAAAAACAATTAGATGCCGAACATATTTGAACTGCTTTTTTATGACGGCGGTAAGGGAATAATTTGTCGCCAAAATTTTAGCGGCTAAAATTTTGGAATCACCTACTGACGCTCACACCCAATTCCGTATTCCGTTGAAATCCTCCAACGATCCCAGCGCCAAAATAGCTAATTATTACAAACGAAAAACGCCCCTTCATTCCAATAGGCATACCAACGGATTGAAAGTCTGAATGGGCCATGCGCGATCTATCAGAATATGATGAAGCGTCTGACCAAAAACCCTCCTGCTAAAGCAGGGGTTTGAACAACCGACTGAAAGTCCAGATAGAGGACATCGCAGCTCACCTAACCTATCGTTTGAACTGAGTTTGCCAAACGTTTTTCATTTCCAATAGGTGTTGTGTAGAAGCGTTGCTCAATCCCGTATAGCAAATACTTCAGTTCTTCGTCAGATGTGATCTCGAATTTTTTATTCTCTGCATCAAATTTAAGTTTTTCCTGACAATAGCTATCAATGTAAGACAACATCTGATCCCTATCATCAGAAGGCATCGCAGCAAGTGTACTCATAGCCAACGCTACTCGCTTACGGTTCGGCTTGGAGACATTTTCAACACCATACTCACCTGATAGCTCAACAAAAGATTCATCGAGAAAGTTCCCTACTTCTTCTTGTGTGGCTTCCTTGTATAGTTCGTCAATTCCTTTAAAAATGCTGGATATAGTCGCCAAATTTCTGAATACTAACGTGTCGGAGTTCTTTTGGTAAATCGCATCAGGCGTTGAATTAATGACTAATCGTCCTCCATCGTTTTCCAGTTTTACTACCTCACCAAAGGCTATCATTTTTTTGGTTACAAACAGCGAGCGGGTGATTTTCTGGAAATAGTAGCCATGTCCCTGAACGGCACATAAGTAAGCTATGTTGGTGAATTTATCTTTCGAAAGATCATCGTACTCGGAAGATGCAAAGTCTTTTGTTAGCAGATCCATGCAATATGACTGCTGGCTGAACTGTTCAACCTTGAACCAAGAATCTTCATCTAGATTATGGTCTGGATTGTATTCAACAAAGCCAAGTCCTTGTAAGGAATCGTCAAAGAGCGTCTGATCTGAGAGTAATTTGAAGAATTTCTTTTTGCCATTTCCTTTAACCTTAGCAAGCACCTGATCCATGTATTAACCTCGTTCGATAAATGTGTAATTGTTGATTCGATACGCTGCCGAAATATCAATATCAGCGGGCGTTTTGTAGCGTTGGCGACTGATTAAAAAAATTGCAGCCCCGTTCTTGGTGGTGATGTTGTAAAACTCAAAATCGAAAACCAGATATAACGGATTGAAATACAGTGCCTGCGATAAAAAAGTAAATACAAATAGCACACTGTAAACAAAGGCAAGGGTTTCCCAATTTCCCACGCTCAGCGCTACGAAAAAATAACCTAAATAACTGGGCAGGAAACTATTGTTGGCATGCTCAATACTAGAAACCTCTCCTGATTTAAAGCTGTCTCTACCCAACTTTGAACTCAGCAATATACTTAAGCCACTCAACAGAATAGGCACCAGCAAATAAACGGCGTAAGAAATTGCGTTTGGCAGGGCTACTAAACGTTGACATTGAGGAAAGAAATTTCCCAAGATATAGCCCTTTTGAACCAAAAAGATAATGACCAATAACGGCGTCGCATTAAAGGTCAGCAGCAGCCGAAACGCGAAATTCACTACTTTACCGTGACTTGGCCGTTCATTAGTATGGGGAGAAGCCAGTCGCGAATAGCGCTGAGCGTTCCGTTTTCTTTTTCGAGCATTAAATGCTTTTTAAATATTGGTTCGATAAATTGGTCTGCTTGTTTCAGAAGGCCTAATGGTGGTAAACATATTTTCGCTTGCTTGAGATGATCAAGAGTAATATGACCCATTGTTGTTTTTCTCAATTCGGCCATCATTTTGAAATGTTTCAAATAATTCAATAGTTCGAAATAGTAGAAAGTTTTAGGATATTTGTCAGAGGTAACTTTGAAGATATGTTGATTTAAAGCGCCACGGCCTTGAGACCAAATTTTGACATTTAGGGTTGCTGACCATGAAAATAGAATATCACCATCATTAACTATTGCTTCTAGTGGAAGATCAGTGCGGGCTTTTTCTGTGCTCTCAGAAAATCCCTCGTTCATTTCCCTAATTTTTATTACTGGCAAATACTCTTCGCCAGTTGGTCGATACTTTTGCATGGCAAGGCCATTAAAGTATTTTGCAATATTCCAAAGAGAGCTTACTTCCCACCCCTCCGGTATTTCTCGTTTTATAATTGGGTTGTAGACCATTTTGCCGCCAGTGGTTTTGTAGGGTTTACCGTTGGCGTCGAACTTGCCCTGAGCGAAGTCAAACGGAAAGTCAAACTGCACAAACCAATAGTCATACAAGGTCTTCGCCATCGCTTCCAGCTCGGCGTTGATGCGGTTGTTGAGTTCTATTTTGGCGTCTAATGACTTTAAAACTGAAGCTATCTTAGTTTGCTCATCTTTAGTTTTAGGCAAACGTATTTGATAGTTTTTTATGTCATTTGAGTTTAGATTTTTACGGACTCCAGATGATAAGTTTCTCAGTTCTTCGTATTGAGTTTTTAGAAAGTAATAGATATATTCATAATCGGCTTTGCGTTCATCAATTTCCACATTACAGCAAGCCTGATTTGTAGCCATCGGCTTCTTTATGATTGATAAGTTTCCTCTGGTTTTCCCCTCACCATACATGGCAATTGAAAGGGTATTTTCAGGAAAAACCTTGATGCTCGTCTTTTCAACAGCAACTACAGAAATATATTCATTTGTACCGTAAATGTATTTCTTACCCAACTGTTCGGTTTTTAACCATGGAATAGTGCCGTTCTCCCAAAATTCAGGATTGGTGCATATTCTGGCCCAACTTGAACAGTCATTCTGATCCAATCTGAACACCCATTCTGATTCATGTTGAACACTGCTTCTGGTTTCAAGCTGAACACTTATTTGGATTTTCCAGAATCGGTGTTCAAG
>JAQUOU010000050.1 GCA_028716975.1 Methylobacter sp. | reverse complement strand
CCTTTCACTTGTTCTTTATTCATCGTAAACTCCTCATTGGAATGGATTAACCGGCAGTGGGCAAATGCCCCTGCCATGATTCTATACTAGTTAAACCCCCGCCCCAGGTCGGTGCGATGACGCACATTAGAGGTGAATTTATTGCTTGGCGGGAAGAGGCAGGCCGCCAAATATTTATGTGTTTATGTACGATATCGTACTGATTTTGAAATTATTTTTTAATACGATGACAAAGAGTTTTCTTAGCAGAAGCTCCGTGTAATTACTAGAATTTACAGATCCATGAATGGCTTGCCCATTTTGGATTGCGATTTATAATTGTGGAGGAACATATGGGATATTCAACTCAAACTCAATCAACACCCCGTACTCAGGCAACTCATACGGGAGCCGGTATGCAATCATGCATCGATGCCTGTAACCGCTGCTATCAAGTATGCTTTCAAACAGCCATGAACCAGTGTCTGGAAATGGGAGGGCAACATGTTGAAGCGGAGCATTTTCGTCTTATGATGAACTGCGCCGAGATTTGCCGGACTTCCGTTAATTTTCAGCTCAGTAATTCCCGTTTTCAATATCGGCTATGCGAAGTTTGCGCAGAAGTATGCGAGGCATGCGCTATGGATTGTGAAAGAATTGGAGGTATGGATGAATGCGTGCAAGTTTGCAGGGAATGCGCTCAGAGCTGCCGTGATATGGCGAGCACCCAGCATTAAGCTTTTTTTGCTTCATGCGGCAAATTTTAAGTTAATATTGTTTGATTATTGTTAAGTGCAATAACTCTGGATGAAAAATGAGTTAGCCTTAATATCAAGGCAACCTCTGATAACATCAGGCTTCGACAAGCTCAGCACGAACGGTTTAAGGTTATCAATATCTTACGTTCGTGGTGAGCCCTTAGATTACGCTCAGGAGAGTCTGGTCGCACCCTGAGCATAACTTATTTTTTAGAGTTTCCCATAAATCTTCTCTTGCTGTTTCAGGTCAATTCAACGGTTAAACCGGCCGACAGCAGGAGAAGATTCTGCCGACTCTCAACCCGGACTCAAGCTTAAGATACTGTTGATTCAGGGGAATAAAAATTTCGATGCGACTGAGAGGATGGGGGAGTCGAGCATCTTATTGAAAGAAGTGTTTTAAATACATGCCGGTATGGGATGCCGGATTTTCAGAAACCTGTTTCGGCGTACCTTCGGCAACCAGCGTTCCGCCGCCGTCCCCGCCTTCCGGGCCCATATCAATCAGCCAGTCCGCTGTTTTAATGACATCCAGATTATGTTCAATCACAATGACGGTATTGCCGTGATCGCGCAAGGTATGCAATACATTCAACAATTGCTTAATATCGTGGAAGTGCAGGCCGGTAGTGGGTTCATCCAGTATGTACAAGGTTTTGCCGGTATCGCGCTTGGATAGCTCTTTAGCCAGTTTTACGCGTTGCGCTTCGCCGCCGGAAAGCGTGGTCGCATTCTGGCCTAAATTAATATAACTCAGGCCAACCTCGGTTAATGTATGCAGTTTTCGGGATAAAGTGGGGACGGCGCTGAAGAACTCGGCCGCATCTTCCACGGTCATATCGAGCACCTGATTAATGGTCTTGCCTTTGTAGCGTATTTCCAGCGTTTCCCGGTTATAGCGCTTGCCGTTGCAATTATCGCAATTCACGAAAATATCGGGCAAAAAATGCATTTCAACTTTAATAACGCCATCGCCTTTGCAAGCTTCACAGCGGCCGCCTTTAACATTGAAGCTGAAGCGGCCCGGGGTGTAGCCGCGTGAGCGCGCTTCCGGCGTTGCCGAAAACAATTCCCGTATCGGCGTGAATAAACCCGTGTAGGTGGCAGGATTTGAGCGCGGTGTACGGCCAATCGGGCTTTGGTCGATATCGACAACTTTATCGAAATGCTCCAGCCCCTCGATGGCATCACAAGGAGCCGCGGTAGATCCTGCACGGTTAATCAGGCGCGCCGCATGGCAATACAAGGTATCGTTAACCAGCGTTGATTTGCCGGAACCGGACACGCCGGTTACACAGGTCAAAAGGCCGATAGGAAAGCCGATATCCACATTCTTCAGATTATTGCCTCGGGCATTACGGATGATGATTTGTTTGTTTTTATCCACCGGCGTCAGGGATGAGGGAATGGTAATTTCTGTTTTTCCTGATAAATACTGGCCGGTTAAGGAATCTTCGGTGTTAAGGATATCCTCCAGGGTACCCTGGGCAATAATGCGCCCGCCATGAACGCCGGCGCCTGGGCCGATATCAACAATGTGCTGGGCCGAACGTATGGCTTCTTCATCATGTTCGACAACAATGACCGTGTTGCCTAAATCGCGCAGGCGGAACAGGGTGTTCAATAATCTCTGATTGTCCCGTTGATGCAGGCCTATAGACGGCTCATCAAGCACATACATAACGCCAACCAGACCTGCGCCGATTTGGCTGGCAAGGCGGATGCGCTGCGCCTCGCCGCCGGACAGCGTATCGGCGCTGCGATCCAGGGTCAGGTAATCAAGTCCCACATTGACCAGGAATTCCAGTCTTTCCTGGATTTCCTTAATGACTTTGACGGCGACTTCGCCCCGCTTGCCGGGCAGGGACAGGTGCTGAAAGAAACTCAGGGATTTGCGTATGGGAAAACCAGTGATGCGGTGAATCGGCAGGTCATCGACAAAAACATTTCTGGCCGCGATATTAAGCCTTGCGCCGTCGCATACCTCACAAGATTTCTGAGATAAATATTTTGCCAGTTCGTCCCGGACCAGTTGCGAATCGGTCTCATGGTAACGCCTGTCCATATTGGCAATGATGCCTTCAAACTTATGGCGCTTGGTTTTGACTGAGCCTGTTCCGGTCATAAACTTGAAATCAATGGCTGTATTGCCGCTTCCGTAAAGAATAATATCCTGAATTTCCTTGCCGAGACTGGAAAACGGCGCTTCCGGGTCAAAGCTGTAATGCCGGGCTAGCGAACAGATGAGTTGATAATAATAGGCGTTGCGTCTGTCCCAGCCGCGAATCGCGCCTCCGGCCAGACTGATATCCGGGTTATGGATAATCAGCTCAGGATCAAAATGCTGGCGTACGCCCAAACCGTCACAACTGCTGCACGCGCCCTTGGGATTATTGAACGAGAAAATACGCGGTTCCAGCTCGGTCAGGCTGTAACCGCAATGAGGACAGGCGTAGCGTTCCGAAAACAATAATTCTGTCGCATCATCCAGGCAGGCGCCGATAGCAATGCCGTCGGCTATGCGCAAAGCTGTTTCGAACGACTCCGCCAGTCTCAAAGCAATATCATCGCGAACTTTAAATCGGTCAACAATGACCTCAATAGTATGTTTCTTTTTTAAATCCAGCGCCGGGGCTTCGTCCAAGTCATAGACCACACCGTCTATGCGTGCGCGAATAAATCCCTGGGCCCGTAAATCATCCAGTAACTGGGTATGCTCGCCCTTGCGTTCATTAATCACCGGCGCCAGCAACATCCAGCGTTGATCCTTGGGCTGCGCAAGAACGTTATCGACCATCTGGCTAATGGTTTGCGCTTCCAGCGATACTTGATGCTCAGGACAGCGAGGCGTGCCAACGCGGGCATATAACAATCTCAGGTAATCATAGATTTCGGTGATCGTGCCGACTGTCGAGCGCGGGTTATGCGAGGTGGATTTTTGTTCGATTGAAATGGCCGGCGACAGACCTTCGATATGGTCAACGTCGGGCTTTTCCATTATTGACAGAAACTGGCGCGCATACGCGGAAAGGGATTCTACATAGCGCCGCTGACCTTCAGCATAAATGGTGTCAAATGCCAGCGATGATTTGCCCGAACCGGAAAGCCCCGTGATAACAATAAGCTTATCTCTTGGCAGGTCAAGATCAATATTTTTCAGGTTATGAGTTCTGGCGCCGCGAATGCTGATCGTATCCATCAAATAATTCCGAAAATTTAAACGCTTGCATAATACGTTTAAAGTTGTCTCAACACAAACAACGTACACTACAGCAAAATTAATGTGAACAAGGTAGACAGCAAGCCGAAGCGAATATAGGGCAGTGGCCTTGATATTTGGCTATCTTATGAATAATCAGGGCTCAAGTAATTTTATGGCGCAAATTTTAAAATATTAAATTTAATGAAGGAATGGTTGAGTACTGGTTAGAGAATGAATATTAGCGCCATCGAACTTACTCTTTTTAATTTCATATCCTTATGGATTAGCCGGTTTTAAACAATGATCATCAACACATTAAATTCGTTCGTCTTTATAAATATCAGGTTTATCGAAATGCTGGGCGTGATGATGCGCATATCCAGTTTTTTCCTGGTTAGCTGGATGGGCTCGGAAAGCCCGCTTCTGCTCGTATGGGCTTTTAATACTGCGGATGCGGTGCTACTTTCCTGGTGCTCTATACTTAAAAAAGATAGTGCTTATATCTTATTGAATGTCTTCTGGATTGTAGTCGGCATCGTTGGAATGTTCAGAGCCAGTCATTTTTCATTCACTGATTTTAAATCCGCCGGGTTGCACTTATTAATGCAGACCCTAGCATTGTTCAGCTCGTAAATTCTGCATTAAAACACAATCGCATTAATCCTAAAAAACTCAGTTGATGGGCGCCAAAGGCCGTTCGTGCTGAGCCCTTCGACTAGGCTCAGGAGAGCCCTGTCGAAGCATGAGCGGACTTTGGCGCCTCACCCATTTGGTGAGTCTTCCGAAACCCCGTCCCCCCTTCGACAAGGCTCTCCTGAGCATAGCCGAAGGGGCTCTCCTGAGCATAGCCGAAGGGGCTCTCCTGAGCGTAGGCGAAGGGCGAACGGGATTTCGGAAGACTTAACTGATTTTTTTAGGTTAATTGGTTTATGGTCTAAACTTTTACCCAACAGCATTCGATCTATTGAAGGGCCATACAACAACCGCCTTGTGAAACCTGACAGTCAGGGTTATTAGGCTCCATAAAGATACTATGAAATACATCATCTTATTTACGTCCGCGTTCCTGCTTTTTGGCGCTCCGGCTGCGTTTGCCAAAGATGTCTATCCTAGCTTCACGGTCAAAGGGTTTGGTACCCTTGGCGCCAGCGGCACGGATACTGACCGGCTCGGCTTCCGGCGTGACATCAAACAATCGGCGGGCGTGACTAACGGCTGGGGTTTTGACAACGATTCGCGCCTGGGGCTGCAACTTGATGTGGATATTAATAAATCCTGGCACGCGACGGCGCAATGGGTGGCGCGAAATAACACTGGCGACTTTTTTGAACAAAACCTTGATTGGTTTTTTTTGCGCTGGCGGCTAGAGGACGACCTGGACATCCGGGTAGGACGAATGGGTTTCGATGTTTTTATGCTATCGGAATACCGTAATGTCGGCTATGCCTACCTATGGATGCGTCCTCCCCATGAATTTTACGCAGGCTTGCCTGTCTACCATTTTGATGGCGCGGACATCGCGAAGAAATACGCAATCGGCGAGGGCATTTTGACTATCAAGGCTTTCGGTGGCTATAGCTTCTTTCAAGTCCCCATCACTAACTCTTCGAATTCAGCCGCTCAGGGCACTACCGTTGCCGGCGGCAAGCTGGCCTATGAATACGGCAACTGGAATACCCGCATCGGTTACACCTATGTGCTGACTAATAATGAGTTTGCGGCGTTGCAGCCGTTGCTAGACACGCTCAATAGCGCAGAAGTCAACGCGGTCTGGCCAGGTGCGCAAGCTCTCGTCCGGCAAATTGCCACTAAGAATAAAATCGTGCATTTCAGTTCCATTGGTTTGGCCTATGACGACGGACTATGGCTGGCTCAGATGGAAGCCTCTTATATCGATTCGGATCAGCTTAACTATCCCAGCGTAGCTAGCGGCTATTTCAGCGCGGGCAGACGCTTCGGGAAAGTGACGCTGTACTCACTGTTCGGAATCTCGGAATCACTGCATAATCAAATCGAGCTTTCCAATCCTCTAATACCCGTTCCTGCGATAGTCGAGCTGCGAAACGCTGTTGCTCAACTACCCAATTCCAGCCGGGTAGACGAGAAATCGGTCTCTTTAGGTCTGCGCTGGGATGTCACCGAGCATATCGACCTTAAGACCCAATGGAGTCATTACTGGCTGGGCAATAACGGCGCCGCGTTGTGGCTGACGCCTGCAGCCGGCTTGACGCCCGACACAGTCAATGTCTGGTCGGTCGGCCTGGACTTCGTGTTTTGATCATGAGAAATCTCCTCATCTCACTACTTCTGGCCATGTGCATGCCATCGGCTCAAGCCGAATTGGTGGTCATCGCTCACTTCAAAAACAGCATTGTCGGCCTTACCGCAAAGCAAGTGCAGGATCTTTTTCTGGGCCGTGAACGCACTTTTCCCAACGGCAAGTTTGCTCTGCCCATAGACCAATCCTCGCCCCTGCGCGCCGAATTTTACGAAAAACTGACCGGGCGTCCCGTCGAACAGATCAATGCCTACTGGGCGAGAATCATGTTTACTGGACAAGCTTCGCCCCCGCAACAACTTCCCGACGATAAAGCGGTATTGCAGACGGTACGGGAAAATGAAGGCGCCATCGGGTATATCGACAAAACCCGCGTGGACAATACCGTTCGCGTCCTGCTGCTACTGAACTGATGAACACCGTGAAAAAACGCTATCTTTACCAGAAACTGGCGCAGTCGGTATTCTGGGCCGCATTGATGTTAACGGTGTTGACTTCGGTGCTGTATTTCTTTACGGAATTCAAGCGATCCAGAGAAAAAACCGTGATTATGATCAACCAGTTGCTTGACACGGTGGAAAACACCGCTGCAATTGCAGCCTATTCCAATAACAGCAATATCGGCGAGGATGTGCTCAAGGGTTTGCTCCGCAATGACATTATTCATGAAGCCCGATTGAGCAATAGCCAAGGCCTTCAGTTGAAGAAGGAACGAAACACCAAAGTTCCCAAGCAAGACGAAATCATTCGCATACTGCGCTCGCCCTTTGGGGATGCAGAAGCCATTGGCCGCCTCAGCATTACTCCGGAAGCGCAATACAATCTCCTGGAAGCCCGAGACAGCGCCTTGTTCAGCGCGCTGAATTCATCTTTGCTCATCGGGCTAACTGCGCTGATCGTGTTGCTGATGGTACGCTCATCTCTCTCGCGCCCATTAATGAAAGTATCCGATACGCTGCACGCTATCAAAGCAGGCGAACAGGAGCGCCTGGAACCGCCGCCGCAGAATCAGGGCGACGAACTGGGTCAGCTCGTGGAAGACATCAATGGCTTGCTGGAAAAATTGCAGGAAAAATTTAAAGCCGAGCATGCACTGCGTGAGGAAGTCGAGATAATCGAGCAGCAGTTGCGAAACATCTTTGAAACGACCAGCGCCGGTATATTTCTGCTGGATGAAGCGGGCAGACTACTAACCGTCAATCCCACTTTAAGCCAGGTAATCGAGGTGCCTCATTTATCGCAAGCGGAGTTACTGGGGCAGGATTTTCCGGAACTGGCTTTCGCCGAACCTGCGCTAATGCGCGAACTAATGCGTGTAGCTGTAGAACGGAATCAATCAGTAGCCCAGGATCTGCGCTTGATAAATCACGGGGGTGAGAATACCTGGGTTCACTGCTTACTTTCCCGGCAAACTGCGGGCTTGAACGGCCTGCGTTTCGAAGGTGTAGTTTACGATATCACCGACCGCATGGCGGCAGAGACCAGCACCAGGCACGAAGCTGATCATGATTCACTGACCGGTCTTTTTCGCAGGCAGGCCGCTGAACGCGAGCTAATAAAACTAATTAACCAGCGTACAGACAAAGAAAATGCCCCCGTGTTACTCTTGCTTGATTTGGATTACTTTAAGGAAGTCAATGACACTTACGGCCATGATGCAGGTGATCGCGTTTTGGTAGAAGCCGCTAACCGGTTCAAGAACTGCATACGCACCAGCGACATTGTCGCGAGGCTGGGCGGTGACGAGTTTCTTATCATCCTGGTGAACTGCGCACCTCCGGATTACTCCCGGCAGATAGCCAGGGATATTCTTGTTGCGATTAGTAAACCCTTCCAACTCAGTTCTACAGTCAGCGTAAAATTAGGCGTCAGTATCGGCATGACTATACAAGACGGCTTGGAACAAACGTTGGAGGAATTATACAAGGCGGCCGATCTAGCTATGTACGAGGTTAAACGTCAGGGCAAAAACGGCTTTGCCATGATCTCGGGAGACGGCTCCATTGTGGTGGAAAAAGTAGCGATTAATCACCCGGGTTAAGATAGTCTACCTGGGTTTAAAGAATGTATGCTTTGCCTTAATTTCCCAATCGGGCTCTACACAGCACACGGTCATAGGTGTGGTTTATTGATACAACATATAGCTCCCTGCATTGATTTTCCGTGATGTAGCCCTTCATAGTATAAATTTGTAAAAGTAGCAGATTTAGCGGGTTAGCGAGGCTAAAAAGTTATCGGACCTGGTTGTCGCTGATTGATAATGTCAGCCTGAGCTCAATCGCTCATAGTTGATAATAGTCAATTGAAAAACAGTATAAACGGTATATACTGTTTTTTCATTTAAGCATAACCGGAAACCATGATGACTATATCAAAACCAAAATCGAAAAAACCAGTAACTGAACCCGTTGAAATTGAACCGTCAACAGAGACAGTTGTAAGCAAAAAAGTCTCAAAAAAACCGTCAATAACGAAATCAAGCGAAGCCAATGAAATCAAAGAAGCCGTTGAACTGGTTGAAAAAGAAGCAAATGCTTCTACGAAAAAGAGGAAAAACAGTAAAACTAAAGTTATCAGGGATAGTTTTTCATTTCCGGAACAGGATTACCTGAAAATTTCAGAACTCAAGAAAACTTGCCTGGCTGAGGGAATTCATATTAAGAAGGGCGAAATTCTACGCGCGGGTTTGCATTTACTGACAAAATTAAGCTTAACCGACCTTAAAAAGGCTGTTGAACAGGTTGAAAAAGTACAAACCGGCCGGCCAAACTCTTCCAAAATTTAACGACACAGATATTTCCTGTTAGTAAATTAAGCGGGGTTAAATCTGCAAATTGTTGTATTATCCTGAAAGCCTTAACTGAACCCAAAACTACTGAATACTTAAGGGGACCTCTAAAAATTAGTTACGTCCATAGTTCGACAGGGTCACCACGAACGTAACCTATTGATAATAGTAGAACCATTCGTGCTGAGCCCTTCGTCTACGCTCAGTAGAGCCCTGTCGAAGCACTGCATTTTTAAAGAGATTACCATCAATTATCGGCACTCTATCTTGATAAGAGTGAGGGGCGCTAATTCAATAAGATGTGCTTATAAATACAATCCTTATGCTTGCTACGTGGGAGCAAGTAGTTAATTACATGCCACTTTTAAAGCAACTTCATTTATGACTACCCATGCTCCTCATTCCACCCGGAAGCCCAATCGCCAGACCCTGTATGTTGCTATAGCGCTGATATTGGGCATAGTCGCGGGCGAACTGCTCAATCTTACTTTGGCTGGTCCGGAAATAGCCAAGCCAAGCCCAATGCTGAAGCAAATCATTGAACTGTTATCCGTATTGACGGATATTTTTTTGCGGCTGGTCAAAATGATTATCGCGCCCCTGGTATTTTCCACGTTAGTGGTCGGCATGGCCAAAATGGGTGATATTCAGACAGTCGGACGCATTAGCGCCAAGGCGCTGCTGTGGTTTTTCTCCGCGTCCATTGTCAGTTTGTTGCTGGGGCTGTTGCTGGTGACTGTATTTGAGCCGGGTGGCTCGTTGCATATCGCTTTACCGGAAATTGGTAAAGAGACCGGACTGCCCCAGGTCAAGCCGACACTGAGTAATTTCGCCGGGCATATTTTCCCAAAGAGTATTATCGAAGCAATGGCGAATAATGAAATTTTGCAAATTGTGGTGTTTTCGATGTTCTTTGGCATAGCCTGCGCGTCTATTGGGGAATTAGCTCAGCCGGTTGTTAAGCTGCTCGATTCATTGACGCACATCATGTTGAAAGTGACTGGCTACGTTATGCACTTCGCGCCGGTCGCGGTGTTTTCGGCTATCGCCTCGGTTATCGGGCAACATGGAATAGGCGTGCTATTGTCTTATGGCAAATTTATCGGTGAATTTTATCTCGGACTATTTTTATTGTGCAGTTTGCTCGGCTGTGCCGGCGCTTTATTTTTGGGGCGCAAAATACTGTCTTTACTGCGCCACATCCGCGAGCCCATGCTGCTGGCTTTCGGCACGGCCAGCAGCGAGAGCGCTTACCCCAAGCTATTGCAGCAACTGGAACGTTTCGGTTGTGATGAGAAAGTCTGCGGACTGGTTTTGCCGCTGGGCTATTCGTTTAATCTTGACGGCAGCATGATGTATATGACTTTCGCGGTGCTTTTTATCGCGCAAGCCTATGGCATCGATATGACGCTGGCCGATCAGATCATCATGCTGCTGGTGCTGTTATTCACCAGTAAAGGCGTAGCGGGGGTGCCCAGGGCTTCGCTGATTGTCATCGCCGCGACTTTATCGATGTTTCATATACCCGAAGCCGGTTTATTGCTGCTGCTGGGTATTGACCAGATTCTGGACATGGGCAGAAGCGCCACCAATGTATTCGGCAACAGCATTGCAGCCGCGCTGGTCAGCCGTTGGGAAAAAGCATTGCGTTAAGCGTAAATGTTAGGCCGGGAATTTAATAACGCTATACTTTTTCCTAAACCTGGAAGAGCTCTTCCACTCCTGAGACGCTGCGCATTCCCAGCGAATCAGGGCATTACATTCATCCGCCATTCACCAGACGAGTAGAGGGTTAGTTTTTCAAATCAATAGTTTTCCTCTTTGCCTTCGAGTCTCTTACCTCAATCCGAAAATCCTTAAGCATTTTATAGATAAAGCATTTTTTATATTTTGTGCTGAAGATGAGTTATGTTTGCTAATATTATTTTCAACAAGAGTTAACTAAAGATGTGGATTTTAGATAGCTGGATTTATCTATAAAATCCGGATAACGCGAATGTGTTATCCCTTTGAGTACATGCAAAAGCAGTGGGTTTCTTGTTGGGAGGAAATTAATTTAGGTATTGGACCTTAAGGGTATGATGACAGACAGCGAAAAAAAAATACACATTACCGCCAGTGTGGGCGAATACGCCATCCCGCCGTTAAAGGATATGCTGGTTATGGGAAAGCAGGCGCCGATCGGTTGCATAGCTATGCGCAGAGCCATAGAGTTATTGATCAAGACACCCTTCGAGCACATCGAACTCGAAGACGATGTGATTTCGGATATTCTGGTGCGCCGGCGCTTACTGAAGCGCATATCCAGGGATGGGCTGGTCAATTTCGTTATGACGCATGTAAAACCGCTGATGGGGCCTGAAGAAGTTATGCACGCGGAAATAGATGTTAAGGTCTTGCTGTCGGGGGGTAATTAATGGATCGATTAACAGTTAGCGCGTGTCTGTGGCGGCAAGTGGTACGCGTCCTGGAAGAAGAGCGCCCCGGCGCTGCGGCGGCCCAGAACCTATTCGCAGTATTTAAAGATTCCGTTGACGATGGGGTTTTCTGCGGGCTGGCAACAATACACGATATCACGCAGCATCCGGAGTGGATTTTCGCGGATCTGGTTGAACACCGGGAATTTTTGTTTATTACCCCGAATTGTGGGGTGCGCCGGGCGTTGAAAATCATGGATCAGCATGGCGTGGAGGCCTTGCCGGTATTTGACCAACGACAATTTATCGGCGTGGTGACTCGGCAAAGTATTCTGGAAGTGCTGTTGCAGCGGGAGCATCTTTTATTAATTGAATCTCGCAAGTTAAAGAAAATGCTGGATGTGGAGCACAAACAGATTGTTTCCTGGTCAGAGAAACTGGCAGGGTTGCATACAGCTTCGCGCAGTCTGCTCAGTGTGCTGGCGCATACGTCCGTCGAAAGTGATCTCCTGCAAACCGGGATCGAAGCCCTCACTCGATTATTACAGGCACGTTATGGTGCTATCGGTATTATGGATGAGGCAGGTGGGCTCAAGCATTTCGTTTATACCGGCATTAGCCCGGAACAAACAAAAAGTATGGGTCAATTTCCTCAGGGAAAAGGTCTTTTGGGTGTTGTTATTCAGGAAAATGTTTGTTTGAGGCTTGAAGACATGAGTAAAGATCCGCGCAGTACCGGCTTTCCTGCTGATCATCCGCCCATGAAATCCTTACTTGCCGTGCCTATTTCCCACCAGGGGAGAGTATATGGACGCCTCTATCTGAGTGATAAGGAGGACGGCGAGGCATTCTGCAAGAATGATGAAGAATTGGCTTTTAGTTTTGCACATTCACTATCGCTGGTATTGGATAATGCCCGTGAAATGCAGGAAGTGAAGAAAGCCCGGCAAAGTCTGGATTACATGGCGCATTTTGACGCCCTGACTGATCTTCCTAATAGAACGCTGCTAAAGGATAGGGCTCAACAGGCAATTTCTCATGCTCAACGCAATGGCAGCATGATTGGCATATTGTTTCTTGACCTGGATAATTTTAAAGTGGTTAACGATACTATCGGCCACACATTGGGCGATGTTTTATTGAAAAGAGTCGCTCATCGCTTAGCGGAATGTTTGCGTGATAGCGATACGGCCGCTCGCTTGGGAGGCGATGAGTTTATCGTAATGTTGCCCGATCTTTCCGATGTACAGGATGCCGCCAAGGTGGCGGCCAAAATTTTGGAGTCCTTGACTCTGCCTGTGGATATTGACCAGCATAAAGTTTTTGTCAGTGTCAGTATCGGAATCAGTATTTATCCCAACAATTCTCAAAACATGGATGGTCTTTTGGCTGATGCCGATGGTGCCATGCATCACGCTAAAAAATTGGGGAAAAACAATTATCAGTTTTTTACGCCGGAGATGAACAGCTCGGCGCAGAAATATATGAAGCTTGAAAAGCATTTGCGGCGAGCCCTGGAACAGAACGAACTCGCGCTTTATTACCAGCCTCAGGTAGATATTGAAATGGGATTGATCATAGGAGTGGAGGCTTTAATCCGCTGGTTTAGTCCAGAATTAGGCATGGTTGCTCCGTTAGATTTTATTCCGTTGGCGGAAGAAACCGGCTTAATCATGCCGATTGGCGCCTGGGTATTGAAAACAGCCTGTGCCCAGGCTCGATTGTGGCAAAAAAATGGATTGCCGGTTCGCGTTGCGGTCAATTTGTCCAGCCGTCAATTTCATCAAGTTCAGAATCATCAACAAAGCCGGCATCCGCTATTAGACGACGTTTTAAATGCCCTGGAAGAAACCGGTTTATCGCCTCATCTGCTTGAATTGGAAATTACTGAAGGGATATTGATGCAGCACCTTGATACAACGATGGAGATTCTCAATATTTTAAAAAGCAGGGGCGTGTCTTTATCCGTCGATGACTTCGGCACCGGCTATTCATCGCTCAGCTACCTCAAACGCTTTCCTATCGACAGGCTTAAAATCGACAAATCGTTTGTTAATGACATTACCACTGATCCTAGCGATAAGGCGATTATTGCCGCCATTACAGTGATGGCGCAGCAACTTAAACTCGAAGTGATCGCAGAAGGCGTGGAGACCCTGGCGCAACTGGAGTTTTTACGCGAACTGCACTGTAATTATGTACAAGGCTATTACTTTAGTAAACCGTTACCGGCGGATGAGGTTTTGTTACTGTTGCAGCGTGGCCGTTTGCCTTAGAGACTGTGAATGTAGTCTCCAAACCCGGCTAAAAAATAGCCGCCGCAGAGAATTCGACGGACATGAAGAAAATCACTCTAGGAAATCTCTGAACAAGATGATTCCACTTATGGTTCGACTATGCTCACCACGAACGGGTTCGAAAAGTAAGACTCACTAAGAATGGGTTCGAGAAGGCTCTCCTGGGTTCCTCCGAAGATCTCACCCCGAACGGAATCGAAAAAGCTCGCCTGAGTGTAATCACGAGCGGAATCCTCACAAACCGTTCGTCCTGAGCCTGTCGAAGGAAGCCTGTCGAAGGAAGCCTGTCGAAGGAAGCCTGTCGAAGGAAGCCTGTCGAAGGAAGCCTGTCGAAGGAAGCCTGTCGAAGGAAGCCTGTCGAAGGAAGCCTGTCGAAGGAAGCCTGTCGAAGGAAGCCTGTGGAAGGAAGCCTGTGGAAGGAAGCCTGTGGAAGGAAGCCTGGCTAAGGACTATACAGAGATTCCCTAACCATTCAATCTAGTGAAAGCTTCGCGTCTTCTGCGTTCTTTCTTTATTCTTTAAGTTATAAAAAGATCGCTTCCATAAACATAAACAGGCAATTTTGGGCATTGTTAATATAATATAGTTTCTAAATCACCATTCCATTTCAGCATTAATAACCTAATGGAATATTTGAGCATTTCCTGGCTTTTGCTGTAGCACTTTGATTTGCGTCGCAGCCGTGCCAGGAAATGCCGGCATAAACTATTGTAGCCTTCCACGGTATAGGTTTCTGCCTTTGACCGGGT
>JAQUOU010000049.1 GCA_028716975.1 Methylobacter sp. | reverse complement strand
ACTTGACTAATCGCTTTGTTCGCAAATTACTGGCTCATACCAGGGTAGTTTTTTTGACTAGGTGCTTGCATCGGGAGCCTTTGCAGTTTGAGGGGTTAATCCAAATATAAAGTCGAGCAACGCGTAAATATATTATATGAAGCGTATTGCTGATTATTAGGTCGCCGTTTCCGAGATAGAAATTATCAAACAAAACCCTTTATCTTGTTTAAAATTTTGTAACCATGAAATTAAATCTCTGGCTTCGGTCATTATTATGTTTTCTTGAGGAGATTTTGCTGTGAATTTAAGACCAAGAATTTTATTCGTAAGTCACTCGTCTTCACGCAATGGCGCAACTATACTTCTACTGAATCTGCTACGCTGGTTGAAAGAAAATACGGATTACAAAATTGAAATTCTTGTTAATGGTGAAGGTGAATTGATCCACGAATTTCATGCGATCGGCCACACGATGGTGTGGCGAAATCCTGCTTTCTTTCTGGAGGCGCTTCCTAGAGCAATTAAAAATGTGTGGAAACCTCAGGTCGAATCTGCCTGCCTGAAATTATTTATGGCTGGCCGAAAGTATGACTTGGTTTACTTAAATACGTCTGCCGTTGCGTTTCAGGCGTCGGTGATGGCTCTTTCTGGACGGCGTATGCTCTGGCATATACATGAAATGGAATATGCACTACGCTTGACAATGGGTGAAACTCAAATCAAAAAATTGTTTCCTCTCCCTGACAGATTTATCGTTGTGTCTAATGCAGCTAAAAAGACAATGATCAATGAATTCAATGTCCCTGAGAGTAAAATTGATTTGATAAATGGGTTTGTTGCTATGCCGAACTTAACCCCAGAGGAAATGCAGATAAGGCGTAGGAAGATTCGGCTCCGGCTTGGTTGGCCAGAGGATGCTTTTGTGATAGGTGGTTGCGGGGCACTAGGTTGGCGCAAGGGAACAGATGTTTTTTTGCAAATTGCTGATTTAATGTGTAAGGCTGAAGGTGACGATCGGACTCACTTTCTATGGGTTGGTGGTGGCGGAGACGAGGTCTTGCGTTTTGAACATGATATTCGCCACCTTGGCCTGTCCAATCGATGCGGCCAAGTTTACGCCACTTCGGACGTTATGGATTATTACCTTGCTATGGATGTGTTCGCTCTCACTTCTCGCGAAGATCCTTTTCCTCTCGTCATGCTTGAAGCGGGGGCGTGTCAATTACCTACTGTTTGCTTTGCTTGTTCAGGTGGTGGACCTGAATATGTGGAAGACGATACGGGATTGATCGCTCCATATCTAGATATAGCAACATTTGTTGCCCATCTACAAAAATTACGAGATACCCCTGAATTGCGCCAACAACTCGGAGCTGGGGCAAGGCATAAAGTGCAAACACACCATGTTGTTGAGGTACAAGGCCCAAAGTTACAGGCGAGCATTGAGCGTTGCTTGGAAAATACGAATTAAATTTCAGAAATAATATCTTGCGGACACGCTAAGTGAGGGGGAAAACAAGATTGTTTACCAAAAAAACAGAAAGCTGCAGGTAAAATGATTTATGAACGCTCTTGGTGGAAGCATTTTAATTTTAGTCATTACTGTTGTGCTCTTAGGATCCGCTCGATGGGCAGTAATGGGTATGATGGCTGCTATGCTATACCTCCCATTGGGGATGTCTATTCCTATTTTCGGAATCAATATGTTTGCTATAAGATTTGTTGAAATCGCTGCGTTTGTCCGGATTATTTTCAGGCGAGAGTTTGCATTATTTGTCTTTAACGGGATTGACCAGGTGTTCGTGCTCCTCTATGGCTATACTACATTAGTTTTTCTTGCACGTTCTTCTGAAGGACAGGCAAATGTAATTGGCATGGCTGTGGACGCTTACCTCTGCTATTTCGCGTTTCGGGCGTTAATACATGATTTTGAGAATTTCAAGTGCTTCTTAAGAACGTTTCTGCTTCTCCTGGGGCCATATGCTGTATTAGTGTTGATTGAAACTCTTCAGGGGCACCATGTCTTCGCCCTTCTGGGGTCCTACGCTCCAGAAGTGATGAGAGGGGGGAGACTCAGGAGCATCGGTAGTTTTGACCATCCTAGTTTGCTGGGCACTTTAGGCGCAAGTTTCATGCCGATTTATATCGGCTTATGGTGCGCAGGAATAAATCGAATATATGCTTTTATTGGAATAGTGCTTTGTGCGGTAATCGTATGGGCTTCTAATTCTGGGGGGCCGATAAGTTGTGTTGCGTATGGTATACTGGGTTGGATTTTATGGATTAACCGTAAAAATATGCAATGGTTTCGCCGCGGTATTGTTGCAGTCCTTTGTTTGTTGGCCCTGGTGATGAATGCACCAATCTGGTTCCTAATAGCTAGGCTAGGTTCTATTACCGGGGGCGATAGTTGGCATCGTTCCCAAGTCATCGACGTATTCATTAAGCATATCGATGAATGGTGGTTGTCGGGCATGCCCATACAAGCTACAAAGTATTGGCTTCCAAATTATAACTACGCAACAGGAGGAATTGATTTGACCAACTATTATCTGGGGTTTGGTCTTACGGCTGGTTTAGGCGCGATGATACTGTTCATTCTGCTGCTCGTACGAGGGTTTAGCCACATCGGTAATGCACTTGAGGTTGTTCGGAATAAGGGCGAAAGCGATAAAAGCTTGGAATTCTTACTTTGGGGATTGGGAGTCATGCTTGCAGTGCATATAATGAATTGGCTGGGAATTACCTATTATGATCAAACCTATGTTCTTTGGTTTATGCAATTGGCCGTACTTGCAACATTGTCGGATAACGCAATTAGATCAAGTTCAAATATTCCTGAGGTAAAACTTGATAAGCATGCTTCCAAAAGAACCTTAAAGAGACATCGATATGTTAATTCATCCCTTTAATTTGGTTAACTTATAGTATATCACCATGAATATTAGTGTAATAGTCGTTAGCAATAACAAGGAAGTTCTTGAATCCACTCTACTCGCTTCGCCAGATTTAAAAGGGGACATCGAGATTGTTATAGAAAAAGATGCTATTTCCGCTGCAGCCGGATATAACGCTGGGATAAAAAAATCCAAGGGAGATATTCTGGTTTTTGTTCATCAAGATTGCTACTTGCCGGAAGGGTGGTTTGCCCGTTTATTGCAGACCATTGATTACCTTAATGTAGAAGAGTCGCGCTGGGCGGTGCTTGGCGTGTATGGAAACAGATCTGATGGAACTAGTTATGGCCACCTCTATTCGACTGGATTGCGATGCGTATTAGGAGCTAAACTCGAGCATCCAACTAGAATCCAAGCGCTTGATGAAGTTGTATTAGTGCTCCGCCGTGCTACGGGGTTGTGTTTTGATGAACGCTTACCTGGGTTTCATCTTTATGGTGCGGATATTTGCTTGGAAGCTAATCAACATGGTTTTTCGTGCCATGTAATTAATGCATTTTGTATTCACAACAGCAGGGGAATAGCAATGCTGCCATGGGTATACTGGCAAGCGTGGTTATACATGCGCCTCAAATGGAGGCACCATCTCCCCATAGTGACGCCTACACTCAGAGTTACCAGATGGGGTGGTGCTATAATACGTTATCTAATTCAGAGTTTGATCATACGCCCCTACTGGCTTCCCACACAACAACGTCATATTGGACAACGTACATCAGATTCTGAGAGTCTTTGGAATCAATTATGTTTGGAAGCCCAACTTGTGCCACCTTCCCAACATAATAATAAAAGTGATTAAAGGAAACTTCTAAAAATATCGTAAACAAAAAAAATGCATTAGCTTGCTGTTATTTTGACTTAAGAGCGTATGGCGCTCGCGAATCTACAGCAGCAATGGGACTTGACCGCTGACCATGCGGACGAAGAATCTTCTAAGTTATAAATAATGGAGGCGCATATGAAACTGCGTATATTGCTTGCCCTTCATGCGACCAATAAGGGGCCTAGTTACACTTGCTTCCAGCTGGCTAGCAACATGCAAGATGCTGAGTTTGATGTGGACGTATTGTCATGGAGTGTATGTCAAGAAGAAAAGCCGGAGTGGTTACGGGGTGTAGCCCCTGATCCGTGGGGTCGGTTATTGGGAAAGATTTGGACTTCACGCTTATCATCTTTTGCGGAAGAAAGGTTCTTGGCAGACACTCGGAAAGGAGATTGCGTTTATTTGTGGAGTGACGTATCCACGAAATTCCTGGTCGCTCTCAAGGAACGAGGCGCTGTTATTTTTCGTGAGAAATTTAACGGATTACAAGCGGAGGCGCGAATACTGCTGGAACGTGTTTATGATCAAGAAGGTCTACCCTTTCCCTCAATTTTAACCATTGACACTGTGAAACGAGAACAACAACAATTGGAATTAGTAGATGCAATATTCGTAGCAAACCCGATCGCATACGCTGGGTTTTTGAAGCACGGCATTTCTGAAAAGAAACTGATTATGTCCAGCTACGGGTGGGATCCCAAGCGGGTTAGGGTTTCATCTTTTAATCCCCCGAACAAACACCCGTTTACTGTGTTGTTTGTCGGCACTGTGAATTTTCGGAAAGGTGCACAACAATTAATCGATTCGTGGATTGCGTCTGGCGTGATTGGCCGCTTGGTTTTTGCTGGTCCAATCGCCAACGAGGTCGCTGTTAGCAGAAAGACAGCCCTTCATCGGCCGGATATCCAAGTTCTGGGATGGGTAGAAGATATCTCCAGTGAATTTAAAAAGGCGGATGTGTTCGCCTTCCCAACTCACGAAGAGGGCGGGCCTCTAGTGACTTACGAAGCAATGGGAGCAGGACTACCCGTTCTCGTTTCACCAATGGGCGCGGGGGCTATTGTGCGAGATGGTGTCGATGGCTTTGTAATAGACCCGTTTGACCAGTCTGCTTGGATACAAGCAATACGCTCTTTAGCCAGAGATCCCGCTCAGCGGCAACGATTTGGTTTATCTGCAAGAGAACGAGCTAATGAGTTCACGTGGAACAAAGTCGGAAATAGAAGGCGTGACGCAATTCTGCGTTTCTTACCTACTATAACCTGAGTTCGGGATAAGCCATTAAGCTGAATGCAAGCCATTGATCTTGGTCAGAGACAGGGTGGGCTTGTTATCGGACAAGCAATAGGCAATGATGCCAGCCATGAGGTTGACGGTAAAACTAAAGACAGAGCGATGGCGAGTATGTTCAATCTGGCAGAGGTTTTTCAATTCGTCGAAAACGGTTTCGATCAGGGAGCGGCGACGTAACAGGGCTTTCTCGAAGTCAGTACGCGGTACAGGCTTCATGTTCTTCTTGAGGGTAGTGATCAGTTGAAGCCCTTGCTCGGCCAGTGCTTCGGTGAGCCAGTGGGCGATATAGCCTCTGTAATGGTCAAGTAAAACAGGACACTTTCTTAAGCAGTCTTCTTGTAAAATTCCCGCTCAAATTCCAGCCGGGATTGGTAGCTTGCGGGGAGTCGCTATTTTTGCGAAAGCTTTTATGGGCATCCTTGCCCAACAAGCGGCAAAAATCACGCGACCGCTCATGCCTGCGGCGGCCCCAGCCGTTCCTCACGACTACGCTGAGGACAGGCTCTGGTCACTCGATCGCTACCCAACCAGGGGTAGCTCACCTGCTCTCCAATGACTCGACGCGATGCCGGAAAGCCTGCATTTTCACACCGCAAAAAGACGCTTCGTGAAAACACATGCGCTATCGCTTCTGGGGACTACTCGACTGTAAGCGGTCATCCGTACCGCATTCTTGATCAATTGACCCTTGATGCTGCCGACAAATCGCAGCTGATCGCCTGGGTTCAGGCACTGGTTAGCCAAGCCACCGAAACGACGGCACAGTTGCAAGCCAACACCGCCGACATTAAACGCAAAGACTTTAAAATCGAGGCGCTGACCTTTGAGCTGGCCCGACTGCGGCGCCTTCAGTTCGGTGCCAAAAATGAAGCCCTGTCGCCGCTGCAACGGGATTTGTTTGCCGAAACGTTGGCGGCCGATAGTGCCGCTATCGAAGTGGAACTGGAACAATTAGCCGAGACTGAGCCCTGCCCCACCGTCGCCAAACCCAAACGCCCCCGTGCCGGTCGTCAGCCGTTACCGGAGCATCTGCCACGCATTGAGCACCGCCACGAACCCGAATCCTGCAGCTGTGGTCAGTGCGGTAATACTCTGGTCAAAATCGGCGAAGACATTAGCGAACAACTGGAGGTGGAACCGGCCAAGTTCTTCGTGCATCGGCAACTCCGCCCGCAATACGCTTGCCGTCAGTGTGAAACCGTCACTGCCGCACCGATTCCACCGGCCGTGATTGATGGCGGCCTTGCTGCTGTGGGTTTGCTGACCTGGCTCATGATCGGCAAGTACGTTGATCATCTGCCGCTGTATCGACTGGAACAAATCGCTGCCCGTACCCAAGTGAGCTTGGCCCGCTCAACCCTGGCCGAATGGGTCGGGCGGGTTGGTGTCGCGTTGCAGCCCTTGGCGGATCGGCTGACTTGGCATTTATTACAAGGCAATACCTTGCCTGCCGATGAGACGCCGGTGTCGCAACTTGAACCTGGCAGCGGTAAAACCCGCAAAGCCACTCTTTGGGCCTATCGCAGCAACGATCTGCAACCTGGGGCGCGCATTATCGTCTTTGACTACCAAGCGGGGCGCAGCGGTGCGCATGCCCGTGGTTTTTTGGGTGATTGGCGCGGTTATCTGATGGTAGATGACTACAGCGGTTATAAAGCGCTGTTTAGCCCCGACGGGATGAATGAGGCTGGTATTGAACTCGGCTGTCTGGCTCATGCGCGGCGCGAATTCTTTGCTCTGCACAAGGCCACTCAAAGCTCAATGGCAGGGGAGGCGTTAAAGCGCATTGCCATTCTGTACGCCATCGAAGCCGAAGGTAAAGACCGGAGTGTACCGGAGCGCCAACGCTTGCGCTCCGAAAAAAGCCTGTCCGCATTAAAGAGTTTGCAGGCTTGGTTACTCGATACCCGCAGCCAAACAGCTAGCGGCGGCAGCGCCGCTAAGGCCTTAGCTTACAGCCTCAAGCGTTGGCCGTCCTTAAGCCGCTACGCCGAGACTGGCCACCTGCCCATTGACAACAACCCCGTCGAAAACTGCATCCGCCCGATGGCTTTAGGCAAAAAGAACTGGCTGTTTGTCGGATCCGAGCGGGCCGACCGCCGGGCTGCTGCCATTCAAACCTTACTGGGCGCCGCCAAACTCAATGGCTTGAATTCGGCAGACTGGTTAAAAGACACTTTGGAAAAACTACCGACCTGGCCAAATAGCCGTATCGATGAATTACTGCCGTTGGCACCGGAGGTAATTGACGAGCTTAAACGAAATAGGCCCGAGCAGGTAAAGTGGTAGGATTGTGCGCTTACAGAAGACCAGAGAATTGAACAATTGAATCTTTGGAACTGAACGCCACCCTTAGGTGGCTATTAAATTGGGTTCGTGTAAGCGTCCCCTTATACCGCTTTGAGCGGTTCACAATATAAAGCCCTCGGCTTTGCCGGGGGATATTTATTTGTCGTCGGATACAGGATGCGCTCGCCTCGCATATTCCGAGGGGAGCACACCTGACTGAAGCGAGAGTCCGTATCGGGAGATACTGGGGCAACATCACCATCGTGTTATTTCATCGCGTCTTGAAGGTAAAACTGTTATGCCTTAGAAGGAGACCCTTTTTCAATCCCTTGGTGAGATTTCAGGGTTAGCACTGAAATAACAGTTCTACGGTTTCACTGTGGCGCTATTGGAGCCTAAGATTAGCCGGGGGATTCAATGTGTTGCTCTGCGCCCCAGCCGAATACTCGTAGGCTCCCCGGTCCCAAATCCCATCACTACCTCGCACAACTCCGTCCTCGTCAGTAACATTCACCGTAAGTCCTGATAGGGGAGTAATGGTTGCTACTCCTAAAGTGGCCCCCAAGAGATGAAAGTCTGCATTGGCCGCACTCACGAATGGGCTGCTAGAGCCTATCTGCTCGTTGCTTTCTGTTTTGTGCGTCGTATTACGGTAGTAGTTAGATGATGCAGTGACATTTTCATGGTAGGCGCTATCTGAGGAACTATCCCAGATGTTACCTTGTACGAGGGGGATAGTAATCCCCGTTCCAGGGCGCGCAAGAATTCTACCGCTGGAACTACCGTAGCTGAAATTATAAAAGGTATTGTTATATATCATCCAGTTGTGACAGTAAGTGTCGCCGCCATAAGCATCCGAAGGACACCATAATACCGCACCGGTTCCAGGGTTATGCTGAGATCCAACCACATAATTCTGATAGTAGAAAATATTTCCATAAAGCTGCCAGTTTGACGATGTGTTCGAATTCGTCGGATTCCCAGCCGAACCATTGCCGATGAAAAAAACTGCTGTACCCTCTGGGTTTTTGAGCCGATTATATCTAAATGTAACATTGTCAGTGCCAGTGTCTGACCAAGGTTCGCCATGCGATGCCGGCTGGCTATGGTTTCCCTCTATATGGTTATACTCAACGAGCATCGTATTAACTTGTCGAGTCAAGAAAGGCACACCAACTCCCGATATGAAGTTGTGACTGATAGTGTAGTTAGAGGCATTGGACGAGTTCGAGTAGAATCCTCGGTCGTTCACGGCTGTCTGGTTATAACCACCTCCGAATAGATCAATGTGAGACACTGTGACGTTTGATACCCCAGTTCCTCCTGGTTGACCAAAGAGAATTAACGTCGTATCGCTACTGGCAGAATTGTCTACTCGGAAACCATGTCCAGGAAGATAATCGGTGCCACTTACACCATCGAATACCCAATTGCTTGAAAAAAATTGAACCCAACTTCCAAACGTAGCTTGTCCATCCCCATAGGTGTCGCTCCATCCAGTCGCGGTTCCGTGGTCAGCAATTGTGGCTTTTTTTATTGTAATAACCAGGGTTCCACTTGCAGCTTGATTGAAAGTCCGCGAACCATAACTTCCATCAGCCAGATAATAGGTATCTCCACGGGTTAATGCAGATGGTAATGCATTGTATGCATTGGTCCAGTCACTCCCGCTATTATTTCCCGTAGCTCCAGGCCTTACATATTTTGTGGCGGCCTCTGATACACCTGAAGCCATCCCTGCGATGGCAGTTAAGATACCGAACAGACCTATCTTTTTCATATTCATGTTTATGTTCATGTTCATAATTTTTTCCGATTTTGAAGTGGAGTAGGACGGAGGTGGCCTTCACCCAATGTGAAGCCCACCTCCGTCAGTATGTGATTTAAACTGTTAGCAGTACGGTTGGTACCTAATCTCCATAGCTTGGCATTACTAAAATTGTTTTAATTACCGAACCAGTCTACGTACGGGGCAAGTTCCGTTAGTGCCCCATAGGTCTCGTTACGGATTTAAGACATTAATTATGATTCGCTAAGTTGTACTTGACTTCCGTTGCGGTCAAGGCTCGATTGTAGATTCGCACCTCATCAATATAACCTTGGAAATATTCACCCCAAACACTGTTTCCGCCTATGCGCAATACGCCTGTGGCTTGTTGAATCAGGCCATTCTGCGCCCCCTGGGCAACCTGAATGCCATTGATATAAAAACGCTGATATTGTAAGTCATAGGTAGCAACAAGATGAGTCCACTGATTTACCGGCAACTGCTTGAGACCAGAGATGACACGGTAACGTCCATCATAGAAAGAAGAAATAGGTAGGCCGGCATCTTCATTGGAGTAAAGATTATAGACCGCTCCCCCAAATTGTTCCTTCAAGATTACCGTTTTTCCGCCGCTTGTCACGGACTGCGGATATACCCACGCTTCGAGAGTCAGACCTGTTGAAAGATCCAGTGATGCGCTGTCATTGACAGTGACCCAATCATTTACGCCATCAAATCTGAGAGCACTTCCATATCGACCGGTGGTAACTCTGACTGCTTCCTTAATAGTACCGTTATTACCTTTACCCGAGACATCTGCAACAGTCGCGCCACTGGCTTCCTCAAACCCATAGGCTGCTACTAGTCCATTTTTAATGATGCCTGAGCCAGGAGTTGGAGTTGGAGTTGGAGTTGGAGTTGGAGTTGGAGTTGGAGTTGGAGTTGGAGTTGGAGCGGTCACGGTAATCAGGTTTGACTTGGTCTTGGTGATACTTCCGCTGGGTCCGGTTGCCGTCAGACTTACGCTATATGTTCCTGCGTTCGGATAAGTCGCGGTGACAACTGTAGCAGTTGAGTTCGTGACGGAAGGTGTGTATGAACCGGCAAGGTCCCATTTCCAGCTCGTAACAGTCCCCGTTGTGATAGGCGTGAAATTTACCGCCATTCCCGGCGCGCCACTGGTTGCGCTTGCAGTGAAATCCGCCGTCAATGTCGTAGTGATAGGTACGGTCATATTGATCTCATTGGAATAACCGCTTTCGGTAGTCCGAGCCGAATCATAGGCTTTTACAGCGAAATAATATTTGATACCCTCTTGTAGCCCTGACATCGCGTAAGTGGTCTTGTTGCCTACATCAATGGTTGAAGCGTAATTCCCGCTACTTTGACCATAAGACAGTTTATAACCGCCAATATTCGATGACGTACTGGCATTCCAGGCGAGGTTCGCTCCTGCCGCGAATAAGTTGCCACTAAATAAACACAGGACGAGGCCTGCAGAAAAAAAGCGCAAGAATATCTTGCGCAATAAAATATTGCTTATATTATTATTCATAATAGTTTCCATGGCCCTCTTAATGTAGTAAGCGGGCTTAAGGTTTAATAGATGATTTTTTTAAATGCTGTGCCGAATATCAACTAACAGCGGGTTGGCTAGTATTGATTTTTCTTTTGTGATGAGATTGATGGAATAAAAATTTAAAAATGGCAAAATTTATAAAATTGCTAATAAATTGGAAATAGATTAGAATATTTTTCAATCCGACTGCTTTGAAATTTAGGCCTTTTAAAAGCGGTAAGGTATTGTTATACTGGCGTTTCGGGTAGTTTTTGTGGCCGGTACGAGCAAATTGCCACTGAGTTGAAAGCAGGATTAAACCTGCCCTAAAAAAGCGCGAGAACAGGTTGCGCAGAAAGACGTTGATAGAGTAATCCTTCATTAAAGTTTTCATAGACCTCTTAATGTGTAATAAGCGTGTTTAAGGTTAGTTGATACTATTTTTAATAACTGTGAATTACTGCTAACATTGAAGAGGAGTTAGTATTTACTTTATTTTTCTGGTAAGGCTGATAGAATCAGAATTTCAAGGCAACATAACTTCTCACTTGATACTCAATAGGATTGTGCTAACTTCTTGATCACCAAGATGTTCGTAAGTATTTATACTTAATTGCTAGATGAGAAGGGGGGCTTTCCATCTTGTATGACAATAAGGTATCTGCTCAGTATTAAAAATTTTCCGTTGCCCCATCATTCAATTGGCCACGATAAACTCCTAAACCCTACAATGTAAGCAGTTTCTAAATGTGTGCTTATAAATAAAATATTACATATCTACTCCTAACTGAAGCTGTTTAAGGTAGGATACCTGCTCTAAATTAACAATTCCTTAACTAAGTAAAATTAACTAAGTAGAATCACTTAAATTTACTTCTTGATTAGAAATGGGCTTTAGCCATACTAAGTACGAGGTGGTAAAAATATTTTAGATTTAAGAATAGCTAATTAGGAATATTTTATCTGGGTGAGTTGCATTTAACTTCAGCAAGGCGCTCAACACTGGAATTATGCCAATACTTTCATTCCGAACCTTAGTGAAGCACCAACAAGCCTTAGGAGTGCTTATCCTATACCTTCAAACCCAACACATATGCTCAGTAATGGCTTGCTCCTTTATCAATTGCTTCAGCCTAAGGCGGATCAAAAATCATATTTTGAGCGAATCATTGCAAGACTTGTAGTTGCAATTTTCCGAAACTATATGGGTTCGTATGGCTGAATTATCTTAATTAACAGAAGTTGGTCATGGCTGAGAAGAATACGTATGGACAGATTTTAAAATCTTCAGCAATGATCGGCGGCTCGTCTATGCTGAACATTGCCATTGGAATTGTTCGTACCAAGGCTATGGCAATATTACTGGGCCCGTCCGGGATTGGATTGATGGGGTTGTATGGCTCGATTATCGATCTTACGATTAATATTGCTGGAATGGGCATTAATAACAGTGGGGTAAGGCAAATTGCTGAGGCAGTTGGATCGGCCGATGCAGTGAGGATCGGGCGAACTGCCACAGTGCTGAGACGAATATCGCTTTTGCTCGGACTCCTTGGCGCAATTTTTCTTATCGTATTTTCCAGGCCCGTGTCAATCTTGACTTTTGGCAACGATCAACACGCCTCCGCCGTAGCATTGCTTTCACTCGCTGTGTTTTTCAGTACTGTATCCGCAGGTCAAGGCGCATTGATTCAAGGAATGCGGCGTATCGCTGATATGGCAAAGATGGGGATATTGGGTACGCTCTTCGGCACGCTCATCACTCTCCCGGTGATATATTTCTTTCGCGAAGAGGGTGTTGTGCTATCGCTCGTACTTGTTGCCGGGATGACAATTCTCATGTCTTGGTGGTATAGCAGAAAGATACCTATTCAAAGACCTTCAATATCAGCTTCTCAAGTAGGCCAAGAAGCAGTTGCTTTGCTGAAGCTCGGCTTCGCATTCATGGTCAGCGGCTTGCTGATGACCGGAGCTGCATATGCAGTACGTCTTATAATCGTGCGCAAAGTCGGTTTCGACGCGGCGGGACTGTACCAATCTGCTTGGGCACTGGGTGGACTATATATAGGGTTTATTTTGCAGGCTATGGGAGCGGACTTCTATCCTCGTTTGACTGCTGTCGCCAATGACGATACCGAGTGTAACCGCTTGGTAAACGAACAGGCTCATGTCAGTTTATTGCTAGCAGGGCCGGGGGTCATAGCTACTCTGGTATTTGCTCCCCTAGTCATCGCGCTCTTTTACACACCTAAGTTTGAAGGTTCAGTGGAAATCTTGCGCTGGTTATGCCTGGGAATCACTCTTCGCGTGATTTCCTGGCCGATAGGTTTCATCATTGTGGCCAAAGGCGTGCAAAATCTCATTATATTTTCCGAGCTGGCTTGGACTGTCGTCTATCTTTGTCTTGCATGGGGATGTGTGAGTTTTTTCAATTTGAAGGGCGCCGGTATTGCGTTTTTTGGATCGTATGTATTTCATGTGCTTATGATCTATGTAATCGTCTGGCGGCTCAGCGGTTTTCGCTGGTCCACAGCGAATATACAAACAAGTTTTCTCTTTCTTTCATTGATCGGGGTCGTTTTCTGCAGTCTTTATGCATTGCCGCCATTATTTGCGATGGGGATCGGTGCAGTGGCTGTTGTGCTGAGTAGTATTTACTCGATTCAAGTTCTCCTCAACCTCATCTCGCTGGACCGGATTCCGCGTCCTCTGCTAAAGCTTCTACAATATTTCCGTATTGCCTCTTCCAGCTCTAATGAATACCATGATTTAGAGCCCGTCAAAATAAGGGCAGGTGACACAGCTTTGGTAAATAAGGCAGTAGTAGACATAAAATGGCTAATTTTTGCATTCATGATCTGCACTGTATTTTCCATAGGGGGGCATTGGTACGAAGCAGCTTATGGCTGGCCTATTGAATTGGAGTTTTTAGAGTCTGAGTTCGAGAAATTACTATCACTTTTTCAAAAAAGGTGAAAAGTCAGGATGGTATTTGGACATGCCGGAAGAGCAGTATCGATACCTGTATTTATTCTTATACCAATACTGATAAAACATAAGTGCAAGCTTAGAATTCCTATAATTCTGGATTCTTATTAAAATTATTTGCTGATCCAGGTTGGCTTTTTTTCTGCATCCAGTTATTGAGATGAATAATTAGCTTTGATCTAACGGGATTTTCGAATTCCATCCCAAGAATAGATCAGAGAAAGCATTACAAGGTTAGATTCGCTCGTTCCTACATTTAAATTTAGCACATTCTTGTCTTGCTGGAAATCCTGCCAGCGGTAAACATAGCTGCCTTTGAGCTGCCATTTTTTCCCAAGCTCCCAGCCAATGCCGACAGCCGCAGTGAAGTAACTGCGATTAAATTGATTGGTTGTGTTATCAGTCGACTGACTGCCGATCGATTGGCTACTTGTAAAATAACTGGAGAGGTCCAGCAAAAGATGCTGAGTTAAATGGTAAGAATAATTAGCAAAGACTGATTGGGCTTGCAGCGTTTGACCGATGGCGCTCGGGCTAACAGAGTTAGAATAACCGATTGAGAATTGGTTGAACCTGTCATCATAGCTTAAATTGATATTGGCGATACTACCCAAGGACAATGAAGAATTCTGTCCGGATGAAACGCTATCCGTACGCTGCTGGACTCCATCAACCCATCTGGGGCCTCCACTTGCACTAACTGTCCAGTAGTGATTAATAGCATAATTCGCTCCCAACTGAAAGCCGAACAGGTTTTGAGTCGATGCGTTCGTTCCTGTGTATTGAACGTTGGAAAAATTAAGGTTCCCATTTAAGGAGAGGCGCCGGCTCCATATATGGCTTCCGCCCAGGTTAATGGTGTAGGTATCATTTGAGCTAAAACTGACAATGTTGCCACTACTTGAAGCGATTACGCCAAGTGGATTACTGTAGCTTGTTTTAGAATATGAAGTACCCAGATTCAACTGATCTCGGGCTGTCCACTGCCAAGCCCACGCAGGCGCCAACCTGTAGTTTACAGATTGCCCGTTGGGTGCAAGTAATCCTGTGTCTGTGATTTGTTGGGAATAGGAACAGCTAATGGCGTATCCGCCACTTAAACTGAAAACACTACGTTTGGTACGATAACCATTGTTCAAGCCTAGATTATAGTTATCGCAATCCCAAATGGGATCATCATAACGGCGAATATCTCCCTGGCCTTCAAAGGCAATATCCAATGTTCCCGTCTTTCGGGTGGCTTCCAGCCTTGGTGTTAGTAAGTATCCGACAACAGACTCTTTTCGAATATTACTGAATGAAATATTATCATTATAGCGGAATTGTTGGTCCAGGAATCCCTTCAGGGCCCACTCGGCTGCCGCTGCATCTTTCCAGAAAACTATGCTGGCCAGGACAAGCAATGCCATTCTTCGGGCACAGCGCATGTTTTCTCCAAATAATTTAAGGTGCAACGATAGTATCGCCGCTTTGCAATAAAATATTCGTCTCTATATTTTCTCCATCCTCCACATCACCGTATTCGAAGGGGAAGGATTGGGTTCGGCCATCTGCTTCACGCCTTAAAATTATAATGCTGTTTTTTTTTGCAAATGATGTCAAGCCACCTGCCATGCTCAAAGCTTGCATTACATCGGTAGGCCCTTTCATTACAAATGCCCCCGGATGTGCGACCTCACCAGTTACATAAATCACATTGCCCTCTGCGGCAAGCAGTCTGACGTTTATTTCGGAGTCGGGGATAAATTGATTAAGACGTTCACGCAATAATTTGACTAAGTCCTCAGTGGTTTTACCAGCAGCAGTAACATGCCCGACCAATGGAAAAGAGATGGTACCATCCGGCAGCACTACTACTTCCTGTTTCAATTTTTCCTCTTCCCAAACGGTGATTTCCAGCTTATCGCCTGGATTGAGGCGGTAAACATCCCCTGCCAAAGAGATTGCCTGATTGGATAGCCAAAGTATACAAACGAGAAAAAAAGCCAAGATACTACCTCTCTAATATGAAAATATTAAACTCTTTAGGGTGAATATATTTTTTACTAATGATTTGAAACCGCCGTATAAATTCATCAATACACTGGCCAATAAGCTGAATTTAAAAGTTTTCAAATTTACTGATTCATGATGGAAAAGCACCGCTTCAGCGTCGCATCCAATTGCACGGGTCTTTACTTGAACCATGAGGTATGGAGCATGGAGTAGGGGGGGTCATTGACAAGGATCGGATCGAGTTTTAAACGTTTTAATTGCGGCCTGATTTTTGTCCTAAGTCTAGCATTTTTGCAGCGAGTAGAAGAGTTATTTTATTTCACCCTTATAGTGAGTGAATTTTCATTCTGACAGCCTCTGCTCAATTGCTTAAGGTCTCAATTTTATTCTTCATACACACAATCATTTCTCCTATCTTAGCTTGACTTTATCCATTATGCGGCATAACAAACCGCATCCGATAAACGTTCCAGGACAAGGCGCGAAATTTTGATCATATCACCTGTAAGACCCGACATTGAAAAAGTTTCTGGCGCCCATAA
>JAQUOU010000048.1 GCA_028716975.1 Methylobacter sp. | reverse complement strand
GGAATAATACTTGCTCGTCAGTCAGATTGTCGGGAACGAGGCGCCACGACGCGATCGCCTGGCTTTAACTGAGTGATGGAAGCACCGACTTCTTCCACAATACCCATGAACTCATGGCCGAGCACCAGGGGCCGCGGTTGCGGCAGTCCTCCGGAGTAGATGTGTAAATCCGAGCCGAGGACAGATGGTGAGACATAACGTTGCTAGATTGTGGGGCCACTGTTAAAATCAAGGCCAAATAAGTTCCATGGTGCCCTTGATTTTATGCTGTCTTAACATCGTGAGGAAATAAAGACGACGTTGTGATCAATACATCTTGTTGTAACCTAACCATTAAGGAAATGAAATGAGTATTTTTAGCAGCATTCTTTCTAAACTGGGCTTGAGTAATGAAAATAAAGAAGTTTCGCCATCAGCGATACCTCCTTCAACCGCCGGCGTTACACCAACTTCTTCAGCTCAACCCATGGCCGGCGCAATCAGACCTGTTGATGTGGCCGCCAAACTTGAAACATTGGCAAGCTCGAACGCCGAAGCGTTGAATTGGAAAACATCAATCGTCGACCTGATGAAGTTGCTAGGACTCGACAGTAGCCTGAAGGCGCGCCGGGAACTGGCTGAGGAACTTGGCTGTCCCCCTGATAAAATGAATGATTCTGGGCGAATGAATATATGGTTGCATAAAACCGTCCTTAAAAAACTGTCTGATAACGGTGGAAATATCTCTGCAGATCTACTCGATTGAGGGGTTTTTTATACACAAACAGAGGAATCCCGATGGCCAATAAGAAGGATAGCAGCTCTTACAGGAGTCTGAGCGCTTTTGATCCGGACTCTTCCAACCTCAATACCCTTATTGAAACTCCTAAGGGAAGCAGGAATAAGTTCAAATACGACGAAAAGCACAGCCTATTTAAGCTGGGCGGTGTACTGCCGTTGGGCGCTGTATTTCCTTTCGACTTCGGTTTTATACCCACGACGCTGGGCGATGACGGCGACCCCCTCGATGTGCTCATCCTTATGGATGACCCGGCTTTTCCGGGCTGCCTGGTTCCTGGAAGATTAATTGGGGTAGTTGAAGCGAATCAGACAGAAGATGAGCAGACACATCGCAACGACCGACTAATTGCGGTTGCAGTTGATTCTCGTAGCCATAGTAGAGTCCACACGCTGGGCGATTTGAACACTAATTTTATTGATGAGATCGAGCACTTTTTTGTCTCCTACAACGAGATCAAAGGGAAGCACTTTGAGGTGCTGGGCCGGTTTGGCCCTGAGCGGGCGCGCCGTATTGTAGAGGAGGGCATAAAAAGGTTTAATCAGCCGCTAGGCAGTAAAACCGGATCAAGTAAGGGCAAAAAGACGGGGAAGAAGGGCTGACGCAGGAAATCAGCAATGAGCCTTTCAATGAACTCCAGCCACCTGACAGGCAAATTATTGGCTGCCCATTACGCCCCTCTTTTCCGGCTGGGTATTCATGGCCGGTATGTAAAAGCGTCTTGCTCTATTTACACCCGGTCGCTAACCATTTCAGGGGGAGCTTGAGGCCCCACAAGAGGACTCTATCGATGAACACCGACCGTCCCTCAACCGAAAATCCGGCCCAGGACAGCCCTGCCCTGAGCAACGTTATTGAACGGAATATTCGCACCATTACCCTCCTTCGGCTGAAGGCGGCGCGGGAGCGGAGCTGGCAAGATCGGATTGCCGATGCTATCACATTCTTTTCAGGGAATATGGGCTTTGTGTATGTGCACATTGTATGGTTTGGTATATGGATTCTTATTAACGAAGGACGGTTAGGCATGCCTCCTTTTGATCCCTTTCCCTATGGACTTTTGACGATGGTTGTGTCACTGGAAGCAATTTTCCTGTCGACATTTGTGCTTATCAGCCAGAACCGCCTGAATGTAGAGGCCGAGCGTCGCGCCGACCTGGATTTGCACATTGGCCTGCTGGCCGAACATGAGTTAACCCGCGCATTGCAAATGCTCGATGCCATACAAAACAAACTCGGCATCGAAAGCTATAAGGATCGTGAACTTGCCGACCTTGAAATGGAAACCAGGCCCGAAGATGTGCTCGCTGAAATCGAGCGTATCCAACAGCGCTCTCTTAAAAGAAAAAACTCACATCTCATGAGCCAAACTGCTAATCAGCAGGTATAACAGAATTTCTAAAGAGCATTGTTAAGGGAACCTCTATTAATTACAATTTAGACCACCTTACTGCGAAGACGCTGAATTTTTTTGAATTTCCCCCGAAATGGGAGCATTTTGAGGTCAACTCTTGTTGAAAGCGCTCGTTACTGAAGGATTTTTCCTTTTTTATGCAACTACAGGCGCAGCTTCCCTGTGACTGTCTATCAAACCTTGTTTGACTGTCTTCACGTCGAGCTTAATTAGTTGTACTAAGCGCATCATGTTATAAATCAAATTCATCAGGCCAATCTTCACCTTGGCCCGTTGTAGGCCGACAGTACGCACCCGATTGCCCACCCATTTGCGCCTGAGCGCCAAAGACATGTTCGACTCGGGAGTGTACTTTGGATTTGGTTCGGTTAGAGGCTTTCTGCTCTTCGGTCAAGGGCTTGCCACGGGTGCCTTTTTCACAGATGCGGCTGTCCATCCGGGTGTCGGCTAAGCGCTGTTGCTGAGCCTCGGAACGGTAGGCGCTGTCGGCATACACCGCACGCTTGTTACCAGCCTTATCTTCGGTTTAATCCAGCAGTTCATCAAACACCTGGCTGTCGTGTACCGACGCTGCCGTCACCGCATAGCTTTGGATCAGCTTGTGCTGTTGGTCGGCGTTGATGTGATTTTTGTAGCCGTAGCGCCGTTCTTGGTTCTTTTTCGTCCAGCGCGCGTCGGTGTCTTTCTGACGGCGCTTGGCCTTGACCTCCGGTTCGTCCCACGCTTCCGGGACTTCACCGGCCTTAAGCCGGGCGTTTTCTTCCCGGGTATTACGCTGCCTCGGTACTTCGACAAAGGTGGCGTCGACCCTCTGTCCGGCACGGGCGACATAGCCTTGGTTGGCCAGTTGTTCATGAAAACGGGCAAACAGGACCTCGACCAGGCTCAACGCCTTAAGCCGATCCCGAAACAACCAGACGGTTTTAGCATCGGGAACCCGATCCTCAAGTTGTAAGCCCAAAAAACGCGTGAAACTGAAGCGGTCCCGTATCTAATATTCGATCCGATCATCCGATAGGTTATGCAGTTGCTGGAGTATCAACACTTTGAACATCAGCACCACATCAAAAGGCTTGGCTCCCGCCTGGCTTTTCCGGTCTTTTTCATGCACCCGGCTCAAACCGGACCGAAACCCTTCCCAGTTGATGCGCGTCTTCAATCCCACCAAGGGATCACCCATGCCGGTCAGTTGCGCGGCTCGTTCTTCACCATCGAATAATCCAGGTTGGCGGGGCGGTTTCATCGGCTGACTATCTTTTAATGGCGTAGACGCTATTATCTCATTTCGTGGCTAGTTCTGGGTATCCATAAATCCGGATGATGAGGGGAATTATTAGAGATGCCCTTAAAAAGAGTCATGTCAATGTCAAAAGACGACTGCACGAATATCAGAAGTCAACTGCACTACTTGAGATGCCTTTAATGGGGTCCTGTGGAAGAACCCCCAAAAGTGTTCGTTCTGAGCTAAGCCACTTTCCAGAAGTACCCTTTTAAATGTTCTTCAAGCTCATTTGCCATCGCATTCACATCAATATCACTATGGCTTTTTCTAAAATTGTACTTGCCAGTGAATGCAATATGCGACCAGGCAATGGGTGAGATTCTGGCAAATTCATCGATAATTGCCTGGCTCGTCCCAGCGGTAAGCATCCGTTCATAAACGGTGTTTAAAATAATGGCGTTATAGGCGATGATGGAATTTGCAACCAGCTTTATTGCATGTGCGCTGATGTGATTGTTTCTATCGTTTTACCTTTAAAAACTCCACGATAAACTTCCCTGATGAGCCCTTGTAGTTGGTGGTAAGCCTCCATTCGATTCCTAGCGGTTCTTATGGCTTTTCGCAGAGCCATGTTATCGATAGATTTAACACATGCGTACTTTGATGTGGCTACACTCAACCGGACACGCTAATTAAACTATCCTAAAAAGAGTGTGAGTCCAAATGAGCCAAGAAAAACCTAAAACCTATCCAGCAGAATTTAAAGCTTCATCGGTCAAGCCGATCAATCCCTAACGCAGAGAGCCAAAGACCTGGGTATTAACGTTAATACGTTACCTACCGGGATTGGCAAGTACAGTCGCCCCCAACCCGCCGAAAAAGCAGTTCGGACTGACGAACACCTCTACGAAGAGCTAAAACGTCTGAAGAAAGAGATTGCCCGGTTGACAGAGGAGCGTGATCTGTTAAAAAAGGCAGCGGCGTTCTTTGCCAAGGAACAACGGTGAAGGTCGCCTGGATCAAACAACATGAACCCGACTTTTCGGTTAAGTCGATGTGCCGTTTCATGAGCGTTTCTCGTAGCGCTTACTATGGTTGGCTGGAGCGTCCTCAGATAGCTATTGAAAAAGACGATGCTGAGTTGGTTGAGGTCATTAAGACCTTGTTTTAAAAAAGTCGAAAAAACTACGGAACGTGTCGCCTCAAGGAAGCCGTTAATAAAACGGGATCGGCAGGTGAGTCGCCGTCGCATTGGCCGGTTAATGTGTAGTTTCTTGATTTCATAATCGCAATTTCTTGCACTTATCCGCCTTTTTATCTCAGATTAATTGATTTTATAAAATCACTTTTTCTCACATTAATTGCACATGACTTAAAGCCATCTCACATTAAGTGATTTTATCGTTTAGAAATTCTCACTTTATTTGATTTTATCCGGATGTCCGCCATGCTTAAAATTCAAAGGTAATGAAAACCTAAAAACAGAATTTTAATAACCAAAACAAGACAGAAAACACAATGTTTTCCATTACCTAACGAAGCCATTAAAAACGTTGGATAGTTTAGATAACAATTCAACCACTTCTAACAAATTAACAGATTGAAAATAAAGGACAAACTCTGGGTTATTAACGTATAAGATAAAATTATAGACTATACGAATTAGCTATAGCTTTTTGTTTATTAGCATCCTATATTGGATGAACTCAAAAAGTTGTCCATGCCCGCTCTAATAAGTGCCATAAAACGTAAATTGTGATACATTGAATATATGTATTTAATGATTTATACAGGAGATTGTGGCATGGCTACTTCGATTCGATTAGCGCCTGAAGTTGAGCGGCGACTTGAGTATCTTGCCGTCCAAACAGGCCGCACCAAAGCTTTTTACTTGCGCGAAATCATCGAGCGCGGACTTGAAGATATGGAAGATTATTATTTGGCCGTCCATGTATTAGAGCAAGTTAAGAAAGGGGAAGAGCTGCTTTATTCATTGGCTGAAGTAGAGCATTCTCTTGGCCTGACGGATTGATTTGACGGAGACGGCAAGCCAACAATTGTCGAAGCTCGATAAAATCAATGCAAAACGTATCATATCATTCTTAAAACAGCGTTTAGCGGTGCTTGATAATCCTCGCAGCTCAGGCAAAGCCTTGACGGGCCCCCGTGGCGATCTGTGGTGTTATCAAGTGGGCGATTATCGGATAATTTGTGAGATACAGGACGATGTGCTGTGTGTCCTGGCGGTAAAAATCGGCAACCGCCGTGACGTTTACCGATAAAGACAGCATCGCCTTTTATGTAAATGAGCAACCTTTATTTTTCCTGGGTTTAGGCTTAATTCTACTTTGTCAGATTACATGGACACTCTATTCAAAGATCGTCATACCGTATATGGACTCCTCCCGTTTTGCAAGCATTTATCTACCTCAGGATTGGGGTACGACTGCCCACGACTAGCCGGCCTCTCCATTGAGCAGGGGGGCTCGGGCCATAATGGGCAATTCGCGCGTTGACTCCTCATCGGCATGTCGTGCTCAAGGCACACCGGAATGATCAGGTTTTGCCAACGCCGGTTCGACCTGGTTTCCATCAGTAGTCGTTGCTTAACAATCGGGGTGGATGTTTTCTTTTTATCTCAACCGGTTTGGGTTTGAAGGCTTGCCTTCGAACTCAAGCCGGTTCGCCCTCCGGCAGGTAATCGGTTCCCTTGCTCAGTAATGCCCAAGCGATACGGGCATTTTTGTTAGCCAAAGCCACAGCGGCAATGTTTTTGTTGCGCCTGCTACATAAATTTTGCAACCAGCGACTGCGCGGATCGTTTTTCTTGTCGGCGACTTTTAACGCCGAGCGAGCACCCTGAATCAGTAACGTGCGTAAGTAAGCATCGCCCCGTTTGCTGATCCCCAATAAGCGGTCTTTGCCGCCGCTGCTGTGTTGCCTGGGCGTGAGACCTAGCCACGCGGCCACGGCTCTTCCGCGTTTAAATTGCCGGCCATCGCCGATGGCGCAGCTCAGCGCCGTGGCAATCATCGGGCCAATACCCGGTATCTGTTGCAAGCATTGGGCGGCTGGGTGATTATTCGCCAGCATTTTTATGTTCTTATCCCGGTCATCAACCCGTTCATCCAGCCTCACCAGATCGTGCCTTAAACCCTCCAGCAGCCCTCTAAAGTCAGCCGTCAACCCATTTTCAGCCTCTTCAAGTATCGGCGGCAAGGCGTGGCGGAGCACCTCCACACGACGGCCAACGGCGATGCCATATTCGGCGAGCCGACCTCTAATTTGGTTGACTTTCGCGGTACGCTGTTTCACCTGCTCACTGCGGATGCGATGAATGGCCTGAACATCTTGCTGAGCGATGGTTTTAATCGCAACGAAGCGCAGGTTAGGACGCGCAACCGCTTCGCCGATCGCTTCCGCATCATTGGCGTCGTTTTTGTTGCTTTTAACGTAGGGTTTAACAAACGGCGGCGCCATCAATTTAACGGTATGGCCCAGCTTTTGTAGCTCTCTTGCCCAATAATGTGCGCCACCACAGGCTTCCATACCCATCAAGCAGGGTGGCAGCTTCTTCAAGTAATCCAGTAATTGAGCTCTACGCAGCTGCTTGCGTAATACCCCCTTTTCTTGACCATCAACACCGTGTAGGTGAAAGACCTGTTTTGCCAAATCAATACCTATTCGTTTAATATTCATGTCGGACTCCTCCGCTTGTTTGTCTGATACGTTTAATCATACCAGTCTGGCACTCTGATGCCGATAGGTGGGAGGAGTCCATCCCATTGGCAGGGTTACACTGTGCTTGGCATTGGCGGTCTAACGTAGAGGTAAGGGGCGCGCCGTTAATGAAAGCCAAGCGAAGCCGCCAAACCTTGATAAAAAGCAGAACTTTAAAACCGCCAGCGAGCGGCTCGTCCTTTTGACTGATTTATTAGTCCACTCTCACTGACGCACATAGCGCAAGTGCGTGGCGGCTGGACCATCAAGAACTTTGTCAATGCGAAACTGCGGCTCGGGCTCGCGTAGGTTCTCGAAGAGACGCCGCCCGCCGCCGAACAACACGGGTGCCAAGGCGATTTCCAGCTCATCAACCACACCCAGGTTCAGGTACTGCTGGATCACATCCGCTCCACCCGCAATACGAATATCACGACTGCCTGCTGATTCCCGAGCCAGCTCTAGGGCACGCTCCGGCCCGTCCTTGATGAAGTAAAAGGTCGTCCCACCGGGGCGCACCCAGGGTTCGCGTTTCTCATTGGTAAGAACCTATACCGGCGTGTGAAAGGGAGCCTCCTCTGGCCATGCTCGCTCACCCTGGTCAAACATTCGCTTGCCCATAATATTGGCACCAATGCGCTCTGTAGTGCTGCGAACCAGGTCATTGACCGGACCGGTCTCTCCGCCTGGTCCAAGCTTGAGGTTCTGACGCATGTACTGTTGATTCAGGAGCCAGCCCATCAGCGCACCCCACTTAGCGCCCCAATTCTTGTACCCGGGATTCTCCATGGCCATTCCTTCCGGCGCCATGTAGCCATCGAGGCTAAGTCCAATGTTGACGAATACCTTGCTCATGATTCTCCTCTCGCAGGTTCGGATGTCGGCCTAACGCTGAATAGTTACAAGTTTTTAAAATTATTTACTTTTAATGATTGCAACCTTATCCAGGCAAGTTCCTCAGCCTTCTTTGAAGCCCATTTTTTCGTGTTTAATTCTCGCTTCTGCGTTAGCGTGTTGCACAAACGCCGTATATTTTGTGCCATTTGCGTGGGGCTCCAGCATGATGGTTGCCGTCATTAAAAATTCAGCACACTCATGCCCTGGGCTCGCTTCTGGCTGTTTTGCCGGGCGAAAACCGGGTTCGAGGGCGTTTGTCCACACCAGCTTTTCATTAGGAATCACCTCTAAATAACAGCCGCCACTGGGAAATGTTTGGCCTTCTGGCGATTGCATGACCGTATGAAATAGGCCGCCAGGACGCAGGTCAATTTCACATGCAATAGTCTTCCAAGGTAATGGGCAAAACCACGGCGACAGTTTTTCAGGTGTTGTCCACGCCTCCCCCAACAACTCGCGTGGCACATCAACATCGCGCTCAAGCATAAGGTCTAGTTCAGGGTTTGGTTCAAATTTCGTTAAGTTGCTCATTTTCATCGTCTAATTAAATTACAAGTTAAGTTCTGTCCAAGTTGTTTAAATAGTTCCGCAGGATAGGATAAGGCACGGAACCCATTATTCGCTATCGGTGGGCGCTGCGCGTGGTTTGGCTTATCCCATGGTCTTCATTTCACGCCTATAACACATGCTAGCGGATGTGATGGATCACCGTCGCGATGCGTCTCGATCGAGCAAAAACCGGCTTGTTTCAGAAGCTCGGCCAGTTTTTCCGGCTTAAATGCTTGGTAGACTGAATGATCGCTTTCCCGCACGGTGATCGCCAGTCGACCCTCTGGCTTCAACACCCGACGCAGTTCCCTCAATGCGGCAACTGGATTGTCCCAAAAGTAAATGCAGTTGATCGAAAACGCTTTATCAAAAAATGAATCACGGTAGGGTAACTCCATCACAGTGCCAAGCCTGAGTTCAATCTGTCCGTTCGCAATGCCGATTTTGTTTAGACGTGATGCCGCAGCAACCATTTCCACTGAGTGATCGATACCGGCAATCAATCCCTCCGACGCCTTGATCGCGGCGAGTTCCACGGCCTGTCCAGGACCAAAGCCAACCTCAAGGATCGCGTTTCTTGTTGATATTTCGAGAAGTGCAATAGTCCATTCATTGTCAGGGCAGTTATACCGGCCCATGATCCACCCGACCACGCGTCCGATAATTCCATGCGGTTTTCCGGCTTGACCGAGCTTAGTGGTCATTGCCAATCCTCCGTAGTCCAAGCCATGATTATCGGCGCACTGGTTTTGATGCGTTCAGCGGAGCGCGGGTTAGTTGTACTGGTTTCTGGAAGCATTGGTTGGGGTTTCAACGAGTATTGAGTATACAATGGCAACGAGCGCAACAATCTGAAGAAGTGCGCGCACGGCATGCGTTACTCCCATTGGTCGCGTAGACTCATCCAATCTCTCGGCAAGGTTTCCGGTGTCAATGGCTCCATTGTGGCGTTTACCGGAGCAATCCATATCCAAAAAATTGTATGTGTGGTCACCATGCAGAGCGCACTCAAAAGCGTCCAGCCAAATGCTGGTTGATGCTGGCGAACCAGAAATGTCAACATCACTGACGTGACAACCGCACCAACCTCGAAGAAAGCACCTATCGTTCCAAAGGTTTGCTAGAGAGTCTGTAAAAGCGTCAGACATAATGATCCCTCATAAGCCATTTTGGCTGGCATTCCCAGCAATTGACAGGGCGTCGGCGCCATACTCAGCCCGATAAACAGGGTCGTTATCAGCCGACATAGTTTCACAATTATAATAGCCTCCTGATACCAAAATTCACCTATCGAAATGTAATCAAGATGTATGAGTTCAACTACTGAGCGCTATAGCTTTCGAGTGTAGGTGATCTCCATCATTTTCATTTCCTTGCCGCCGTGGTGACTCCCCCACATGTCAAAGGTTTGGCTATTGCCGTCTACAATCTTCCAGATGGCGCGGTGTTTCATCTGTCCTCCATTCGGTTCGGCATGCTGCCCCGTCAGCATGATGGTCTTGCCATCGGCGCTGGCCGTGCCTTCCATTATGAAGAACCCGGTGCCCATGGTAGACATCCAGGTCGTCACATAGCGCTTGAGCAGATTGTCGTAGCCGGTAATCTCAAGCCCGGAAAAAGGCTGCCCCGTCATTTGTCCGATTAATTCCTGCTGGAGAAAGCGCTCGTCCAGCAGCATCTTCATTTCCGCAGTGCCGGTGGTTTCCGTTGGCGGCTTGCCGGGTTCCATCCATTCCCGGGTTTTGGTTGTCCAGCTTCCTGCGAGGCTGGCGAGCAGCTTATGGGGTTCGCCGGGCGTGGCCAACTTGGTATAAAGCTCCATCATGGCCTGCGGATCCATGGGTTGCTCGGCTTTCTTGTCTTTAGCGATGGCGACGGATGCCATTATGAAGATAAAAACACCGGTCAGTGCGTATTGTATGAAACGCATAGTTCTCTCCTTTAGTTTGTTGTGTGTAACTGTTCTTGTGTCATTATTGAAAAATACGGGTTTAAATGCTGGTGGTCATAATTATTCTCCGGTTTAAGGTTTACGGAGAGTTGGTATTATTTTGCTTACACTGTTAGTCGAAAGAGCAATAACAAGATCGACATTCTTTGATAAATATTTTTATCATCTGGCTCGATCTCCACTCAATACATGTAATGATCAAGTAAAACCGGAGGTTTGGCTGGACTACTTTCCCAGTCAAAAAATCCAGCATTGTACCCCAGTATTTGGTAAGATAAACCGGTTCAGTAAATCTTGGTTCAGAATATTATTTTTCAGTTAATAAAATGGACTCATCCGTATGAAAATAGGGTATGCGCGCGTTTCAACCAAAGAGCAATCTGTGTCTATGCAAATTGATGCATTAAAAAAAGCCGGCTGCGATCAAATTCATGAAGAAATTGCCAGTGGTGCAAAAACCTCAAGACCGGTGCTTGAAGAAATTATGCGCAACCTGCGGGAAGGTGACACCTTAATCATTTGGAAATTAGATAGGCTGGGCAGAAACCTGGCTCATTTAATCCACCTGACCACAAAATTAATTGAAAAAAAAGTGGGGTTGATCAGTTTAAACGATCCGATTGATACATCGACTGCACAAGGGCGAATGGTGCTTGGTATTTTTGCTTCTCTTGCTGAGTTTGAGGGAGAATTAATTCGTGAACGAACACAGGCCGGGTTGAAGTCGGCTCGGGCTCGCGGTCGAAAAGGCGGACGGCCTAAAGGGATGACTCCAGCGGCAATAGAAAAAGCAGCCATTGCTGAAGCCCTTTACAAAAATGGGAGCATTCCTGTGAAAAAAATTGCTGAACAGTTAGGAATCTCGAAAACCACGTTGTATTTGTACCTTCGGTATCGAAACGTTGATATAGGAGTAACGCCTAAATAGAGGTAATGACTTCACGAAACTGTGCTTATAAATATTTAAACAACATAGCTTGAGTATTCTCACGCAAATATAACATCATTTCCATTATGGCTAACCTTTGTAGATCGCTAACTTATTGAGAAGATGGACATGAAAAAACTATCCACTAACATACTCCGAGTTAAGCTCTTCAATAAATTGATGGGCATTGCCAGTGCGTTCCAAAATATACCCGCGAAAGTAACTCCACCACCCTTCAGACTGATGCAAATTGGCTCGCTGTTTTGGCAGTCCCGTGCATTGTATGTAGCAACCAAGCTTGAATTGGCTGATACGCTTGGCGACACCGAGAAAAGCACACAGGAAATAGCCTCGGCTTTACATCTTCATGAAGACCACCTCTACCGATTATTGAGGATGCTGGGTTCAATGGGTATTTTCGATGAAACCGCTCCGCGTGTGTTCAAGAATTCCAAAACATCGGCTTTTTTGCGTCAAGATAACCCTAAAAACGTGCGTGCTATGATCCTGATGCACAATTCACCAGAAATGACTATACCGTGGATGGAATCTTTGGAGGAAAGTATCCGCGATGGCGGTGTGCCATTTTCCAAAGTGTATGGTGTTGATATCTTTAACTATATTGATCAGAACAAAAACTTTGATTTACTGTTCTCTCAAGCAATGGATGCCGTGGAAAATCTCACCGGTAACTTATTTTTGGAAGACTTCAATTGGGGGAAGTTTGACCGCATTATTGACGTAGGTGGGTCTAAGGGCAGCAAAACCCTATCAATTCTTAAGGTATACCCCAATCTAAAAGCCATTGTGTTCGACAGACCACAGATTATCGAAGCTGCCAAAACCCATTGGCGCGGTAAGATAGCCGCTGACATACTTGCGCGTGTTGATTTTCAGGGCGGCGATATGTTTGAGTCCCTGCCAGCCGCAAACTCAGATAATGATCTCTTCGTATTCTCAGCCATATTTCATGGTTTAAGTAACGAAGAATGCACAACCGTATTAAGCAACCTAAAACAGCTATTGGCACTCACCAATCATCTGTACTTTTTGCGGATGCCGTTGCTGAGGAAACCAATATTAATCCAACAATAGCTGCTTTCGACATGCAAATGTTAATTGGCACAACTGGACGTGAGCGTACTCCAAGCGAATGGAAACAGTTGCTGGAAAACGCTGGATTTGAAATTGTGGAGGTAATGAATGTGAGAACATTTGTTAAATTCATTATCGCTAAACCCTTCCAGCCTAGTCATCCCGCATAGCATGGGGCCTGAAGTCCAACAGGGTCGGGTAGCCAGAACGAACACTTTCGGGGGGTTCTTCCACAGGACCCCTCTTCATTGTAATCTTAACCTAAGTGTTTTTTATTACCAATGATTTTCTATTTTCTGAAACCGTATGTTTCCGGGAGATTGTTCGTATTTTGCAGGGATCGCGGGAGATTGAAAACCTGTGGTAGCCTTGAAAAATAACGGCGTTTCCGTTAGAACTGATCACCGCCTTATTAAGTATTCATGATGTTTCAGGTTCCATTTGTGTGTTTTACAGCGTTAAGATTTGCCAATTTTATCTCATTGTCTGCTTGATGCGTGGTGCTCTGCTTCTGGGGTTTTGAATGTATGAGGCGGGCTATCCGGCAGCGCTACAATTTCTCCAATAACACATGCTGACAGATGCTATTTCAATCTTGCTAAATAATTAAGATTTCATTCCGCGCGCCTACGTGGAGCGCGACATAATTCCGGGGCGAGCAGCCAAACTGCTGCTTGAATATCCGGCTGAAATGAGCAGCATCGTTAAACCCCCAGCGAAACGCAATCTCCGAAAGCGGACGCCCGGCATGAATCGGATCCAGCATATCCTTGCGGCACTTGTCCAGCCGGCGCTTGCCGATATAGCGCATCAGCGAGGTATCTTCACCGGCCAACAGCGCATTAATATAACGCAGCGATAACCCTGTCCCTTGAGCCACCGCCGCGGGGGCCAGAGCCGGATCGGACAGTCTTGGCTCAATAAAAGCCTTGATCCGGTTAAGAGCGGCCGCACGGCTTCTGGAAAGAGAATAGTTGACGGGGCGAACTGATGCTACCGCTAGGGTCAATAAATCCAGGGCTTGATCAGCCAGCGCGGCAAAGTCATGGGCAGTTAACTGCCCGGTTTGACTGACCACCGAACGCAGGAAGTTTGCCGCAATATGGCCCATGCCTTGTCTGCCGGCAATGGGCAAGACGCTACACTGCTCGATGCTGGCTATACGGTCCTGGAAAGCCGGCCTGGGAATGGCAATGATCAGTTTTGTGAAATCCTGGGGGCAGTGTATCCGATGCGGCCGGGTCGCATCATAAACCGTCATGTCGCCAGGCTGTAAAAAAACCTCGCGGCCATTTTGGCTCAAGCAGTAAGCACCGGCCAGCAGCAGCACTGCAAAGTAGGCGTCCTGGCTGTTCAAATAAGGTTCTTTTGGCACACGTTCCAGGCCAATCCCACTGGAGTGAATAACCGACAGTTGCAGCGTATGCCAGGGATAAATGGCCAAATTTTGAGATAAGACGCTCTTACCCGGGGCTCTGACGTCTACCTGGGCATATTCCCGGCATATTACTTCACGCAGCCACGCTTGCCGCTCGCGCACCGGAATAGCGTTCGTGGAAAGCTTAATGCCACTGGTGCCGGAGGCCGTCAAGTGGGGGGGTGATGAGGTATGAATAGTTAGTTTCCAGGAATTCTATAAAAGTTACTGAGCAATACACCTCAAATAGCCGTGGCAGTCAAGTTTTAGTTCCGCCTCATGCCAGCATCACGCTGCACAATCTTTCATACTGAGGCCTCAACCACTGAAATAAAACGGCTTACATGGCAGCTCATGCTCGCCGCTTCCCATCAATTTAATAGGAGAAAATCGACCATGTATCAAAACCCTAAACACGCTGGCAATGTGGTATTAATCAGAGGCGCAGCTCTGTGGCTGCTGGTAGCCCTGGTATTGGCTTGGTGCCTGGTGCTAAGGAAACTGGAGGCGCCTCTGATTACCATGATTTTCAAGGATTTTGACCGCTTGCTGCAGGGACATATTGATTTTCTATTAATGAGCGCGCTTATTTTCGGCTTTTATGGCGCCCGAGTGCCGTTGCCATGGTCAGTACGCTGGGCGATGGTCATCGGCGCCTTTACCAATTCCAGTTTGTTCCTGATGCAGTCCATATTTCCGGGGTTGAATATGCCCTCCGAAGGATTAGGTCCAATGGCTTTTCGCATTTTTTTAATGATGAGCATTACCCTCACTACTTATGGCTTTGGGATGGGAGCCCTTGTTGTTTTCCGGTCAACTCTTGAAACGACAGCTTCGGAATAACAGCCGAGGTCTCAATTACAGCCATGACCTTTAACGGCATACCGAACGATCAGAAAAGTCCAATATAGAGACTCTTATAAAATAATATTTAATAAGTATATGTTTCTAATTCTGACCGTTAAATACGCCTTACTAACGGTGACTCAATTGCCTCATTCGATGCTTTTCTTCAAATAAAATTAGGATGGCTTTATTAATAATTAATTTCACTAAAAAACCGGTCGCTTTGGGAGGCTCCATGGGTAGATTACTGACTTCATGTTTGGTGGGTCGGGGGTAACGCGCTTAATTGGAGCGATATTGGCGTGAAGTGTAGCATAGGCCTGAGTGATCCTCAGGCTAATCCTCCAGGCATGTCTTTTTGTTGGATTTAGTTTCGGTTTAAATTTTTCGTTCAAAGCAAACAATATCGAATGCAACAAGCTTTTTTGCAATACTAATAACTTGTATACTGACGTGACAGTGCAGCGCAGTATATTCTACTGTTCGCTTACTTCTTTTGTGACGCTTTCTCGCCAAAACATCTCACCATCGGAGCATGCAATGAACTATGAATCTCGTTATTACCTCCAGAAAGTTAAACAAGCCGCACAGAGGCGCGCTCCCATACTGATTACTACTGGTCTTGCCTTGTCAGCAATGGCTATGGTCGTGAAATACAAGACTAAACAGGTGGAGCAGGAGCATCCGCCCCAAGGCAAGTTTATTGAAGTCGAGGGCGTGCGACTGCATTACCTCGATAAGGGGGCGGGCGAACCTCTGGTTCTCATCCATGGCAATGGCACCATGGCGGAGGATTATGAAATCAGTACGCTAATTGGACGTGCCGCAAAAACCAACAGGGTTATCGTCTTTGATCGCCCAGGTTATGGTTATAGCGAGCGTCCAAATAATCAAAGATGGGATGCAACGGCACAGGCACAGTTGCTGCACAGGGCATTAGTCGTACTGGGTGTGGAACGGCCGGTTGTCGTGGGGCACTCCTGGGGTACGCTAGTCGCCTTGTCGATGGCCCTTGAGCAGCCCGACTATGTACGCAGCCTGGTATTGCTATCGGGTTATTACTATCCAATGCCTCGGCTGGATGTTGTGTTATCCGCACCCATGGCAATCCCTTTGCTTGGCGAGTTTATCCGGTACACTATTTCGCCCATTGTTGGACGGCTTGTCTGGCCGCTGGCAGTACGCAAACTCTTCAGCCCTTCCAGTGAGCCAGCGCATTTCAAACGCGCGTTTCCTGTCTGGATGACAATGCGGCCTTCCCAGTTGCGGGCAAGCGCCAGCGATGGCGTGATGATGATCCCTGAAGCCAGCCGCCTTGAAAAGCGGTATAAAGAACTGCAGATGCCGATTATCATTATGGCGGGTTCAGGCGACTTGCTTGCGCTTTCAAAACTGCATTCGGAGCGGTTGCATGAAGAGATTACCCACAGCAAATTAGTGCTCAAGCCAGAAGTCGGCCACATGATTCACCAAGTGGTTCCCAGTGAGGTTATGAAGGCAATTGGGATGGCTTTTGCCGATAGCTCAAGCATACCGGCTGAAGAACCGGGACCATCTCCTCAACGCCCCATAGGTTAATTAAAGCAACTTTATACTACCTATAAGGTCATAAGTCTTTGGGGCGCGCATGTGCTTAGGATCAGCTTCAGGCTGGGCCGCAAATAAGGCTGTCAGCTCATCCCAGGATGCCATTAATGCCGCCCATTCCCTGGAGATTCCAGATAGTTTTTCCATGCGCCATTGCTCGATTGGACCTGGGGTTACGCATTAAAACTGTTTTCTGCTGGCACTGGTTTTTTTGCGCATCCGAAGTGTAGATGAGCCATATAGTTATTGTTCCACCCTGCGTTTTGGCGCCGTCCGCGCAGGCTGAATTGGTTGTTCTT
>JAQUOU010000047.1 GCA_028716975.1 Methylobacter sp. | reverse complement strand
CAGCCACCTGTCAATACTTATCACTCCCGGTCGTGGCTAAAACGTTCTCCCCCAAAGCTGCTACCGTGAAAGAACTGCGCATTATACAGACTCAACATACCCCGTCAAGCTGTTATTTTTATCCTTGATTTAGCCAGTCCAAATATTTTGTAACACCCTCCCTAACGCTTAGAAATTCCTTCGTATAACCAGCCTGTCTTAAACCAGCGATATCTGCTTGGGTATAGCTCTGATAAGCTCCCTTTAGATGTTCTGGAAAAGGAATATATTCAATACCTCCTTCACCATGCCAATCAATTACCGCTTGCGCGACATTATTAAAAGTTTCTGCCTTCCCAGTCCCTACGTTATAGATACCGCGCTGCTCCGGATGATCCAAAAACCACAGATTAACTTCAACCACATCCTCAACATAAACAAAATCTCGGCTTTGTTCGCCATTTGCAAGACCATCGCAACCTTCAAACAATTTTGTTTTTTTTTGCTCAATAATTTGTCGATTAAAATGAAACGCTGTACTACTCATTGTCCCTTTGTGCTGCTCTCTTGGGCCGTAAACGTTAAAATACCGAAATCCGGCAATGGGACTTCTTGTTTCAGGCAGTAAATGCCGTACATATTGATCGAATTGGAACTTTGAATAGGCGTACATATTGTTAGGATGCTCACAACTGCGGTCAACTCGAAATCCCTGTTTGCCATTTCCGTAAACCGAAGCGGAAGATGCATAAATAAAAGCGACATTTTTTGCAATGCAGTTGTGCAATAGTCGCTTTGAATAATCATAATTATTCATCATGACATATTGCCCATCCCATTCCGTGGTTGCAGAACACGCCCCCTGATGAAAAACAGCACGTACTTTGTCAAAAAAATGGGGTGCTTCAATTTTTTCTATAAATTGCGCTTTATCCATGTAATCTATAATATCGAGATCGGCAATATTGTGCATTTTTCGGCCGTTAACCAAATGATCAACCAGCAAAATGTTACTCTCTCCTCGTTCATTTAACGCACGAATTAGATTACTTCCTATAAAACCCGCACCGCCGGTAACTACAATCATGCCACCACCCTAGCCTTATTAATCATTGCCGTTGTAGACTGGCCTTCGACAAATTCCAATATTTTTACTTCACCGCCTGCGTTAATTACGCACTCACCCCCTGCAACCTGCTCGGGACTATAATCGCCACCTTTAACTAAGACATCCGGCAATAACTTACAATACAAGCGTTCAGGCGTTTCCTCTTCAAATGCAACCACCCAGTCTACGCAAGCCAATGCGGCCAACACCGTCATTCGCTCCTGTAAGCCATTGATAGGACGAGAACTTCCTTTAAGCTGTTTAACTGACGCATCAGAATTAACAGCTACACACAACCGATCACCCAAAGCCTTCGCTTGCTCCAAATACGTAACATGCCCTGCATGCAGTAAATCAAAGCAGCCATTTGTCATGATTATTCGTTCACCGTTTGCTTTTGCTCTGACAATAATTCCGGCTAATTCGTCTTCAGAAACGATCCCATATAATGAATCCCGATCACCATGCATTGCCCGTATTAACTCCTCCATTGATACGGTTGATGTTCCCAGCTTGCCGACTACAATACCACTCGCTAAAATGCTCAGGTACATGGCATCATACAAAGGCATATCCAACGCTATACTCAGGGCCATGACAGCAATCACCGTATCACCTGCTCCGGTTACATCAAAGACTTCCTTGGCTTGGGCCGGTAGTGAATGCACTTGACTCTCCTGTATCAGCGTCATCCCTGCCTCACCGCGTGTCAACAATAGAGTCGGAATTTGATACTGCTTTAAAAGCTTTTGTCCTTTTTCAATCAAACTATCTTCATTTTCACAATGACCTACTACTGCCAACAATTCTGATAAGTTCGGAGTAATCAGGTCTGCTTCAGCATAACGCTGATAATCCACTCCCTTCGGATCCACCAGTACCTTAATACCTGCATGCTTGGCTTGAGCTATATAATCTGAGACATGAACCAATGTTCCCTTGGCATAATCCGAAAAAACAACTACATCATTTTGAGGTAAATAACGAACCAGCTTTGTCAACAAGGCATTTCGATCAAAATTAATAGGTGTATCTTCAAAATCAATCCTGATAAGTTGTTGATGCTGCGCCATTACCCGTAACTTGCAGATACTGCGAATAGAATTTTCAACGATAAAATCGCAAGCGACGCCTTCAGCCTCTAACAATTCCTTTAAAATCTCACCTTCCCTATCGTTACCCACGACACCCAGTAAGGTTACTTTGCCACCCAGTCTAGCAATATTGAAGGCGACATTTCCGGCTCCGCCAATGCGATCTTCAATAGCCTTAACCCGTACTACAGGCACAGGCGCTTCAGGTGAAATACGTGCTGCATACCCGGACCAGTAACGATCCAGCATCACGTCACCTATTACAATAATTCGAGCTAAACTAAATTCAGGCGCAGCTATCAACATTGTAAGGCCTCCTCAATTGCACCACACCACCAGTGCCCTATTAAAATATGAGCTTCTTGAATTCTTGCGGTTACATCCGAAGGAACAATAACTGAAAGTGTGGTGTGATCGCTCAGTTCGCCTCCTTCGCATCCTGTTAATCCAATTACCGTCATACCTTTCAATTTTGCAGCTTCTACAGCTTTTAATATATTCTTGCTGCGTCCAGATGTGGAAATGGCTATCAGACAATCCTTTTCATTGGCTATGGCCTCAATCTGTCGCGAAAAAACTGTTTCAAACTCACAATCATTGGTATGAGCTGTCAAAATGGAGCTGTCTGTTGTCAGTGCAATTGCAGCCAGAGCCTGACGGTTTTTTTTATACCGCACCACAAGTTCCGCAGCGATATGCTGACAATCAGCAGCACTACCGCCATTCCCGCATAACAATAATTTCCCACCCTGCTTTAAAGTATTAATCAGTAACTCTGCGGCGGCCGCAATAACATCGGAGCAATCAGTTAATCGCTCAATCACAGCCTTATGCTCCTCAAGCTCCGAAATAAATGTCTTCAAAATAAACCACCCCAACAATAAAGGCTATCAATATCAATAAACTTCGGCTTATTCAGGAAGCAAGCAATCCCGAAACCTTAGGCAGTGCATTGATTATTTTTCCAGGCTGCACCTTAAACTGCATTTGATGCAATCGAGCATAAGCTCCATTTTTATCAATAAGTTCCCGATGAGAGCCTCGCTCAATAATTCTTCCATGATCCATAACTAAAATCATATCAGCACTTTCAATGGTAGATAAACGGTGAGCAATAACCAGGGTCGTCCGGTTATTCATTACTTTTTGCAAAGCGGCCTGGATAAAACGTTCTGATTCCGTATCCAATGCAGAAGTAGCTTCGTCCAATATAAGAATCGGCGCATCTTTGAGCAAGGCTCTGGCTAATGCTAACCGCTGCCTTTGCCCCCCTGATAACTTAACGCCATTCTCGCCTATTTCGGTATCGAGCCCCTGATCAAGCTTCTCAATAAATTCTATTGCATAAGCATCTGCTGCCGCTGCAGTGATTTCATTGCGGCTGGCAGCAGCAAGTGCTCCGTAAGCAATATTGTTGGCTATCGTATCATTGAATAAAGTAACTTGCTGGTTGACCAGCGCTAGCTGTTTCCTTAAATTCGCTAATTTATAATCGTTTATTTCAATGCCATCCAGCAATATTTCCCCTGTTTCATGAGGATAAAAACGTGATACCAGATTAGCCAAAGTGCTTTTTCCGCCGCCTGAAGTCCCCACCAGTGCAATAGTCTGTCCAGGTTCAGCTTTAAAGCTGATATCCTTAAGCGCCAACTCATTCGTGGCCGAGTATCGAAAAGAAACATTTCTAAATTCTAATGCTCCCTTGCATCTGTCGATTTCATAAGTACCTTCATCCAGTTCGACCTGCTCATCCAAAATATCAAATAAAGATTCGGCAGCCACAATGCCTTTTTGAATATCACCATTTGCATCGCTCAACTGGCGAATAGGCCGAGGCAATAAAAATGCCGCAGTCAAATAACCTACAAACTCACCCACACTCGCTTGCTTCATAAAAAACAGCGCCATATACATTAAAAATGACAATGCTACCGCTATAATGAATTGCATGATTGGATTATGGATTGCCATTGTCGTCGAGAGCTTTAAGGATTGGCCCCGGTTGTATAAACTGCTTTCCAGAAAGCGCCGCCGTTCATACTCTTCCCCGCCATAGCTCCGCACTACGCGATGTCCACCCACTAATTCCGAGGTAATGTGCGTCATGTCGCCAATAGATTCCTGTATGCGCTTGCTAATGGTTCTTAATCGCTTGCTTACATAAGTTACCAACAACACGATAATCGGAGCTATGCCGATAAAAACCATGGATAACATCCAGTTTGAATAAAACAAATAAACTAATAAGCCTATAGCCGTTAGTCCCTCACGGACAAAGGTGCGCACTGCATCGGTAATGGCCTTGGTAACTTCACCAACATTATTCGTTATTCTCGAAATCATATAACCGCTGTTATTGGCATCAAAATAAGCGGTTGGCAATCGGGTATATTGATCAAAAATTTCGCATCTCAACGCATGCACAACATTTGAAGAGACTTTGGCCAGAAAATAGTTACCTAAATAGGCGCCAAACCCATGTACTACAATCAAACCGCTAAACAATAACGGCAGATAATTCATACCTTCCCTTGATTCAGTTTGCAGCGTATCGATAATATGCTTGATTAATGCTGCAAATAACGTCTGGGTACTGGAATAGATCAGGAATCCCAAAATACTGATAAAAAAAAGTCCACGATGGGGTTTTACATAAGTTAATAATCGCTTATATATTTGCGCGCTGGCTTCAGATTTTATTTTCATAGCTTTCAAGATTTCATTAATTAACGAGGCTGTTTCGTCTTACAATGATTTTAATTACTCAAGATATTGAGAAACTCCTTTTGATGCGCAAATAAAATCCGGCTGAGCTAAACGTTCCATTAATAGCTGATAATTAAGGTCTTGCTTGCTTTTGTCATTTTGATGATGCCATAAATGCAATACGGAGACAGCAAATCGTCCCTCCTTACGCTTAATGCCCGCATGTATTAAACGAATAACCAGATCAGAATCCTCAAAGCCCCAGCCTTCAAATAGCTCATCAAAACCATTCACCTGCACAAAATCATCTTTCCAGACAGCTAAATTACAGGTCATCGCCTTCTGCCATTTTTGAGGTTGTAAATTTCTTAAAGGCCCAAGAGGAAGATGAAAAAAGGCGGAAATTCTATTAATTTTGTTTTGAAGCCGCAGGAAAATGAAATAAGGCAAGGATTTTAGATGGAGTGAAATAGGCTGCGCCAATACTTCCTGAGTAAAAGCCGGGCTTAATAATATTCTGTTTCCCGGTATAAAATGTCCGGCACCTGCAAGTTGCCGATGCCTGGCAATAAAGTCAGGCCGGAGAATGCAGTCACCATCGATAAACAGCAAGTAATCACCTTTACTTTGAGCAACCGCCTTGTTCCGAATGGTTGCCGCTCTAAACCCCTGATCCTCATGATGAATATATTTAATGGAAACGGGGCTTTTTAGGCAATAAGTTTGAGCTTTCTCCCGATTAATTAATGTAGAGCCATCATCAGCAATAATAATTTCGAAATCCATGTCATTCTGGGAATACAAGCTTTCCAGGCAAAGGCTTAATGCATCAGCCCAGTTATAAGTCGTTACAATAACAGATATTAAGCTCATTATAGGGGCCGCTTGCCGATTCTGTAATTCCAGCAATTTAACATATTTATAATAGGTTCCCTCAGCATTTGATATGGATAGCATCAAGCCTTGTTGCCCATCCAGAAAAGCGGCTTTAAGCCAATAAGTACGGACAAAAGTCCAGAGCGCCTTGAAAATAGCTTTGCATAAAGATGAGCGAATTCCTCTTTGAGAGAGCATTTTTGCGCCCAGGGACGAATAGGAATTTACCTTATGCAAGACTTCATCCAGATTTATAAAGGCCTCATGCAGAAGCGGAGTACTTAATCGACCGGTTTGTCCTTGAACAATAACCTGCTCATGCACAGCTGAATCGGTGAAATGCCCGGCGTTACGGCGAAATAACCGGAGCACATAATCGGGCCACCAGCCGCCATGACGAATTTCCCGGCCGCAATAACTGGAAAGCCGGGGAATTTGAAAGCCGTTATAGCCCGATAATTTAATGGCTTGGCCGATCTCCGTTCTTAATTCGGGCGTTACAATCTCGTCGGCATCAATCGACAACACCCAGCCTCCCGTGGCTTTATCCAAGGCCCGTTGTTTCTGGATACCAAAGCCAGGCCAGTCTGTTTCATATACTTTATCTGTATATTCTCGACAAATTGCTACTGTCGTGTCCGTACTGCCCGAATCCAGAACAATAATTTCATCCGCCCATGAAACGGACTCCAGGCATCGGCCGATATGAGAGGCTTCGTTTTTGGTGATTATGATTACGCTGAACATTGTCTGGCTGATTTTTTACCGCTTCCTTGAAGATTGGAGAAGCACAAGGCTATCATGCTCGCAAACCAGTGACCTTCTGTATGATCTAGAATAGGCGTATTAAATAAACTTGCAATGATCAAAGAAAGTAAAATGCCTTGAGCAAGCCATTTTTCTTCATCAGGCATTTTTTGGGAGCAATAATACTGGCTGACAAGAAACCCTAAATAAACAAATAGTCCTACCAAACCCAACTGGACACTTATCATAAGAAACTCATTATGAGGGTTTTCCGTAATAATGCCTTCACTTTTAGAAATTCTTTTATATTCCTTTGCCAGACTGCCTGTCCCATGACCAAGCAGAGGTTTTTCGGCAACCAGTGCTAATGAATTCTTCCAAAAAGTATATCTTTGACCCATAGAAGATTCGGTTTGCCCGGGTTTTGCTTGTAAATAAGCTTGAGTGTTGGCAAAGCCTTCACGAATGCGGGCAGCTTTTTCAGAAAAACTGAGGAAAAAGGCCATGAAGATAATCATCGCAATGAGTGAAAATAAAAGTCCTTTTTTAGTAAAACGTTGTACGGCAAATAATAAAATAAGCGCCATAAAAATCAGCTGTCCCGTGCGGCCTTCAACCACAAAAAAAAGGTTATATCCACATAATAATAACAAGGCCAGGTAAAAACCTGCATACCGATCATCGGCACAGGCTTTGTGAGCACAGAAAAAAGCAAAGAAGGCGATAAAAATGCTATGTGTAATACGGCTCTTATAAGACGGATCACCCTGAGCGCTAAGGTCAATCATTCCGGCGCTCATTGAAAACGAAATTAATAGTGTAAGCACTGATGCAATAATAAATGCCTTCCATGCCCAATTGCGATAGCGTTCTGCGGCTAAAAAAGAAAATAAAATCGGAATGAATAATAATTCCCTATATTTCATCACCATGGAAAAACCATCGCGGGTTAAGGCGCTGCTATAGCTTAATCCAAAAATAAAACCTGCAAATAGCAGCAGAGACCAAGCTGCCACAGGACTCTTTTTTAAAATGGCCGGCAACATCATAAACTGAAACGAGAGAAGCCATAGCAGTATCAGTAAAGCAGACACGATAATTGCCAAACTGGTTGAGAAGAAAATTGAAATTATCCATAAAGCGGTGATAAAACCTCCATACTCCAGTAGGCGCGACTGTGCTCGTTGAGCCAAATTTTGTTTGAAGGTTATATCCATTGAAAATAGGGAAGCCAAGTTTTCGGGATAATATTTTAACTCTATAATGCAATTTCTGTTGCTGAATTAGCTAAACAACTGAACAATAAGCTATTGTTTAATCCATCCTTGCTTATGTTTAAGAAAGTTAAGCTCCTAATGTGGACAAAAAGATCATTTAGTGAAATGAACCTAAAGATGGATTTTAAAAAACCGGATGCTGAAATATATTCATTATCGCTCCCCTTATAAATTGGTAGGTAAAACTTGTGCTATGACTTTTATGATTTGATCAGAGGATAAAGTTTCAAGGCATTGGCTACGGCTTTGTTGATGTCTATCGCAACCTTCCAGATGACAAGGGACACAATCAGCTTTACCTTGAATTAAACTGATATTGTTTACCTGCTGGCAGCCGGTTTTATTGAAAGGATTTATATTTTTATGAAAACCGCTAGGCCACGGCGCCCATTTCACCGGATTAGTCGGCCCGTATATAGCAATTACCGGGATTCCGGTTGCTGCAGCCAAGTGTGTTATGCCTGTGTCAGGACCAATGAATAATTTTGCTTGCGCAATAATATTTGCAAGCTGCGCCAGGGAAACATGACCTGCCAGATTTATTGTATCGGCAGGTAGATTGTCCTGAATGTTGGCGACATAATCTATTTCTTCCTGTGCAGGTCCTCCCGAAAGCACAAGCTTTAACCCCGATTTCTTCAAGTAGCGGCCTATTTCGATCCAGCCTTCGGTAGTCCAGCGTTTATAAGTCCATCTTGGATACGGATGAAGAACGGCATAAGCCATATTCCCAGATAAAAACGGAAATTGTTCCTTTAATTGCCGGATATCGTCAGTTCGTGGCGGAATCAGGGAAAAATTACGCGAAACATTAATTAAATCCAATAATTTTAAATGTTGTAAAACAGTATGCGTATTGTCATCATCGAACTCTATCCACCGCTGAACAAAAAAGCGCTTCCACCAGCCTTTGGTATTTTGGGTTGGCACTACAGCAAGTCGTAAAGGTGCAGCAAGAAGTGCATATAAAAAAGGACGATCGCCGATTTGAGTAGCAAGAGCAAGATCGTAGCGCCGGAATAGGCGGCGTAACAGATGGCAATAATCGGAGAGCTTTGGACGATTGGGGGTAATAATAATGTTATTGATATCAGGATTACCTTCGAGTATGGGTGCTGTATTCCCATAAACCAGAATATCTAATTGGGCTTCAGGATAAGCCTGCCGTAACGAACGTAATAACGGAGTTGTAAGCAATACATCGCCAAGGTGACGCAGGGCAATTACCAAAATCTTTGCTGGATTCGGCTCTAAGGGTTGGTAACTTTTCATAAAACGACTTTTGCACTATTAGCTTGTTGAGGAGAGAGTTTAATGTATATTGCTCACCTGTCATTCTTTGTAAAAACGTGTTTAAGCTATTAACAGTACTTCTAAGCCTTATTCGTTTGCTGCGCCTTCATAAGCACTTTCCCTTGATTTACCGGATTTAAAATACTCCCCGGCATTTTTCAAACTCCTTAATACCGGAGCAGCTCCACCGATAGCTACCGCATCAACCAGACAATACCAGGCAGCAACGCCACTAGGCGGATTACCCTGAGGCAATCCAAGAACCGGATCGATGGCTGCCCATTTCCATGTTCCAACCGCTGTGCCAATTAATTCCAGCCATGTAGTAATAAAAAAAGCGGCAAGATAAACCATAGGCGAGCGACCTTTAAAAAGATACACCAAAAATACGCAAAACAGTAACGCACCTACCGCATCACCCTGTTCGGCATAACCGCTAATTCCCCATATAGACCAGGCTCCGCACACCAAAACCACTGCTGTAGCGATTTCTCTGGCATAGTTAAGAAACAATCCGGAACGCGCTAGCGAAACTGCGGTTAAATACACCATTCCATGACCAGGAGGTACGTAAGCAGGTACATTTTGGAAACGATAAGTGTATCCACCCATAAAAGGGGATGCAAAGTGCTCCCCGATTGTGGCAAAAATGACCGCGATGGCAACCTGCATTCTTACTTCTTTATTTTCACCCAGCAACAAGCCAATCAAGAATGTCCAGCCGCACACCCCTAAAGCATTTTGTTTTTCCATGCTGGCATTGGCATCACTGACCAAACAGATTGCAACACATAAAAAAGTAAAACCCGCTATAAGGTAGTCCCGTTTATTATGGGCATAAGCACCCTTAGCCTGTGGAAAATAGCGCAGCACATCTACCTCACTGAATTTTAAATTTATTATTATTTGGTTAATAAAGCTCGATTTATTCGTGCATTCAAGCAAATAGCCAGCCTATTACAGCATACCTGATAAACTTACCAGACAATATAATCAGGCATGCGGGTAAAAATGGGAGCTTTAACCAACCGCCGGCGAAACACAAAGCATCTCCAATTATCGGCAGCCATGAAAAAAATAGCGCCCATACCCCTCTTCTTCTTACTACATCCAAAGCCTTCTGCTTTTTTTCCGGCAAAAAACGTGCAGCAGGAAATTTTTTAGCCGCTAAAACACCTAATCCCCAAGTTGTCAGAGCTCCCAGAGTATTGCCTATGGAGGCAACAGCTATCAACTGTTCAATCTGATACTGTCCCGTAGTAACCATATAAGCCAAAACCGCTTCGGAACCGCCCGGCGCGATCGTTGAGGATATAAATGCGCTTAAAAAAAGCCCCCATATCCCAACTGATGTATCTTGCAAATTTATTCTCCAAAAAAACCCTGTGATCAAGAAACACAGGGTTTTTTATGCTGCAAACTTTATTTTCCAGGCAGCATCTTAGACTTAGTAGAAGAGATCCGTTTAATCAAAGCTGACAGCAGGTTAACGACAAGCTCAATAAGCGCTCTTAATAAATCAAAAATATAGGCTACAGCTTCTGAAACGCTCATACCTTTAAATTTTTTCACCAAAAAAGGCGCAAGCAATAAGCCTATGGCTAATCCAATCACCGTAATACCTGAGAAAACAGGCTCTTCTTTTTGCACAGGCTTTGCTGCAGGCGCTATACGTGTTGGCGCCGGAGCTGCTGTAGCAGCTAATACAGCAGCTTTCTCGGCAACAGCGTTTAATTCGGGTAGCGTTGCTTTATAGTCGTCCGGCAGAGTATACGCAGTTACGCCGGGAATACTGGGTAAATCGCCATCGCCTTTACCTACTTTCAGCTGAGCCTTCATGCCTTTTTCCATATGCTGGGCAATATCGCAATGCACTAAATAAGTTTTATCGCCAGGAGGCAAGATCAATGTTCCGGAAATTTTTGCAGGACCCGATATTTCCAAATGAAACATGCCCTTAGGATATAAATACTTGGGCAAGCCATGCATCATCCATTGATGCCGAATATGATCATCGTTAATAAAATTAACCGTTAGTTTGGTGCATGGCTTAAAATTAAATTCCTGAATATCAAAGGCATACATTCGGCCTGGAAATTTCTCCGCATATTTATGACCGGCATGCACAGTAATTTCCTTAGTCTCGGATATACTGTCGCACCCGCCCGGCAATTTATCGGCATTCTGCCCCATAACCATGCCTCCGGCCATGTCCATCAAGTGCCCCTCACCATGATCCATCAGCATAGCATTATGATCTTCATACTCCTGTGCCATCATTGGTTCAGAAAAAAGAAGAACCAGCGCTCCCACCGATAAAAACTTCAACATTATTCGTATTCTCCTTTGATAAAATCAATTTGGCGATTACGATTGCTTCTAATTTCACAATAGTAATCAAAACTACCCGAATTTTATTTGAATTAATTAGCTTTTAATGTCCGCAATTACGCCATCCACTTTACGTTTAAAGCCAGCGTTTGACAGATACAATATATAGACTCCCGCCAATCCAAAAAACACATACAAGAGTATGCTACTTTTGCTTGTTGCGGCGCCACCGCCTGCTTTAAAACTCATATGCGCATCCAATCGTTCGCCTTGATCAGGAACCAGCGTGATATGAATAAGATATTTGCCAGCTTCCGGCACACCTTTTGGCAAATCCAGCATGACTGTACCGGATTTATGTTTTTGCGCGGGTTGAAAAAATACCCGAGTGCCTTCAGGCTCTTTTGTCACTTCAAACTCAATTGACATATTTCGATATCTCATGTCCTGATAGTCGAAAACGAGCTGCGTAGGTGTATCTGTACCGGGCAAGCTGCCGCAAAACTCTTCAGCCGGAAACGCATGAGGTTGATAAGCGGTATAATGCAGCCAGTGAGTCGGTTCCAACTCAAATTTACATTGGTCCGTATCGGTACCCGCAGCACCGCCATGAGCCCATAATGATGCAGAAAAAAACAAGCCAAGGAGTCCGAAGAAACCCTTTCTTAATAATTGTGTTGTATTCATAATATCTTCCACTCGTGATAAATAATTATTTTTATATGAAAAATGTAAGTGTTCTTTATATAGTTTGGGCTCATATTAAAGATGAGCTTGACCTGCTATATTTTGACCAATAGCAATTCACGACTCTAGCACATCGAACTATTCAAATAAAGGAATTGATGGAAGCCAAACCCTCCAATTGGCATTATATTAACGGATTTGCCATGATATTAACTGTTATTGCCATACCTCTTTCCATTTCGTAAACTAAACTCAATCATTAAACGGAGTTCTCAAAACATGTCATCCCTGACTACCTCAAAAGCGTGGAAAGCCTTACAAAATCATCACCAACAGATACATGATTATTCCTTATCTAAAGCTTTCGATTTTGACATTCAACGTTATGATAAGTTCTCTCTTAAATTTAATGATATTATTTTTGATTACTCCAAAAACAGAATAACGGATCAAACCCTGCCTTTACTTTTTGATCTGGCCAGAGAGTCACGGCTCGACTCAAAGATCAAAGCCATGTTCTCAGGCGAAAAAATAAACGTCACCGAGCATAGAGCGGTCTTGCACACAGCCTTGCGTAATAGGAGCAACCGCCCTGTATACCTTGATGGGCATGATGTCATGCCGGAAATCAACAAAGTCTTGACTAAAATGAGAACTTTTTGTGCAAGCGTCCGGTCAGGAGAATGGAAAGGTTATACGGGCAAGGCGATCACGGATATCGTTAATATCGGCATCGGCGGTTCCGGCCTGGGTCCCAAAATGGCAACGACAGCTCTTGCTCCTTATGGCTCAGATACCTTAAAAGTTCATTTTGTGTCAAATATCGATCAAGCCGATCTTATTACAACCTTAAAACCGTTATCAGCTGACACAACTTTATTTATTGTCGCTTCCAAATTATTTTCCACGCAAGAAACCATGACTAATGCAAAATCTGCAAGATGCTGGTTTCTTGATAGCGCAGTTAATCCAGAGGCAATTGCCAAACACTTTGTCGCTATTTCAACCCATACTAAAAATGTGGCTGAATTCGGAATAGACACCAATAATATGTTTGAATTCTGGGATTGGGTTGGAGGACGTTATTCTTTATGGTCAGCCGTCGGATTATCTATCGCCTTGCATGCCGGTATGGATAACTTTGAGGAATTACTGCAAGGCGCGCATGAAGTTGATGAATATTTCCGCACCACGCCCTTTGAACGTAATATACCGGTAATTATGGGATTACTTGGCATTTGGTATAATAACTTCTTTAAAGCCGAATCACATGCTTTATTGCCTTACGATCAGTCGATGCGTTATTTTGCCGATTATTTTCAACAGGGCGATATGGAAAGCAACGGTAAAAGTATTGATATGAACGGCGATAAAGTCGGCTACTGCACAGGCCCCATCATTTGGGGACAACCCGGCACCAATGGTCAGCATGCTTTCTTCCAGCTGATACACCAGGGCACAAAACTCATACCTTGCGATTTTATGGCCGCTGCTACCAGCCATTACAACTTGCCGGAGCATCACGATATTCTGGTATCCAACTTTCTCGCGCAACCGGAAGCGCTCATGAACGGACGCACTGCAGAAGAAGTCAAATCGGCTTTAACGCCTGAAGAACAGGCCGATCACGTTCTCGTTGCTTCTAAAGTATTTGACGGCAATAAACCATCTAATTCATTTTTATTCAGGAAACTGACTCCCAAAACGCTGGGATCATTAATAGCATTTTATGAGCATAAAATTTTTGTTCAAGGCATGATCTGGAATATAAACTCCTTTGATCAGATGGGCGTGGAATTGGGTAAAACTTTGGCGAAAGTTATATTGCCGGAACTGCAGAATGATGAAATTATCATCAGCCATGATTGTTCAACTAATGCCTTAATTAATGCTTACAAGCAGTTACGGCGTCCTTGAACTATATATCAACATTCATAACCTAAGAATATTTAAAGAATTGAAACATTCCTGCGTCCTTCATCGGGCAGGCAAGCATGTTAAAAAATACGCACCACATTCCCAATGCCAGACTGCTTCTGGTAGAAGATCATAAAAACCTTGCCCAAGCAATAGGCGCTTATTTTGAAAGCAGCGGTTATACAATGGATTATGCTTATGATGGCTTTTGCGCGCTACATTTGGCGACAACCCAACGCTATGATGCTCTTATCCTCGATGTCACGCTTCCGGGAATAAATGGCCTGGAAATATGCGGCCGTTTACGGCGGGATGCGCATTTATCAACCCCTATACTTATGCTCACAGCTCGTGACCAGCTGCAAGACAAGCTGAACGGCTTTCAACAGGGAGCTGATGATTACCTGGTCAAGCCTTTTGATATGCCGGAACTGGAAGCGCGTATTACTGCATTAATACGGCGTGAGCGAGGCGAGCTGGACGAGGCTGTTTATAAAATACATGATTTAAGCCTTGATACCCGCACCATGCAGGTTATGCGTCATGGCCGGATTATTCACTTGTCACCTACCGGTTTGCGAATTTTGCGTATTCTGATGCGCGAATCGCCTTATCTGGTTACTCGCGAACAACTCGAACAGGAGCTGTGGGGTGACTTGACTCCGGACAGCGATACGCTGCGCAGTCATTTATATAAATTGCGCAAAGCCATTGATAAGCCGTTTGAGCACCCATTGTTGGAGACCCAGCAGGGCGTGGGTTTCAGGTTGATTGCTCCTGAATCGCAATAGGCAAACCCGTCCCAAAGTTGATAAGGAACATGCACGAAATAAATTGAGCAACCTGAAACTCCGATACCGTTCGTGCTGAGCCCTTCGATAAACTCAGGAGAGCCTTGTCGAAGCATAAACTTGATCAAGTTAAATCGTGCCTGTTCCTAAGCTACGGTTTCGCCTTCTTTAATTATTGAAAAGTTACGAGTGAAAGTCTTTGCCGGTCAGCACCTCTTTGACATAACCGGTCCTGATCACAAAATCTCCAAAGTGCTCGCCCAGACTCCGCTCGTGGGCATAGCGGTGCAGCAGAGGCGTTAACTCTGCCAGAATCTGAGCCTCGTTAATATTCTCCCGGTACAGCTTATTCAAGCGTTGGCCGTGGAAACCGGCGCCCAGGTACAGGTTGTACTTGCCGGGCGCTTTGCCGATCAGGCCGATTTCTCCCAGCGGCGAGCGTGCGCATCCATTCGGGCAGCCGGTCATCCGCATTAGGATGGGGTCGTTGTCAAGGCCGGCCTCTTTGATGATGACATCCAGCTTGTCGATCAACGACGGGAGATAGCGCTCGCTTTCGGCCATCGCCAGCCCGCAGGTGGGAAACGCCACACAGGCCATGGCATTTAAGCGCAGACCGGTCTGCTGAAACGTAGCAGCCAACCTGTATTTATCAAGCAAGGCATCAACGACCGATTTTCTGTTGGCGCTCACGCGCCCAATGATCAGGTTTTGATTGGCCGTCAGCCGGAAGTCGCCATCATGCACCCTGGCAATTTCCCGAAGTCCGGTCATCAATGGGTAATCCTGGGTATCAGCGATACGGCCGTTCTGGATAAACAGCGTGTAATGCCAAGTATCATTTGTTCCTTCGACCCAGCCGTAGCGGTCGCCGGAGTGTTCAAATAGAAACGGCCGGGGCGCTTCCAGGCTCCATCCCAGACGCTGGTTAAGCTCATACTTGAGCCACTCGATCCCCCGGTCCTCGATGGTATATTTAAAGCGGGCGTGTTTGCGATGGGTACGATCCCCGTAATCCCGCTGAATCTTGATGATTTCCTCGGCCACCTGAAGGGTCTTACTCTTGGGGCAGTAGCCGATCACATCGGCCAGCCGCGGATAGGTCGCTTCTTCCCCGTGCGTCATGCTCAAGCCGCCGCCGGCGGTGACATTAAAACCGGTCAGTCGATCATTCTCGGCAATAGCGATAAAGCCCAGGTCGTTAGCAAATAGATCGACATCGTTACTGGGAGGCACCGCCACCGCTGTCTTGAATTTTCGCGGCAGGTAATATTTGCCGTAGATAGGCTCTTCGTCCTTCCGGCTGGAAGACACCAGTTCCTCGTCCAGCCAGATTTCATGGTAAGCAGTCGTCCGGGGTGTGAAATGGTCGCTGAGACGGCGCGTATATTCGTAGACGTCTTCATGCAGGCGCGATTGATAAGGATTGGGATTACACATGACATTGCGGTTCACATCGCCGCAGGCGGCAATAGTATCCATCAAGGCGGCATTGATTTCCGCAATGGTTTTTTTCAGGTTGCGCTTGATGACGCCATGAAGCTGGTAGGCCTGCCGGGTGGTCAGGCGAATGCTGCGATTGCACCAGGTGTTGGCGATCCGGTCCACCTCCAGCCATTGCGACGGCGTACAGATACCGCCGGGTACCCGAATGCGCACCATAAACTGGTAATGCGGCTCGAGTTTTTGGCGGCGCCGCTCGTCCCGTAAATCGCGGTCATCCTGCTGGTAAATGCCGTGAAACTTGGACAGCTGGGTGTCATCATCAGCCAGTGCGCCGGTGAGCGGATCGTTAAGACTCTGCAACAGGGTGCCGCGCAGGTAATGACTTTTGTCCTTGATACGTTCAACTTCAGCCCGTTTTTCAAAGTCTTCCGGCACTACTTCAGTCATCGTTAAATCCTCGTTTAATACACATCCCGCTGGTAACGTTTTTCTCGTTGGAGAGCGGCAACATACTCCTCTTCCCGGCCCAAGCCAGCTTCCGAGGCTACTATTTTCAGCAAGGCGGCATGCACATCGTGCGCCATTCGCTTCTCGTCACCACACACGTAGAGGTGGGCGCCTTCCTGCAACCAGGCATACAACTCCCGGCCGTGCTCGGTCATGAGATGCTGAACATAGACTTTCTGTTCCTGGTCGCGTGAAAAAGCTACGTTCATGCGGGTCAATACCCCGCTCTTCAGATATTGCAACCATTCGGCCTGATAGAGAAAATCCGTCATAAAATGCTGGTCGCCAAAGAACAACCAGCTTTTACCGGTAGCACCCACCGCTTCACGCTCCTCGATAAAAGCCCGAAAGGGCGCAATACCGGTTCCCGGACCGATCATGATGATAGGCGTGGACGGATCAGCCGGCAGCTTGAAATTGTTATTGTGATCGATATAGACAGGGACGGTGCCGTCCTCGGCGACGCGGTCAGCCAGAAAGGTCGAGCACACGCCTTTACGCGCACGTCCATACGAGTGATAGCGCACAGCGACGGCAGTTATATGCACTTCATTCGGATGCTGTTTGAGACTGGAGGCAATTGAATAAAGCCGGGGCGGCAATTTTCGGAGGCATTCCACAAATTCCTGGGGCGATAAGTGCGGGCACGGAAAATCCGCTATCAGATCAATAATTTCGCGGCCGTACAGGTAATCGCTCAGCTGTTTTTTGGAGTTATCGTTCAGCAATTGTTCCAATTGACTGTTTTTTGCCAGTGTGGAATATTTTTGCATCATGGGCCGGGTAATGGTGGTGATCTCATAATGACTAAAAAACACGTCATGGAGAGTGACGTTCTTACCGGCGAGGCTGACCTGTTCCTTACCCTTAAAATGAAGAGCCTGCAAAAGATCATCGACTATCTCCGGCGCATTGGCTGGATAAATACCGACGGCATCACCGGGTTCATAGGATAAGCCCGACCCCTCCAGCGACAACTCCACATGATGCGTTTCCTTGCAGGAACCCCGGCCATTCAGGATTATTTTTTCCAATAAAACCGCAGGGAACGGGTTCTTGCGCGAATAGGTTGAGGACGTTGACGCCGTGAAAGACGGCAATGATAGCCCCGCCGATGAAGGGTTTGTGTCCATCTGTGTGGCTAATTCATTTAATACACCATCCATCCAGGCTTCGGCGGTGGATTCATAATCGACATCGCAATCGACACGCTGATAAATTCGCGTTGCGCCTAACTCCTCCAGTCGGCGGTCAAAATCAACGCCCATTTTGCAGAAAAATTCGTAGCTCGAGTCGCCCAGACCAAGAACAGCGAAATGTGTTTGTTTTAGCGAGGGCGCACGTTTGCTAAATAAATACTCGTACATGGCCTTGGCATTATCAGGAGGGTCACCTTCGCCATGCGTACTGACAATGACCAGCAGGTTTTTCTCGCTCTTAAGCTGAGGGAGTTTATAATCGCCCATCTTTTTGACGACCGCTCTCAATCCCCTGCTTCCGGCCAACTGGTGCGTCTGTTCTGCCAAAGCCTCGCTATTGCCCGTTTGAGATCCGACGAGAATGGTTATTTCTGCAATACCTTCGCTAATGCAGGGAACTGGCGCAGAGTGAAGCGAATTTGCCGAGACCAGACCGGCCAGGTAGCCTCCCGCCCAGGCCAGTTGCTCCGGCGACAAAGAAGCAATGAAATGCTGGAAAAATCGATGTTGATCGTCGTTTAAGGGTGTTTGACCAGGTTCAGGAAATAATGTTTGCACGAAAATCACCAGACTTTATAAATTTCATGGAAATAACTTGGCATTCGTTCCAATAGTCTATCCAATAAAACGTTGCCGCAATTTTCGCGTCATGCCTGACCGCCGATAAATCGGCAAATATTGCAATGATTTTTAGGATCAAAAGCTGTAAGCCTGAACATAAAATTTCTTCCATCCATTTACAATGATGATATGAAAGCCAGTGTCTTCTCCGCCTGGTTTTAACCTTCGGGATAATATATCAGAGATTATAAAAGCTTCCGGTAAATCCCTAAAAATTTTTTATTACTGAAGCTCCAGCCAATTTTTATTAAAAAAAAGCCAGTGGCCTCAAAAGGCTACTGGCTTCCGGTTGTCAGGTCAGCGTAAATTTGGATCAAAATACTTTAATTACAGATTTGGCACAAGGCTTAATTATCCAATATCATGCCCGTCACCAACCAAACAACCCGTTACTATCTATTTGTATAACTGTCATGTTTACTTAACTCCCATATTTAGATATTGGAGAAATATTCATCCGATTTATTAACTGATGTTACGCAGCCCGCAATACCTGCAACTCGGCATAGGCTTGTCGGGTTGCTTTGATAAAGAGCTTTGCTCTTAACGCGAAATGGTTACTTTTGTGTTTGATATTCAGACACTCC
>JAQUOU010000046.1 GCA_028716975.1 Methylobacter sp. | reverse complement strand
AACATCTTCTACACAGCAATACACATCAATGATAAAGTCTTCGACAGGCATGGCTTTTCTCCGTTGTTAAGGTGCTTTTTGCTAAATCAACCTTATAGGAGGTGAGCTATGCTTTCAACTCAATTAAAAGTCGAACATCGCGTATATTCTATAAAGATTAAAAGACCCGATGGCGATTTTAGAGCAAGGAAGGCTTGAAATTTTTGGTGATGAATTTGGCGCAGAAATAGTAGCAGATGATGCGGCTTTTTTATATTGGATGAGCTAAAGAAATCTCAAAAAATAAGCTATGCTGCTTTAAAAGAGGGCAAGGTGCGAATCTTTCACAAGCAATGCGTAAAATGTCAAAAGCTGTTTTTTAATTACAAAAAACACCGTAAAAAGCACCGTGAATAAAAAAGCCTTGGAACGAAAACCGCCACAAGGCTTGATTTTATTGGTGGGGCGTCAGGGACTCGAACCCTGGACCTATGGATTAAGAGTCCTTACAAATCCCTATTTATCTACGTTGATTACCATTCCATAATCTATCTTTTTTAAATATTTCAATCATTTGATTAATTTTACTCTATTTGTTGTGTTGATTATTATTCAGCTATATACTGCAAATGAGGTTACAAAATGGTTACAAATTTAAGGGTGTATTTTATGGCAAAAGTAAAACTAACGGCGGGTCGTATTGCGGCCTTCGAGTGCGGTAGTAGCAAGGCTCAAGCCTTTTTATGGTGCATCGAAACGCCAGGTTTAGCTGTTCGAGCAACGCCAAACTCAACAAAAAAAGGTTACATTTTCCAGTCAAAAGTTAAGGGGCAAACAATGCGCGTTACGATTGGTCAAGTTAAATCATGGAAGATTGCGGACGCGCAAGCCGAAGCACGCCGTCTGCAAGTCCTGATAGACAATGGAGATGACCCTCGCCAAGTGAGGGCCGACAAGGAAGTCGCCAAAAAAGCCGCAAAGCAAGCCAAGGAAGCCGAAGCCGCCGCCCTGGTGATGCAGGAAGCTCGCGAATCGGTAACTGTTGCGATGGCATGGGCTGAATATATCGCTGCACGAAAGCCTAAATGGTCTGAGAGTCATTACCGTGACCATGAAAAGGATATGCACCCCGGCGGGGCTGTACGGAGCCGTAGCACTAAGCTTACCAAACCCGGCACACTTGCATCACTGGCAACGGTTCGGCTTATTGACTTGACACCTGAGCTGGTGCAAGAGTGGGCGACGGTGGAAGCCGAGAAGAGACCGACACGCGCCCGCCTTTCGTTGCGATTGTTAAAAGCATTTCTTTTCTGGTGCACTAGACACCCCACTTATAAGGCAATCGTTACGATCAACGCCGCGCAAAATAAAGATGCCCGTGAAAGCTTAGGTAAAGCCAAGGTTAAAAATGACGTGCTACAGCGCGAGCAACTGCCCGCATGGTTCGCCGCCGTGAAGCAAATCGGAAACCCTATTATTAGTGCATACCTGCAATGCTTATTGCTGACGGGTTCCCGCCGTGAAGAACTGGCCGCTCTTCGTTGGGTGGATGTTGATTTTCAATGGAACAAACTAACCATACATGACAAGGTTGAAGACTTCCGCATTATTCCCTTAACGCCCTATGTGGCGCACTTGCTGGCCGCATTGCCTCGCCGTAGTGAGTGGGTATTCTCAAGTCCCACCTCCGCATCTGGCCGCCTGACTGAGCCGCGCATTGCCCATAATCAAGCCTGTGCTGTAGCTGGGTTAGATATGACCTTGCACGGTCTACGCCGTAGTTTTGCGACGCTGTGCGAGTGGATAGAAACACCCGCCGGAATCGCTGCACAAATACAGGGGCACAAGCCGCAAGGGGTACGTGAACAAAATTACATACGCCGCCCGCTTGATCTGTTACGGATGTGGCATATCAAGATTGAAGCGTGGATATTGGAGCAAGCTGGAATAGAATTTGTGTCTGTACAACCGGGTTTACGCGTAGTGGTGAACCAATAAAATGCGCTTATAAAAAATAGTGTGGGGGTTACACTCTTTTGTGTTGATAAGTGTTAATTAACAGCCTACACTTCGACCATGATAAAGACTTTCCAGCATAAGGGTTTGCAAGCCTTTTTTGAGACAGGTAGCAAGGCGGGCATACAACCGCACCATGCTGGAAAACTGCGGGTATTGTTGACCACATTGGACAGCGCAAAGCGTACGGATGATATGAACGCGCCGAGCTGGAAACTGCATCCCTTGACAGGCGACCTTGCCGGGCATTATTCCGTGACAGTAAACGGAAACTGGCGATTAACTTTCACTTTTGAAGGCGAAAACGTCGAACTGGTTGATTATTTGGACTACCACTAGGAGTAATTGTATATGAGCAGAATGCACAATCCGGCACACCCCGGCGAAATATTGCGAGAATGGCTACCGGAAGGTATGACCGTAACAGAGGCGGCAAAGGAATTGCAGGTTTCCCGCGTCACACTTTCTAAAGTGCTGAACGGTAAGGCAGGTGTGACTGCGGGGATGGCCTTGCGACTTTCGGTATGGCTTAGTACTTCCCCTGATGTTTGGCTTGCTATGCAAACGCAATGGGATTTATGGCAAGCCGAACAACAACCACGCCCGAATATCAAGCCGCTCGACAGACTGGTTGCATAACGAATTAAACTCCGCCTAATCTTAGCAGATAAAAAGCCGGACACCTTCACCGGCCTGATGTGGGTTTCTATTTTTGAAGACGCATTTTGAAGAGTGCATGTGATGGCTGTTAGCGAAGAATACGAGCAGGATTTTAAGAATACTCAGTCAAGCGAATTAAACCTCAAAGTACCCCCATATGAACTCGATAAGAAAATACAGGATAAGCTGGTAATCGATAGAGGAGCGCCCACCCTTTCATTAGAAAATTTCGTTGATGACCTGCTAATTCAAGTTAAACCGGGCAGAGATAGCACGCCATTACCAATGTTCTATGCCTTGGTTGAAGAATATGGATTGGTTATCTATGACAAACCCCTAGACAGAATTAAAGAAGGAAAAATAATTTCACCACGAAAAATAGTCCCATCTATTGAATTACTTGGCACTTTGCGATTACGAGAACAGCAAGCGGATAAGTCATTTGATGACGATAGTTTTCAGTTTTGGGAAACATTGAACAAAGAAAGTAAATATGCTGTTTTCCGTGATGATGTTGCAATAACATACTACCGTGCTGGCAAATCTGAATTTCCCTGGTTGAGTATTAATAATGCACTGGTTTGGTTAAATGTTGAGGAATATACTTCAATAAATGTGAAATCGGAAGCCAAGCAGGAAGATGAACTGAGTAGCGAAAACATCGAAGACATAATAGGAAAGCCAGTTAAGCAATTGCTTGCTTTATTGCGATGTAAGCCGGAGCATAAACGGGCCTTAGTCGCAGTGGCAGACAGCGAAGACGGCGCCATGCAATTACTCCACGAACTGGAGGGGTTGAAGGATTTTAAGAAAAAGCTTAAAACAGAACGGTGTCGGGTAAAAAAAGCTTCCTACCAATTTGAAGAATCCCGGACAGCAGACATAAAAAGAATATCGGCACAAATTGCTGAATTAGACGAGTGGCTAGATAACTATCGAACTACTGGGAAACTGGAAGGTATAAAACAAGAAGACGAAATAGAACCTCCAAAGAACGAAGTTAAAGCCGTGCCAGCGATTCAGAATGAAAAGCCTTGGCTGATCGAGGACCCGGCAGACCCAGAACCACGACAGCCTTGGTACACACCTGCCCGTTACTTTGCACGGCAACTTGTCAAAAACGATTCAACCTTGCTAACAAAGCGTAACCTATTGGCTGTCAAAGTTGTCCAGTCGCTAACTAGCGTAAACATTAAAAAGCGGGGTCGGAAAAAGCCTTTTGACCCTAGAACGATATTAAAAGCATTTTCAAATGTAACTTTAGGATAAAACTCTCAAACTTTGATCAAAAGTTTTTACGTTAATTACCTTTCAAACCAGTAAAGGCGTGGCTTTAGCCAAACTTTCACTCTCGATTGTGAGCGTTTAACGCTGAATCAATAATATCTCTTTATTCTACGCAAATAAAGACTAAACAATGAAAACGATTACAAATCAAAGTTTCACCCCGCTAGAGCAAGTCACCCTCCCCACAACCACAACCAATGCCGCAGCGCATTATCTAAACCGCAAGCCGCAAACATTGAGGGCGTGGGCTTGCCTGGAGAATGGCCCAATTAGACCAGTGCGAATCAATGGCCGACTTGCGTGGCCTGTTGCCGAAATAAAAGCCTTACTCAATGGAGGAGCTTAATCATGGACAGATTGGACAGATTAAGAACCACTCGGTGGTGAACCGGGTCAGCAGGAAGTGACAATTTCAACAACAACTATCGTCGTGAGACGAAAGGTCTCCATATGAACAAAGATAAAAAAACGCCCGGTACAGCAATACCAAGGCAGCCAATCTTCATAACATACAAATTTATCTTACCACAATTGCTTTTCGCATAAAGGCTGAATTTATCCGACTGGCTGTATGGCTATCAATTGTCTGGGGTTCTATATGTTAGAACACATTGAACCATTATGTAATGCTGGGTTGTCATTGGTTGCAATTCCACCCAAAAAAGGCAAACCGACCAAAGCTCCGAGCTACGAAGGCTGGAACCGCCCGCGAAGCGCTAATAATCCCAAGGGCTATAGTAATAACGCGGCTGATTTTGCCTACTGCGAGGGATTCAATTTTGGACTATATCATGGCAGTCATACCTTGGCGCTAGATATGGATGATATGACACTGGCGCGTAAAGTATTTGAGGAGACAACCAACTTAGACCTCTTAGCCTGGCTAGAGAATGATTTGCGCGTCGAGATAAAAAGTCCTAAAGCGAATCACGGTAAGCTGTTGTTCAAACTACCAACGGGCTTTGATGACATTGGACTTCATCAATTCAAGCATAAAGGCAAGGTTATCTTTGAATTACGTACCGGCAATTGCCAAGATGTTATTTACGGTAAGCATCCCGAAGGGGGTGAGTATCAATTAATCGGAAATCCAGCTGCAATCCCAGAAGCACCGGCTGTTTTACTGGATATATTGTGTTTCTGGGACGACTGGAAACCTTGCTTTGATTCTGCTCTGGGTATCGATCCTGAACCGCCTAAAATCGCGCCACAACAGCCACAGCAAGGCGAACACTTAAACGGTAGACGTGACCCTATAAAAGAATTTAACCAGTCTTATAGTATGACTGATGTGCTAATCAGAAATGGTTATAAATCTGTTGGCAAAGATAGATTCATTCGTCCCGGTAGCTCATCTAAAGCTCCAGGCGTGGCAATCATGCGAAATTGTTTGGACGGTATTGAGCGCGTTTATTCTCATAGTGGTGACGTTCTCAATGATGGCTTTGCCCATGATATGTTTGATTGTTACCGTGTGATTGAATATGGGGGGAATTGGGATAAGGCTCTTGCCTGGAATCCTGAGATTACTAAACATAATCAGCGATTGTTCATGCAGGAACAGGCTAAAAAAGGACAACAACAGCCACAACAGCATGAAAGCAACATAGCCCACATAAGAAACCGCCAAGATCAATCTAAGTCCATAAGCAGAGTAGAAACCCCACTACCATTTAGCCTTAATACCTTTTCACTCAATGGTAATTCAAAAACTATGGAATTAAAAATGCTTGATGATAAATTTGTACTCGACCGGATCGCTATATTGGGACAAGCAACGGCAATTTATGCGAAACCTAATACGGGCAAAACTTTGTTAATTTTATGGCTATTAATTCAGGCAATCATATCCAAGGCGATAAAAGGTGATGATGTTTTTTACATAAACGCAGACGATAGTTACAAAGGAGTTGTCCAAAAATTGAAATTAGCAGAACAGTATGGATTCAAAATGTTAGCACCTGGGCATTGCGATTTTGAATCCACGCGATTGCTTGAATATATGCAGCTGATGGTTAAGGAAGAATCAGCATCAGGAAAGATAATCATTCTGGATACATTGAAAAAGTTCACAAACCTGATGGACAAAAAAACAGCCAGTGACTTTATGAGAGGTGGAAGGGAATTTGTAGCTAATGGAGGAACGCTAATTCTTTTGGCTCACACAAATAAGAACAGGAATGGTGAGGGAAAGGTGATTTTTTGCGGTACGTCTGACATTGTTAATGATGTTGATTGCGCCTATACACTGGACGAAGTAGAGACGCATGGTAGCAAGAAGCGCGTTTTATTCGAGAACATCAAAAGCCGTGGTGATGTCTGCCGTGAGATCGCCTACAGCTACGCAGTAAAAGAGGGACAGACTTACAATGAATTACTGGATTCAGTTGAGGTATTGGACGAAAAAGCAGTAGAACGGGCGAGAAAAGGGAAAGCGATAGACGACAAGCTCAACAAAAACAAGACCGCTATTGATGCCATTATTGAGGCAATCGAGCTGGGCCACACACTCAAAACTGAGTTACTGGAAGTAGCCCATAAAGAGTGTGGAATCAGTAAATCTAAACTGTCAAGTGTGCTTAATGAACACACAGGAAAATCGCTGGAATGTGGCCATAGGTGGCAAGTCACCAAGGGTGATAAAAACGCCAAGAATTACTGTTTGCTAACACTTGCTAAACCCATTTTAGTAACAACTGAAAGAGATTATCGAACAGCAAAACAGGGCTAAGAGTGAAAAACGAAGGGTGTCTCTGAAATACTGGAAATTTAGGAAGTTTAGAAAAACAGGAATTTGGGTAAGCGTGTGCATTGGCTTTTCTAGCCAGGCTTTGGGTGACATTAGCTATTGGGTAGGGATGGTATTTCCTCTGCAAGTACTGTTAATGCTTAGTTTCTCTAAATTCTCTAAAAACTTTAAAAAACTATACTTTTCTAATCCCCCTAAAAACTCATAAAAATACGCCAATGACTAAAAAGATCACAAGGAAACTGAATGTATTTATTATCAAAAGATCAAGAATCACCAAAAATCAGCCTGATTAAAATGGAGCTGCAAACAGCTGGTTGAATTGCACCCACAACTCATTATTACAAACGAGATCAAAGTTAAGCCAGATGGCAGATTTTGAACCTTGTCGAGTGTGTATTTTAAAAGGAAATAAACATATGTTAAAAATTAAGCAAGAGAAGTTTTGTCAAGAGCTTGTGATGTGTGGCAGTCAATCTGAGGCTTATAGAGTCGCCTATAATTCGGAAAATATGCAACCTGCGACGATACACAGCCGTGCCAGCGAGTTAATGAAAAACAGTAAGGTTAGGGCTAGGGTAAGTGAATTACAAGCCGCTATAGCAGAGAAAAACGCCATTACAGCCGATGATCTATTACAAGAGCTGGAGCAGGCGCGTCAACTGGCCTTATTGACACGACAGCCTTCAGCAATGATTACGGCGACTATGGGCAAATCTAAAATACTTGGTTTTGACAAAATCATTTTGTCGGACGATAAAGATAATCCACTACAATTCAAAATAAATCAAATGTCCGAGGCTGATCTAATGGAGGAGGCGGGGCGAATTGCTGAACGATTGAGGGGGAGATGTAAAGTTGATTTCCGGAGGGGATAGCCAAATAACGGCGCTTCTTCAAACAGGATAAGCCTAATACCCCCCCACCCCATCCAATTGTCCACTCCTATACCCCCATTTTTCCCTATATAGCCGACCCTTTAGCGCGTACATGTCATGGAGTCTACAGACCTTTCAAAATAATTTTTAAAAAATCGCACTAATAAAATGGTTAAAGAACAGGCTCTTGCGCTTGCTACGACTAACGGGCTTCAATTGCCCGTCGTAGTTCAGTCAATACGCAAGAGCTTGTCTACTCATGTAATCAATTCTAACTAATCCGTCAAATATTGCTTAATTGCGTCACAACCACTCATTAATAACCCGTTGTAGGCACTGATTGAAAAGAAAATAAAAAGAGACGGCTAATTGCATATACAGAGCTGCATACAATGCAAAAGAAACAGCAAAATTCCCCAAAAGAAAATGGAAGGAAACAAGATAATAACAAGGCTTTTATACTAACATTACTCTATGGTTTTCATGAGGCAGGCATTTATAGAAGAATATCTTATACACTGGAATCAACCGTTGGAATTTTTTATGGTTTTATTTAATACTGCCAAGATGAAATCCATAAGGCAGAACAACCCTCTTTAATGCTGGAAATATCCAGAACAATACAAAAAAACTTGCTCCTGAAACAGGGACATTTACGCGACGCACTGGCTGAAAAATAACCAAGCCATGCTGGATAACGAACTGTACAAGGGCATTAAAGCACTCAGAGAAATTCAAGTCTGGCGGCTGGATGCTTGTGTGGCCTTGTTTTGAAAAAAAGCAAATAATCAGATTCCTGTTCCTGAGTTATAAAACGTAATCAAATCTAATATGAAATAATACCCCGCTTTAACCCAACGCCATCAAGTCATCAAAAGGAATGCTGTAAAAATGAAGAGAACAAAATACTCACTGTCATGGTTAGAAGGTTTTTTATTGGAAGCCTGTGACATTATCAGGGGCAATATGGAAGCCTCAGAATTTAAAGAGTACATTTTTGGCATGTTGTTTTTAAAGCGGCTGAGTGACAAATTTGATGAAGACAAACTGCAACGTCAACAAAATCTAAAAGCCAAAGGCTTAAGCGATGAGCAAATTCAAGAAGCCTTGGAAAAACCCGATAACTATGCTTATTACATACCCAAACAAGCGCGTTGGAATGAGATCAAACACCTTAAAAACGAAGTCGGCGATCATCTCAACAAAGCACTGGCAGCCATCGAAGACGCTAACACCGACAAATTACAGGGCGTATTAAAAGGCATTAACTTCAACAAAGGCCTGGGTAAAAATAAAAAGAACATCAGCGATGCCACTCTGATCAATTTTATTCTGCATTTCAATAAAATTACGCTTAAAACCAAATATTTTGAATTTCCTGACTTACTCGGCGCGGTTTATGAATACCTGATTAAATATTTTGCCGGCGGCGCCGGAAAAAAAGGCGGCGAATTTTACACGCCTAACGAAGTGGTCAAACTCATGGTAGGTCTGTTAGAGCCGGCTGAAAAAGCGGAAATATATGACCCCCCAGCAGGTTCTGGCGGCATGTTGATTGAGTCGAAAAACTATGTTGAAGCGCGTTTCGGCAGCGCTAAAAACTTGAGTTTTTACGGTCAGGAACTGACGGGGACAACCTGGTCTTTATGCAAAATGAACATGCTGTTTCATGAAATCTACGACACGTATATTTTAAACGGAGACACCTTAACCGACCCTTTACACATTCAAAATGGCGAACTGCAACGCTTTGATATAGTCATTGCCAATCCGCCGTTTTCTTTAAATTATGGCGAGATTCATAAATTCAGAGACCGCTTTCATTTTTGGACACCGACCAAGAAAAAAGCCGATTTTATGTTTGTGCAGCACATGATCAGCGTCTTGAAAAATAACGGACGCATGGCGGTGGTTATGCCGCATGGCGTATTATTTAGAGGCGGCGAAGAAAAAAGAATGCGTCAATGGCTGATTAACTTAGGTCTGCTGGAAGCGGTGATTGGCTTGCCGCCCGCGCTGTTCTACGGCACGGGCATACCCGCCAGTATTTTGGTCATCAACAAAGCCGGGGCAAACACACGCGAACAAGTGTTGTTTATCAATGCCGACCGTGACTATAAAGAAGGCAAAAATCAAAACCAACTACGCCCCGAAGACATCAGTAAAATTACCTATTGCTACAGTCAGAAAGCCGAGATTGAAAACTATGCGCGGTTTATTGATAAAGCCACCTTAGCCGCCGAAGAATACAACTTCAATATTCGCCGTTATGTTGACAACAGTCCGCCGCCCGAACCGCAAAACGTTCATGCGCATTTGCACGGCGGCATTCCCGAGGCGGAAATTAACGCCCTTGGCGATTATTTTGCCAATTACGCAGGGCTTAAAGACCCGTTGTTGATACCGTTAAAATCAGGTTTCCTGCAATTTAAAGACGGCATTACCAGCAAAGAAAGCATTCAACAAATCATGGACGAGTCAACCGCCGTGGCGACATTAAACGCGGCCTATACCCGCTTGTTACAAACTTGGTGGGATAAAGAGCTGGGCCCTTTAGAAAACTTGCCCAACACACAAAACCTGTTTGCCCTGTACAAACAATTTTCCCGCTCCATTATTGGCGATTTGTCCACGTTCAACGCCCTGGACATCCATAAAATCCGGGGCGCGTTTGCCAGTTATTGGGACACGCTATTGTTCGATTTAAAATCGGTGGCGGCAAGCGGCTGGAATGCCGAATTGATCCCCGAAGATGACATCCTGGAATCACAGTTCCCCGAAGTATTGCGCGAATTGCGCGACAACGAAGCGCGGCGCGATGAATTGGACGCGCTGTTTAAGGCCGTCAATGAAGTGGAAGAAGACGACTACAATGAAGACGATTACGAGGTGTTCCCGAAAGACCAGTTAAAAGACTATAAAGACCAGCTCAAAGCGGTTAGCGGTGAGTTAAAAAATCTCAGTAAAGACCTTGCCGCCACCGAAAAACGCTACCAAGCCCATGCCGCCCCGCTCATTAGCGATAATAAAAAGGACAAAGCCATTGCCGAAGCGGTCGCCCGTTATGAAACAGGCATATCTAATGATCTGGACGAATTGCTTGCCACGCGCTTAACCCAGCAACAACGCCTAGCCGAACTGGGCGTACAAAAAAACGAACTGGAAACCAAATTAAGCCGTCATAACGCGCTGGAAACCGAACTGCGCCAAACCCGAAAAACCATTAAAGCCATCAAGGATAAAAAAGACGAACTGGTCGAAAAAGCCCGCGAGAATATCAGCGAGGAAGAAGCCAAAGCCTTGATCCTGGCGCGTTGGCAACAGGTTTTAAACACCACAGTCATGGCTTATCTTGCGCAATACCAGCGCGGATTGTTGGAACGCTTGCAAATTATTTTTGATAAATATCAGCTGACGCTACATGGCCTATTGACGGAACGGGAACAGGAAGCGGCGGTGTTGGTTAGTTTTTTAAAGGAGTTGGGGTATGAGTGAGAATTTACCCAAAGGATGGATGCAAACATCAATTGGAAAATTAACTGAATTTAATTCGTTATTTTCTGATGGTGATTGGGTTGAAAGCAAAGACCAAGATGTTAAGGGTAAAAATAGACTCATTCAACTTGCGGATATTGGCGATGGAGTTTTTATTGATAAATCGGCTAGGTTTATGAATGATGAGCAATTTTCTCGGCTAAATTGTACCAATTTAAAAAAAGGTGACATTTTAATTGCAAGAATGCCAGAACCGCTTGGCAGAGCTTGTTTATTTCCACTAGATAACGGAAATTTTGCAACTGTTGTTGATGTTGCCATTTTACGAACGCCTAACGCTGACCATTACTGGTTGATGACAATCATCAATTCTCAAGCATTTAGAAAACAAATAGAACTAAATGCAGTAGGTACAACTAGAACAAGAATTCCAAGAAAAGAACTCTCTAAAATAAAGCTAATTGCTCCCCCGCTTACCCAACAACAAAAAATTGCCCGCATACTTTCGACAGTTGACACGGTGATCGAAAAGACCGAAGCGGCGATTGCCAAGTACAAGGCGATAAAATCGGGCATGATGCACGACCTATTTACTCGTGGTATAGCTGACAACGGACAACTGCGCCCTGCTTATGAAGATGCGCCAAAATGTTATAAACAAACCGCTTTAGGCTGGATTCCGAAAGAGTGGAATATTTTTAAAATATGCGAAGTTTCAACGGATTGTTTGAAAAACGGATATTTTAAAAAACCTGAATTAGTTGGCAAAGGTTATAAATTAATAAATGTATCCGAGTTATATCAACCTTTCGGAATAGATATTTTTAATGCTAAAGTCGAAAGGGTTTTTGTACCAGATAACGAATATAAAAAATACGGTGTTTCAATAGGTGATATTTTTTTCACTCGAAGCTCTTTAACTTTAGACGGAATTGCTCAATGCAACATTATTTTAGAAGTAAAAGAGAGGGTTGTTTTTGAATGCCATGTGATGAGATTACGTCCTCAACAAAATATAGTTTTGCCGATATTTCTTGCTTTATATTGCCGCAGTAATTACGCCCGTTTATTTTTTATGGGAATTGCTAAACAAGTTACTATGACAACAATTTCACAATCCGATATAGAGAAATTAGACGTTGTTCTTCCTGATTTAAATGAACAAAGATTAATAACTCAGAAAATCGAATCGATTGATAAAAAAATCCAAATCGAACAAAACACCCTCAACAAATACCAAAAACTCAAACAAGGCTTAATGCAAGATTTACTAACGGGTAAAGTCACCGTTTCGGTTTAACGACACAACAGCGTGGAGATAACAACATGGTCACTAAAGAGCAACTCAAAAATGAAATCGATAACGTAGACGATACCCAAACGTTAGAGCTGATGTATCAATTGCTGTTAAAAATAAAACAAGGTCAACCGCAAAAAAAACCGACATTGGCAAACTGGCTGCTTGAGAATATGCAGGGCTTGGGCGATTTGAGCTTGCCCGATAGACACGAAGCCGACAGAACAGTCCCTTTTCAATCATGAAAGTGTATTTATTAGATACCAATGTCATTTCAGAACTGATGACTAACGCGCCAAACGCAACAGTCATTCATTTCTTAGCCCATTTAACGGATAGCTACTTATCGGTTATTACCCTGCATGAACTGCGTTATGGATTAAGCCTTTTACCCGAAGGCCAGCGGCGAAAGGCCATCACCAGCAAACTGGAAATCCTGCTTGCTGGTTATAACGACCACATCATTCCAGTGACTCAGGCAGAAGCACTGCACGCGGCTGAGTTACGCGCCAGTGCCAAACAACAAGGCCGTGTCGTCCATTTGGCTGATGCTTTAATCGCCAGCACCGCAAAAGTGCATAACTTAATCGTCGCCACACGAAACACGTCTGATTTTATAGATTTGGGCGTTGACATCATCGACCCTTGGACAATTTGAGCAAACGCTGATGTCGGAATATAGCAACGTCGAAAAACCCTTTTTAGAGAAACTGGACGCGTTAGGCTGGCAAGTGATTGACCACGGCGCAAAAGGCATTCCGCAAAATCCCGTAACCAGTTTACGCACCTCGTTTAAAGAAGTGACATTGGAGCGGGTGTTTAAACAGGCCATTGCCAACATCAATAAAACCGACACGGGCGAAGCGTGGCTAACTGAAAAACAATTGGATGATCTGTATACCGATTTGCTCGACCTAAATGCAGCCAATCTGCATGAAGCCAACAAAGCCATTTTTGAGTTATTGACCAAAAACACCACGGTGAGCGTGAATGAATTGACGGGCGAGGTTGACCCCATAGTGCGCTTGATTGATTTTAAGCAGTGGGACAATAATAGCTTTATTGCCATTAACCAATTCAGAATTGATACACCGGGTGGGGCAAGAAGCAGCATCATTCCTGATATTGTGTTGTTTGTGAACGGTTTGCCTTTTGTGGTGGTGGAATGTAAGGCCACCGATGTCAGCGAACCGTTATCAGAGGCGGAAAGGCAGATACGCCGTTATAGCAATCGCCGTGATGATGATTTTGGCGTGAAAGAGGGTGAAGAACGGCTGTTTCATTTCAATGTGTTCAGTATTTTAACGCATGGCGAAGAAGCGCGGTTTGGCTCCATCAGTGCGGATTTTGATTATTACTACAACTGGAAAGACATTTTTCCCGAAACCTACAAAACCTTGGCAGTTCATCAGGATAACGAACAAACGCAAGCCGTGTTGATTCATGGCTTGTTGAATAAGGAAATTTTGCTGGATGTGTTACGCCATTTCACGCTGTTTATGGAAGTAAAGGCGGGTGTGGAAGTGAAGCTGATTTGCCGTTATCAACAATACCGCGCCGTCGGTAAAATACTGGCGCGTTTAAGGTCGGGGACAACGGCAAACGAGCGTTCCGGGGTGGTGTGGCATACGCAGGGTTCGGGAAAGTCGTTGACGATGGTGTTTTTAGTCAGAAAATTACGCTCACAAGACGATTTAAAAGATTACAAGGTGATTATGGTCAATGACCGGACCGACCTTGAAAAACAGCTTACGCTTACCGCCAAGTTGACTGGCGAAAAAGTACATGTTGTTGCCTCACGCAATCAATTACGTCCAAAGCTTTCAACCGATTCCGCTGATCTTACTATGGTGATGGTGCATAAATGTCTGGGCGAAAACATTCACCAGTCCAAAGCGTTAATGAAAATCTATGAGGAACGGGGTGAAGTTCCGCAATTTAAGCCCTTTGAGCAGGTCAATTCCTCCGACAGGATTATTTTATTAATCGATGAAGCCCATCGTACCCAGGGCGGGGAAATGGGCGACAATCTGTTTGCCGCCTTTCCTCATGCCACTAAAATTGCCTTTACCGGTACGCCGTTATTAACCCAGCGGCACACGCGAAAAACCCACGAACGTTTTGGTTCTTTTATTGACGAATACAAGATCAAGCAGTCGGTGCGTGATAAGGCAACTCTGGACATTCTTTATATCGGACGCACGAGTCAAGACCAGATTACCAATAGTGAAGGCTTTAGAGTGGCGTTTGAAGATGCTTTCAAGAAGCAAAGCGAAGCAGAACGGCTGGAAATTCAAAGGCGTTACGGCACGATGCAGGCGTATCTTGAAAATATGGATCGCTTGCGCAAAATCGCCGAGGATATTGTCGAACATTACACAACCGAGATTCTGGTCAATGGCTTTAAAGCCCAGGTGGTTGCCAGTTCTGTACGCGCAGCCGCACGTTATGAAAATTTGATTAAAGAAGCCTTGCAGAAAAAAATAAGCAGAGAACAAGCAAAACCCGATGCTGAACGTGATGACGAATGGATCAAACAAATGCAGTTTTTGGAAGTGTGTACGGTGGTCACCAAACAGGATAATAACGAAGACGGTTATGTGAGCGCGGCGCGTAAAAAAGCCAAAGAGCTAAAGGCCGTTGACAGTTTTAAACTGGATTTTGATTTTGATAAACCTGAGTCGGGTGTTGGTATTTTATGCGTGTGTGACCGCCTGTTGACAGGCTTTGACGCTCCGGTTGAACAAGCGATGTATCTGGATAAAAATCAACGCGAGCATGACTTGTTGCAAACTATCGCAAGGGTTAATCGAAGGAAAGGCCAAACGAAAAAACATGGCATTGTGGTGGATTATTTTGGTGTTGCCAATCACTTAAAAGAAGCACTGGCGATTTATAGTGATGATGAAGAAATACTTAAAGAATTTCTGGAATTCTTCAGGGATATAAACAAGGAAATTCCGGCGCTTGAGGCACGTTACCAGCGTTTGCTTCAGTTGTTTGGCGATCAGGGCATTAAAGAAATTGATGATTTTGTCAATCAACGCATGAGCGATAAAGCGGCGGAATTTGATGTGGCTGAACGCTGTGTGGATTTAGCGGAAGGCATACCGTTCAGGGCGCAATTTGACACCTATATACAAGCCTTTTTTGATAGCCTGGATTTGCTGTTTAATGTCGAGCAAGCCAAAGATTTTTATATCCCCGCTAAACGTTTCGCTTATCTGATGATGCGGATCAGAAACCGCTACAGTGATGAAACATTGGATTTAAAATTCGCCGGGGCAAAGGTCAGGAAGTTAATTGATGTGTATCTGCAATCACAAGGTATTGACAGCAAGATTCCCCCCGTTTCTTTGCTTTCCGATGAGTTTCCAAAGCAATTGGAAAAATTAGCCAGCTCTAAATCTAAAGCGTCTGAAATGGCGCACGCGGTACGGCGCCATATCAAAGTTAATCTGGATAAAGACCCGGAGTTATATACCCAGTTTAATGAACGGTTAAAGGCTATTCTTGAGCGGTTTCAAAATAACTGGGATTTGATCGTTGAAGAACTGCATATTTTACGCGAGGAGATGAATAAAGGGCGCAAGACTGGGGAAGATGGCCTAACGACAGTTCAGCAGCCTTTTTATGGCTTACTCACTTTAATTGTTTTTGCTGAGCAAACGATCAGTGATGACACCAAAGCAAAATTAAAAGCTCTTACTGTTCAGGTGGTGACTGAGTTACAGCAAAGAATGGCGATTACCCGCTTTTGGAGGAGAGACTCCGAGATTAGAGCATTAAGAGCGGAGATTGATAATCTATTGCATTTTTCTGGCATTGCAGAAATTGTATGTCAACATGAAAGACTTACTCATGAAATTTTGGCATTAGCCAAAAAAAGGCATTTTGATTTAACGGGCAATACTGAAAACTAATGTTTCAGGATATTGAGCTAACTATAAAGAAGAGCAAACGCAAAACGCTAAGTATTTATATTGAGCGTAACGGTAGTGTGTCTGTGCTTGCGCCTGAATCAAAGGGCGATGATGAAATAGAACAAATTCTAAAGGGCAAAGAGTATCAAATTTACAAGCACCTGGCGGAATGGGAAGCTCTGAATACCGTCAAGGTTGAACGCGAAGTGGTTAATGGGCAGTCCTATTTGTATCTAGGCCGCAATTATCGGCTTGAAATTGTGGATGATCAGCATAAGCCATTGTTATTGAAAAATGGCTATTTCCTGTTAAGAAAACATGATAAATCTCAGGCAATCAGCTTATTTATTGAATTTTACAAAGAGAAGGGTTTGCCGAAAATTGTCGAACGGGTGCAGCGATTTAAAACCAAAATGGGGGTTGAGCCTGGACAAATACGTATTATGGAACTACAAAACCGCTGGGCATCTTGTTCTGCTAAAGGCAACTTAAATTTTCACTGGAAATGCTTCATGGCTTCTTTGGATGTCCTGGACTATCTGGTTGTTCATGAGTTAGCTCATTTAATCCATAAAAATCATACTCAGGCTTTTTGGAATGAAGTTGATAAGATTTTGCCTGATTATCAGAAGCAAGTGGAATGGTTGAAGGTCAATGGGGCGGCTTTGGATTTGTGATGAAAAACGAGAACGATATTGTAAAGGCTTTAGCCAGTGAAATTGCTAAAAAAATCACTAGAAAAACGATTTTTGAATTACAACGAATGCCTTATCATACGCCTTTGTCTGGTGGCGATTCGGGGTTAACGACAGTCTGGGATGAAATTTGCGTTCAGGTTCAAGATGAAGAGTCTTATTGTTGGGATGCTTACGATATAACCGTTAGGTCATTAGTTGAATTAGATGTATCGCAGCTAAAACATTTTGAACAATTGGCATTATGGATTCAAACTGAATCATACGACGATTGGGAATCTGAAAAACGAGATGATGAACAATTTCCACCCGTATTTGATGATGACATTGTTAATTATTTGCTAGCAGAGTATGTCTATTCCGATGCGATGGAGTGGACAAACGCTAAAATTAGAAAATATATTGAGCAAAAAAATCAATATGATTTTGATTAGCTCAACTTACCTACTCGCTAAAATGCAAGTGTAACAATTGATGCTATTGAATGGGTAACGGGAAATATATATTAGTTGCTGACTATGCTAAACACGAAAAACCAAGCCAATTTTTAAGGATATGGTAGTTAGGTTAAAACAACAGAGCAACAATCAAGGCTGGGTAATACCGGCTTTTTTGTGTCTGAAATTCCGGCAAACATTGCGGGTGTTTTGTATCAGCTAAATATTGACGGTTTGTAATGTGCCATTGAGCAAACGCGGTTACAAACTGGTTACATTCCAAATAAAATAAAAAAGGAGTTACAAATATAAATCTGTAACTCATTGATTTCATTGGTGGGGTGTCAGGGATTCGAACCCTGGACCTATGGATTAAGAGTCCACTGCTCTACCAACTGAGCTAACACCCCGAGAACAACATTGTTAAATGAGAATTATAAAGATATTTAGTCGATTATTCCAGGAATTAACTGATACTTGACAGTTTTAATGGCAAAAATACATGGCATGAATATGCTAAGCACCTGTTCAATATCCCCAGCATAAGGTAAAAAAGCTTTGTGACGACTACTAATCGGGGTAGGGGGTTAAATCTGTGATTTGTTGTGAATATCACGCCCAAACTCGATCTTATTGATCAGCCGTCCAATGACAACAGCATGCATCTCCTCCAGCTTCGAGAAGCAGATGCTTCGGCGAGCCAGTCGCTTGATCCAGGTCCTGAAGTTCAGGTTTTTGCATTCTATCTTTTGGATGTTGCGCTTGCCGATCTCATGCCTGCCAACTTCCAGATGCCGTTGGTAAGCCCCCAGTCATCCGTGAAGTAACGGTTACTATTGAACGGGGCAAGCATCGCTTTCACGTCTTGGAAAACGATGTCCATTCGTTTGCCAAACACATAAGCCAGCACGGTGTTAGTGGCGGGGGTCAACGGCGTACCACCGCCAATGCGAGTTTGACTTACCGACCATTGCTCGGCCAATTCAGCTTCTTGACAGGCCGGTTCCAGCCTCACTTCCCGTGGCCTCCCTGTGTCCTTAAGATAGAACGGGTTCACTTGCACAAGGGCGGACACTTTTTTTAAAGTATTGATTACCGTGTTTTTGTTAATCTTAAGCACCCGCGCCGTATCGAGGTTGCCGCTGCTGTTAATGGCCATCTCGACAACTTGGGCCTTAATGCCGGGCTCATAAGCCCTGTAACGGTAGTTGCGCATAAAGGTCTGGGTCGGGCAATCCGGGTGTCGGCAACGATAGCGTCGTACGCCATGCGCACTAAACCCCGATTTTGCAATAGTGTTGCCACCACATTTTGGGCAAATGATTCCTTGATAACAGGTCATGAATAAATTAAGCAATATTTAAAGTAATTATCCCATTAGCCTTCTTTTTAAGTATTTTAAAGAGTGTGGCCTGTTTAATGTAGCCACCTCACCGCAATCCGGACACACTTCTCTAGTCATGCCGCTACCTAAGCTGAATAATTAAGTTGGTATTATCCAAAATAAGCAGGGGTTTCTTTTCGTGCAAGCCTTACATGTGTAGCACTAGCAAAAAACAGGCATAAAAAAGCCCTACATTTGCATGTAAGGCCTTGATTTACTTGGCTCCCCCGGACGGGCTCGAACCGCCGACCTAGTGATTAACAGTCACTAGGAATATGGTTTTACAGCGTTTATTAACGTCCAAGCCTAAATATTGAACTCAATAAAAAACAATAAGTTATAAATCAAGAGTGGTTTTTATTGTCCAGGAATGTACAATAAAAACCGTCTACAGCCGGTCTTTTTACCCAGGCCATTACCCAGACCAAATTTTCATAAAAGTGTGATCTAGTTTGGCGAAATTCAATCACTGGCTAGTCACTAGGTCTGGTTTTTTACTTATTGGAGTCGCTATGTCAATTACCACGCTAAAGCTTGATGCACTGAAACCCAAATCAGCCGCCTATATCATCCGTGAAAAACAGCATGATAAAAAAGACGGGACGCTGGCTTTCAAAATACTACCCACCGGCGATATTGACGCCTACTTTATTTATTAACTGATGTTACGCAGCCCGCAATACCTGCAACTCGGCATAGGCTTGTCGGGTTGCTTTGATAAAGAGCTTTGCTCTTAACGCGAAATGGTTACTTTTGTGTTTGATATTCAGACACTCC
>JAQUOU010000045.1 GCA_028716975.1 Methylobacter sp. | reverse complement strand
TGGGTGAAGCTACGGTTTATAGGGTATTAGCTAAAGCGAAAGAATTATAATATTATGTTTATAAAGCACTAATGGATTCTATCTGCCGAAGATGGCACTTTTGGCAGCTACGTGGTAACTACCCCATCCAGAAGCTCCGTCGCTTTGCCGATAAAAATCTGGTGCGTCTGTATTTGCTCTGTTATGCCCATCACCGGTTCCTTAAAATCAAGGACCATCTGGTGTCCAGCCTGATCCAGAAAATGGCTAAATATTCCGACGGTGCGGAGGATTATCAACGCTCCAAAATTGAGTTGATGGAAACCGTAGATATCCAACTGAGAAAACAAGCCTAACCTGGATCGGGACTTTTACCGCTGGCAATATTATGGGGAGATTGCCCTGACCGTCAAAAAGAACCTTCGCCCGCTGTTCAAGGCGCTGGATTTTTCCTGCACAAATGACGGGCTGACCCAGGCGGTTGCGTTTTTAAGGCGGCACCTTGAAGGCAATCAATCGTTTCGGGATTATCGTTACCAAGACGTGCCGATGGATTTTTGCCCGCAAGCGCTGAGGAAGTTCCTGGCCTACAAAGTGTCCATCGACGGACAACCGCCGGTCAAAAAGGTGGATGGCGACCGCTATGAAAGCATGGTATCCCACCAATTAAAGCAGGGCATCGCCAATACGGCGGTGTTCATCAAGGACAGCCATGGCTATTGTGCCCTGGAAGATGACCTGATTGACCTTGATAACTGGACGCAAAACAAGGATAAAATTTTAAAAGAGCTGAATATGCCGTTGCTGTCGATGAATGTTGAGGACATGTTAACCCAGTTCGAAGCCAATATGAAAGTCAAGTATGGGCAAGTGAATCAAGCTATCCGCAGCGGTGAAAACACCAGCCTGAAAACCCATTACAACAAGCAAGGCGAACTGTTGAAATGGACCTTGCCCTATGTCCGCCTTGATGACGGGATTAACAATCCGTTTTATGAAAAGCTCCGTGTCTCAAGTATCGGCGATATTCTTAAATATTCGGCAGAGGCCACCGGGTTCCTAAAATCATTTTCACATCTTCAGCCCAAATACGCGAAATCGCACCCCGATCCTGAAGTCATTCATGCCTGTGTTATCGCCAATGCCACCGGTGTTGAAACCAAAAAAATGAAGGCGATCAGCGATGTGAAAGAGCAAGATTTGGATCGGGTTAATAAAAGCTATATTCGCTATCAAACCCTCAGTGCCGCCAATGATGTGATCATGAACCATACCGCCAAGCTGCTTATTTTTGGCGAGTATAACTTAGCCGACTACGGTGTTCACGCCAGTGTTGACGGTCAAAAATTGGCAACGAAATACCATACGATCAAATCCAGGCACGGGAAGAAATATTTTGGATTGCTGAAAGGCGTGGTCTTATTTGCGCTCAACGGCAATCATCTCCCCTTGTGTCTGAAAGTCATCGGTGCAAACCAGCACGAAAGCCACTTCTTACTGGATATTGTCGAAAGTAATACCTCGGATGTCGAGATCACAGCGGTATCCGGCGATATGCACAGCATCAATCGCGTCAACTTTGCCTTAATGTATCTGTTCGGCTATCGATTTATGCCTCGCTTTACTCAGCTATGTGATAAATCAGATCATAATCTGGTGTGCTTCGATGAGATCGACAACTACGCAAAACACCTGATTAAGCCCAGCAACAAGGTCAATAAATCGCTCATTATTAAGGAATGGGACAAGATTCTGAGAATCCTGGCCTCTCTGGCAATCAAAAAGACCACGCAAAGCCATATTGTCAGTAAATTGTCATCTTGTAAAAAGATCGATCCGACCTTAAAAGCCTTGATTGCCTTTGATGAAATCATTATGACCGATTATTTGCTGGATTATATCGATATCAAGGAAATCCGCGAAGTGGTGCAAGGCTCATTGAACCGTGGCGAATCCTATCATCAGTTAAGCTCTACCATTGCAAAAGTCAGCGGCGGTAGGATGCTCAATGGAAAAACTGAAATTGAGCTCGACATTAATGCCGACTCCATTCGGCTCATTGCCAACGCGGTGATTTTTTACAATGCGACCATTCTATCGGCGCTTTATCAGCACTATCTAACGATTGATCCAGAAAAGGCGAAAGAAATAGTACGGTTTTCACCCGTTGCCTGGCAGCATATTAACTTCATTGGCAAGTATGAATTTTATAATCGGGAACATATTGTTAATATTCATGAGGTTATCAATAAACTTATTGGCGAATTTGAAATCGATATTTCCTCTATAAGCCGCATGTAGCAAGGGTTTACGAGGAGCCGCGGGACAAACCGTTCTTTTGGTTAATTAACCCCATTATATCTATCCTACTTTAAACTCCAAAATAACAAATTTGTGACTTCGTCCATTACAGAGCGTGACGATTAAGCAGGTCAAAAGTCCGGTGGATTTTGATTAGGAATGAAATCGAGGTGGGAAAACTAAATTTATAGTCCGGTTTTGGCGACAGCGACCTGTCGTAAAACACTTGTTTTCCGACAGGTTAAATAAAGCACCAATATCGCCAACCAAATCGCTGCAAATAATGTACGGAAAAGGGTGTTGCTTGGCTATAGCATACGAAAATTACGATCTAATGGTTTTCCGTACATACTATTGCCCGTTTTCGCACGAATCCTTACCCTGACCCAACATATCCCCGTACCAAGTCATAGTTTATTATCACCATGACCGCCGCCCTGAAAGATATGCAACAGTATCCCGTTGTCATTTAAAATAAATAGCGATACCTTTAATATTGTATCTTATTGTTTTATACGATATACGAAACATGAAAAACGCTCCAGCGCAGCATCGGCTGGCTGACTCAGGAAGATAAAATAACGCTTACCATCAGTGATCGCGCTGAAATCATTGTCCTAAAACAATAACCGATCAATTACGGAAGGGTTTATGTATGGAGTGAAAATAGGCGCTACGCTTAAAATAACCGAGGTCTGGACGTTTTTTGATCCGGACTTTTGATACTGCATTGGCCTGCTCATACGATTCATGAGGCTAATGACATAACCTTGCTGAGAGAAGTGTACTATGACGAAAGGGTTAAAAATACTGCCGATCCTGGGCTTGCTGACGGGTTGTGCCGCCGCGTTGCCGGCGCTGCCCGGCTTATCCGGTCTACTTCCTGCTGCGGGCGGAACACAGGTGTTAACGACGACCGCAGTCCATCTATCCCGGCAGAATTATAAAATAGTAAAAGCCAACGCCCTAGGCAGCAGCAGGGGTTTTAGTTTGCTGGGCCTCATTGCCCTGAAGTCCCCGCAGTATGAAGAGGCCATCAGCCAACTTTACCAAAACGCCAAGGTTTCCGAGGGAAAAGCCCAGGCCATCGTCAATGTGGTGCATGAAAATACCTCCACCTACTATATTTTATTCTCGCTGCCCAAGATTACCGTGCGCGCTGATGTTATCGAATTTATTGACGATGCGGCCCCGTTAAAGTCCCCGGCAACCGAGAGCATTCCCTGAAAGCAGGACTTGATAATGTCTTAATGAAAGTGATACCGGGCATTTAAAAGTAGCGGTTTCCTTAGGCCGTCATAGGGCGTATGTTTCAATAGACGACCTTTCGTATTTACAGGCTTTTACCCGTCAAACAAGTCCGCGTGCCTGCCTGGGCGTTCAAAACGCACCACTGTTGGCGCCGATTGAAAATTGACCAGGGGAAGTTGCTGTATAGTGTACTATACAGCATTGAAATAGTCGACCAGAAGCCTCTTCCAATGCTAAATGAGTCTGAAGGAGTGCCGTATTTCTAACGGAAAATGAGTCTGACAAACGCTTAAATCTCGTTCATGATAAGAAAATGAAACCTATCATGAACATAAACGACCTCAAAACCATAGAACAACTGGAACAGTTTTTAACTGGCAGCCAGGCCGTTGCCTTTCTGGTTGCCAGCAGCAAGGATGAGTGTTACCGGGGCATACAGCGTACGCTGGTTAAATTCAGATACCCCTCGCTGACAAAACGATCAAAAGGCGTCGTCGTGCGCTTTCTAATTAAACTTACCGGTTATTCAAGACAACAGATCACACGCCTGGTTAAGCAATACCGGGATACCGGCAAGATTGAACGGCAACACCGCACTTATCAAGGCTTTGAGCGTCTGTATACCGCTGAAGATATTCGCTTGCTGGCCTCGCTTGATGAACGTCATAACACCCTCAGCGGACCGGCCACTAAAAAGCTTTGCGAGCGTGCTCATAAGCTCTTTAAGCAAACCCAATACCAACGCTTAGCGGGCATATCGATTGCGCATTTGTATAACCTCCGAAAATCACAGTCTTATCTTCGGCAACGCTACACCTTTGAAAAAAACCGACCCCAAGTTGCGCTTATTGGGATAAGAAAAAGCCACGAGCCAATGGTGAGCCCGGCTTTATTCGGATTGATACGGTTCATCAGAGCGATCAAGATAAGCAAAAAGGCCGCCAGAATAGCGCTCTGGACGCACCGGATCAACGGCTTTGCATTCACAATACTCGCGATCTTCATCACCCAGTACTGCATCCGTATCATTGGCGTGTACGGGCACCGGGATGAACCTGCCGTTGTGCTCCACCTAGCCACGGCAATTCCTGTCGTCCTGCTCCCGCTGATGAAAATAGCCATCACATCCCGATACCCAGGCTGGGGAAGCCTGCTGCCGGGTATGGGGCTGACAACCCTGCTCCTGACCTGGATCACAAGCTGGACGGTCATCCTCCACAACTTGGGATGAGTGCGCAGCGCTGGGTTGGGTCGTCTTTACTCTTCCACGTTGAGCCAAAAATGAAATTTCCAGTGGCGGTATAATTAGGGTACATTGCACTTTCGTGCGTAAACAGATGACTCCCCGCCTTTGGGTGGGTGACAGACGGCAAATGTTTCCCATAAGGGCAATACACCTAACCAAAAAGTCCTGCAAGTAGACCCATACTGATCCTGCCAAATTACAGCGTTTACACTAAAAATAGCTATAACTGCGCTTATCCATACCAGCGCAGGAAGGCCGCCGATATGAGTGCTGTAAGGCCTAAAACGAACAAGATTTGCCAAACCCTGAGCTGCCTATGTGCAGGCCAGCGTGAAGAAGCTCGCAGATAAAGGGTTGCAAGGGCAAGGCAGACCAGGGCGCAAGTCACTTTAATCCCTAACGCAGCAAGACCGACACCGGTAAGTTCAGGAAGCTCGTGCTTCAAGTAATAGGTCGTTACACCAAATCCTATCCCGCTTGCAACTTGTGTCGACCAAGCAAGAAGTGTGAACCAAGCCAATCGTCGTTGGACGAGCGCAGTTGCTGTAGGGCGATCTAGCAGCTCTGCAGGCACTTGGTTTGCAAGAACCAGCCACCAAGCCACGGCAGGGCTGCCGACTACTGCGGCAGCCCCAATGTTGTGCACTAGCTGTACACCGGCATAGAGAAGATCTCCCATTTCTTTCTTCCTCACTTATGATTCAGGATCAGAACCAGGGTCAGCGATCACCCGAATGGACTTCTTCGGCCCCGTGCCGACATGGCCCTTGTCAACTACCTGAACGGAAACAATATGTTCGCCAGGAGTCATTTTAGGTAAAGTGTAAGTGCCCGCTTTATCATGTACGCCGGGGCCCCTTTTGTCATCGACCCACACATGGAAGTGGTCCCCACCCTTGCCTAGTGTCACCTCATAGGCCAGCGGATATTCCTCGCCGGCATCGAGGCGAGTGTTGTCTGATGGGGAGAGGATATTAATGCTCGCGCCTTCCACCGCAGCGATACTCGCTTCTTCCGCTTTCATGTCTATCGCCTTGTCAGCAAACGCAACAGGGGACAAGGGAAGGCAAAATAATGTAACAAACATTGCATGACGTGAATTTTTCATAATTTTTCTCCAATAGTTTAAGGAATAAGGTAGACAGGCAAATATCCCTATCTGTCTTGCAATACTGGATTGGAGTCATAAATATTCCCGGAAAGGACAATAAATTTGGCCTCGGCATCAAATGCCTGCTAATCCAGCCTGCATTCATTGGACAGGAAGGGTGCGTTGTAGGCGCTTTACAAGCGATTCGCTGTCTACGAACAAGAACGCAGGCCACATGGTCTGTGACTTTCAAGCCACTGTAATTTGCAATTAATTGCCATCCAAGTTGTCATAAGGGAATAAAATTCCTGCAAAGTCGGTATTACGTTATGAAATAAGGGAACGCTCAAATGACTGCATCAACAAAAGAGGGCCGTCTCCAGCAGCGGTAATGCCGCATCTCGATTCCGCTTTCAATTTGGCGCGTTGGCTTACGCATGGGAATCAGGAAGCTGAGGATATTGTCCAAGAGGCTTTTTTACGCGCGTTCAAGTTTTTTGACAGTTTTCATGGTGACAATGGCCGCGTTTGGCTGCTCGGTATCGTGCGTAATACTTTTTACACCTGGTATCAGCAAAACAAACAGCAGAGCCAGTACACTCAATACGAGGATGATTTGCACAGTTCAGAGGCGAGCTTTTATAGGTCAGCAGAAGAAAGCAATCCTGAGGCCATATTGATGCAAAAAGATAGTCAACGCCTGTTGCAAGAGGCGCTGCGGGAGTTGCCAATCGAGTTTCGTGAGGTGATGGTGATGCGTGAATTAGAGGACTTAACTTACAAACAAATAGCCGACATTATTCAAATCCCTATGGGAACAGTCATGTCCCGGCTTGGACGCGGCCGTAAGCAACTGGCAGCAATACTGGCCGCTAAAACCCAACAGGGAGGGTCACAATGAATCACGAAGAAGCCCTTAATTTAGTGCCCGCCTACAGTGATAACGAACTGAGTGTCGCTGAAGCCGCAGGTTTTGAGCGCCATTTGAATGGCTGCGATGAGTGTCAGCAGGAATACGCCGAACAAGTCCGTATGAGTGCGTTAGTTAAACACAATGCCGTATATTTTGAAGCGTCACCGCAATTAGCTAAACGTTTGGTAGCAGCCTTACCAAAGGCGCAATCCTCCAAAAAAACTAATAGCATTTGGGATTGGAATTGGATAATCGCCTGGGGTGGCAAAGGCGCGGTAATGGCTTCGTTAGTCGCCATCGTATGGAGCACCAGCTTGTTTCTTGCGACGCCTTCCTTTCAAGAAAAGCTCACCGGGGAATTGATTGCCAGCCATATCCGGTCACTGCAAGTTGACCATTTGTCCGACGTGATCTCAACCGACCAACACACGGTAAAACCCTGGTTTAAAGGAATGCTGGATTTTTCACCCCCTGTCATTGATTTTTCTTCATCAGGTTTTCCCCTCGAAGGGGGACGGCTTGATTACATTAATGGGCGGACGGTTGCGGTCATCATCTACCATCACAACAAGCATCCGATTAATCTTTATGTCTGGCCTGATAGTAGCAAAGATTCTGGGCTACAAAACACGAACCGAAATGGCTACAATCTAGTTCACTGGGCAGTTAATGGCATGGACTATTGGGTGGTTTCTGATTTAGAAGCACGTAAACTGACAAGTTTTGCTGAAAGCTTGCACAATCAGTTAGGCAAACCAATGAAAGCAAGAGGACAGGAGTAATGGATTCTGTTCTACCTTGATGCAATCTCAATACCAAGGAGTTTACAATGAAAATCAATGGGGTATTTGAGGTCGCGCTCAAAGTTAAGGATTTGGACGTGTCAGCCAAGTTTTACCAGGAAGTGCTTGGCTTTAAAAAAGGACTCTGCGATGAAAAGCATCGCTGGCTTTTTCTCTGGGCTGGGGCCGCCGCAGGCATGAGCGGTCGCGTGATTTTTGCCGCTGGTTGGGCAGGGATGCCCATAAAAGCTTTCGCAAAAATAGCGACTCTCCGCATATTTAAAGGTAAAAGAACAGTAAAATCTCATAAATTCTGTTTACAACTTAGCTATTGATAATGAAAGTCTGTTTAGTTCTTTTTTCATTGCTTTACGATTCCACAAACGAAGTAACCACCAGTGATTTGAGCCGTCATATAGGCGATAGTCCGATGGTTTGATTGTGTATTGCAATGAACCATCATCACGAAAATTAGCAGTTAAACCCCAGCAATAATGGAGAATCCCGGCTTCATGCTCTAAGTCAAGTAATCTGGATATTTTAAAAGCCGTTATTTTGTATAAAATTGTTCCCATATTTTGCATAAAATTGTAGATTAGCAGATTCAAACTATTGATATTTATCAATTTAGTTATCTACAGTTTTATGCAAATTTACGAAAGCCGTGTCCTGATTGGTGATAAAGATAACGTAGGGTGTCTCTTGTCGCCACGGATGACCTTCACAAGACCACAATGTTGTACATTGGGTATTGTGTTTAAAGCATCACAAACTGGCCTAATCCATTGCTCGATTGGTGCGAGTATTGCGGAGCAATTCTTATTGAATCCCTGATATAGATCGATTTCTTGTAATGATTGATTCACCTTGATTTACTCTTATTTCATTAAATATGAGATCTCATTTCACAATTTTGAGATTCGGCAATATTTATCCATAGGCACAATGCCAAGAATAAAATAAGAATAGATAAAAAAGACTAAAAGAAGAAAAGAATAGAGATTTTTTCTATGTCTAAAAATATATTATTATCATGGTGTTCGGCGTTTTTTTTATTATCTTGCTGCGGGTTAAATCTTCTACGTTGACCTTACTTATCCACAATTTTTAAACCACTTTCCCGTACCTTTGTCTCATTATCGGAATCTCGCTTACCTGCCGCCTTCTGTTCTTTAATAAAATCACCAGATGGGTAAACCGTATATTTAACATTAACCACTTTCTTCCCTTCTTTTCGCTCTAAATTAGTGTGACGCACTAAAACACCCCTGCTTACAAGTTCATCCAGCGCACCTAAAACCTTCGCTCTATTGTCGCTATCTCTGGCTTGTTGTAGCAACCCACTCCCCTTTAAATCCTCATACATAAAATGATAATCATTAAAAAGATTAGCTTGTTTGAATCGGTGAATAAGCTGCTTATAAATCCAGCGGGATAGCGAGCTATTACATCTCATCAGGCGAGTATAGTTAAACTGGCGGTAATCAAGGCAATTTATAGCATTGGAAATAAATACAGGTAAACGCGCGATATGATGCGCCTCCGTATTAGCTAAATAATCATCGTGATTTACGGTTACAAGGTCTTGCAATATAGCCCCACTCCATATTTCCTTACCTTCTTTTAAAAAAGAGATATTGCATTTATTCATCACCTCAATTGCGTGTTTTATTTGTGGAAGGCTTCGTGTACACTCCCTATCTTTTAGTTCCCGGTAAAGCATACATAACGAAAATTTTACCCAGGTTTCAGTATTTTTCGGGTCATGGATGCCGTATTGTTGATCTGAAAGGATTTTCTTAATAGCTTCTTCTATCAGTTCTTCGGTCGTACCTGGGAAATAGGCTTTATAGCTGCCATTAACCTTAATTGACGCAGGTCGAACAACAACCATGTATTTAATGTTTCTATCAACATACACCCACTCGTAGGGGTCTGCATGTCCATTTTCTGGACGTAATTTATCCAAAGTACGTGTTGGAAAATATTTTGGGATACATTCCCATATCGCAATGGTATTTGATACATCATTTCTATTATTGGTGACAAACTCCCCAAATAAATCTAACTGAAGACTTTTAATCGGTTGTGCCGGCGGCGATTTTGCCCTGTCCTCCTTATTCTGTGCCGCTTTTAAATCTTCTCCGGCGTGACTGGGCGTAACCTTTTTATTCTCTAAAGCACGTTTCATTGCATCCCCCTATACTGATATAATCCCGATCGTTAAGCGGTCGGCTATTATCTTTGCCTGGTTCGCTTACGTTGACTACCTTAAAACCGGACTTCAAAACTTCGGTTTTTTTTACGTTTCGTTCTTCGGTTTCTTCACTGCCTTGGTTTTCTGCATGGGTTGTGGTGTTGCTTCGGCTATTTCGCCCCTGAATTTAGGTATTAGGTAACTAGGAGCAATTAACGTAACCCGTTCCCAACCGTCCGGCAACAATATTTCGGCGTTGGCCGTCGCTTTCTGTGATTCATTATAACGCTGTAATATACGCAATACGGCGTTGACGGCATTGCCAGTCGCTTGCCGCTTCCATCCGAACTGATCTGCTGCGACCTGATATGTCACGCCGTCTACCAGTACGGCGCGAGCCGCCGTTATGCGCTCATCAGAAATATTCAGTAAAGGCCGTAAGGCATCAAATTCGGCGGCAGTTATTCGCCTTTTACGCATATTTAATTCCCATAGTAAATGGTTTCATCTCTTATTAAAAAGGGCAGAGCCGTAACCCTGCCAGGTAAATATTAAGGCTTGACGCCACCAAAAATATTCAAAAGGCTGTACTTCGCCTCAATATCCACACCGTACATAAACGACACCAGAGCAAATGCCCCTGCGCCATCGCCGCTAAAATCAGCGGTGCGAAGGCATCGCAGCGCGGCGCGCCCCGCATCTTTCGCATTCGCTCCCATGTCATAGAATGAACGAAGCCAAGTATCAATCAAGCCCTTCTCCTCAGCGCTCATTGTATCGAGAATTGTTTTAGGGTTATTTCCATGTACAAAGATAGCAGTGTAGGCAATATCTAGCAGCAACGATACAGGTGTGTTGGTTTTAATATCCGTGTTAATGACCGAATCATCGCCGTCGTTAAATGGATCGTCGCTAAGGGTTTCTGTTTTCACACCCGCGAAAACAGGTATCTTGTCGGCATCTTTTCCTTGATTCTTCACCTCTTTCTTTGGTTTTTTGCTTGGCTTGACTTCTTCTTTAATGGCAGCGGCCTTGTCGCGGGCGTTAGACTTCCCCCGTGTTTCTTTGAGATCGTCAACGAGCCCCTTAGCCCTTACCGGGTCGAGTTTTTCAATTGTTTTGACCGTATTGATAACCTCAATATCCGCACTCACATTTTCGATAACGAGACGCTTAGCCTGTTCTGGCAGATTTAGTAAAGAAAGTACCTTAGACAGCCAGGCGCGGCTTTTATGATGCTTTTCAAGTACCGCTTCAACACTTCCAAAGCGGTCAAGGTCGCGCTGGATTTTCTTCGCTTCCTCGATCTGCGTTAAGTTTTTGCGGTGAATATTTTCAATAAGCTGCATATCTTCCGCTTCCTCATCGTTCATTTCCATGACGCGGGCGCGAAGCTGCGCCAAACCTTCAAGATTGGCCGCACGAATGCGGCGTTCGCCAGCTACCAATAGAAAAGGCTTGTCCCGATCTTCGCGGTTCGGGCGAATAACAATAGCGTGTAACTGACGAAGGCGAAGACTGCGGCCAAATTCGGCCAGCCCATTTTCCTCATCCTCAAATTCCTCCCGCACTTGAACTCCAACCTCAATATCATCAAGGTTGACCATGATTTCGTATTCGTTTGGGTTGCCAGTGCCGCCGAACAAGGAATCAATGCCAGCGTCTAGAAAAGCGTTATTTTTGCTCATAGTTTGACCTCGTGTTTCGGTTATAGGGCGATTATAGGCCAAGCCGGACTAGAATAGCGGCGCAAGTTGCCCGCCACTCTTGGGCGGCTTTTAAATGCCCTGAGCCACGAGTACTAACCCAAACTGGGCGACGCAGCGCAATCGCCTTGCGAACCGCTGCGCGTTCCGCCAGCGCTTCGGGAATGATTACTTGGCCGTACTTTTCACGCAGGGTAGCAAGAGCTTTCTGCGCCTCTATGCTGCGGCTATTAACCTTCATCGGGAGTATGCCTAAATGCTTCAAACGCGGGTTAAATCCCTGTGTGCGGATAACATGAATAGTTTGCATCAAATCCGCAACACCAAAAAGCTCATACAAACCCACTGAAACCGGCGTTACCACATAATCAGACGCCGCCAATGACGCCATAAGACGAATACCCAACAGGGGCGGGGTATCGATCAGGCAAAGGTCAAAGTCTTTCGCGAAGCGGCGCAAAGCTAGACCAGGGTGACGGATAACTTGGTTCTCGGCTTTGTCGATTGCCAATAAGGCGTTATCCGCGCGGATAATAGCCAGGCGGTCACTGATCGCTTGCGGACGCTCGTTGTTCACTTCGGCGGCGTAAAGCTTGGACGCGGTTAAGCCGCTGGCTGCGCCATCGGTGGCCGTGAAGGTCAGGGATAGACTGCCCTGCTTATCCATATCGACCAACAACACCCGCAAGCCCGCATCAAGCGCGGCATAGGCCAAATGCACAGTTAAAGTGCTTTTACCCACGCCGCCTTTTTGATTGGCAATAGATAAGATTTTCATGAAATTTTCCTTTCGGTTCGTTCGTTAAGTTACGTTGACTAAATTATTTTTGTTTTTATTAGGTTTTTATTTTAAAGAATGCACTTGTTTTGTCAGTCGTTTTCGATTGTCAACTTACGATAACCTTATGCCTTTTCGATACGCTCAAGCCGCCAGGATGAAAGACTGGGCCGATCCTTAAAACTGGTCTGCGACAATTGGCGCACAGCCCACGCAAAAATATCGTGCTCTTCTGCATCATCTGGAGCGAACACGGCCACATAGCCTTCATAGTGTGACCACATGCCCGGCGCACTCTTGAGATAACATAAATACTGGATAAATATGGGTTCATCAGCCTGATCAGTCATTATGTTTACTCTCCGCCCTTGCCTTGTCTAACCAGGGCAAGGGCGGGGAGTCGCTATTTTTGCGAAAGCTTTTATGGGCATCCCTGCCCAACCAGCGGCAAAAATCCCGCGACCGCTCATGCCTGCGGCGGGCCCAGCCGTTCCTTACGACTATGCTCAGGACAGGCTCTGCTTCATCGGTTGGATACCAACCAGGGGTATCCAACCTCGTTCTCGCAATGACTCGACGCGATATCGGAAAGCCTGCATTTTCACTGCGCAAAAAGCCGCTTCGTGAAAACACATGCCCTATCGCTTCTGGGGACTACTCGACTCCTGTCTCGCAGCGATTGAGCTTTTAAAGAATTTTTCATGATCAACTCCAAAGAAGGCCGGGGAAGCCGCCCTGGAACGGTATTTTGAGGTCTTCAAAACATGGTTTATTCTACCGAACCCTGCCTTATATGTCAACCTATTTTAGTTGTCAAAATAGCAATAAATCCATTATTTTTCAATCATCTAAACGCGCTATTGATTGACTCCCCCCGATGCTTTTGTTTGTGCTGTCGTGGAAAGCTTGAAAACCAAAGCCCGGTTTTCATTTAAAACAGTCGGCATAGCCGCGCCTTTCCTTGAAAGGAACGCCAAACACACATAACCGGCTGAGCGGTGCGTCAGGTTTCAGACCGGCCTTACAGAAGGATTTTGCTGGAAATTCGGTTGAGTGCGGGGTATAGCGCCCGTTAGCCTGCATTCTATGACGGCAGGAATAGCAATGCAGGGTTAGGGACGCTTGCTCTGGGCTTGACCGGATTGGAGGCTAAATCCTGTCCCGCTAGGGCTGTCCTACTACAGGTAGAATTTTTACATTCTTATAAAAGCACAAATCGCCTGGAGTGTTGGATGCCATAATTCAAGAAAACTCCAGATTTTGGGATACAAAACATGAAACAAGCTGCCAGTTTGAAACTTTATTTTTCAGCAGTGGTAGAATGCGCCCTGCAAGGCATTCCAGTATGAAACTCTATTTAATACTCTCCCACACTCCATGCACTCGGCGGGAGCGGCTGAGCACCATGCAGCAACCGTAAAATCTGCACAATACCGCCCTGGATGCGATAGACCACGATAAACGGCGTTCGGTTCACCACTAAGCTCACGCGTACCCTTTACCCGCCCAGGGCGGCCTAGTTTGGGATAGTCGGCCAGCCGGTCGGTTTGCCGCTCGATCTCGTCAAGCTGGCTCAGTGCGGCGGCCGGGCTGTCCTGGGCAATGTATTCAATGGCGGCTTCTCGATCACTTCCGGCTCTACTCGTCCAGTTGACAAGCATTATTCAGTTTTCCCGATGCGGGCTAACAGGCGTTCGCGCTGCCGCTGCATGTCGGCTTTTGCCAGGTCGTGAGATAGCCACACCGTCGCCGGGTCGTCGGCCTCTTGCAACGCCTGGGCAACTTGCGCCCGGAACCAGTGATCCTGTGCCACGGCTTCATGCGCTTGGCGCATGGCTTCGGCTCGATCCGGACGCGTATAGGTCTGCACGGTGGTGGGGTCGTACTGCGTCGCGTCCACATCAAAGCGGCTGATGCCGATCTCCTTCAGGTAAGCCACCAGCGTTTCCAGTTTCTTGAACGTGCGGATTTTTTTGCTGCGGGTAGCGGATAAAGGCCGCTCCAGTATCCCGTATTTAATCATCACGGCCCAACCCCCCACTTGGCCGATGACATGAGCGCCCCGGACGGCGCCGGCTTGGACTAGCCGGGTTAAGGTGTTGTGGTCGATGGTTTCAATGCTCATATAGCTACCTGCGGTGTTGCGGATTAAACAAGGATTGTTATCATACGCAATCTATTAAAGATTGCAAGACGGATATCAATAGTCTGTTTTATGGTTTTTACCATAACACCCGTTGTGCGAAAAGTTGACCGCCCGTCTTGACTCGCGTCATGGTATCCCGAATTAAAACACCAAGATTTATGCACAGTAAAAACGGGGGCTTTCCAAGCTGCCTCCGAAAAAGTTTTTAACTATGTGTAAATCGTCCTCAATAATAAAGCCACTATTTTCGCGCCCGCGAAAAACAACCTGCAAGATTTCAAAATAAACGACAAACTGTGATATAAAAACACCACAAAGCCAACCCTCTAAAAATCATAATGGCAAAATGGACGAACTAGAGAGAAAAAAACCAAAAAGAATTTAGGGGAATACTTGCAAAATACGGCATTACCCAAGCCCAAGCCGCCGAGCTAATTACGAAAGCAAGCAACGAACCAGTTACTACCCGGAGAGTGCGTACCTGGTTAGCCAACCTGGAAGCGCACTCGGCCAGGAGACTACCGAACTGGGCAATTACAGCATTAAAACAAGCGACAATAGATCTCGAAGTTCCCGAACAGAAAGAAAATTAATGTACCCAAGAGGGTGTAAATAATTTCGTGTAACTGCTTATTTTCAGCATAGTAAAATTCCTTTAGGAGGAATGAAAATGAGCACCATCATCAACGACCCCGTTTTAGTATCAGCGATTCAGGATTTGGCACGAGGCATTAAGTCGGAGGCCGACCTCTCATCGTTAACCAGAGAGCTACTCAAGATCACCGTAGAAGCCTCACTTAATGCCGAAAGGGAGGCTCACCTGGGCTACCCCAAGCATTCGCCGACGGGGCATAATTCCGGTAACAGTCGGAATGGCTATGGCAGCAAATCACTTAAAGGCGATCCCGGAGTACTTGATATTGAAACGCCACGAGACCGCAATGGCGCCTTTGATCCCCAGTTTGTGCGTAAAAATCAAACACGGTTAACGCACTTTGACGATAAAATCTTGACCTTGTACGCGAAGGGCATGACGACACGCGATATTGTTGATACGTTTGAAGAAATGTACGGGGCGACTATTTCTGCCACACAGGTTTCAAATATCACCGAAGCCGTTATGGAAAAGATTATTGAATGGCAAGCCAGGCCACTTGACGAGGTCTATCCCATTATCTATCTGGACTGTATCGTGGTCAAAATCAAGCAGGATAAGCGCGTCATTAACAAGGCTATTTATGTGGCGCTAGGGGTAAATATGGCGGGCCAGAAGGAATTGTTAGGGCTTTGGTTATCCGAGAATGAAGGCGCCAAGTTTTGGCTTTCGGTGTTGACTGAGCTTAAGAATCGAGGCATCAAGGATGTGTTTGCCGCCTGTGTGGATGGCTTGACTGGATTTCCGGATGCGATTGGCGCTGTCTTCCCTAAAACGCAAGTTCAGCTCTGTATTGCGTATATGGTTCGGAACTCGTTGCGCTTTGTTTCCTGGAAAGATCGAAAGCTGATTGCGGCAGATCTCAAGAAAATCTACCAATCGATCACGGTTGACGAAGCAGAAATGGAGCTCGAAGCCTTTGCGAGGACATGGGATAGCCAATACCCATCCATCAGCCAATCCTGGCGTAATCACTGGCCTAACTTGATTGCTTTTTTTGATTACCCGAATGAAATCAGGAAGATAATTTATACCACTAATGCCATTGAATCCGTGAATAGTGTGATTAAAAAGGCCACCAACGCAAGGAAAATATTTCCCACTGATCAATCGGCAATGAAAGTGGTTTATCTGGCTATTGAGAATGCTGCAAAAAAATGGTCCATGCCATTGCGTGATTGGAAACCAGCCATTAATCAGTTTATGATGATGTACCAGGACAGGATGCCTAATTTTAATTAGAGGCAGTTTACACAGATTTTTTTACACCCTCGGGCGATGCTCTGGCTATAGGAGGTCAGAGCATCGCCCTGTTCGGCCACTGTTGGTCGCCGACACCCTTTAGAATTAATAGCCTCCATCTCCCGCCTGTTCTCGTACATTGCTCTTTCTTTCCAACTAGCGGAATAGCCGGCTGTTTTCCTGGATCACAACCGCCTGGTTATGCTCTTCGTCCTTTGCGCCATAGACGAGCGTCACGATACCCTTGTCCAGTTCTTGCTTTAAGAGCTGAATTTGCTCGCTATTGCCCTTAAGTTCATCGAGATACCGTTCCTTGAACTCTTCCCACCTGTCTGGATTATGGCCAAACCATTTCCGGAGCTCCGTGCTGGGAGCGATATCTTTGAGCCACAGATCAATGCTTGCTTTTTCCTTTGTTAAACCGCGCGGCCAGAGCCTGTCCACGAGGATACGCCGGCCGTCATGCTTGTCCGACGGTTCGTATACCCTTTTAATCCTGAAGCGATAATTTTCTGTCTGTTGCATTTATGAGTTGAAGTTCGTCGTTTGAGTTAAAGGTAATCACGAGGTATCGTGCCGCGTCATGCTTGAAAAAATTGCCCGGCATAGTCCTAACGATTTAAACTTTAAAGATAATGGTGAGTAAAACAACTGAATCAACTACAGCTCTGACAGAGTGCGGTTCATCGGGCATTAAATAAAGCAGTTGGCCGGATGTTAATACTTGTGTTCCCCCCATTGCTGCGCACTCAATTTCCCCTGTTATGCAATGGATCACACAGGGCCCTGATACCTTGTGATTTGCAAATTCTTTACCCGTCGGAAGAACAAGGCGAACCAGTTCCATTTCATTTGTTTTCGCAATGACTTTAGTTTTTTCATTTGGAACGTCTTGCGCCCACGTTGCCAAGTCAACAATTTCACCTGGTGCTGCGTGATGTGTAGCCATGAATATTTCCTAATAGGTTTAAGTCTATCAAATACAAGTTAATAAACTAGAGACGAAAAAATGGTCACTATTGCTTCTAACTGTTCATTAATATTTTTCAATCCTCCCCAAAATGGTAAGTTCTCCATCCGACTAGCGGGTTTTGCAACCGACCCTTTAATAGATAGGTTTTATTACTTCAAAATGTCTGATAAAAGGATCCACACACCGCTGTATTGCGTTGAATGATAAGCACGTCAATCCGTCGACTGTCGACGCACTCCCAGCCAGCCTTTGATGGATGCGATTACCAACGGTATGGCGCCAAATATAATAAATACCAGGTCACCGGGTAGCCGTAGCCATTCGATCAGGCGCGACCGATCGCTCCCGAGGTAGTCAAGGCTGCGCGCGTGCCAGTATCCATGCTGGACTACATCCCAGACCTGTAACACCCCGCTGGGGAACAAGCTCATGATTAACATCAGAGCCAGGCCGACGTTGGTGCCCAAAAATCCGACCTTAACGTATTTCTCAATGCCGGCCCAGCGTGCTTCAGTGCTGGTCTGGCGCAATACGAATACCATCAGCGCAAGAGCCAGCATGCCGAATACGCCCATCATCGCGGCATGGCCATGGTTGGGCGTCAGTTGGGTGCCTACCTCATAGTAGCTGACGATCGGCAGGTTGATGAGGAAGCCGAAGATACCGGCGCCGACGAAGTTCCAGAAGCCCACGGACATCAAGAAGTAGAACGTCCACTTATGCGGTATGGCTACCTTTTTGCCGCAGACGTCGCAGTCAGCACGTGTGGTGCGCACAAAATCCCATGCGTCCAGGGTCAACAGCGTCAACGGCACCACTTCCAGTACAGAGACCATCGCCGACAGCGCCATGTTGACGCTGCTCTGGCCAGTAAAATACCAGTGATGGCCGGTTCCGATCACGCCACCGGCGAAGTACAGGATGGCATCGAGGTAGATCACTCGAAGCGCGACGTTGCGCTGGGTAAGACCCAGTTGATAAAACATCAGCGCCACCATCGTAGTTACGAAGAATTCAAAGAAACCTTCGACCCATAAATGAATTATCCAAAAGCGCCAGGTATCGACCACGGTAAAGTTGGTCTTGGCGCCGAAGAAGAGTGCCGGAATGTAAAACAGCGGAATCGCCAGGGAAGCCAGCAGGAACAGCCTGACCAAAGGTTTCGCTGAGGACTCGCTCAAGGTATCTGGCTGCACCAGCTTCAATAATATCGCAAACCACACCAGCAGACCGGCAATAAGCAGGTACTGCCACAAACGACCGAGCTCCAGGTATTCCCAGCCCTGGTTGCCAAGCCAGAACCACCATTGACCCAGCATTTGTGAAATACCCGCCCACTCGCCTAACAGGCTGCCGCCTATGACCACGACGAAAGCACCGAACAGTAGATGAACCCAGCCGGCAAACCAGCGTGGGTCATCGTTGCGCAGTGAACGGCCGAGAAATAAGGCGGCGGCGACAAAGGCGGTAGCGATCCAGAAAACGGCTATTTGCAGATGCCAGGTGCGCATCAGATTGCTGGGAAATATTTTCTCTAGTTGGAAGCCGTAAAAACTGCCAGGATCCGCTCGATAGTGCGCCACCGCACCACCCACCAACGTCTGCGCAAGAAACAGTAGCGCCACCACCACGAAGAATTTCACCAGGGCCCGCTGGCCGGAACTGGCTTGACCAGGCAACAGATGAGGGTGTACATGCTGCCCGGTGCTCATCCAGCCAAGATAATCGAACTTGCCGAACAGCAACAGTACCGTTGCAATACCGGCCAGCAGCACGATAAGACTTAGCGCACTCCACAACAGGGCGCCTGGTATCGGCGTATTACCAACGCTGGGGTCGTACGGGAAATTGTTGGTATAGGAGTAGTTTTCACCAGGGCGGTTGGTCACCGAGGCCCACGCCGTCCAAGTGACGAATGCGGTAAACTGGTGCAATTCAATCGGGTCGCTGATCAGTCCACGCTTGAGCCCGCCATTACGTGCGGGATCAAGAAAGTAATCAGTCCAGTACGCAATCTGTCGACGGTAGGCGGCGGTCTCCGGCATAGTCAGATGCAGTGTTGCGGTGGCGGCGTCATAATTATTGGTTTTTAGCTCGACCGCTGTTTGTGCATACACTGCCGCCAGTTGCCCAGGCGTCAGCGCAACCAGTGGCTGTTGGTATTGCTGCTGCGCAATGACCGTGGCGGTATCCTCGCCAATACGGTGCAGTGCCTCGGCCGAGTAATCAGGCCCCAGATATGCGCCATGACCCCAGATACTGCCGTTGTTCATCAACCCGTACTTGAGAAAAATTGCCTGGCCTTCGCTGATGTCGTCGCCGGTAAACAGGCGAACACCTTGCGCATCAAGCACCTGTGCAGGGATCGGCGGAGCGTTGCGGTAGGCCAGTGAAGTGATGACGATCAGGCCTGTAAAGCCCAGCATCATCACGATCAAAACAGTGCGCAGCCACCAGGGAGACAATGCAGGGTCCTCTATAGTTAAGGGTTGTGCGGCAACACTCAATGTATTCTCCTTTAGCAAGCACCCAATACAATCGTCATCAGTAGCCTGAAAACTCTTCCGTGCGAATGTTATCACCGTCAATACCCGCTTCGTTCAGTATTTGCCGCATCGCGTTCACCATCGCGGGCGGGCCGTCGATGTAGTAGATGGGGAGCGTCAAATCATCAATGAATTTCAGGAGCATGGCTTTGCTGATAACCCCGGTTTCTCCATGCCACTTTCGGCTGGACTTTTCCATCTGCGTCATCGTACCGACAAAGGTATAGTTTGGATTTGCAGCGTGAGATTCTCTCAAATCGTTTAGAAATGCCGCATCTTCCGGCTTCCGGTTGGAATAAAAGACCAGGATTCGATGCGGAACATTATCGTGAACAGCTTGAAGAATAATACTTCTCACCGGGGTAACGCCAATACCGCCGGTTAAGAAAACAGCTGGAACGCTCATATTGTTGTGCAGCGTGAACGAGCCATGGGGAGCATCCAGTGTCACTTCCGTGCCAGGCTCCATTGTTTTTAATACCCGCTTGAACGCAGTGTCACGCATCCGTGTCGCCAGAATAAGATCATCTTCGTAAGGAGCGCTAGCCAATGAAAATGCTCGTGTGTTCCCCTCGGCGTCTGTTTCAGCAGGGTTGATCAGGGTGCAGTCAGCGAATTGGCCGGCTTTGTAGACAAACCCTGCAGGCTTTTCAAAATGGAACGCCATCGTTCCCTCTGCGATTTCTCGTTTGCATTTCAGTTTGACTTTATAGTTGGGCATGGCGTAATTCTTCTTAATTTTTATTGAAAATATAGCGGACGCAACAACACCGCGCGCAGTGGCTGAACGTAAAGCTAACCGGATGCGGCCCACCAAAGGCCAAAAAACGAGAAATGACCGCATGGCCGCGCTCCGGTTGAGTACAATGACAGATATTGAGTTTATTCCGACCTCAGTTATTCATTTCCAAGCTATATCTATTACTTCATTTCCGTCAGGTCGCCCGCTGGAATAGCCCCGTCGGAACGGCCTTTAAGATAGGCATACAGGTCGTCAATGCCGTCAACCACCATTTTATTGCCACGGAACGAATACATGATTCCGCGGCCATCAATAAGAACCCGACGAAATTGTTCTTTAGTCAGGTTTTTCATGCTGTGCAGTAAATTCGGATTACTTACGTTGCCTTCGCCCGCTGCTCCGTGACAGCTCCCGCAGGCTTCCGTTCTGTAAATATTCCAGCCATTGAAAGTAGCTTTATCGACACTGCTCCCTTCGACCTTATAAAGGGGTTGTGCAAAGACAGGCTGGATGGGAAATAAGACAAGGGCGCCAATCATAACAGCGACCGGCATAATTTTATGTTTGTTACGAAATATTTTGTTCATTGTTACCTCTTTTAAATCATAATCAGTCTTATTAATCTCCCGCTCGAATAAATTTTGTCCACTTATCCATCGGGGTCGCCGGATGGATGACCACTTGCTGCGTGGAGATAAGTGGTACAAAGAACTCAAGCATGCTCTGGTAGTCGCTAGCCTGCACGATGAGGTAGTAGACATGCTCTGTTGCACCAACATAGGCACCATGAATCTTGACTCCTTTTTTGCGGCTTCCTCGCGTTTAGCCCAGAAGTCAATGAGCATTTGAGCCCCCTCTTTACTCCTGCCTGGACAATTTTCCGGGGTATGGGTCCAGTGGGCAACAAAAAACATTCCATCGTTTTCGATTTTTTCCCTTGCTACTGTCATTTCCTCATCCATTTTCGTCTCCTTAAGTTGATGGTTGCGTTTTGATACGAGGACAGCGACTGGCAATCCATTCAATACCTGTCTATCAAACAGAGATTTATTTCTCCGTGCTTGCTAATTTAAAAGTTTAGAATCATATAAGACAAACGATATTTATTGGACATTAGTATCGGCATATCCGATACTAAACTATGGACATTGATCAGATTAGAACTTTTTTGGGGTAGTCGCCAATGGCAGCTTTCTGGAAGCGGCCAATGGACTGCATGTTACCCAATCGACAGTGAGCACACGCATACAGAGGCTGGAAGCCCAGGGGTTACGCATTAAAATCATCCTGACTCTAAGCGATAATCTTCCACTTTTTAAAACCGTGGAGGAACGTCATGGTGGATGGGATTGTAAAGTCTTTTTCGGAGTTATCAGATCCACGCCGTCCG
>JAQUOU010000044.1 GCA_028716975.1 Methylobacter sp. | reverse complement strand
AATCAACGTAGCCTGGCGTTCATCGAGTTTTTTAATGAGACCTTGGCAAAACCGTTTCGATGGACTTATATTGGCAAACCTCTGCTGATTTAGGTTATCGAATGTATTTCAGAAGTTGGGTACTAGTCCCAGTTGAGTGAGAAAATCTCAACCAGTTGACGTAATTAATAGCTCATCAGGATAAACGTTAACTCGGTTTTTCGTTCTTATGGAAAATCTATGATTATGGGAAGTATATGGCTGGTGTCTCGCGGCTATTGTCGGATGTGCATTCGCCTTTCTGAAACCATAGGTTTCCGGGTAAATGCTCCCGCTAATCTTATTACGCAAGTAACACTGCTGTAGCATCAGCCTCTAACCTATCACCTATCACTATACTCAACTTCATAAAGAGCAAAAGTGATTAGTCTTAGATTTCCAAAGGTATCTTGGCGAATATCATTTATAGCATCAAATATTCCAGCGAAGTGCTCATGACGATACGTTTCGCTGAGGCAGAATTGGGTTATTAGCAAAGACCGAGCTTCAACTCCTGGAGCCTGACTAGCATGAAAAAGGTCAATCATAATACGTTGAGCCGCCGCACGCCCCGTATTACCAGTTGATCTAATAATTGGGGTTACTAATACAATTTTTCCATCAGGAGAAGCCTCTGTTGGTAAAATACAAGCCTGTTGTATTCGTTCTACCTCTTTACATGCCGCATGAATCGCAGTGAATGGAAATTCATGAGCAACAAGACCTCTAATAGGCCTAAATCCGCCATCATTGGATGAGCATGACACCACATCGAATTCACAGGCATTCGTTTCCGTCGAAAGAACAAGGATATTGTTATGCTGGTCTTCAATTTCAATATGCATAATTGTTATATTTGAAAACTCGAAAAATAACTAAGTATCGAATAACAATAAGAACGCATCACGCCGGCTTATGCCACGGAAGCCGTAGGCGCGAACCATCGGCTTGCAGTCATTGGACCGTTTGAATCCTTTTGACTACTATTCAAAAACACTACCGAGCATTGGCAAGGCTTTCAGCGCCTCTCAATAACCAAATATTAGACAAAATAATGAATATTGCAAATATCTGGAGTGGTCAAGTTATTAAAGTTGGTTCTGTTGTTCACACAGACCATACGTCTATAAAGGGCTTTAATCGAACCCAGTCTGGGGAGCTACGCGATTCTGATGGAAAAGTTATAGTTGATGTCAGTTGGTAAAATTTTCTTACAAGTACAGGCGGCAGGACCGCCAAACCAACACTTCGCTCTGATTCGGCAGCCTCTGGTGCAAGCGTTAGAGGCTGTAGAGGGGAATTTCAACTTAAAGAGAAATATGGGTGCTAATAAACAAAAGGCTCTAAAGTTTCACGGGAATTAGTCGAAAGTTTGTTGTTAGTGGCCCATTTTTTTCTGCACAAGATGACTTTCAGCGCTGTTTGATACCTTTTACTGCACTATTGCTCAACACCCAACACCCTTTTACCATAATCTCTCAATGTACCGTTGGGCGCAAGGTAACGATAGAGGGTGGGCTTGGTGATGACCAGCTCTTTGCAAAGTTCGGAAATAACGGTTTCTTTTTGACCCATTGCCGATTGAGCTAATCTTACTTGAGCTTTAGTTAAAGCGAATTTTGCACCGCCTTTTCTCCCTCTTGCTCTAGCTGCCGTTAAAGCCGCTTTGGTTCGCTCACTGATCAATTCCCGTTCAAATTCCGCCAAGGCAGCAAAAATACCGAAAATTAACTTTCCACTGAAAGTGGCGGTATCAATATTAGCCCCTTGTCCAGCTAACACTTTAAAACCGGCACCTTTTTCGGATAAGTCATGAACGGTAGTCACCAGGTGTTTTAGATTCCGGCCCAGTCGGTCGAGTTTCCAAACGATCAAAACATCACCCGCTCTTAATACTTTTAGACAGGCTAACAAGCCTGAACGTTCGTCACTCTTGCCGGACGCATAATCACTATAAATATGATCGGACGTGACACCATGCTCTATTAGTGCGTCGATTTGAGGATCAAGAACTTGCGTGCCATCCGATTTTGAGACCCTTGCATAGCCAATTAACATAGTTTTACCCGTTTCATAAACGGACCGTTTGTGTAACTCTTTTTGTGACAAGGTTGACAGAGGATTAAACGGTAACATAATAAGTTAATCCAACAAAGTAACATAAACATGATAAATTGCATGTGAAACTGCGGCGGCGCAGAAGCTGTATTTGGGGCAAATAGGGAAAACGGAAAAAATAGTACGCTAAAGCTTTTCACCGGTTCGTAATGGCCGAAATATATAAGCCAGGATCAAAGATCTTGCGTCAAGCTGTATATTTTCATAATATACAAACATGATTGATTTATCTGCCATTATAGGCTTCGACTGGGACGAAGGTAACAGCCGAAAAAACAGCAAACATGAGGTATCGACAGCCGAATCCGAGCAGGTATTCTTTAATGCGCCTGTGCTTTTGCTAACAGACATTAAACATAGCCAACAGGAACACCGGTTTCATGCATTAGGCAGAACACATCAAGACCGGTTGTTACATATTACCTTTACTTTACGTCATCAGAACACCCATATTCGCGTTATCTCGGCCAGAGATATGCACAAAAAAGAGCGTAGAATTTATGAGCAAGCATCTTAAAACGATCCCAACGTTTACCTCGGAAGCTGAAGAGCAACAGTTTTGGGAGACGCATGATTCCACGGATTACTTAGATTGGAGCAAAGCGCAGTCAGTGGTGCTTCCTAATCTGAAACCAACTACCAAAACAATTTCGTTGCGTCTGCCTCAGCATTTGCTGGATTCAATTAAAGCGGCCGCAAATGCCCGTGATGTTCCCTATCAATCTTTAATCAAGATTTGGTTGCAGGAAAAAGCGCAAGGACATTCGTGACTATATTCGAGATGGCTAACTATTTTTCTATCAGTAGCATAGGGAAAAGCCTTCATAAGCGTAAGCTGAATTGATGGCGCCTACTTTCTGGCTGTTTTGGAATAGCTATCCTCAAAACGTCGCGTGGTTTATTCTCAATATTGGCTGATATTGCTCGGGTCATAAAATGGCTTTCTCATTAAGAATTTACTAAAAACGCTGCTATGCGACACAGATTCCGGGCACAGCGACTTTCTGAAACAGATGAGGTGTGCAAACTGCAGAAGATGGATAGGACGACAGCTTTTCTAAAAACTCTGGGTTCGTAAATGCGGTTTTAAAGGCGGCGTTTGATTCCCAAACAGCATAGTTGAGATAGACCAAACTCTCACCTATAGCGCGGTGTAGTTGGGTCGATATAAACCCTGGCTGCTGCTTCATAAAATCTGCATCGCTTTGCCAGACTTTGAGGAAGTCTTGTTCATCTGCCTTATCGAGTGTGAATATGTTTATCAAAACGACTGGGGAAATATCGATTTCGATTTGACGTTCGATAGGAAATGAAGGGTCTAGTGGATGAATAAGTGACATGATTCGCTCCTTCTGATATGGTTATACAATAAGACACTAACATACCTTATTGACAATATATTGTCAATATAGACATATAAAGCCAATAACCAGCGATGTGAGATAGTGATAGAATTTAACCGAACTTCAGCAGGAGTTGCTTTGACCGAACTTATCCTTGATTTATTTAGACTCAATAATCGAATGCTTGCTACTGGAGATAGACTGGTGGCCAACCTGGGCTTAACAAGCGCTCGCTGGCAGGTATTAGGCGCCATTGTTGCCACGGAACGGGCACAGCCTGTTGCATGGATAGCACGGGATATGGGAGCAAATCGCCAGAATATACAGCGTATTGTTAATGATTTGGAAAAAGAAGGGCTTGTTACCTTTGAGCCTAATCCTCATCATAAGCGAGCCCCGCTTATCGTACTTACCGACAATGGAAAACAGGTTTTTGATTCTGCGATGTCTCTTCAAGCCCCGTGGATTAACAAGCTTTCGGAAGGAATTCAGGTCAAGGATATAGAAACGACACACAGTGTCTTGACAACTCTCCGTAAGAAACTTGAAAGTGATGGAGCTACAGAGGAATAAATTTAGGCTTTTAGATTGCGGCTGGTGTCACGACCGCTTGTTCTACTCCATATCACATGAGACTATTCGCTATTGCCCATTTCTCACGAATCCTTACGGTCACCCATTTTTACTGAAAATTCCAGCGAGACAGCCATTCTTAACAAACCTTCTCAGAATGAATCGTTATTGATAACCTACTGAATTAAATAATTCGAGTCGATGCTTAAATGGATTTTAGGTTCCATTGCGCCCTAGACCCCATATTGATGTGGATGCGATGGCAAATGAGCTTGAAAAACATTTAAAACTGTATTTCTGGAAAGCAGCTTAGCTCAGAACGAACACTTTTGAGGGTTCTTCCACAGGACCCCTTTTATAATGGTAGCTAGGCCAAACAGTTCAAAGGCTTTGATACAGCATTTGACAATCAAATTATTCGAGCCAATACTATCACCCAGCCCGGCAGTGTTTTCGGACGTACGGTTTGGGTAGATTGTGCCATCTGCATGAATCCTGCTGGGTATTTTGTTTCTATAGCGATTCCCCCAAAGACGGGCTAGTTTTTAGCCAATCTGAATTCAATCCACAAGCGGCCTATTGCCTGGGCTGCTTGGTCACAAGCTTGTCCACAAAATCTGTTGATAACCCTGTATTGCCAGTTCGTCTTTACCATGATAAATTTAAATCGTGATCAGGAGTATAAACTTGCGTTGGGCTGGGCTTGACACCAGTCGTCACTGGAGGAGGCTTGCGCGCCTCGGCTTCTGACCGAGGTAAAGCGTGAGCCTCTCTGTTTTACCACCCTATACTTTTATAGGGTTTGAGTAACTATAGAAGAAAGGTAGAAGGGGGTGCGCTGAATGCGGCTAGAGAAGCATTCAGCCTACGCATTCCGGCCTACACTCAGCCGCCCGGTCATGGTTGCCCCTTCTGTGGTCGCCGATGCAATCGACCCATCGCTGGGTCACGCTACACACCCTGGACTCTTACATGAGAGGCTGCCTATGGGAGCGAACGACAACCAAACTTTAGTCTTAATCAATCCAGATGTCAAAATCTACGATTTGATGGTGACGGTTTTGAAAGGGTGGAAATTTCTGTAAACACGCTGTCCGAACTTATCACAACAGGCTGCGATGCCATTCCGCCTGATGATAGCTTGAGCATAACCCCGACTCTTTCACTATTGCGTCATAAAAGTTAAGTCAATAAAAACTTAGCCAGTAGGGGCCTTAGCGCGGAGGTAGGAGTTTTGTGTGAAACGCTTCCCAACTTACTACTAAACAGCTCCCAAAACCGTAGGTTTTTGCCTAACCGCCCCGCTGTTTCAAATAGCCAATTTGACAAGGCGTTATCGCCATGTTTGAATTAGTGTACATTAATTCACAGGAGGAGCTGTGGCCATGACGACTGATACCGACAATAAAGGGTGCTAATCAACAAAAGGCTCTAAAGTTTCATAGAAATATTCTGAGAACCTTATCCAGTATGACTTTCAGCTTGTTTTCAACTGCTCAAAAATAGTCCGTTCTGACCGTGTAATTTTTAGGAGGTTTAAACTGCCATACTTTTTCGTACCACGAATAAAGAGTTTGTGCTAAATATAGGCCATTATAGAGGCTCATAGAGCAAAGAAAACTCCGTGTGCGATTATTTCGCCTAATTTTTGAATTATGCAACAATGCCTCAAGGACCAAACCGTTTAGTTCGTTTTTGAGATAACTTGCAGAACATGGTTTTCGTAGTCGTGTTTAATCTTTTTTCGCTGTATCTTCCCGCTAGTTGTTTGTGGCAAAGTTCCGGCTCGAATAAAGACCACCTCTGTAATACTTACACCTAAGCTCCGCTGAACACTTTCCTTAATTCTCGCTTCAATATAGTCTAATTCAGAAGACATCCGCATCTCTATTACAACCACGACTCTTTCAGTTCGGCCATCGTACACACCGAAGGCTGCGACGTCGCCGGTCCGAACTCCGTCAAGATTTTCAATTATCCATTCTATGTCGTGGGGATAATAGTTACGGCCATTGACGATAATTAAATCTTTAAGACGACCAGTTATGAAGATCTCGCCGTCCTGCAAAAAACCCATATCACCCGTGTGCAACCAACCGTCTTTAAAAATGTTGATCGTTTCTTCGTCGTTCTCGAAGTAGCCGACAGCCACGCTCGGGCCACGAAACACGATTTCACCAACACAGCCATCTGCACAAAGACTGCCGGTTTTAGAGATGACGCGGATTTCGTGCCCTGGAAATGTGCTGCCACACGAAACGATTTTCATTTTTCGGCCATTGAGAGACGCTGGCTGTGCAATTCTGAAGCGTTCGAGCGCTTCCCCATCAACGCAAAACACTCGCGCCGGTTTATCGATGCGACTGAAAGAAATAGCAAGAGTTGCTTCTGCCATGCCGTAGCACGGCATGATCGCATTTGCGTGCAGCCCTGCCTTAGCGAATACTCGGTAAAATGCCATCAGCACATCGGCATTGATCGGTTCCGCGCCGCAGCCAAGAATGCGCAAGCACCGAAGATCCAATGTACGCACGAATTTATCAGAGGCACGTTTCCCGGCGAGCGAGAAAGCAAAGTTCGGCGCAAAGGTTATCGTCGCACGATAGTCACTTACCGCTTTCATCCATATGTTCGGATGCTTGATGAAGTTTTTAGTTGGGATATAGATAACAGGTATTACGTACAGAAGCGCTGCCAGTACGTTACCGACCAGACCCATATCATGATAAAGCGGAAGCCAGCAGACGCCAACATCTGTGGCAGGGTTCACTGAAAGCGTATCAGCAAGCATCGCTTGCGCATTCGCCACAAGATTCATATGACTGACAACGGCCCCTTTGGGATCAGCGGTGGAACCGGAGGTAAATTGCAAAAAACATGTATCATTCGGTGTTAAACGTACTTCGCTGGGCTGGTCAAAATAATTGTTGAGTAGCTGCTCTATCTGAAGGATCAATACCGAATGAGACAATCCTTTGTATTTCGACAATAGATGATTGTTATAGGAAATATCGCGTTCAGAGACAAGCAGCGCTTTCGTTTTCGAAATTATTAGGATCTTTCGAATCAGATCTGAGTAGCTGCGTGCTTCCCCAATGATCGGCGGTGGTGTGAGTAGAATCGGTATGATTCCTGCCAACACGGCACCGAGAAAAGCAACTATACATTGCTCGTTATCCGCAAGAATTATCGCGAGTCGGTCTCCTTTGTGAAAACCATTTGCTTGTAAGCTCCCTTGCACCTGACGTGCACGAGATATGAGTTGTGCGAAAGAGAGGGAATATTTGCCACCATCTTCTAGTAAAAAGATAGGGCCCCGATCAACGACCTTCTCAAGCATTTTCAACCGTTCGTACAACATTATCGAAACCTGTTTGGGTTTAATGCCTGTACCTATTAATCTGGATTTTGTTTGTGTTCTGTCACCCATTTTTTCTTATTGTAGTATTATACGCTTTGACGCTCATTTCTGCGACGAAGGGCTTTTACCAATTCCGCGCGTGTTGTTCCGAGGCTTTTGAGCGTTGGAAAAATACCAAGTTGCAAGAATTCATTTGGTGAAATTCCAACGCCTTCTTGTTGCAGCCGGTGATGATAATCGGGAATCAGGTCCACCCCAGGCATCCGAAAGTGAAAAACAACGTGTGCGAGATCTTCCAGGGTTCCTTCCGAGTCGTCCTCAAGCTCAAACTTAAGCACTTTGCGGTAAAACCCTAGATGAGCTGCCTCGTCACGGGCGATTAGTTGAAAAATTCTTTGCAGTACTTCGTTTTTCGCACGCTCATGCCGGTCGCGCTGTGCCACATAAATTAAATAGGTAGCCATTTCCTGCAGCGCGCCGTAGCAAACCATCTGGCGACGTGTCGAAAACGGCAGATTCCATACCTTGGAGAAAATTTTCTTTTCGTACTCGGCGTATTGCTCCTCAGTGCGCAGCCCAGAACGTATAAGGTATTCGCGAAAGACCAAGGCGTGCTTGGATTCCTCATAACCCCAGTTCGCCTGAAACCATGCATGTCCAAAGATGGAGCGGAGCATATTGAGTCCATTGGCAGTATAGTCAGGAACGTAGAGTTCTACACCGCAAAATATTTCGACGCAGATTGCAGTGTTCTCGGACGTTTTTTCGGCAGCTATGTTCTCCCAAGGAATGTCACTGGATATACTCCAGCGCCGCTGACGCTCTGCAATCTCGAAGAACTCCATGTATGTCCTATACATGTACTCTTGATATTTCTTGGAGACGTTCATTTCTGCCCTTGTGGCGCCATATGGCCTACATGCTTCTGAATTAAGTTTATAAATCCACGCACGTCTGCCAGTAAGCCCAATTCGCTGTCCGGAAACTGAACGTCAAGTTTCTCTTCGATATAGGCGGCTATTTCCAGCATACTGATCGAGTCGATTCCGATCTCGCTTAGCTTTGCATCGGGATCAACAGTCTTAAGTTTCCCGCTTAGCTCGGGGTCGGTGAATGCGAGTGCTTCATGAAATAAGCCGATAATTTGCTCGGTGTACATTGCCATTCCTCTTGTTACCAATAGTGGTGATACCCGGTCCGTTACCGTTCCCGATCGATACGTCGCAGAACCATTTGAACTAACGATTGATAACCCCCGCCGAACATCTCAACGCACGTGGCGAGATATCTTTCATATTCAAAGAACGTAGCTTCACCCCATTGTTTGCAGATTGTCGATTTATTTGCGCTTAACCGTCGCAGCCATTCGGTGGATGTTTTTTCATAATGCTCGCGGCGTGTGTGAAGCTCTATGACTTCCCAATAAGGCAGTAGGGTGGTGATGATAGCTTCCAAGCGGGGTGAAACGGCACCGGGGAAAATTTGCTGTGTCGCCCAAGCGAGGTCTTGGAGAGTTTTACAGTGACGCGGAATGCGCGCACTGATAACGGATTGCAGACCGAAGAGCGCGCCAGGACGTGTCCATTCCCATACCAAGCGGAAATAATTTCGGTAGATATCAAGGCTCTCCCCGGTGCGTGCTTGGTGCGGTGTCGCGAGATGCTCGAACATTCCAATACTTATTGCTACATCGTAGGGGTGTATCGGCCTATGATCAAGGTAAGATTGGCAATAAACATTCTCTACCCACAATGCGTTTTGTTTCGCTTGCAAATATTGGGCGCGTGAAAGCGTAATGCCGGTGACATCCGCTACTTTCATGTCCTCATAGAGAAATTGAAGACTTCCACCCCAGCCGCAGCCGATATCTATGACTCGGCTGCGTGCTGTCAGCTTTGTCACGCTGTAGAACCACTTGAGCTTGTTGAGCTGAGCCTCTTCGAGCGTTTCGGTGTCATTCCAGAAGAGGGCGCATGAATAAATCATGCGTTTGTCCAGCCATAAACGAAAAAAATCGTTTGAGACATCGTAAGTTACTGCCAGCTGTTGTTGTGTCGACACCTTATTTTCCTGTTCTGAACGAGGATTGTGCAAGCGGTGGTATCATCTTCGCGGATGCGTGCTTGGCGGGCAATATCAACCCTATTTTACGTATACAGTGCTCAATACTGCGCAGGGCTCTGTTGATGTCCTCGGATTCGAGATTCGCATTCATGTTTACCCTCAACCTTGGCCGCAGGGGACTCACGGCCGGGTAGATCGCAGCGTTGATGTAAATTCCGTCTTCATGCAGCAATCGGGCGAATTTTAATGTCGTTTCTACATCGGGCATCGGCATGGGAATGACAGCAGACTGGCTTCCCAGCACGTCGAATCCGAGTCCTTCGATGCCTTCTCGAAATTGCTGCACATTGCGGTGCAACCGTTCTTGAATGTCCGGTTGCTCCGCCAGGATATCGAGGGCTTCAATTAGCCCGGCGATTACCGATGGCGGAAGCGCGGTGGAAAATATGTAACCATGGGAACCGTAGCGTAGCAACTCGATCGTGTGCTTATTACCGGCGACGAATCCGCCTATGCCTGGAAGCCCCTTACTCAGCACCCCGGTGATTACGTCGACTTGGTCTTCGAGGCCGAAATGCGCGATGCTACCTCGCCCACAAGGACCGAAAGCGCCAATGGCATGCGCGTCGTCCACGATGACGAAGGCGTTGTATTCGTTAGCCAGTGAAACGATCTCGTCAAGCGGCGCCACGTCGCCATCCATGCTGAAGATTCCATCGGTAACGATGAATTTGCGCTTCTCGCGCGGAATGCCTTTGAGAATCGTTTCAATGCTGCGTGCACCGCCGCGCACGCTTCTATGAATCTAAAGGATGCTTTCGGTGCCGCCGAGCTTTAGTCCGTCCACAATCGATTGATGATTGAGAATGTCGGAAATGACAGCGTCACTGGGCGCACAAAGTGTAGATAAGGCGGTTAGATTGGCGCAATAACCGCTGTTATAAGTGATAGCGTCTTCGACGCCTAGAAAAGCAGAGAGCTTTTTTTCCAGCAAAATGTGCAGATCGGTGGTTCCGTTCAATAGGCGTCCGCCAGTGGCGCTATTACCGAATTGAAGCAGAGCTTCCGTAGCGGCTTGGATGATACGCGGATGCTTATTCAGGCCGGCATAATCGGATGAGCCTAAATTGATCATTTCTCTAGGCGCTAGCGATGCGCGTTCATCTTCGCTTGATAACGCGGTATAACTCACGTTTGACAGATGTCCCATAGAGCCGTGGAAGATTCTGCCGATGAGCTCTAAATTTTTCGATTGAATAAGCGCTTCGTATTGATTGTGTATGTCTTGGGCGCGTGGGCTGCTACCAACGATGTCGCGATTGCGAAAAACTTCGATATCAGGATGTCGTTTTATGATTGTAGTATTCATATAGTATCTTCCCAAGGGGGTTGACTTAAGCTTAAGCTAATGCAACTGCAACTGAATTATCATAGATAACAAGGTGGACCTAGTAGAAGCATCACCATAGCTATATAGTAAGAGATACTGCGCTCTTAACACGAACAAATAAAGGTAATTTCCCACATGAAATTATGAAATATTTACTTGTGTTGTAAGGGTTCCGTTGAATTAATTTTGATCGGCCAGAAAGGGGTTCTTACCACAAACCGCCGAAAATTCTGTCTTGCTATCTGGTAATGATTTTATAGGTCAAAATAGACTGATTTTTGCTAGTTCAGATATAAATGTTAAGACATTATATAAATGTTAAGACTTAAGCTGTTTTTCGCCAAAAGCACATACAAATTGCTCGTGCCTTATATGGTGTTTATATTTATCAAAATGATAACATCTTAACGACCGTTATTTTATATACAAAAAATACATGACGAATCAATAGCTTACAAATATCTTTATGGCGTCGGAAATTTCTGCGGTTTAGACTTAGACCCCCAGTAAGCGGCAAAAAGCAACTCATTGGCAGAACCGACCTTGATATTGCCATCAGCAACCAGTGCGGCAGGCTCATTGCCAACGTGGTGATCGCTTATAACTCAATCATGCTTTCGATGTTGCTGGATCGGTATCGGTCTGCGGACAACCAAAGCGCATTGGCTATCCTAAAAAGAATCTCTCCGGTAGCATGGCAGCACATCCACTTCCTAGGACACTACGCCTTCCGCGACAACAAGAACCCGATAGACTTGGATGCTATATTGGCTAGCATTGTGTTAGCATAAACCCATTGTAATTTAAAGAGTTACAAAATTTCCGGGGTTTGGGCTTACAGCCCCATTTAAAGCATGAAAACAAAGTAATCGATAATTACAATATTATTCAACATTTTATAAAAAATATTATCGGCGATTTTAAAATCGATATTTCCTCTGCAGGCCGCATGTAGCAAGGATTTACGAGGGATCGCAGGACAAATGGTTCTTTTGGTTATTTAACCCCATAATGCAACCACACGTGTTTTCCGAGGTTATTCTATGCCAGAACTGACCATCAAAAATACTCCAGATTCATTGTATGAACAATTGAAAGCTGCTGCCGACCTGCATCGACGTAGCATAAACAGCGAAGTTTTAGTCTATCTTGAGCAGGCGTTGGTTGCCAAGAAAACCACGCCAAGTGATCGATTAAAACGTATAGAGCAACTACGTGCCGGCATTAAGCCTAATAACATTACTTTAGACGACATTGATCTGGCTATCGAGAATGGGCGTCCATGATCGTTGCTGATACCAATATCATCAGTTACTTGTTGCTACCCACTGATTATTCAGCGAAAGCCAGTCTGTTGTATCAGGCAGACACTGAGTGGGCTGCGCCTGAACTTTAGCGGAGTGAGTTCCGTAAAGTGCTTGCGCTGTATTTGAGGCAGAAAATTATTTCATTGACCGAAGCATTGATGGCCGACCGGGAATTTACTTTGCTTTCTACCGCTGTGATGAGTCTCGTTGATAGCAGTAGTTGTTCTGCTTATGACTGTGAGTTTATGGCCTTGGCCCGACAGTTGGCCGTTAACGTGGTCACGCAAGACAAAAAGCTATTACGGGAATTTCCAGAGACTGCGATTAGTATTGACGATTTCTTGTTTGGGACAAAACCTTAATGGCGTTTCATGAACACCATTTTCGTTCTAGACCAAACCTTGGAAGAATTGACGGGTGAATGGTCACTTCGACCTGCAAATACCCAACGTTTCGCACAGAAAGCGCTTACTCAATATCTTTAGCGGTTCCGTTGGTAACCTGGTGGAATACTTCGACTGGGCTATCTATGCTGCATTTGCTCTGTATTTTGCGCCGGCATTCTTTCCTGAAGGGGATCAAACTGCACAATTACTGAATAACGCCGCTGTTTTTGCCGTCGGTTTTATCTTCCGCCCGTTAGGCAGTTGGTGGCTAGGCCGCTTGGCCGATCGTAAAGGACGCAAAAGTGCATTAGTGCTGTCAGTGAGTCTGATGTGTTTCGGTTCCCTTATTACCGCTTGCACACCGGGGTATGCCGTTATAGGAGGCTGGGCTCCAGCGCTCTTGCTGTTCGCCCGAATGCTTCAGGGCTTCAGTATAGGCGGTGAATATGGCAGTTCGGCAACCTATCTCAGTGAAATGGCGACGAGCAATCGTCGTGGTTATTACTCAAGCTTCCAGTACTTCACCATTGTTATGGGCCAGTTACTGGCGCTGGGACTGTTGATGCTATTGCAAAAGTTTCTTTTGAGTAGTGATGAACTGCATGAGTGGGGCTGGCGTATTCCCTTTATCGTCGGTGGTGTGCTGGCAGTCATCGCCGTGGGCTTGCGACGCAGCATGGCAGAAACCACTGCCTTTGTCGAACACCATACTTATTCCAGCCGTCATGCCAATCTGCGAGAGTTGCTGAATTACCCTAAGGAGATATTCACCGTCGTTGCACTTACAGCTGGAGGGACGGTGTCTTACTATACCTTCACTGTCTACATGCAAAAATTTCTGGTCAACACCACCGGTTTCAGCAAGGACGATGCCACCGTAATTTGCGCCATCGCCCTGCTGGTGTTTATGTTGATACAGCCACTCTTCGGATTGCTTTCGGACTTTGTGGGCCGGCGGTTCATGCTCATCGCTTTTGGAGTCTGTGCCACTGTCTTCACTGTACCGATCCTTTCATTGCTGTCTCAACCGCAAAGCATAGAATCGGCGCTAGTTTGGTATATCTGCGCCTTGCTGATTATCTCGGGTTACTCATCGGTTAACGCCATTGTCAAAGCCGAATTATTCCCCGTTCATATTCGAGCGCTAGGGGTAGGTTTTCCCTATGCCGTCACTGTGGTATTATTCGGTGGAACAGCAGAATATCTGGCGTTATGGTTGAAAAGCTTCGGCCATCCGGAGTGGTTCGCTTTTTACGTCAGTGGCTGCGCTGCCTTGTCTTTGATCGTATCCCTGACCATGAAAGAGCCCATGGTCATTTCGGAACTGAATCGGTCGCAGGATTTCTTGTAAGTCATCGCCGCTAATAACAGGGGTCTAGGGCGCAATGGAACCTAAAATCCATTTAAGCATCGACTCGAATTATTTAATTCAGTAGGTTATCAATAACGAGGGTTTTTGAGAAGCCTTGTTGCGTAATCTTTGCGATACACAGGATCAAGGCTCTTCTATTCTCATAAATAGTTCTTGAAACTATATTCTCAATCCACTACTATGACGACGAGTTTTGATAAGGAGTCGAGCATGGGACAACTAAATCGCATTACCCAAGCCCCCGAAATGATGGGCGGCAAAGCCTGTATTCGAGGGATGCGCGTCACAGTCGGTATGATTGTGGGACAAGTCGGTGCTGGACACAGCATTGATGAAATTCTCGCCGACTACCCCTACCTTGAGCGCGAAGATATTATGCAGGCACTTCGTTATGCGGCCTGGCTAGCTGAAGAACGCGAGGTCGTATTGGCTTCCGCATGAAGCTGATCGTCGATATGAATTTGACCCCGCGTTGGGTGGGCTTTTTGGTTGATGCTGGCATTGAGGCGGCGCATTGGTCAACGTTGGGGGTAAACAACGCACCGGACTCGGAAATCATGGCCTACGCTAGCACACATGACTATGTGGTGCTCACCCACGATTTGGATTTTAGCGCGATCCTTGCCGCGACTCACGGCAATAAGCCTAGCGTCGTGCAAATTCGTGCAGATGATGTCAGCCCAGACGTGATCGGGTTGCAGGTCATCGCCGCTTTGCGGCAAATGGCACCTGAATTGGAGGCTGGTGCCTTGCTGACCGTTGATCCGAATCGCACCCGAATGCGGCTACTGCCTTTGAACTGGTCTCTGGATTAGACAAATGCTTATTGGCTATGCACGCGTCTCGACGCAAGACCAAAACCTTGAACTTCAAATCGATGCCTTAACTAAGGCAGGTTGCAAGAAAATTTTCGACGACAAAATCAGCGGCAGTCGTGCTGAGCGTCCAGGACTGACCAAGGCACTGGAACTGTTACGCGAAGACGATACCCTCGTTGTTTGGAAGTTGGATAGGCTGGGTCGAAGTGTCAAGAATCTGGTTAATCTGGTTGGCGAGTTGCACAAGCAAGGCGTTCAATTCAAAAGCCTAACTGATTCCATTGATACAGGCACCCCATCCGGCCGATTTTTTTTCCATGTCATGGCGAGTCTGGCGGAAATGGAGAGAGAACTGACCGTTGAGCGAACCCGAGCGGGACTTGAAGTCGCACGGCAACTGGGCCGAAAAGGAGGCCGTAAGCGGCAGATGACCGACAGTAAGATTGAGTCAGCCAAGAAATTGCTGGCTAATGGAGTTCCGCCCCGGGACGTGGCAAAGAATCTTGGTGTTTCGGTGCCGACTCTATATCGATGGATTCCTGCATCCGCGAATCCATAAGTTGTGAGAGTCCGCTTTTAATTGGGCGAGATGTCACTATCGCCCCAAACCGGACAGTCAATCTAGATTTCCAAATGGCCATAGAGCCACGGAAAGCAGACAGTCGTTCTAGCAAATTTACCGATCTAGAGCGAATCTTCAAAATTGATGATGCTGCGCAATCAAGCCACCTCTTGTCTGAGCATTTTTTCCGCTTGGCATGACGGTCTACGCCAGCCTACTTGGCTCGAATTGGTAAATTTTGTCATTATCACATTAACTTACAGAATATCCCTTACTACTTGACTGTATATTTTTTCCTGCCAGGTTTTGATATCAGCTTCCACTGATAATGAAATTACGCTACATTCGTTATCCGACTCTCTTCCTGTTGCCGTGTCTAGATAAATCCCGGATTTGAATGATTCCTTGCCTGGATATATTAGTGCGACCCGCTTTGCGTGGTAGTATTGATGGTATACATACATCTGCCGCAAATCATCCGGGAAAGGATAGCAGCCATTCAGGTTCTTTCTATTTCGTATCCAATACTACACAAATCTTTTTTATCTTTATTAATAACAATATCAGGTCTGATTATTGACGGAATTGTCAGACCTTTCTGTATCCTTTTAATCAAAGCCCAAGTCTCAAGCGGGGAGTCGCTATTTTTGCGAAAGCTTTTGTGAGCATCCTGCTCATAAAATGGTTGGCAATTGTACACGACCGCTCATGCCTGCCTGCTCCAGCCGTTCCTCATGACTGCACTTAGGACAGGCTCTGGTCACTCTTCGCTAACCAACCAGGGGTAGCTCACCTGCTCTCCAACGACTCGACACGATGCCGGAAAGCCTGCATTTTCACACCGCAAAAAGACACTTCGTGAAAACACAGGCCTTATCGCTTCTGGGGACTACTCGACTCCTGTCTCGCAGCGACGGCTGGTTAATTAAAGGAACTGGAAGTCACTTTCCCCGCTGAACTCGGTAGATTCATTTGAAAAAATCTTACAATTGCTGCTAAAAAAGCCTCCTCTCTGGCTTCAATGTCTTTCTTAGTCCAATCGTTGCTGGAGTGATTAGCAAGATCTTTAACGTTGGCTATTGGTGACAAGGAGTATTTGATTTTTTTCTGACCGAAGTAGCCATTCCCTGCATGAATATTCATTTTCTTGGTAATCGCCACTTTGTTTCCGTAGCGTTCCAGATATTCCTTTGCTTCTTCGTGATTCCATCCATGATAATTCCCGGTTTGCCAAACCCTTGGGAAAATATGTTCGATTTCGAATTTCCGGTCAATTAAGTCATTCTGATTCGGGTTCAAATACGCATGCAGAAGAATCATCGCGCGTGCGATTTTATAGGTAACTGTTTGAGCCAGTGTGCTTGAAAACGCGGCTGGAAGTGAACTGGTGATTGTCAACGGTCTGTCTTCGAAAATATCAATGCAGAATTGATAGCAGGGATCCTTAATGGCATTGACCGTGGGCTTTTGGACAAACTCGGAAAACAGAAAAGAAATTAGCATTTTCAAAAAGCTAGGAAATTTATCGAAGAACTCGGAATCCTTGTATTTGAAGAAAAAGGCGCTGGTGACATATTTCCAGTATTCATTCGGATAATGCGCCAGACAGTGCAAATATTGGAACCGGATAATGCGCCAGACAGTGCAAATATTGGAACGCTTCATCACTAATGAATGGTTTTTGTTGATATAAGCTATTTTCTTCTTTGACCATAAGCCAGAAATCGGCAAGTTCTTCCAGTTCTTTCATAAGGTTGGCTGGTTTCAATTTGTTAAACTTGTTGTCTTGGCCTGCGTAGAATTTTCTCAGGCCAATCTCTTTTGTTTTAACGCCGTCCCTGCCGCGAATCACATGAGAGTAGTTTCGAAACAAATCATCCAGACTGATACCCGCTTTTTCAACTGTCTCTGTCAAATCTATCCAGGCTTTGGTAAATTCTGATTTCTCCAAGTCCGTTGTCTTGGTTCCATAAATCTTTGCCTTGAAAACATCGGAATCTGACAGAGGCATGCCCCGGTCATTCAGGGTTGAGAAAATGGTCAACGCGGTGTCTAGTTTTTCACAATCAATCGGGAGAATGATGCAGTTTTTGAGAATGAAAACGCAAAAGCCTTGCCAATGCGTCGGATTGTCCTTGGCGTATTCATCGCATTGAAATAAAAAATAACGATAATTCGTGGAATAGAGGTCAGTCGCACCCGGATTTGCTTGACCTGTTTCCAGTATGGCATGGAATGCGCCATTATCAGACGCTGTCGCCACACGAGATTCAATATGAATTTTTGTGAAATTGGAAACCGCACCTGAAATGGGATTAACATCCCAAATGCAGGGCGCAATTTGATTCATGAGGCCACTAATATTTGGGTCATTTGTACTTTTTTCAAGCTTTGAATAAAAAGCCCGCAACAGCAGGAGCAACGACGTTATCCGTTGCTGCCCATCAATGACTTCAATTTCTTTTTTTTCAGATTCATCGTTTTTGCAGGTCACCACGGTGCCTAAGTAATATTCTTCATTGATTTTTCTTTCTAAGTAGTATTTTTCGGTAGTTATTCTGTCTCCAAAAAAACCGGTCAGATCCTGCCAAAGGGTTTGACACTTTTCAAAATCCCATTTATAGGGCCGTTGGTAGTCGGGGATAATAAACTTTGAACCCTGCATTTCTGAAAAAAGACCGCTAATGCTTTTTTTTGTGACATTGAGTTCTGCCATATTTTTGCTCCTGAATTTCCTTCATCTTGGTCGTGGATTGGGCTAATTTGTTCTCAGCCCTGCCTGAAAGCGACAAGGCCTACTGTGATAAATCATAGTCGCCGTTTGTGTGTAACCCAATAACTTAAGTGTAGACTACAGGCAGGCGGACATTAAAATTTCGCTATCTAGGGGTGAAGCTGATGCAGGATACTGATGGCAGTCGCTGGCTTATCTTTAATGACTAATAAACTAAATCAGTGAAGAGCGCACTTATTGAGCTTTCGATAAGTTAGCATGGCCTACCTTCAATTCACTGCGAGCTAATCATGAAAAACGCGTGCGACCTTTGCAAGCAACCCTTAACCGACTACCAAGTACTGTTTGACCGGCTAATTGAACGCATGGAATATCTGCCCATGGGCGATGACTTTCAGGCCGTGGCGATAGTTTTATCGTGCGATGATATCGCCTGCTATTGGCAGCACGGACTGTTCAGCGGTCGGCGTTCAAAAAGGCTTGCAGGAACGCGGCATTAACAGGACCGGCGCCAGCATCGGCCCGGTGACGAGTTGCGCCAAATGCGGCGGCATTGTCGATATGACCCAACCCCATGCGCATTATGTAACGATGAAGTCTTCGTTGACAAAACCACTGCGCCGGCCAGTTTGACCGTGCTTCACAGCGAAGGGCTGGGGGATGTCTGTATAAACTGTGAGCCGGATGGAGCGTTCCTGACAGCGACTCAGCAAGCCGAATCCCTTGTTTAGAGAGTTTCCTGAACTATACTGATTAACTTAAGCACGGAGGTAAAACACAACTCCATCTTCTAATAAAACCGGCTGATGAACCGCACCGAACGCTTTTACCGGATTGATCAATTATTAACGGCCCGCAGCCTGCTTACCCGTCAGGTCTTGCTGGAGGAGCTGGGCGTTTCCTGGGCGACCTTGAAGCGCGATCTGGCCTACTTGAAGGAGCGCTTTAACGCGCCTATTATCTTTGACTATCAGGCCGGCGGCTACCGCTTCGATAAACCTAATATCGGCCCCGCCTATGAGCTGCCGGGGCTGTGGTTCAATGCCGATGAAGCTTACGCGCTGCTGACGCTATACGGTCTGTTATCAAATCTGGAACCCGGCTTATTAGCTCCGCATGTTGAGCCCTTGCTGTCGCGTTTGAATACCATTGTGACGCAGAATTCACCAGGACATTTTTCAATCAGCGGCCGCATTCAGCTTGCCGGCATTGGCAAGCGCCGTAAAAATCCAGCCCATTTTAGCAGGGTAGCCCGAGCCACTCTGGCTCGCGAACAAATTAAGGTTAGTCATTATTCTCGAGAAAAGGATCAGCTCACGGAACGCACCCTCTCGCCGCAGCGGCTCATGTTTTATCGGAACAACTGGTACCTCGAAGCCTGGTGTCATACTCAGCAGGCCCTGCGCCGGTTTTTGGTGGAATTGCTGAAAGTGCTCAACCATGTCAATGACCGCACGGTCATACCGGCCTTAGCTGCGCTGAATCATTTACCTTAAACGACATGATTGAGCGATTGATAATCGATTCAATACCTGACGGCATTAATGAAACTTCATTCTTAAAAAACACCCCTATGGATACGTTAGAGCGTTTTCGCGGCTGTCTGCTGGGTCTGGCGGTAGGGGATGCCGTGGGCGCCACGCTGGAATTTAAAGCCAAAGGCAGTTTTACCCCGATTACCGATATGGTCGGCGGCGGGCCATTCCGCCTTAAACCTGGGCAATGGACCGATGACACTTCGATGGTCTTGTGTCTGGCCGTTAGCCTGCTGGAATGCCAGGGCTTTGATGCCGATGATCAAATGCAGCGCTACTGCCGCTGGTATAAGGAAGGCTATTTGAGCAGCAACGGCCGGTGTTTTGATATCGGCAACACCGTCAATCAGGCTCTGCGCGGTTATCGGGCGCACGGCAATCCCTATGCCGGTACCCAGGAGTCCTGGTCAGCCGGCAATGGCAGCTTGATGCGTCTGGCGCCGGTACCGTTGTATTATTACCCGCACCTTGAACCTGCCGTAGCCTTTGCCGCCGATAGTTCACGCACGACCCACTGCGCAGAAGAATGTATTCAAGCCTGCCGCTTGTATAGCCGACTGCTGCTGCGTGCCTTAGCCGGCGAAGACAAGGAGCGGATCCTGTTCAGCGATGGCGCATTGGTTAGCGAAACTCCCAAGATCGCCGGCATTGCCCACGGCTATTACGGGGATAAAAACGAAGCTGACATTCGCGGCGCCGGTTATGTGGTGGACTGCCTGGAAGCGGCGCTGTGGTGTTTCTGGAACACCGATTCATTTAGCGCAGCCATTCTTAAGGCAGCTAATCTGGGCGAGGATGCCGATACTACCGCGGCCGTCTGCGGGCAATTGGCCGGGGCCTATTACGGCAGCGGCGGCATTCCTGCGGCCTGGATGCAGCGGCTTGCAAAGCGTGACCTAATTCAGGATCTGGCCGATCGGCTGTATCAGCATTCCCAAGAGTGCTCCACTTTAACACCGAGGTGATCGCATGAACCTTGTTCTAGCGGCCGTGGTCGCCGCCAATTGCTACAACCTGCCGTCTGATCAACGCGCCTATTGCCGCGCCATTGCCCATCAGGAGGCGGCGCACTGTTACAGTATTCAGGACAATGCCTTGCGCGCCGAATGCCGGGCTTTTATTCATCAAGAACCCGGCATCTGCGATGGCATAACGGACATGGCCGAGCGACGCCTGTGCCGCGCCAAAGTGGAGAATAATGCGCATTAGCTGCTGTGCTCGGCTGCTAATGCTTTATCAAAAATTATTTTTTTAAAGGAAGTTGCTATGAAAGTATTTTATACGCCAAAGATGGTCGCAGACTCTGAATCGTTTTCACCCAGCGCCGCTAAACCCAAGTTAGTGGTTGAGTCATGGCTTGCTCATGGCCTTGCTGTCGAGGTGATTGAGCCCAGCCCGGTAACGCCTGAGCAGTTGTATCGCGCTCATCATCGCGATTACGTGGATGGCGTCTTATCCTGCCGTCTTGCCAATGGCTTCGGCAATCGCTCCCAGGCCGTGGCTGATTCGCTCATTTACACCAGCGGTGCGATGCTGGCTGCGGCCAGGGAGGCTATTATGACGAGCGGCTTTGCCTGCGCGCCGGTATCCGGCTTTCATCATGCCTGCTGGAACAAGGGTGGCGGCTTCTGTACCTTTAATGGCCTGATGGTGACCGCTCTTGATTTGCTGGAGGCGGGCACGGCCAAGAAAGTTGGTATTCTGGACTGTGATAATCACTACGGCAACGGCACAGACAACATTATCAATCACCTTGGCGAAGCAGGCCGGCTGGTCCATTTCACCACGGGGAAAAGCAATTTTGAGCCGGTGGCTTTCTTGAAAACATTCGCGGACCGGATCAAAAATCTGTACGCGGTGTGTGATATTCTGCTCTATCAGGCGGGCGCCGACCCGCATATCAATGATCCCTTGGGTGGCTGGATGACCACGGCGCAACTGCAGGAACGGGACAGGATTGTTTTTGAGACGGCTCAGGAGATGAAGCTGCCGGTGGCCTGGAATTTGGCAGGCGGCTACCAGCGCGATGAGAAGGGTCACATTGGCGCGGTCCTGGAGATTCATGACAACACCCTGAGAGCTTGTCTTGCAGGAGACTAATAGAACCGTTGCAGCAATTGAACAGCATCATCCAGCGTGCAGCTCTGATTGAAATAGAGGGAAAAGCTCTCGAAAAAAGTAGTGCTTAAAAAGCACATCCCTAGTCGTTTTTATATTGTAAAGGTGTAAGCTTCCCATTGCGTATGGGGATGCACGTCACTGGCAGCCTTGAAATGACCGCTTTTTAAGGTTAACCCGTCATTCACTGGAAATCGGCGATGGTCTCAAATTGGCCGGGTGCCGCCGGTCAACACTCATGTTTCAGTTGCAAACAATGTCGGTTTATGCGGGATAATTGCAGCTCGGTGGCAATGATTGCAGGTTCAGTTGCAGCTAATGTCGGTTTGAGCGCCCGTCAGTTGCAGTTAATTCCGGTCGAAAATCGCGCTGATTGCTGGTTTGTAGGTTTTCGATTGCAAGCTGCTACACCTAACGACTGCCTGTCATCCAGCATAATCAGCCGTTCAAGCCACGGTGGTAAGATGCCGATCCGCTCACGGCATTGGGTCAAATCTGGAGCCAGGCTTTCATTTGTAATTAATTTGAGCCTACAAAGGCATTAAAGGCGAGCCCAATGGGTTTCAAATGTAAGCCGTTACACTTAGCTCGTGCTAAGCCGGAATGCATACTCTGATTAAGTTTAGTCAAGACTCTAGATAATGGTAGAAGAAATTAATTAAAATTGATTAGGGTTGATAAGCAGGGGTTACGCATTAAAATCATCCTGACTCTAAGCGATAATCTTCCACTTTTTAAAACCGTGGAGGAACGTCATGGTGGATGGGATTGTAAAGTCTTTTTCGGAGTTATCAGATCCACGCCGTCCG
>JAQUOU010000043.1 GCA_028716975.1 Methylobacter sp. | reverse complement strand
CTGGGCAGGATACACACTCTCAAGAAGAATTAGAATTCGATTAAACTATCAAGGCTTAGAATCGCAAGACACCGGAATTACCGGTTAATCCTACCGTGCATTATTGTATTGAAAACAAGAGAACCCCTAGTTGAGTGACCTTTGCGTGTGTTATTGGCTGCCCCGCGTACCGACCGCGGTTGCTTCGATTATTTCCAGGCCGGACTAATAGCCGTCAGCCACTCGCTCAGCCGGGCTTCGCTCAAGTCTTTCTGCGTGTCTTCGTCCAGGGCCAGGCCAACGAATTGGTCGCCCTGCAAGGCTCTGGACTGGTTAAAGGTATAACCGGCCCGGCTGGTCATGCCGACGATAGTCGCGCCGGCCTCATCGAAAGCGTCGTAAATAAAACCCAGGGCATCGACGAAATTGTCCGGGTAACCTTCCTGATCGCCCAAACCAAAAAGGGCCACGGTTTTGCCGGAAAAATCCGCGCCGGCCATCGTCGGTAAAAACTCTTCCCAACTTTCGTTGTCGTGCCCGGCACTCAAGCCCGGCAATTCGCCATCGCCGTAAGTCGGCGAACCCACGATCAAGACGTCGTAGGCCAGCAAATCGTCCACGGAAGCCTTGCTGATATTCACCGGCTTGTCCGCCGCCTCGCCTAACTTCGTGGCGATTTGTTTAGCGATCTTGCGGGTGTTGCCGGTGTCGGTGCCAAAAAAAATACCTACTTTTGCCATGATAAGTCTCCTGGTTCGTTAGATCGGATTTAAAAAGGTAATAAGGGAAGTAGCCGTCGGCTACGGGAGTATAGGTTTTCAGCGTGACCGTGCGCAACCGGCACGTTAAGCGCGGATAAAACGGGGCGCTATCACTACCGCGCCGGCGTTAAATTATCGCCCGGCACAACAACGTTATTAACAGTGGGTGATTTCTTATTTAATACCGCCTGTAATCTTACCTTATCAGTCAGGATCTTCTCTTTCAATAGCTCATGACCGGTTTTCACCGGCGGCAGATGTTGGATAAAGTCGACTACCTGGTTCGCTTCTTTAATAAGCCCTTTATCACGTAAAGCGGTCTCGGTAGCCAGCCAGCCACTCACCACCGTGTCACGGGTAGCCAGGAGTTTGTCTTTACCGGACAACCCCGGCTCAACCCCATTCACCAGCTCAGCCAGAACGCGCTCTACGCGGTTTTCTAAAAGAGCGGAGGGTACCGGCTTCTTTGGTGGGTTTCGTTCCTCTTGCGGCGCTGTGCGCCATGTTTCAAGGCGTTCCTGATGTTGATGGATAGCGCCTTTGGCGCTGCTTTTGCCCTGGCCGCGAATGGCGGCGGGCGTGGCATTGGCTTCAACGCCTTGCTCCCGTAAGGCCTGAGCAAACTGCTGACGCCAGGCTTGCAAGGTGTCTTTGCGGATGTAAAGCCGTTCGCCGGTTTCACTGACGGCTTTGACAACCAGGTGCACATGCGGGTTTTTCCCGGACTGGGTTTTGTCGCGTTTGGGATCGGTAGCCGGGTCATGCAGCACCATTGCGTAGCGGTGGCTGAGGGCAAAGTTTTCCCTGGCAAAGAACTGGGCGGCCGCCAGAAGCTTATCCGGGGGGGTGCCTGATGGCATGGACAGGACTAGGTTATGAACCAGTTTGGCCCGTTTGTCCTTTTCCCCGGGTAACGGCGCTGGGCGGTGCCGTTGAGGGATAATGGTGTCCAGTTTCCAGTCTTCGACTAAAAACGTTGACACATCCTTACCGGTTAACAACTCGCCTTCATCCGTATGCACATCAAGCTGGCCTTGACGGTCAATATAATCAATATGGGCTTGGGCGGTACCGGTGTCCCGTCCGCCGCCGGTCACCTTGACCATGACTTCAGGCACACGGTCTAACGTTCGCTGTAAGGCGGCCATTGACTCCGGGGAGGAAGGATTGAATAACGGGGGTGCAGGCGGGCCTTTTCTGCCCTGGCTCCATAATTCAAGCCCTGAGCCGTTTCGATCTCTGGCAATCGCGGCGGTGCGTTTCTTAGGCATAATCGCTCTCCCAACTGCTGAGGTTAATTTTCACAAGGGCGTCTATTTCCTGGCTGGCTTGCCGGGTCAAGTTTAAGGTGTCTTGAAGTAAAGCCGCAAGCTCATCTGGCAGTGGGGTATCACCGGTAGAGCTAAGTTTGACCAGTTGATTGAGGCTTCGGCCAATGGCAGCGATTTGATTGGAGGTAATACCCAACAGTGCCAGTTCATGTTTAGGCAGGGGCGCCTGTTGGGATAACCACGCCCGTAACACCAGTTTCATGACCGTGCCAGGTCTCATTTTACGGGCATGAGCATACTGTTTAACGAGTTGCTCATCACCGGGCAGCGGCCAGAAGCTGAGCTGGCCTGTTAGCGGTTTAAGATCATCGCCCTGCCCTTCTATATTGCTCTCCAATGGCGCTGGCAGGTCTTTCAGGCCCTCTTCAAGTAATCGGTCGATCGCCGGCAGAACCAGCTTGGTGACATCGAGGCGCTGTTTCTCAGCCAAAGCAACCAGGGCGGCTTTTTTGTCGGGATGGATTCGGAGGTTGAGGGCAACGGTTTTTCTTGGGGTCATGGCGGCTCTCCTTTATTTGTTTGAATAATGGTAACACAAAACACGATGTTAGTCTATCCTGCCCTATATTATTCTTTTGCTTTTACGCTTTGGCATTTGGAATGGCCTAACAATCCTTAGGCCATGGGGCTTTAAAAATATTATTTAAACTTATTATAATCAATAAGTTAGTGTGATTACTGAGTCCAGTCTTTTGCTCAACGGGAACAGGGTTATTTTCTAGAGGACAAGGACATTCAACGGGTCACTCTGTAAACATCAATAAAACAACATATGAGCTTCATAAATACACCTTTGAGACACTAACTTAATGCTTGACACTTCTTATATACATCTAATAACCTACACTAGAACAACTTATAGACTTCATAAGACATCAGCAGTACGCCGATAAAACAGCACGTTAACGGCTTAACGGAGGATCAAACTAAAATGGCCTTTAGGCATAACAAAAAGCAGGCTGAATAATGCAAAAAACCAATATTGTTGATGAACTACGGGCCTTAGCAACCAGTTCTGAGAAAAGACCTGACACAGCCAGGCTACGCGATATTTTCAACGATATAGAAGCCACGCTAACCGCGGGAGTAAGCCGGGCAGACGTTCATAAAACGTTGCAAAAACATGGCTTCACGATGACCTTAAGAGGGTTTGAGACGGCCCTTTATCGAATCAGGAAACAGCGCAGGCAGAAGAGCGGTCAAAATCTAAATACACCCTCTAAAGAAAATGCCACAGCAGCAACGACACCGGATTCATTACCCGAGGCCGAAAATAATCACAACAAAGAGGAGGAAGAACAGGACAACGTACAAACGATCTTCAATCCTGCCGACCTCCGAGCCCTTTTAAATAAAAAAATTGATCTGGCCGCACTGTCTAAACTGGGCAAAGAAGCCCAAAGGAAGAAAAAAGATGAAAATAGTCGTAATTAATTTCTCTGGCAATGTGGGCAAATCCACCGTCGCCGCGCATTTATTGAAACCCCGCATGAACAATGCCACCTTGTTCAGTATTGAAACCCTCAATGACGATGCCGCGTCAGATGGCGTGGAGGTGGAAACCTACAAGGGCAAAAAATATAAAGAACTCCAGGAAGAACTATTTTTATTGGACGATGCGATTGTCGATGTGGGCGCTTCAAATGTTGAAGACTTCACTAACCTGATGACCCAATACCAGGATTCACACGAACACTTTGACTACTACCTGGTGCCGACAGTAAAACACAAGAAACAAACCATCGATACGATAAAGACCATCGAATCACTGGTCAATATAGGAATCCCTAAAAAGAAGATACGGGTTATCTTAAACCGGGTTGAGGTGGATGATGATATCAGTGATGAGTTCAGCTCATTATTCGGACTGGAGGCTGCAAACAATACCTTTGTCATGAACAATAAATGCGTCATTTATAACAATGAGGCGTTCGACCAATGCAAAGACTTGGGGGTGCCGCTGGCCGATATTGTGGCCGACAACACCGATTACCGTGCTCAAGCGAAAGCGGCCAAGGACGCTGGCGATCAGGAAGAAGCCAAACGGTGCGTGCAGTTATGTCTGCTGAAAATGATTGCCATGACCGCCCATAAGAATCTTGACCAAGTGTATAAGACGATTTTCCGATGAAAAATATCCCGACGGCCCCAAGAACGAACCGGGACGCCTTGGCCGCCCTGGTAGTAGGGGAAATAGACACCTTGCTGGATAAACTGGACGCACTGCAGGGACACGTCAACGCAACGGGCGAAAATATCCAAATAACGATTAATAAGCTTGAAGCGGCAGGGGAATCATACAACCAGGCCGTTCTAGCCGCGAATTGTCGCTCTAAAAATGAAATGTTCGAATACCTGAAAACTATCTCAGCCACAATCGTTGCAAAAACCTATGATGAACAACGCGTACTGGTTCAAAAGCTAATTCGAGATGCGGTTAGCGATGAGATTATTGCCTTGAAAAGGGCCATATCAGACTCAAGTGAGTATCATCAAGGGGCGTTTTTATCCAGTTGGGGAAAGATAGTAATGGGTTGTACTCTGACGGCGCTGATGACCGGTGCAATCACCGTTGAATTAATCCAACGTCTGGTTATTTTTTAATGAGGGCTTACAGCTCCCTAATTCAGATTACCAACGCAAAGCTAGCTGGGCGTGAAAAATTAACTCAGAAACCGTCTGAAAAGTGGCGCGGAAGCCATTGATTTGAAAATTTGTTGCTCCGATGAGTCGCAAATCTCGAAAGAACAAACCCAAACGCTATCCCTCTCACTTAAGCCAGGGAGCCTTTGAGGCGCTCAAGCCGCTGCTTCCGGCCGCGAAGCCAGGCGGTCGGCCCCGGACGGTGAGTCTGCGGTGCGTCATCAACGGGATCTTTTAGGTGCTGAAGTCGGGGTGCCTATGGGAAGCGTTGCCCAGCGACTTCCCCAACTGTAAGACCGTCTACCCTTACTGTTGGTCGTGGCGCCGGAACAAGACGTGGCAGCGTATCCACGATACCTTGAGGGCCAGGGTCAGGCGGAAAGCGGGACGGCACAAGCACCCCAGGGCGGGCTGCATTGACAGCCAAAGTGTCAAGACGACCGCCATCGGCGGCGAAGACCGGGGCTACGATGCCGGCAAACAGGTGAAAGGCCGCAAGCGCCCTGTGCTGGTGGACACGTTGGGGCTGTTGATGGCGGTGATCGTGACCTCAGCAAGCTTACCGGACCGCGACGGCGCCAAACAGTTGTTCCGGCGCCTGACCGGGTCGTGCAAGAAGCTGCGCTGCGTCTGGGTGGATGGCGGCTACCGCAGGACCCTGCTGGAATGGGTCGCCGACCGGTTCCAGTTCGCCCTGCGAGTGGTCTTGCGGTGCGACGCCCAGAAAAGTTTCAAGTTGTTGCCACGGCGCTGGGTCGTAGAGCGTACTTTTGCTTGGCTCAGCCACTGCCGCAGACTCAGTAAGGATGACGAAACCTTGCCGGAAACATCAGAAACACTCGTTCATCTTGCAATGATCCGGTTGAGGCTGAACCGACTGGCCGCTTGAAAAGACTTTTCAGACAGTTTCTTAGGAAATTTAACTAAATTTTCTATGAAACACCTCATATATGGCTTTTAAAAATGCCCGTATTTCGCATTTAAAATGATTTAAACAAACAAGCGGCGGCATAGGTCATTAACCTATAAATTTAAAAAAATGAATAGAATGATGTCTTAGTTTTTGTCTATCTTCCCTGCCCTATTAAAAAGTGTTAAATTTGTTTTTTTGTTTTATATCATAAAGTTACAAAACTATTGGCGATAGCCAATTTTATATTAAAAATAAAATATTAAATATATTCATCTAATAATATGTTGAAAAGAGCGATTATTTCTTCCTTTTTACATTTATCATCTTTATCAATTAAAAGCTCAATTTTTTTATCTTTACGTTTTTGGATTTGCATTTTTACCAAACCATTTTTTGACGTATGAACAGTTTTAGTTCGATTCCGCTTTACTTTAGTTTTTACTACTGATAATAATTCAGCAATGACTTTTGATCCTTCATAGCCTGAATCTTTCAGCTCAATTGCTTTTTTTATAATATTTTCTTTATTTAATTTTTCTGTTGAGCCCATTAAAAATGGCTTTAGCTTTCTTGCATGCATCACTTTAATTTCAGTAATATCTCTATAAGCTTTTACTATTTCTACGGGTAAATCAGCTATATCTAGATACCTGGACAACCAACTGGGTGAGACCTCTAGTCTACTAGCCATTTGTATTTGATTCTGATAATAATGCGTAAGAGCATTTTTATAGTCAAGAGCTCTTTCATAATCAGAAATATCTTCGCGTGCCCTATTTTCAATATCAGATAAACGAAACGCTTCTTCATCGGACAAATCACGAATTTCTACAAAATATTTCCAACCTAAATATTGACAAGTCCAAAATCTTCTAGCGCCACAAATAATTTCATACTTGATGTCCCCTCTTCCTTCAACCAATCGGACAATCCCAGGAAATTCTTGTTTGCCAGTTTCTTTGAATTGATTAATTAAATCCTTGCATCGAGTTTCATTAAGTAATTCATAAGAACGATTATGATTATCCCAAATTTTACATTGACTTGGCTCGACTAGAAGTCTGGGGGTTTTTACTTTACTACCTGACATAATTTCTCTTGTCAGATTAAGTCCCTGTTCAAATTTATTAGGACGTAATGGTGAATCCTCTACTTCCTTTTCTAGTTGGTTCTTTTTATCTTCTTCAATATTTTGCTTGAGACCAGCAAAATATGATTTATTTTTATTCATGACTAATCTCTCCATTAATCTAATCCGGCTTCTCTAAGTGATTTTGCATGACTCGCCCAGCTTCGTCTTATCAATAACTCGACTTCTTTATTCACTGAATCAAGAATATTTAAACATCGATTATGAACTTTAGGTGATGTAATTGGACTATTGAGTTCATAAACCGTGCGTTGTCTATTTCCTGCACTGGCTATTTCAGCAGAATCTCTAAGCTTAGCAGCAAGAACAGAACCTTCGAATTGATCATTAGCAAGATCAACTAAAGCTTGCTGAGCACTCTTACTTTCATCGTATCGACTGATTAATATCTTTACAAATTTATATTCTATTGGCCCTAAATGCCTTTCTAAAGATTCCATAGAATTTTTAAGCATTGTTAGGAAAGAAATGGTAGATGAAAAGTCATACATAGCAGGAGGCATTGGAATTAATAAAGCATTGGCTGCATAAATAACATTTAAAGATATCATGCCTAATGCTGGTGCTGGATCTAAAATAATAACATCATAATTATCTTGAATGGTTTCAATGCCTTCTCTTAATAGCGTAAAAGAACTAGCAGATGGCTTACTTGCTAATTCATATTCTGCTTGATATAGCATAAGATTAGAGGGAATGATATCAAGTGAGTCCCAATAGGTTTTTCGAATATAGGGAGCTAATGTTTCAGCTTCTTCCCTCAAAAAAGGTAATAATGTTTCATTTTCATCAATATCGTCGTCTGGGATATAGCCAAAGGTTGTCGTTGTACTTGCTTGAGAATCACAATCAATAAGTAAAACACTATATCCTTGCTTCGCGAGAAATTCCGCGAGATGACAAGCAACGGTAGATTTAGAAACACCACCTTTAAAATTTTGAATGGCTAAAATAACTGGATCATCTTTTTTACCACGATGAAGTCGGGTACCAAAAATATCCCTCATATTGTTGATTTGACTTAGAGTGAAGCCAATTCTACGGCCATTAGTACCCGTTTCAGGAGGAGATAAACGACCATCATTTTCAGCATCCCGGATGGCTTGGTAGGATCTACCGACTAACTCTTGCGCCTCTTTAAGAGAATATCTACGTTCGTCTCGTTTAATATTATCGGGGGAAAAATTAAAGTTTCGAAAAGAACGGCGAAGACCTTCCGTATGTTCAAGCAATTTATTAATTTTATCTAAACCAGTTCCCATTATTTCGTTCTCACTTGATAATATTTAAATATTTTTGACTGATATTATCAAGTCTAGTATATTTTGTCTATAATAAATAAATTTATGCATTAAAGAAGGAAGGTATATATATGTTTTTTTATAAAAAAATAATAAATATATATATCTCCCTAAAAAATACTTAAGTCTCTGAAACCATAACTTAAACCTACTAAAGGTGGCCAAAAAACCGGGATGAAAGACGAATCTTACTTAGTATTGTAAATATATGATAAACAACAAAAAGAAGACTAAAATATTATACAAAGGTGGCGAAATACCCGATAATCTTGTTCCAAAGGTGGCCAAAAGTCCGGATGTCTAATTATGGCTTTTAGAACATTATAAGTTAAAGAAAAACAAGTAATTACACTTCAATATATCTAATTGAAAAGTAGCTAAAAGTTAGACTAACTATAGAAAGGGTGGCCAAATAACCGCAACAGGTGGCTAAATGTAAGATATACGCTTACTTTACAAATAATATGTAACTCTCTGAAAAAAAAATAAAAATTAAGACAGTTGGGTATAAAGGTGGCCAAATAGCAGGCATACATAGTTTTCAAAAAAGGAGAATATCAAAAGGTGGCCAAAAGTTAGGATATGGCGCCAAGTAAATAAAAAGTATCATAGGTTATTGAAAACAAATAGAAATAAATATTAATAAAGATGGAAAAGGTGGCTAAAAGTCCGGCAAGCTATATAAGGGGTGGCTAAAAGTCCGGGTAGGGTGGCCAAAAATCCGGCTGCTAGCTATAAATCAAAAAAAGTCTGTATGAATTAATTCATGAAAAATAAATGATTTTTTCGAAATGAAAATAGGGGGTTAAATGGCGAGCCTAAAAATAGAGGACGAAATAAATGCGATCGTAAAAAAACACAAAGCAATAATTAACTGTGAGAATTCTTTGCCTTTGGCGTCCAGGAAGATTTTTAATATCTTATTATTTTTAGTGAAGGATCGCTTTGGTAAAGATATTGAGCATCAAGTATCTGAAAATGATGTTATAGCGCTTTTAAATAAAACGGATAAAGATATAACAAGTGCACGTATTAATTATAAAAAACTGGCCTCGACTGTCATTGAATATAATATTCTCAATAATGATAGGGATCATTTAAGTGGAGTAGGGACCATGTTGGCGCCAGCTGAAGTTAATACCACAAGAAAAACATGGAACTTTTCTTTTCCTCCAAATATTGTTAAATGGGTCCAAGACCCAAAGTCATTTGTATTTTTGGATATCACGACCCAAGAACGATTTTGCTCAAAATACTCCCAGGCACTTTGGGAAATCTGTATTGGAAGCTTAGAAAATCAGTTAGAGTCCTATTTCTCAGTGACGCTTGATGAGTGCAGAATGCTTATGTGTGGAAAGAATAACCATCAAACCTATAAAGATTTTAAGCGCCGGGTTATATCGGTCGCCTTGAGTGAAATCAAAGATAAATCTTTATTAAATGTTGAGTTGTTTAAAGAAATCAAAGAGAGTAGAAGAGTTTGTGAGCTAGTATTTTTAGTGACCAAACGAGGCTATGAACAGTCGGCTTTAAGTGCATCGGATGATGACTTATACATCAAAATGGTTGATGTATTTGGTATCACCACGAATGTAGCTAGATTAATGCTTGAAAAATATGATGATGAGCGTATTTCGCGTAATCTGGAATACACCGAGCAACAATATAGAAAGGCGATAAAAAATAATAGAGAAAAACAATTTAATTTGGGCGCTTATGCAACGAGCGCAATCACAAAAGACTATGCCCCCAAGCAGCCACAATTAATGACGAATATTATTAAGGAGAAGGAAAAGACAGCAGCAAACGAATCAAATTTAATTGAACTAAAGAAGAAAGCTGGAGAAAGCTCTATGAAAAGGGTAATTTCCATATTCGAAACAATAGATACAACTCTCCAAAAGATGTTAAAAAGAGAGTTCGAAAAAAATGGCTTGAGAGGTCCTATTAAGAAGCTTTTTGAACAAGAAGGATGGAAGAGTGACCAAATAATGAATCATTTTTATATATTTCTGACCGCTCAAGTTGAACAAGGCCGTAAAGGGCAGGGCTATGATCAGATCAATAATCTTATCAAGACAAATCTGATTCATTAAAATTGGCAATTGCCAATAAAATTGTAACTTATTGATGTAGTAGATAAATTTTATAATAATTGAAGTAGAAACAGGCATTAATAAGGCTGTTAGTTTAAAGCGGTATCGGTTATAAAATTGTTTTAATCAGGATTAGAAATTGTTTTAGCGTTGCGTGAAGGGCATATGCAAAGAATATCGAAGTAGGGGAAGAGGGTGGAAAATAAAAGAATTTATTTAATTCTTTTATTTTGTTTTGCTTCCATCAAACGTAATCGTTCATCTTTATTGTTGAGTTCTTTTTGTAAGTGGGCTGCCTGTAAAGTTACCTCCGCTAGCTTTAATTTTTCATTCGAAAGATTGCGTTCAAGTTCCGTTATACGATCCCTGTTTTGTTCATTAATAGTGATGGCCATAGCGTATTTTGCCTGTAGGAGTTCAAGTGCTTGCTGGCTGCGTTGGGTTTCCGCTTGGCATCGCCTCATCTCCTGTTGCGTTTGCAACCGATGGTTGTCCTTTTCCTCTTCGATTCGCATTAATGCCCAGTCATGTTCTTTGTCATAGTGAATCTCCAGGCGTTGAACCTTATCTTGTTCCTGCCGGATCGTTTCAGTTAATACGGCATGGGTCTTTTCCACCGCCGTCGCTTGTGACCGGTAATACTCGGATTGCTCGGTTAAACGCTGGGTTTCAGCCGACAAGCGGTCATTGTCTTTAGAAAGATGCGTGATTTTGTCTTGATAGGCCTGTTCGGCGAACTGCAGTACCTGTTGCATCCGTTCCGCTTCGACTTTCAAAGCGGCGTCCTGGTCTGCCAATGCGGCTTGTTGTGCCTGGAGTTCGTCGACTTTTTCAGTAAAGACCTGTCGGGCCTCGGCCAACGCCAGCTGCCAACACCCCTGGAGGGCGTCGGTGAGCGCAGCAGGCACGCCTGGCAGTGCCCCTTGATCGGTTTTAATCGTGGTCGCCAAGGCCCGTTTCCAGTCCTTAATGGCGCTTGATATCGTCGAGGGGCTGTTAACGCCGATTAAGGGTTTGATCGTCTCGATGGTGGGCACCTGGCCGGTATCGATAAAAAAGGCTTCACAGGCTTCCAGGGCTCGCGTATAAGTGCTCTTTTTGATCATGACTCGATCCGGTCATCGTGTCTTTTTAGCCGGTTGGCAGGCCTGTTCATGAGGATCTCCTTGGTTTGTGCCAGCGCGTGCGTCGTCATGACAGTAGAGCCGCCCGGGCGAGAACCGAGACCGTCACAGACACACTAGACGTCCCCCCTCATCCAGAAGATTTCTCATCGCCCAAGCCTCGTCATCGCGTCGGCGCTGGTATTGACCCTGCGGTGAGCAGGTCGCTGCTGAAAACACGGATCAAACAGCGTGCACTCCTAAACGGGAAGGCGTGTGTGGGGCTTAGCTTAAGTTTCAAGGAAAATCACCAGACGAGCGGGTTAGCTCATTACTAGACATTATAGCGGCTTTTGGGTTAAAAACATAATAATATATTTAGTAAAACACTAAAATATTTTATATTTATGCATGCTTAGTTGATCTAGCTGCACTTATATCAACTAGAGACGCTTTGCCTGTGTTATGCTAATCGCAGGCTCACCAACCCTGTCAGCAGAACGGGTTGGCGAGTCACCGGGACTGGAAACAGACGATTTGTAGAGTAACCAAAGCGTGAATCATGACCCTCGATGACTTGATCTTAATACGCGGCTGGATTAACCACTTGGCCTGGTCGGTACTAGATGAGCAGATGCCAGAGGGCGAGCAGGGATCGGCTCGCCGGCGCCTGAAAGACCTGCGCCGACACTTGGCTCGCAAAGCTCGCTTTTACGGTAAGCCGGAGCAAGTCGCGCTGTGGTTGGGGGAGCGTGGCGTGACTGAAACTTGGTCACGGCAGGCGTTGGCAGCTCTCAATCAGCTCAACCGCCTGGCCGATCCGGTGCCCGACCTGGATCAGGCGGTGGCGCGCTGGTTTCCGGACACGGTATGTGCGGCATTACCGCCCGCCGTTCATACGTTGGCGGCCTTGATCGACACGCTGGAAGCGATCTTTGCCGGCGCTACCGAGTGTCCGGATACGTTGAAACCGTCATTAAACCGGTTGACCGGGTTTTTTGACGAGCAGGCCCGGACGCTGGGCTATCAGCTGAATAAAAACCCGCCGTCCGCCGCGGTGCTGGTACCCCTGGTCCAGGTGGCGCCACTGGAGCGGGTGTGGATCCCGGAGGACTTGAACGGGGAGAAAGGCAGCAACCGCTCGTTGGCACCGTGCCGGATCGATGCCCATCAGGATCTGGCGGCCATTCACAGTTGGTTGTCCTTGAAAAATGACAACGCCAAAACGTTCCAGGCCTATAAAAAGGAACTGGAACGCTTACTCTTGTGGTCGGTCCTGGAACGCGGAAAGGCGGTGTCGTCACTGAGCACCGATGATTGCCGGGCCTATCTCCACTTTTTAAAAAAACTGACCACCGCCGATCAGCGCTGGGTGACTCAAGAGCCCGCCAATAAGCACACCGGCAAATGGAAACCGTTTTACTACCGGGCCCAAAAATCGGCAGCGGGTCCAACGGCGGAGGGATCGGTACCCCAACCAGTGCTGGCGCCGAAAAGCATCAATTACGCGAAAACCGTGATCAGTGCCTGTCTGGACTGGTTAGTCAAACAACAGTACCTGAAGCACAATAACTTTCAGGATATGCCGACCTTTAAGTGTGCCCAGACCACACCGCAGACCCACAACCGGGCCTTTACCTTAACACAAATGCAGGTGATTTTTGCCTATGCCGAGCAACAGGTCCAGCCAGGAACCGTGACCTATCTGGCCGATCGGCGCCTGCTGTTTATTCTGAAGTTGGCCTTTAGCACCGGGCTGCGTCTGCATGAACTGGCCGCGGCCAGTTTTGGCGATATCGAGGGCTGGGCCGATGACAGCGGCGACCATTATTTTTTGCGGGTGGTCGGCAAACACAGCAAACTTCGTCACACCTCGCTGCCGGCAGTGTTGATCGATGAATTGCACGCCTATTTAAAGGCGCGCGGCTGTTCGTCCCCGTTTGATTGCCTGCCGCCTCAGGCGCCGCTGATTCCAAGTCTGCGCGATAAAACCGGCCGCAAGCACCTGACCCCGGCCGGGCTCCATAAAACGCTGTCGGGGTTTTTTAAACAGATGTTTACCCACCTGGAAGGCGAGGCGCCGGCCGATAAACGCTTGCTGAACAAACTCCGAAAAGCCTCGGCGCACTGGCTGCGGCACAGTTACGGCAGTTACCTGGCCAATGACCAACAGGTGCCGCTCACCTACATCCGGGATGAACTGGGCCATGCCAACATCAGCACGACTTCGGTGTATTTAAACACCGACGCCCAGCAGCGGCAAAAAGTGGTCAGCGCCGCGTTTGCCGAGCTGTGAGGGGCACACCGGCGCATCAAAAACCGGGGACAAGGCAACCAGACAACGTTATCCCCAAAAACGGAGGATAGGGACCGATCGACGCAAAAAGCCCGTTTGAACCGGGCAGGGCGGTCGTGCGCACAGTCCCTCTTCGATCAAGACCGCCGGAGATGGTCTGACAGACGAGAATGTCACTCTGATGACATATCAGCCTGCGGTCTTGACAGCTTAATGGTCTGTCTTCAAAATGCTTTCCCACTCTTTCAACAAGACAATTGCGCCCAGGTGCTTGGTTTTTTCGTAATGCTTTTTGTCCGCCGTGATAAAGGGACAATTGAGGGACAGGGCAAGGGCATGGTAGAGGGTATCGTAAAACGAAGGGTATCCCGATTTTGGATGGCCGCTGCCGGTCATGGCGGCGGCTGTTTTCAGGGTTTCGATATCCGGTTTGATAAGCTGCAGGTGGGCTTTTTGGTAAATGTCGAGCAAGCCCGTCACTTTGGCCAAGTCAAATTTCGCATAGGCAGCGACGGCCATGACTTCGTAAAAAAACAGGTGCGGCACGACAATCGAGTAATGCCCGTCCCCTAACGCCTTGACCAGCGCGATGGCTTGCTCCCTGTCCGGTTCTTGCAAAAAGAGCTTGCAGAATACGCAGGCATCAAGCACCACTTGGTTTTTGGTCATGGCCTAATTCGGTTGATGCCGCTTTCCCTTAGTTGGCTCACCAATTCGGCTGAATCCAGGTCGATGCTGACGGGTTCGATGTCGTCGATCAAGCCCAACAAGATTTTTTGGTGCTTTTCTTTCAGCGCATCGACGATCGCTTGCTCGATGAACCGGGAGCGGCGGCTCTTTGGGACGATGCTTTCCAGTTCGTGCTTGACCTGGGCTGACAAGGTAAAGGTGGTTCTTTCTTTGAGGGGCATAAGCGTACGAATTAGTATAATCAAAAGTATTACTAAATTATCATACTCTGTCTGATTTGAAAACAGCTGTTCGGCGACAATAACCCTTATCGGATGGCTTCCCGCTACGTTTTTGGGCGGTTTACGCCCTGGGTCAATACAAAACAGACTAGCAGATTACGGCGTCACCGTTGACATTTACCAAAAGCATAGTGCCTTGGCTAAGTTATCCACAAAAGCTGTGTATAACCCTGTCGTTAAATGTATCACCTTTCGCTTAAACGCCCTTTGCCTGCTGGCTTTACCTTAAATTGATCAACAATTGGCCAACGTGTTTTCAAGCCGCCTAGGACGCTTGCATTAACTCCTCCCAGCAAGTGGTATAGTTAGGCGATTTAAACTGTTGCGCCATTGCCCAGGGCGCATTAAAGCCTTCACTGCCCAGTATTAACGTGTGCCGGCCATAGCGTTGGTTAATGGCGTCCAGCACCGCCATCACGGTGGCCCGCTGCGCATAGGTTGCTTCCGAGGCATCGAAAAACAAATCCCACTGGACGCCGGCCGCCAGCACCAGGTCGTTGAGCAATACTCCGGCTTTTTGATAAACAACACCCGGTCTATACAGCCGTTTCACCAGCCAGATCGCCGTTCTCACCAACAGCCGGGTATCGTTAGTCGGGGAGGGTAAGGCCGCAGTTTGGCTGTTGCCGTAATAGGGCCGGTTGGCAAAGGGAGAGGTCTGGATGAACACACTGATGCTATTGGCATATGTGTGTTGCGCCCGCGCCTTCTCTGAGGCCCGGGCGGTATAACGGATCACCGCCTCGATCAGGCTGTTGAGTGAGGTCACCGGGCTGCCAAAGCTGCGGGTACTGGCAATGGTTTGTTTCGGCGGGGCCACGTGGGCCAGATCCATGCAGGCGATGCCGTTGAGTTCCGCACTGATCCTGAGTTTGTGTTAAATAAAGACCAACGTAGAGGTTCATAGAGCAACGCTAACCCTGCACTTAGGTCTGTGGTATCGTTAGTTTGTCCGCGTGACTTGCAATTGTGATTACTTATAAAGCCTATGAAACTTTAGAGCCTTTTGTTTATTAGCACCCACATCTATCGGAAAGCGCATTCTTTTTGTATTGAGCAGGTCGAGTTATACCTTTTATTGAAAGGTGCTTAGAATAACCGAATCTTCTGCTCCTTGGTTAAGGCGACAGAACCAAATTAACTATAACTATCTGTTTATAAGATGTAATTATCTATTTATATCGTTTAATTTAAAATAATAGCGGGATTAATATGTTATCCCAAAGCAAAAAAACTGCGGCGTTTCGGTAATACCTGTTTGAAACTGAAGTTGTGAATGGCCCCTGACTTTTTATGAATGAGTACTTATGTTTCACTTCCTGTGTACTCGGTCCAATCGTTAATGAAATCCGCGATTACGGATCAGAGTTCGGATAATGACGATTATTTTGGCAAGAACACGCCCCCTCTTTAATTTGATTAAAGTTCATTCGCATCGATTTGCTGCGGATAACATTCAGTCCCCATTACAGCTAATTGATATATTACCCATTAACATGATAGTCATTCGCGCCTATCAAACGGTAGATTCGACAATCGGTTTAAGCCTTCAATGACATGACGGTATGAGAAGAATTCGTGTGTGAGTTATTAGGCATGAGCGCCAATGTCCAAACCGACATTGGTTTCAGTTTCACCGGATTTATGCAGCGTGGCGGGCGAACGGGGCCGCATCGTGATGGCTGGGGAATTACTTTTTATGAAGACAATGGGTATCAGACCTTTAAGGATCCATCGCCTTGTTATGACTCGCCAATGGCCCGGTTAGTGCAGAAAAATCCGATTAAAAGCCGCGCAGTCATTGCCCATATCCGGCAAGCTAATCGGGGTCACGTGGCTTTGGAAAACACGCATCCGTTCACCCGTGAGCAGTGGGGTGATTTTTGGACATTCGCCCACAATGGCCAGCTAAGCGATTACCAGATCCTGTTGCAAAAGGGGAAACATCAACCTGTGGGCGATACCGACAGTGAAGCTGCATTTTGCTGGCTGCTCAATGAACTGGATCGCAAATACCCGCAAAAACCCGCTGACATGAAAGCGATGTTCCGTTATCTGGGCGATTTGTGTTTGCAATTGCAGGCATTTGGTATCGCTAACCTTCTGCTTTCCAATGGCACTTATTTGTTCAGCTTTTGCGCAAACACCTTGCACTGGATTACGCGCCGGTCGCCTTTTGGGCAGGCACGGCTTATCGATGAAGACATTACCGTCGATTTTCAACAAGAAGCTACGCCCAATGATGTGGTTACCATTATCGCCACGCTGCCGTTAACCAGTAATGAACATTGGCACAAAATGGCGGCCAAACATTATGTATTATTTCATGACGGCGTAAATATTGCCGACAAGAGTATTTAGCACCTTTATTCTTTTTGAAAAAACTCAAACATTCGTCAGCATAAAAAACATCCAGTAGCGTGGATGAGCCGCCTAGGCTTATCCAATATCGACTTCAGCCCCCATTAACTGTTTGCATTCAGACAGCAACCGTTATTTTACTGTCTCCAGACCACCCTTAAAGCAAAAGCACAATCGGCCAACACCCATTGCTCTGCTCATAAATCAACAGCAAATCAGCACACTATGTCGATATATCCGCAATCTAATTAGAGGAGGAGTTTACGTTTATCTGACAACCAGTACTGAAAAAAAGCCATCTCAAGCCTGTTTTGTTCAAAGGTATGATTTCTGCTTTGTTAAAAGAGGTCTATCTCCCCAGCTTAAAACTGAACTGAATATAGGCCCTCTGTATGAACGCAAATTCAACAACCTCACCCGGAAAAAAATATTCATGAGCAAATACACCATCAAAGTAAACGGCGTGTCGAAAACAGTTGATGTCTCTGCCGATACGCCCTTGTTATGGGTGTTGCGGGATCATTTGCACCTCGTCGGTACTAAATTTGGTTGCGGTATTGGTCAGTGCGGCTCCTGTACCGTGCATATAGATGGAGTGCCAACTCGGGCTTGTCTCACGCCGATTAATGATGTCGGCATACGAAAAGTGACTACCATTGAAGGTTTGGCTTTTAAAGGTAATCATCCTTTACAACAAGCTTGGCAAGAATTGGATGTGCCGCAATGCGGTTATTGCCAAGCCGGACAGATTATGACGGCTGCCGCGCTATTGAAAAAATCACCGCATCCCACCGACCAGGAAATTGACACGGCGCTGGCAGGAAATTTATGTCGCTGCGGCACCTATTTACGCATACGTGCCGGTATCCATCGGGCGGTAGAATTAGCCGAGCAGGCGATGGTATGAGTATCGAAATGCCTGTTAATCCCGCACGCCGCAGCTTTTTGCGGCACTCTGCATTGGCTGGCGGCGGTTTGGTGCTGGGGTTTTATTTCAATGCTGCCAACAGCGCCGGGCATAAGGTAGCTAAACCGGGGGATGCTGCTGAAACAGCATTCCGTCCGAATGCTTTTATTAACATTGACCATAACGGTACAGTGACATTAATTAGTAAGCAACCGGAAATCGGTCAAGGCATCAAGACCTCTTTGCCAATGGTGATTGCCGAAGAATTGGAAGTGGATTGGCAGGATGTCGTAATCGTTCAAGGTGATCTGGATCCGGCTTATGGCAGCCAAAGCGCGGGCGGTTCACGTTCGACTCCGACCAATTACGAAGAATTTCACAGATTGGGCGCCACCGCACGGACTATGTTGATCCAGGCCGCTGCCCGGATTTGGAAACTGCCGGTCGAAGAATTGTTGGCGCGTAACAGTGCTGTGCATCATTTGCCGAGCGGCAAACAATTATCTTACGCTAAACTGGCAGCCACAGCCGCCAAATTGCCGGTGCCGCCAGCCAGTGCCGTTCGGCTGAAAAACCCGCTCGATTTCCAGTTGCTGGGTACGCGCATCGGCGGCGTCGATAATCCCGGTATTGTTACCGGCAAGCCATTGTTCGGCATTGATGTACAGTTGCCCGGTTTGCTTTATGCTACTTACGCAAAATCTCCAGCTTTTGCAGGAAAGGTGGTCAGTGCCAATCTGGACGAAATTAAAGCACTGCCCGGTGTCCGCGATACCTTTATTATCGAAGGCACTTCTAATTTGAAAGGGTTATTACCCGGTGTTGCCATCATCGCCGATTCGACTTGGGCGGCATTTAGCGCCCGCAAACGCCTTAAGGTCGTGTGGGACGAAGGCAAAGTGACAACACAAAGCTGGGCGGGTTTTACAAGCAAAGCTCAGGAATTGTCGAAACAGCCGGGGGCTGAAGTTTTGCGCAATGACGGAAATGTTACGCAGGCTTTGGCTGACGCAGCCAAGACAATAGAAGCCGCATACAGCTATCCGTTTATATCCCATGCCAGCATCGAACCGCAAAATGCGACAGCTTGGTATAAGGACGGCAGCATCGAAATTTGGGCGCCTACCCAAAATCCCGAGGCTGGTCAAAAGATTGTCACCGAAATCTTGGGCATAGCCAAAGACAAAATTATTTTGCATATTACCCGCAGTGGCGGCGGTTTTGGCCGACGGTTGATTCCCGACTATATTGCTGAAGTGGCCGCTATTGCTCGCAAAGTCAGTGGGCCAGTCAAGTTGACCTGGACCCACGAAGATGATCTGCAGCATGACCAATACCGGGCTGGCGGCTTTCACTTCCTGCGCGGCGGTTTGGATAGCACGGGCAAACTGACAGCCTGGCACAATCATTTTGTCACTTTTTCTCATAATGTCGTCAAAGACGGCAAATCCTCGCTGGAATTGGGTAGTGGCGCCAATTTATCCGGCGATGAATTCCCCGGGCGCTGGATAAGCAATTGCTTAATCGAACAAACACCGCTGGAATGCGGCATTCCAATGGGGCCGTGGCGGGCACCGCGCAGCAATGTTTTGGCTTGGGTATTTCATAGTTTCATTGACGAATTGGCTCATGCCGCCGGGCGCGACCCGCTGGGATTCCGGTTGGAATTACTGGGTAACAAAGGTTTCTTACCCGGTACCGGCGAGAAAGGCATCCCTTATGATGTCAACCGGATGAAGCATGTGTTGCATGATGTCGCGGAAAAAGCCGACTGGGGCAAAAAAAATTTTCCGCGCGGTCAAGGTCAAGGCATCGCTTTCCACTTCAGCCATCGCGGCTATATTGCCCAGGTCGCGGAAGTAAGCGTGTCGAAAGACGGCAAGCTCAAGGTGGATAAAGTGGTAGTGTCCACCGACATCGGCGCACAAATCGTCAATCTCAGCGGTGCGGAAAATCAGGTCCAAGGCTCGGTGGTCGATGGCTTGGGGGCGCTGATGTTTCAAGAGTTGACTATCGATAAAGGGCGTATCGTGCAAAGCAATTTTGGTGAATACCCGATGCTTCGTATCGCCGATGCCCCAACGAAAATAGAAGTGCACTTTTTGAAAACCGATTTTCCGGTTACCGGATTGGGCGAACCCGCCCTGCCACCGTTAGCTCCGGCCGTTTGCAATGCGATTTTTGCAGCCACCGGCATTCGGGTACGGCGGCTACCCTTGCTACGTACTGATTTGAGCTGGAGTTAGCGTGTCCAAAAACCCCCATCTGCCGGCAGCTTACCGGCAATTAAAACTAAATCCCCAGCCCGTTGTATTGGCAACCATCATTGAAACTTTCGGTTCGACTTACCAAAAGGCCGGAGCCCGCATGTTAATTGCACAGGATGATATTTTAACCGGTTTACTTGGCGGCGGTTGTTTCGAACACGATTTGATCGAACACGCGCGATCCGTCTTCCAAAACGGCATTGCCAAAACCGTGTTTTATGACATGCGCTCGCCGGATGATGCCGTCTGGGGCTTGGGCCTGGGCTGTAATGGTGTGGTTAAAATATATTTACAACTGCTCAACGAAGCCGAGGATTTCAGCCCGTTAAATTTAATTGCCAATGCTGCCGAAACCCATCAATCCGGATTGTTGGTTACCATCTGCGAGTCGACCCACCCGGACTTTCCAGCAGCACATAGCCTGTTTTTACCGGTTGCATCCATCGGACATCCGCAGAATACAACGCTGCCCTGGTCTGCATTTCCAGAGAAATCGCGTCTTGAAACGCATGTCATTGCCCAGCAAACCATACGCGCATTTTACGATCGCGTGCAACCTCCTTCCCAACTGCTTCTTATCGGTGCCGGTGCCGATGCGCTACCGTTGGTGGATTGCGCAAAAGCGCTGAGCTGGCGAGTGACTGTTGCCGATCATCGGCCAGGGTATGCTAACAGCGAACGCTTTCCAAACGCCGAACGGGTGCAGCAGGTAATACCGGAAGAGCTTTCCACAATCTTGGACTTAAGCCAGTTAAGCGCTGTGGTGTTAATGACGCATCATCTCGATTACGATCGCCGGTTTTTACAAGCGATTGTGGCCTCGCCCATTCCGTTCATCGGTTTGCTGGGGCCTGCACAACGGCGAGAACGTTTATTGCTGAGCTTGGGGGGTTGCAATGCACTACGAAGCCGGGTGCACGGCCCAGTTGGTTTGGATATAGGCGCACAAACCCCGGCTGAAATTGCCTTGTCAATCATGGCAGGTATCCACGCCGCCTTGAAAGGGTGCAACGGCGGACAATTAAGCATAAAAAATACGGCCGAGTCCTATGGTAGCCTCCTCCGATAACGTTTACGCTATCATTCTGGCAGCCGGTGCTTCCAGGCGCTTGGGTACGCCCAAACAATTACTGCAATGGCGAGGCCGGTACCTGCTGTCACATGCCGTAGCCTGCGCCGGTTCGGTTTTGGCCGAGCGTATCATTGTTGTGCTTGGCGCAGAATCGGAACGCATTCAAGCTGCCGTCAATCTTACTGCCATTACCACAGTCGTCAATTCGGCTTGGCAAGACGGCATGTCCACATCTATACACAGTGGCATCGCAGCTTTGCCGGATTCCGCTGAGGCAGCGTTAATTTTATTGTGCGACCAACCGCTGATTGGCGCAAAACACTTACACTCCTTAGTGAAGGCCTGGCAATCCGATCCGGATCGGATTGCCGCCAGTTGGTACTCAAGCGACATCGGTGCCCCGGCCTTATTTCCAGCAGCATTTTTTGAAAAGTTATTCAAACTTGATGGTGATCGTGGAGCTAGACGGGTATTGACGGAGCTGGGCACTAGCGTTTCAAGAGTTCCATTGCTGCCGGAAGCTGCATTGGATATTGATAGGAGTGAGGATTTTCACTGGTTGCTTAACGAGTTTAGCTAACTGAATTGTATTTGATCAATTTACAGCACTGTCATCCAATTTTGTCTATACCTCACGCGGGTAGTGGGTGAAACCTGAAAAATACTCTATATTACTTAAGTTAAAATCAATCACGCCTACCGAAGTTATGACCTGTTATCAAGAAATCGCTTGCCCCCATTGTGATAGTAAAGACATTAAGACAGCGGGGCATAGTGCAAACGGAGTCCAGCGTTACCGTTGTCAAAATCCCGAATGCCCAACCAAGAGCTTTATGCTGGAATACCGCTACCGCGCTTATGAGCCAGGCATCAAAACGCAGTTGTTGGACATGGCTATCAACGGTAGCGGAATCCGAGATACCGCGAGGGTCCTGGGTATCGATAAAAACACCGTAATCAGTACGATTAAAAAAAAGCGGATGATCTCGTCCCGGTCAACCCCAGACTGTCAGAGTTGACTCTTAGTGGTAGCGTAGACGTCAGGCTGCAAGCCACCTGCGAGGTTGAAGCAGATGAGCAATGGTCGTTTGTGGGGAACAAATCTAATCAGCGTTGGCTCTGGTATGCCGTTGATCATGCGACCAACATCGTGTTGGCTTATGTCTTCGGTAAGCGAACTGATGAAGTCTTCAAACAACTAAAAACATTACTTGAACCCTTCGGTATCACCCGCTACTACACGGATGATTGGGGCGCTTATGAACGTCATATTGAAACTGACAAGCATCAGGTGGGCAAATGCAACACTCAAAAGATTGAACGCAAAAATTTGAACCTTAGGACCTGGGTTAAACGGCTAACGCGGAAAACTATTTGCTTCTCCAAACAAGAACTCATGCATGACACGATTATTGGGTTACTCATTAACAAGGTCGAATTCGGACTTAATATTTACGCTTAATTACAGATTTCACCCACTACCCGAGCGAAATGTCAGCCGGCAGCTGTCGTTGATTCTGCGCATACAGACCTTGGAGCAAAGTCATTGCCGCCGTGACGGGGTGATAGTCCGTCGCCATCCAGGGTAGATCGGTGAGCGCCTTTAAGAGCGCGCGTACCGGCGTGACTTCATTGATTAGCTTCGCACGGATCAGTTGGGCGCGAGTGGGAGGCTTACGCTTTTGATGG
>JAQUOU010000042.1 GCA_028716975.1 Methylobacter sp. | reverse complement strand
GGCTGCATCCTTTTTAAATTCAAGTGTGTATTTGGGTCTCTTTTGTTTGGTTTGATTGCTCATATTTCACCTCTAATGACATTATAAATCTGTCTTTAGAAGTGTCCTGGTTAATTAAACCATTACACTTTAAGTGGCTCGATTTCTCCAACCATCCATAATCTTGGCCCGTAATGAAAGAAGCCCACACCCAGAAAATTCTCGAACAGCTGTACATCTTTTTTTAGCCAATGCGACACATCAATAGAAGTTTTTTGATGTTCATTAAATTGGATTACCGGTGCCGCGCCGAAGTCACATTTGTGAAGCGATCCCCAAACGAAGAATCTGTGAGCGAGGCTACCCAATAATTCTTTAGTAAGCTTTTTGCCACTAGAGTTGCCGCAATTGGGGCAAGTTTCGTTTTCCTCCACACCTAGACGCCAAGCATCCAAGCGTAGCCCTTGATCTTCGAAACAATTTGAACAGGCTATATTTTTATTGAACAGGCTATATTTTTAATGTTCTCAGCTCCTGCTTTTAAAACTAACGAGTCAAGGTGAGGGGCGCGCCGCTTTGGGCGCATCCCTCTCGACCGCTTTGTTAGGCGCTGCGACCCCAGATTGAACGCCAGGTTTAAATTCAAAAGAAATATTTACAGATGGGGGTATTCCAATATCTATACTGAATCCATTCCCGTTGACATATGGGTTGGTCTCATACTTGTCTTTAAATTCTTTAACAGACTGTAGAATCATTTCATACATTTGGTCCATGTTTGACTTGGAAGATTGTGCTGCACCTGTGCCGGCTAAGGCTTTGTATGCGCCAACAGCGACCAAGCCTTCAGTTTCGCTAGAAAACTCAGGTACAACTTCTGCGGCATTTAACCATCCAGTCCGCACGCCATGAATGGGCTCGTCCAGCCTAACCGCATACCATCCATTAGCCTTATCAATCACTGGAAATTTCTTGCCTTTGGAAACCGTCCACATTACCTGTGAGTTTTCATCTGCGCCGGCAAAGACTTTTCCTTTTTCGGTGGTAACTGCTACAGACTTTGAACCAATACTCCAGTCAACAGGGCTAGTACTTGCAACTTGCTTTTGGTATGCAGATTGGATTTCTTGCTGGAGAGTAGCTAGGGCATTTCTTCGTTAGTCAAAAACATAGCCTGCGTTGTTAAAATAATTCAGGCATTCTTCCTTCGGGGTGGAACTGATCCATGATCTGGCCGATAGCCTGCCAGAGGGTGTCATAAGTTCGCTCAGCGGCCTTGCGCAACAGCGCTTTCAGTTTGGCAAAGACCTGTTCAATCGGATTCAGGTCAGGACCAACGGAAAGCAGGTACTTAATCGTAGCGCCTCTGGCTTCAATCAGTTCCTTCACGTCTGCCACTTATGAGCCGAAAGATTATCACAGATGACACTATCGCCGGGTTTCAATGTGAGACCCAACTGCGAGCGTAACCAGTACTCAGTCATGTTTATTATGACAGGTAAAGCTGATTGTAGCTTCCCAGAACCAGCTCTATGCAAGCCCTATTACTCGACAAAACAAAACTGACTGAGTACCAGGCGCAAACCGTCTGAATGGGGACGAGACATCTTTGATAATTTCTATCGGCAATAAAACCCCATTTTATCAAGAGCTGATGATCTTAACTAACAGATAATTGCTCTAGATCGCTAGCAACTTTTTGGAAGGTTTTATCCAAAGGTTTCTGTTCGTCAGAATAACCAACTGTGCTGAAGAACAGTACCAATATGGCTAAAGGTATTTTGTTTACGTTCATATCGCCTCACCATCATCTATACAGCGCCTAACAAGTTATTGTCCAAATCTGGCTAACCATACACTTTTTGAAATCGAGTGGTCAAGAATGAGCTTCAGTGCCAGATTTTCTAAACGGTTTAACCTGCATTTTTATGCATGATAAACAGACCGGAATAATTTTAAAGAGTACATTTCAATGACTGCAATAAGACTCTCAACCGACATTTAAGGATCTGAATCAATAGGCTAGTTGGGGTCGGTATTTGACTATCGTTGTTATTTCAGAGGTTCGTGGATTGCAAGCCTGACTGTTCTCAAACGCGAGCAGTTACGCTTATACCTTATATATAGGCGGTCCTTGTTTCAAGCTACTAAAATTACCCAATAGATTGATACCCCTTTTTCTGTTTGACCTCGACGAGCCTTTGCCTCGCAGTTTGGGCTTCATCCTCGCTCTCAAACCAATCCTTCCTTACCGTGCCTGGCGACCCCGCCCGGCCCCATTCGCGCACCAATGCCCAGTCCCCGAACAGGCCGGGCGTCACATGCAGCTGATAAAACCGATGCATATTCTTGTCCGGATCATGCCGTTCCAGGTACACAGGCTTCATGAGTCACCCCGGTCATTGGCTCTTTGGGCAACACTCATGGCTCGCAGGCTTTTAAAACGGCATAGACGGTTTGCCGGGTCACCTTAAAATGCCGGGCGATATCGATCTTGGCAGCGCCGCCGTTGAACATGGCCACCGCCATCGCCTTATCTTTTTCAGTCAGCGCTTGGGGGCGGCCGAACTGTTTGCCTTTCTTTTTGGCTGCGGCCAGCCCCGCTCTAACCCGCTCCCGAATCAGGCCCCGCTCAAACTCCGCCAGCGAGCCGAAAATATGAAAGATCAGTTTGCCGGCGGGACTGGTGGTGTCGATGTGTTCGGTCAGCGATTGAAAACCGATCCGGCGGCTGTCAAGATCGGCGACCACTTCAATCAGATGCTGCAGACTGCGACCAAGGCGATCCAGCTTCCAGACGATCAGCACATCCTTTGCACGCAGCGATTTCAGGCACTGCTGCAATTCAAGGCGGTCCTGTTTAGCGCCGGACTGCTTTTCCTGATAAATGCGTTCACAGCCTGCGGCATGAAGCGCATCCATCTGCAGCTGGGTATCCTGATCGTTCGTGGAGACACGGGCATAGCCAATTTTCATGAGTCTGCTTTAATTATTTTACTAGGGATTTTTTAACTATAGCACAGCCTTACTTTTTTTACCTAGTTTTTTAACGTAGTTTGGCGGGCTTTGGCAATCAACTGAACGGTAAACGGTAACGTTAAAAAAACACTACTTTGTTTAACCCGGCATCGAAGTAGAGTCATCCACAAAATCTGTGGATAAAGCTGTCCTTAATTTGTAACAATACCTTTAGTTTACCCATCACTACTGGAGACAGGTTAGATTGTCTAAAAATGAGTCAGCATTGGAACTGGAAAATCAGGTGGCAGTTTTTTTACATCTATGTTCACACAATCCTTTCTATGCAGGTTCATAAAAATCTCCAGGTAAATGAGTAATCGTTGTGCTGGTATGTTTGGCGGCGCTTCACGAGGCAACCAGGATAAGAGTAATTATTGTTGCTATAACAAGGTAAAACACCCAATCCAATTTCATTTATTTTTAATAATGATGACAGCCCTCATTATCTGCGTGATAAGAGCCAGACCTGGGATCTGATGCGATTTTGACGATGAAATAAAAGCGGGCGATTTTTACAAGGGGATTTTCGACGATTAGGACTTACCAACCCTAATTAATCTTAATTAAATTATCCTAGAATTATCTAGAGTCTCGACTAAACTTAATCAGAGTATGCATTCCGGCTTAGCACAAGCTAAGTGTTCACTATCACATAAAAAATATTAATAAATATAAAGGAAAGCTCGATGCGTGATTTTAGCTACTCAATTTTTGTCACTCTATTGTGTCTAGGGTTAGCAGCAGTCTGGGGGTATAACTCCAATGGCGGGTTTTCTGGTATTTGGCCAGCGGTCAGTATTACCGCAATCCTCGGCATAATGGAAGTCAGCCTATCTTTCGACAATGCCATAGTTAATGCATCCATCCTCAAGGAAATGGATGCCAAATGGCGCCAAATATTTTTAACTATCGGAATCTTGGTTGCTGTGTTTGGGATGCGACTTTTATTTCCCATCCTTGTCGTTGCTATCGCAACTGGGCAAGGCATGGCAGAAGTCTCAAAGCTGGCGATGAACCAGCCAGAAGTCTACTCAGAGCATCTGCATGCCAGTCATACCGCTATCGCAGCTTTTGGGGGCACATTCTTGTTCATGATTTTTCTAAGCTTTTTGTTTGATGAAGGCAAAGAACTTCACTGGCTCGGGGTTATTGAAGAGAAGCTGTCTCAGCTAGGTAAAATCGATTCGATTGAAATTATCGTGACCCTGTCTGTTTTGATTGGTCTTCAGTCCTACCTGCCTTTGCCAAGTGAACAAAATATGACCATGCTCCTGGCTGGTGTTAGTGGGTTAATACTTTATGTCATTGTGGATAGCCTGGGTAGCTTTTTTGAGACAAAAGAGGAAGAAAAAGCAATCGTCGAGACCGCTAAACGGAACGGCGTGATGGGATTCATCTATCTTGAAATCTTGGATGCATCTTTTTCTTTTGATGGTGTTATTGGCGCGTTCGCTGTGACCCGAGATATCGTAATCATTATGCTTGGTCTGGCAATCGGTGCGATGTTTATCCGTTCTCTGACTGTGTATCTGGTTAACCAGGGAACGCTCGATGAATACGTTTTCCTTGAGCATGGTGCCCACTACGCCATCGGGGTGCTTGCATTAATCATGTTCTACTCGATTCATCAGGAAGTACCTGAACTTTTCACTGGTCTTATCGGTGTAGCTTTCATTGTTGCTGCGGTGATTTCATCAGTGATTTACAAGCGCAAACTACAACTCGCTTAAGTAAATCAATAAAGCCAAGACCCGTCTAGCAAAATATCTGAAGAGTGAGGCTTAGTTGAGGCCCTCTGTGTTGTGGTGACATTTTTTTATCTGTAGATGGTGTAAATAAATAGTAAATAATACCCACTTACTTTCTACATTTCGGATAGAAGTCCTTAAATTAAGGCTTTTATTTCACCCGTTGCCTGTGGAAATATCATGGCAGTTAATTTAAACCGTGAAGACAGTAGTTCTTCGCCTTCAGTTTCGATAGACCCTATTCAAGAATTTAGGCTTTTTGTCCAGCCTAGAATTGTTGACTCGTATTGTGATGAATCAATGTATTTATCCTTTGTTCAATATGCTGTTTCTAAGCTCTCCATTAGTAGCGATAAAGCTCAAGTAGTACTTGATTTAGAGTTGGAACGATTGTTTATTGCAAATGAAAATAAATTACTGAGAGAGCTTACAGAGGCTCTTCACCGGTTTACAGATGATGACAAGAAACTGGACAACAAAGAAGAGACTGATGCATTGCAAATGGTTTGTAAGGCCGATCTTGGATATAGGTATGGTCTAAAATATGATACAGCTCAGCGCGCGATAGATGACTTTTGTAGAGCTAACGGCGTTAAGAAGAAAAAAGGATTGTTCTCATGGGCAATACCTTAACTCAAAAGTGCGTAAATTACTTTTCAATAACCAGTATTACAACGGAGTTAAAACATGAGTCCATCTGATCAAAGTTGGCTGGAGAACCGGATCAGTGCTGCGGTGGCCGATGATTTTTATCTAGATCGCGATGAGGAGAAAGGGATCAAGGAAGAAACGGCATCTAAAGGTTTCTTAATCGCAGACACTGAGGTAACCCTTCGCAGTATACTTGATAAATATGGCGCAGTATCAGAGCGCCAATTGCTCGACACCTTGGATCGTTGGTTGCATCAATTTACGGATGATGACAAAAAACTTGATCCAAAAGAGGAGAGAGACGCGCTCGATAAAGCTGTAAGGCCTGCTACTGGAAAGAAAAAGGGTCTTGATCCTCGAATTGCCGAAGGGTATGTCGCTAGTTTTTGCAAAGTAAACGGAATTAAACGCAGTACTGACGGAAATAAACTGACTATTCCTCTGGTTTTGATAGCACTGATTGCGTTTGCAGGGGTCGGTGGTTTTTTATGGCAATCAAATAAGGCTGCAGAAGTTAAGGTAGAAACTCGAACTGAAACCAGAACAGTAACAGTTCCTGTCACTGAAGCTAAATTAACAGATACAGACAAGGCTGAGGTTGATGACCAACTTCGTAGGGCGGAGGAATACGTTGAAGCTGCTCAGTTTACCGACCCCCCAGAGAAGTCTGCTAAAGCTTGTTTAGATACTATAAGGCGTATCGATTCGAGTGGTAAATACCGATCAGAAGAAATCAAAGATTTGATAACGAAAATTATTTCTGAATATATTGGATTGGCTGATAAAAGCTTTGGACAAGAGGATAAGGTGGGCGCTCAAAAATGGTTAGATCGAGCGAAGTTATTTCATGCTGAGTCCGAATTGATTCGGGAGAAAGAGAGAGCATTCGGTATGCTTCCTACTGAAGTATCTAGTACACCCAAAGTTGTAAAATAATGTAGGTTATCTCCGATAACTACTTTAACGACATTTTTAAAAGGACAGTTTTGAGCAACAGGGTATTTATCATCTCAACAGTGACTTTGTTGCTCTTAATAACCTTAGTGCATGTTTTTTTAAAACCTAATCCTAGCCTAGTGGGTTATAGCGAAGGTACTTCTGATCTTTTGATTACTGCTCTCCAAAATGAACGATCTAGGTTGAAGAAAGCTGAAGAGCAAGGGTGCACTTCGCCGATTCTGAGCGATTTCATTGATATTAAAGGGGGTGATAATTCTGTTCGATCTTCCGATGTAGAGACAGTCTTACCAAATTCTGCGGATGGACGAGTAAAGCGACCGGAAGAGTTAACTGGGCTTCTTGATGCCGCTGTTGTGTTAATCATAGGCACACATTCACTAGGAAGCGGCTTTTTTATTACACCAGATCTCGTTGTTACTAATAGGCATGTGGTAGAAGGAAGCGAGAGCCTGTGGGTAACAAGTCGGGCCATGAAAAAAGTTGTTAAGTCGGAGTTGTTGACAACGACTAGATCTAGTCAAATTATGCAGCTTGATTTTGCAGTACTCAGATTACCAAAAGGTAGGTTTAGTAGCGGAGTTCTCGCAATAACCGGTGATCCCCCGCGTCTTTCTCCTGTTATTGCTGCTGGTTTTCCTGGTGTCGTCGTTCAGACTGATTCTAGATTAAAAAGCTTACTCAGCGGGGACCCAAGCCAGGCTCCTGAAACGGTTTTGACACCGGGGGAGATTAGCGTTGTACAACCTCAGGAAAATGGTATCAAATTAATTATTCATACCGCTGAGCTGTCACCAGGAAATTCTGGAGGACCCCTAGTTGATCGATGTGGTCGAGTTGCTGGTATAAATACATTCATCCGAAAAGCTTCTGAGGCCGATTCAAGGATTCTTTACGCATTGAGTGGTGATAACCTACAGCAGTTTTTGCGCTCAATCGGGATTTCATATACTGCTGCAATTGGTGCTTGTGGCAATACATCATCCAATGAATAGGTATGAAAAAGCTACCCTACACTACATTACGTTCCAAAGTTGAAATACGCGGGGTGTATGGACAACCCGTTTTCGATTTTTATCAACAGTTTTGCCGCATTCTCGACCAGGAAAACCCAGAAAGATCTTTAAGCCAATTCTTTGCTGAACCTCAGCTAAATGCTTTAAAGGGAGAGATTCAATGGTATACAAACTCAGAAGGAACTGTTAAACCTTATTCTCAACTTGAATCCACTTCGAAGACAGAAGTCTTAGATAAAATTTCAAACATATTGCAAGGTACTCGTGAAATTGGAGGAAGGTTTGCTGCTGAAGGGGGAAGTGAAAGCACCAGAACTGAAATTTTTAAGGCAACGTTATCGGCAACTGACCTTGAAAAGTGCCTTTTTCTTGTGGGTGAGCAGCCTGTTCTTTGTGAATGGGGCTGTAAGTCAATTGTTGAGGGTGTATCTTCGGTAGATTTATGGTCTCATGGAGCAATTATCATTAATTCTCACATAGAGGAATCAGTCCTACAAGAAATTCAAGAATACCCTGAAATACAAACCCCCAAAAAAGTTGAAGAATCTCAAAACACTGAGCGGCATCAAATCATCGACGAATCTCAAATCAATGAAGAACCTAAGAAAAATAAGGGACCTTATCAGCTATCTGATGCGGTAAAAATTAACCTTCATCAACAAATAAATAAAAAGACGGGCCGAAATAACTCAACATATGCTACCAATTACTCAACTCATCAGGTTGGTTCCGACGGTTTTGATCTTTGGGTAGTGTTTAAGAAAGTTATTATCGGTTTACTTTTGCTAATGCTCCTCCTCCTTCTCCTGTACAAAGGAGGATTTATAGAAAATGCATCCTATACTTCATCATCAAATTTAAGTGCAAACACCTTAGAAGAAAATAGACTTCGAAATGACATTAGTGAACTTAGGAAAAAAATTCATGTAATTTCTTCTTTGTGCTCAGTAGCCCGGGGGAAAGATGAAAAGTCAACCCTTGATAGCAAGGTGTCAATTATCGAGCAAGTACAGCAAGAAGGGAAGAATTAGATGGCTCACTTGCAGGTGCTCTCAAATGGAACGGTAAGCATGATTTGGTTTATACGTAGGAGAGCCTTCCGGGCAATTAACCGGATGGGAAAGATCTAGTCGAAAAAGCAGATGAGTTGCCCTTGTTGTTAAATTGCAAAAGTAATAATGAAAAATGTCAAACGACTGTTATTGCAGAGTTTGAAATTCAATAATAGCTAATAATTGCGAACCATTATGAGAACAAACAATCTTCCAAAATATCGTGATCTAGTGTCATTGATACCTGGAGGGACTATCCAATTTCTTGATCTTGGGATAGATATCAAAAAGCTACCTAAATTAAAAACACAGTTTTTGGAATGGAAAAATGAATTGCCAATGGAAGTCTCTGGCCATCGTTGGGATTTAATGTGTTTAAAAATGGATGATCGAACTGGAGAGTACATAGATCAACGAACCGGGCACTCTGCTGTTGAACCACCTCAGTTATCGAATCAAGGGAGAAAAAGTAAAGCTGCCATCCCATCCTACTCATTAAATGTGGATAAAGCCTTAGAGCCATTTATTGGACAGTGGGTACCCTTACCTTTTTTCCGAAAAGAGGTTATGGCAGGAGCGCAAGAAGCGAGGTTTCGAAATGGCCCCACTGATTGGGCTCGAGTTTTAGTTACTGAGCTTCCAGAAAATATTGAGGCGTTAACTCACAGCATAACTATCGCGTTTGATACAGTCGTAGAAAAACACTATGACTCGGAAGGAGATGAAGAATCTTACGCAGCGTTGAGACTCCAAGATGTTCGCGATGGAGCAGAGTTTTCCCTTGTTACTGACGTCAAACATAATTCCTGGTTCATCGCTCAAGAGTGGATATCCGACTGGTTGAAAGAATTATTTATGCAGGCCCTCAGAAAAAAGCGCCCGGGACGGATCATTGATTATCAAGATTTGGAAAATCAAGTTGAGCACATGGCAAGATATGTCGCGTTTCTTGAGACTCTGAAAATTTCAGAAATTATCCCGTCAGTCAGATTGATCGATCCGGCGCGTAATGAAGCAATTGCTGTTGATCTTGTCCTAGATATTGGTAATTCTCGAACCGCTGGGATGCTCATTGAGCGCAGAGTCGGTCAATCGATGGGGTTAAGTAATAGCGCTACTTTGGAATTAAGGGATCTGACGAATCCGAATTTACTCCATCGTGATCCGTTTGGTTCGAACGTGTCGTTTGCTCGGATGAGATTCGGGGACTCTAACGGATACTCCAGAGCAAGTGGCCGGAGGCGAAGCGCACTACAGTGGCCTTCCGTTGTTCGCGTTGGGCCAGAAGCCTCCAGACTTGCTTTATTTTCACGACGAGATGAAGGGCAGACAACTATGTCTAGCCCCAAACGTTATCTTTGGGATAGGGCTAAGCGTGCTCAAGAATGGCGCTTTTGTCCAGATTCGGAAGAAGGAAATGCGGAGGAACCGCCAGTCAATAGCGGAGCTTTCGTTGGGTTTATCAATAACCATGGAACACCTCTTCATGTTCTAAGTGATCCGAAGATTATTCGGGATCCCATTTTCCGTGATCAGGACAAATATCCTGTCACAGAACCTATGTTTTCCCGTAGTTCCATCATGATGTTTTTATTGTGCGAAGTTATTTCTCATGCATTGGCACAAATCAATGCACCATCACAGCGAGGAGAACGCTTAAACCCTGATTTGGCGAGACATCTTAGGAATATTATTCTCACTGTCCCCCCGGCGATAACAATTGCAGAACGCCAGATATTTGAACGTTGGGCAAATTGGACTGTTGAGACGCTTTGGAAAACACTTGATTGGAGTGCGGACTCCTATATTGGAAATTATTTTCATTATCAGGCTCCTCCAGCGGTACGATGCCAATGGGACGAGGCTAGCACCACACAAATGGTATATGTTTACAACGAAGTTGCAGAAAGATTCGCTGGTGATGCCTCCGCCTACTTTTCTATATTTGGCAAGAATCGTCCTGATAGAGGAACAAGAGAATCGTTTCGAGTGGCTAGCATTGATATTGGAGGAGGAACGACTGATTTAATTGTCACTACTTATATAGATGAGTCTCAAGGTGCGACAGCTATGCTAGAACCCATCCAAGAGTTTCGAGAAGGGTTTAATCGTGCTGGAGACGATATTTTAAAGGCAGTAATTGAACATCACGTGCTAAAACCCTTAGTACAAGAGTTGAAGAAACTTGGCATGGCAGATGCGGAAAATTTTATGACCCGCCGTATTGGTAGTAATTTCGCTGGATTACCTGAGCGTGCTAGGAACCTCAGATGCCAATTAGCTCAGCAGTATGCTGTTCCCGTCGGCTTGTATATCTTGAAGTTGGCCGAGCAGGTATCTATAACCGATACTTTTGGCACAGTAGAACAAATTCAATTCCAGGATGTTTTTGGAGCAAGTGAGTATCCTCGACCCGAGGTATTGGCCTATATTGACGACGAAGTAGCCAATAATGGAATTGGAGGTTTTTCGTTGGCCGCATGGATTAATCACATAGATTTAGGTGAAGTATCTGTCACTATCGACAGCATCATTTCCCCAATGCTTAGCGATCTTTGTGAATTAATCGCAGTCTGGAACTGTGATGTTTTGCTTCTCTCAGGAAGGCCGTCTTGTTTGCCAGCAGTTAAAGCTGCTGTATTGCGACGTCCGCCGGTTCCATCCTCCAGAATTATCGCTATGAATTCCTATCAAGTAGAAGGATGGTACCCATTTTGGAGTCCCGGCGGCATGATTTCTGACCCTAAAACAACAGGTGTAGTTGGTGCAATGCTTTGCGCGCTATCGGAAGGCGATCTTCTTAATTTTCATTGCAATACCTCTAAATTAAGACCCGCTTCAACTGTGAAATATGTTGGGGAAATGCAGTCGACTGGCCAGATTTTAAATGAGAATCTATTCTTCACCGGAATTGATCTCGATGCGAATGCCTCAGATGAGCAAAATGCAACGTTCAAGTTTGGAGCACCCATGTTTATTGGTTTCAGGCAATTGCCTCTTGAACGTTGGAAAGCTACACCTTTCTACTTTTTGAGTTTCTCTTCTCAGGCGGCAAAGGATAGAGCCAGGAAAAAAGGACTGCCTTATTCAATTTCATTGTTATATAAACGAGCCGCTATTTGCTCGTCTGATCTAATGGAGGATGAAGTCTATGACGAAGGGGTTTTTAAAATCGAAGATATTACAGCTGCAGATGGCTCAAACGTTAGCCCAGATGATCTACATCTCGAATTAAAGACTCTTCGGGACGAGTATGGTCATTGGTTGGACACTGGCCTATTTGAAATTCAGTAGGAAGCGAGTCACGGATATGCTTACTGCAGAACAACTAATAAAGAGAGCAAATCAAATTTCATCCAGTTGTAAGGATGCGCTTTCATGGTGCACAAATTCTTTAGACGAGGCCATACGTAATGATAAATCACTTATTAAGGAGCTACGAATCTCTATAGTATCAGCTGAACGACTTGCGCTTGCGGCAAAATCAAAAATGGCTGTAGGTGTATTTGGCCCTAGTCAAGCCGGAAAATCATATTTAATATCAGCGCTCGCACGCTCATCAAACGGTTCACTTATGTCGTGTATGGGGGATCGAAATGAAGACTTTATTGCCAAGATCAACCCAGAAGGAGGTAAAGAATCAACTGGGTTGGTAACTCGCTTTGTCTTTGGAGGAACACTCAATATTACGCCTCACGGGATGCCGATTCAAGTTGGCTTATTGACGGAAATTGATATTGTAAAGATTTTGGCAAACTCCTTTGTTGAAGATGTCATTCACCCTACAGATGACGATCTAACCAAACACCAGGCGGCGATTGAGACATTGATTGAGCAAACAAAAATTAATTCTGGAATTTCTGGAAATCTTCAGGTTGAGGATATATATGACTTGGAAAACTATTGTCAGCAAAATTTGATGAAAAACCCTCGAGTTAATGCTTTGAAACGTTATGGTTTCTGGCAAGCAGCCATAGATATGGTTTCATTTATGTCTGCGGAAACTAGAGTGAAATTTTTCTCAGCAATTTGGGAAGAGCTTCCTACCTACACTGAAATATATCGACGCTTGCAAAACCAACTTATACGTCTTAACTACGCTAAAAAGATATATTGTGAGCCATCAGCCCTATTTGAAGTCCATGGGGAAAATTGGACACGCCAGAAAAAAAGTATTATTGACGTCGCGACCCTGGGTAATATGTGTGTTGATATTGGTGATACCGTCTATGTTGCTGAGCTTAACGGTAACCCAATTCAAATAGAACGGGCAGAACTTACGGCTTTGGTTTCTGAATTGATAATACAGTTGAAAGAAATTCCGTACCATTTTTTTGAGAATACTGATCTTTTGGACTTCCCGGGAGCGAGGTCAAGACAGCCTCATCCAAGAGATCTTTTATCAAGTAAAGAGGTGAGATCAGATAATTTTCTACGTGGCAAAGTCGCTTATTTATTCGAACGCTATTCAGCAGAACGCGAATTATCGGCCATGTTACTTTGTGTAGGACCATCCAATCAAGAGGTTGTTGGCTTAGGCGAACTAATAGAGCGATGGGTTGAAGTAACTCATGGGGGAACACCAGAAGAGAGAAAAAATGTTCCGTGTACTTTATTATTTATCTTAACAAAATTTGATACAGCATTCGAGCAAGGGGCAGGCAAATCAGTTGATGGAACTCGATGGTCTACTCGACTTGAAGCCTCCTTATTGAAGCCATTTGGAGCACATTCCCATAAAACAAAGTGGGTGTCAGATTGGAATGGCCAAGGAAAATTTAGCAATATTTTTTGGCTAAGAAATCCTAACCTTAGATACGATGCTCTCTTTGATTTCGAGTCTCCCTCATCGTTTGTCGAAAAAAATATTCGGCAAGACAAATTGGAGTTTGTAAGAAACTTAAGAACGGCCTTTTTGGAAAATCAGATAATTATTGACCATTTTTCTGATCCTGTGCTTGCCTGGGATAGTGCGTGGATATTGAATGATGGGGGAATTACAAGAATAGTTAAGGGATTGGAGCCTATTTGTCGACCTGAAGTTAAACTTAACCAAGTTGAACAGCAAATTGATTTGTTAGCGAGACGAGTAACCTCTCTTCTGGCGAGACATTACATCAGTACGGATGTTAACGAACTACGGAGTGAGAAGAAGAAAGTTGCCACGGAAATTGTAAAAGCCCTTGGATTAGCTATCAAAAAAAGGCGTCTGGGGGAATTTATTTCAACATTAAAGTTAGCTGATGATAGCGCATGCAATGCTTATTTCCAGACAGAGCGAGAGGTTACCCTTTCTGATCGTCGGCAAAGCAAAATTGCTACAAATGAAGAGCCTGAAGAAGAAATGGACGAAGCGATTGCTGCTTTGCTAGGTCTTGTTCCTGAACAAAAGCCAAAATCTAATGCATCGAAAAATAACTCAGGTTCGAATCAAGATTTTGCTTCTGTATTCGCTTCAAATGTGATCCAAACTTGGATGACGACCATACTAGAACAGAGCAAGGATGTGAGCACAACATCTTACTATGGTATCTCTTCACAACTAGTTTTGCAGATAATCAGAGAGTTAGAAATAGCCTTACATAAATCTGGTTTGTACGCCCATATTATTGATGAAGTTCGGAAGAGAAGAGCTTTCAAACCAGATCGTAAATCTGTTTGGATGTGGAAGCAGGTTTCACCGGTGACCGGACATTTCAATAATTTTATTGATCATGCTGGAAACATAGCTAATGTTAAAGCTGGGTTACCGATTCTGGCCTTAGACGAAAAGCCTACCAAGATATTTGTTTCTGAGCATGAATCACGTCCTTTGGATAGATTGTCTGAGAATTCGAAGAACTTTGAGCAAAAATATCTGTTAGATTGGATAAATGGACTTCAATACTCGGTGAGAACAAATGCGGATTTTTTATCTGGGATTTCTGGAGATATAGAATCTAACTCTCGTCTTGGGAAAATATTAAATGATCTTAGACCGGATCAAGTGTGATAGTTATTTACACAGCAAATTCAAACACTTTTTAAGTTAAAAATGCAAGATATAACACTTTCTCTCTATTCAGAAAAGAGTCGCGGTAGGGGGTGGGTTGGGATTTTGATTACAGGACTTGAAACGTCCTTTGGGACCACTAGAGCCTGCTTCAAGCGATGGGGTCATAAAAAGCCATTTCTGGGTGCTTCAGGGTGGCAAGTTGCCGAAGACTGGGTGAATGTAGAGCGAGGAATAGCCAATGTTGGTAGTATTAATTTAATTTTCTCTCCGGAGGTAACTAATTATCTTGAAGAAGGGAGTAACTATATTCTTTCTCTGGAAGTGGAAGGAAAACGTATATTTGAAAAACCTATCCGATGGGGGGGTATTGCATCTTCTTATTCCAGGAATGAAACAGTTAACGAGGAAGAGGCCGCGTGGAAAATTGCGGAGAAATTTGATAGCAAAGCAGGATATAAAGCATATCTTGACAGGTTTCCTTCAGGGAATTACTCAAAACCTGCCGGTGAGGCTTTTCGTAAGTTTATGCCTCCTAACCTGATCGTACGTGTTGCGTCTAATATTGCTGACGCGAAGCCTAATTGTAGTGTTGATACTAGTGTATTTTTGCTCTCCGCTGACCGTAAGGTTCGTGGAGACCGAGACTTTGTATCCTCTTTTGCATCTGAAGGAGATTCTGGACAAAGTCTTTCAAAAACTCCTTGTGGGTCTGTTCGTCATTTAGGCAGGGAAGATCATTCAAAAAATGGTTACTCGCCGGAAGCCATCGCAATAGATTTTCATAGTTTACCTTCTTCAGTCAATTCATTAGCAATTACTGTTTCTATCTACACTCCTCCTACCATCGGTGGAGGCCTTGAAACTGTTGACAATGGAACAGTTGAAATCTTACAAGAAGGGTCAAAGGCTTCCATTGATCATATACCCATGCAAAAGAATCTTAAGGGTATGAAGGGAAGTTTTTTGATCGAATTTGTTCGATGTAAAGATGATTGGATACTTCTTAAGAGAAATGAAGTATTTGCCGCCGGTCTTCAGGAAATATGCAAATATTTTGGTCTTGAGCTGTGCTGAATAGGGGTACGACAACGATTCCATCATTTTCGGGCCATAAGGTCATATTGATATAATTTTAGACTCAAACGAGAATCACCAGCTCCGCTCTGGATCGTCCACAGAAAAAATATCCGCCTCTATAAAACAATGACGCATGTCGGACTGGCGGGGGCATTTAAACGGAAACATACGGTTTCAGAAAAAAGAAAATCATTGGTAATAAAAAACAATAGGTTAAGATTACAATGAATAGCAATATTTTGTCTGACTATTGCTCGAGCGGTGTCGCTGTAGCTTGTTGATTATGCTTAAAATTAAATCATAACCGTAAGTTTCTGTACAGATGCTCCCGCTAGTCCAATTCGGTTGAGATGAGCCGGCCTTGGTATGAGCAGTTGGAACAGGGAGTGCGCAGCGGGGAAGTCCCATTCCAACTTTCTCATGGACGAGAGCTTTATTCCTACATGGATGAGCATGCCGAATTCGATGCGCTGTTTGCCAGTGCCATGGACTGTGTTGAGGCATTGACAGGTGATAGTTTTGCCACCGACTTCGATTGGGGACGATTTGATCGCATCATTGATGTGGGCGGCTCGAAGGGAAGTAAATCCTTGGCCATATTAAAGAGGTATTCACATCTCACTGCTTTAGTGTTTGACCGGAATCAGGTGATACAAGCAGCAGCAACAAACTGGGCCGGCAAAGAATCGCCAGACCTGCTTTCCCGATTAACCTACCAAGCTGGGAATATGCTTGAATTGGTTCCCGCAGCCAAAGACGACAAAGACATCTACTTATTGAGCGCCGTCCTGCATAGTATGCGGGACGGGGATTGCATCAAAGTACTGCGTAATTTGGCCATCGCCAGTGCGGGCACCGGTGCCCGCACTGGCGATGGAATTGGTAATGCCGGATTTGAAGACCGATTTTTCCATCGCTGCTTCCGACATGCAGATGTTCATGGCTACCCGAGGCAGGGAAAGAACGCTTACTGAATGGCAGGCACTTTTCGAGCAATCTGGCTTGATGCTTGAGGAAGAGATAGGTCTTCAATCAATCGGGAAGATACTGCTATTAATGTCGAAGAGTTAAGACGCACTGGTTACTTTAGTCGTTCTCAATTAATTTGGTTCCTGGCCGATGTTATCGGGCTGTTCTCAATTAATGTGGGTCCATTCTCACTTAATCTGGTTCCTGACGCTCCGATATTATCAGCTAATGTGGTCCAGAAAAACCGATGTAATCGGTTCCTGTGATTTATATTCTCAGGCCACTACACCTACCGAAGACGATCACATGGATTTGGTACATTCGCTGCCCATCAAATTCTCTGTCTCATTTGGACGCCCTCCAGCTGCGGTGTATAAGCGCAAGATGATCATCTGTAAGCAGCTCACTGGTTGAAGGCAGCTTTAGCTGGCCGACCGCTTGTCCTAAAGTAACTATGCCGATCTTGACTTCATCGCCTCGCTGAATCCTGGCGATAGCGACCTGAAGCAACATCTTAATTGAACCTCGATAGTAATAGAGCAACACAGCGGCGAGAAGCGGCCAAGCCAACTTGGCTATTTCGTCAATCAGTGAAATGACATCACCCATGGCAATTCCTTCATGACATTTAACGCGGCTGTAGAAAAATTCAAGATAGGGCATTTGATAAAATCATGCTGCATTTTTTTATGATCCTGTTTTACTCATGCAGCATTGACTGATCGCGTGGAGTTTTTTTGCCGCGTCTTGAATATCAGTAACGCCATAGTGTGCTTTCATTGTCTCAAGGCCATCCACAACCAATTGAGTAAAAGCAGGCTGGTCGTCATTTTCTAAAAAATCGCACAAATCCATCAAATTCTTTTCATCAATGTTAACCCCATTCATTCTGGCATATACCAGGATGGCTAAGCGGAAAATCCGGTTCTTTTCAGGATCGCTATTATCTGGCCTAATAATTGATAGGACTGTTTTTGAAGCGACGTCGAAACCTGGAAGACCAGGAAGATCGGTAGGATTGCGGAAAATGTTCGGGAGATCAGCTACTATTTGAGCAGGAAAGCGAGGGATTGATTTTAATAGGTTTAACAGCGTGTCTTTAATATCGGTTTCCGCCTGACCGCTTAGGAGCAGGTTAAAAGCGCCTCGTACGTCGTCTTCCTGTAAGGGAAGAGCTTTATCGGTATTATCCTTGAGTAAAGCGGTGAACTTACCTAGGGATAAGTCGGGTTTTTCGTGACCAACCGAATCAAACACGCATGCCGACGCAAGGGAGGAAACCCCTTTTAGGGGAGACTCTGAGGCTCGTTTTTTTCCTAAAGCCGCCAGACTAATAAGCTCAGCGAAATTAATTTCACTGGTCGGATGCTCACCGGTGAAAAAACCAGTCAATGCCTTTATATTATACATCGTGTCTCCTGGTTCAGCTTAAGTATGGCTTCGTAATATGAGCTGAGCTGGCTCCTGTGTCAAGCAGGAGGCTAGAGACTCGGTTTCAAGGCCTCAAGGTTCATTTTTTAAACGCTTACCGATGGATTTTTAAAACGGTCGCTAATTGCGAAAAACGAGTAGACACAAACCCCGCCGACCAAGCCGGTTTCGAGCTAAGAAGCGGACTGTTTGGCTGTGGTATATTTACAGGCGGTGCCAAAGCAGGGGGCACGCCGCCAAGATAATCCCCGTGGCCATAGCCCCACTGATCCGGTATCTGCCAGCCGGCGCGGACATTAGTGGGGTATGGCGTGTCCGGCCCATCGTAACCTAAAGCTCCCTGCCAATAAGGGTGTCCCCTGGAAATAATATCGGCCACTGGATTGGCGAGTGGAAAGGCCAGTTTCAGCACGTCATCGCGGCGGGACGCTAACACGGAAATTTCATTTACCTTTGCGGCTGCCTCCTTATATTCTTTGTTTAAACAGTTATCCTCTATCGCGCCGGCCATCAATGTCAGGCGTTTTACCGTACGGCGCAAATAATGAATCGTTTCCAGAACCAGCCGGGCACCTAGACTATGCGAAGCGAACGATAAACTGATCGCTTCGGTGAAATATTCATCCAGAAAGGGCGCCAGCAAGTGAGCGCTGGCAATTGCCTCGTTACCTTCAAAAGGGTAATCCAGGACGGGTACCCAGCGTGAATCACCTGCCCAAAGTATACCGACAAAGAGAGCGCTATCGCCTAAAGCCAAAAGATTTCCCCAATTCTCCAAGCTGTCAATACCCTGTTGACGGTTGACGTTGAAACCATGCGTGCCCAATAGCACATCCTTTCCGCGTACTGCTTTAACCAGATCGCGGATAGCACGAAAATCGTAGCGATTATTAGCACTCTCCCTTACCGTTACCTCGCGAGCGGGCGGGCCACCGACCCTTAGTGCACGTAAATCGAGAAACCAGGTCATGATTAATTCCCTTATTTTCGTAGTGCCTGAGCAACTTTGACCCCGGCTGAAAGGGCACTGGTTAAATCTTTAGTGACAGGTGCGATCGGCGTGGCAGCTAATCCCAACAGCACGGTTCCGCTGATGTGCTCAAAACTATCATTGACAATATAGCCACCCACGATGGCCAGCACCACCGAGACGGCAATTGACCAGGCCTTGGCGCTGTTGCGATATGACTGATCAGCCCGTTGGTACCCTTTATCCAAGAGTGCAGTCAACAGTAAGTCAAAGCGCCCTAAGAGATCATTTTCGTCTGGGGCCAGGGTTTTGCCGGTGGCTATTTTTTCGGCGATGATTACAAGCCCCTGTTCATCAACGCCTGTCGCCTTGGCAAGATAGGGGGCTGTGGCCTCATTTAGACGCAGCTTAATCAGGGATTTGGCAATAGCCATTTGATCCACCAGAGCGGTTCCATTAAGCCAGTTGGCCCGTAACGTACCCACGACCATGGCCAAACTCAGCGGCTCGTCAGTATCCTGATGCCTGATGTCGTCGGGGAAAAATCTCTTCACCACATGTTCGATAGCACCGAATCCACAATTGGAGACGCCGCCCCAGAAAGCCTTGCTACCGTCAACCAGCGCATAGGCGGCCGTGCCAAGCCCGGCAGCAACGGCAATATAATCGGATAAATTATCAAACAGATGGGATAATGGCATGATTTTTCTCTATTCTGTTTATTTAATTATGACAACTCATGCTTCTGGACGATCTTTTTAGCGTCCTAAGTGGTCAGGGTTGTGTCGCAAAGTTTAGCAAAAACCTGAAAATGGGGATTTGTGTGAAACGCCTCCAAAAGTACCAGTTGTTGTAAGTTAACAATTAAATAGCATACATTTTATCGCATATCCTATTGATTTTACATGTGCCATAGTCCAGATTCCGATATAAACTATCATCCTTTCAAGTAGCATTTGTCACTCAGTAGATTAAGAAAGCTGACAGAAAGTATCATACTTTTGCAAGCCATCTTCGCCGCACCTATGTTTTCAGGAGTTAGGCAACAAGAAAGTAGGGTGGTTTATTGTTAAGGATGACGGTTTTTTGTCAATTTACAGTTGTGTTTAAGCGCTTTTAAAGCTTCATGCTGGAATAGAGGCTTTAAAGCAGCCGTTTGAAATTTCATGCTATTTGTAGTTATCGACCCAAAAGCGACCTTCAAAATCCTAATACACTTTTGTCCCGTTAAATCAACAACCGACATTCACGCTAAATTGATACGAAAGGATTCTGATTGATGAAAGGTGCGGACAAGATTAATTCTTGTCCGCAGGCTATGACATTATTTAATAATAGGACCAGGATTGACTACTGAGTTTCGACCAAAAAGTATATAAAATGGATCGAAACGGTACCCTGCCGTTTTAGTGCTATCTTTCAGAATTGCATAGCCAAACCCTGCGAACATTCCAGATTGCGGACTGGCCTGCCGAACCGAGACATAATCCCCCCATCGAGTGGTGGCAATATCACTCAATTCCGGATACCAAACCACAAAATCTCCAAGGATGCCGACGGCACTGTTCGCATAGAATTTGTTCCCACCCCAGCCTAGACAGATGCCGACTTCATTGCGATCATTCGTAGCTAAACAAGGATACGCAAAAGCATGATCATTATTCCATATTGTGAAATGATCTAATAATTTGTAACCATTTTTTACGTCAATTTTAACAACCTGAACATGAGGATTGGGAAACTTAAATCCACCATGACCGCCATCTCCATTACTTGCCGTCCAGGCAAACCATACCTCATCGCCCCGTCGTGTTGCGCCTGTAACAGCAAATCTCGGAAACCCATTTAGTTTGTTGAGCCAGTCATTGCCATCTGGTGCATTGGAAGTAATCGTTCCATTAGCCCAGTTGTAATTCAAGGCCACATCACGCCAAAAATAAGAGGTTGAGCTTTCTGCCCAAGAAAACACTTGTAGAGTACCATTGTCCTTGGGACTACCAGTTCCCGCCCAGAAGACTTCATCACCTGTATTTTGACATAAATGTCCACCATAGGCGGAAGCAGAGTCAGAGGGCGTAGTGAATCGGAAGTTGATGGTTGCACCTGTTTGGATTTCATTCAATGGCACACGGATGACTAAGAGGCCATTGCCCGTTCCTGTTCCACGTCCATCCACACTGATATAAAGAAAATTATTCCCGAGCGCCATATCGGGGTAATCCAACGGCCCTGTCGCATCTTTAACAGAACTAATTCCAAATTGTACTGAAGTAAGATCCCAATAAGTCCACGCTGTACAATTACTGTTAATAATATCCTGAGGACTTGCCGCCGCAATTCGTAAACGACTGTTACCATCGGCTCCAGGACTAAATTGCATTAACCAGATAAATCGATCAATCGAGGGCGCATATTGGACGACTTGATCGCAGCAAAAGCCGCCATCTGCGGTATTTGGGAAGACAGTAGTGGGATCAATCGATTTGAAAGTCGTACCGCCATCCGTAGAGTATACAGCGTACCAATTTCCAGTCGCCAAAACCACATTACCGCTTTCGGCACCGCTAATATCTGCGGCTACCGTAGATAAAGGTGTGGCGGTCGTACCATAAGGCGTATATTTTCCGAATACGACCGGGTCTGGATCACCACCTGCGCCACCAGGAGATTTAAAGTCCATCAGCTTGAGTTCATTACGAGGTGTCACGAAGCCACGGAACAGACCCACCGGCACATCCGGACCTTCATCTTCATTCGGTTCCTCAGTGTCGTCGTGTTCTGCAGGTGGATATGGTGCCCCAAACACGCGGTTGGGGTCAGAAATTCCGATGAGCGTTTCCCGAGTGCCGGATTCTGGTTCTCTTGGGACGCAAGGATGATAACAACAAATAGGTTTGGGCTCTTCCTCTGGGCAGCATTCCAATAGTTGACTTCGCACTTTTTCCAATTTCTCATAGGCCAAAGCTGCTTCCGGATGAGAAGTCTTGTAAAGTTCGATTAAGGCTTCACTTATAGCTTTAATTGCAGCCTGGTAATCCGTTTGTAAATGTACTTCATTTAAGGCCAGACAGGTATGCTTGGAGATATGCTCAAGTATGCAAAGTGCAGTATCTAATTGGCCGCTGATGCGAGCAAGTATAGCTGTATTAGACGCCTGAAGCTCTACAAGCACTTTTAGTAGTTTTGCAACTTCACTTGAACTTTCATGGTTTTCATATTTAGTTGTCATATTCGTACCTCTCGTAAATAACTGGTATAAATCAATGTAATTTCTAGGCAGAGAAAATGCGCATGAAATACGGTAATTGTTAAGATAAAGAAGAGAAATCTTCTCTTTGGAGCGCGGACCTAACATTAAGCATTGTTGCCTAATGATTAGGCATTCGTTTATAGAATATTGAACTGAGCTTAGAATAAGGAGATTAACTGGACTTTTCTATGAAATATTCCACTAAGAATTGCGAATATTTGCTGATAATTTGATTTTAAACGAGTGAGCTGCGGAATAAGCGATAACTCGCTTGCGAATAATAACGGATTATCTCAAATTAAATTTAGCAACTAACTGAATGTCTCAAAATGGCCGAAATCTACAAGTTGTAAGGAATTTCAAGTGACCGCTTTGAACTGGGCAGAGATTTTTTCATAATTATGAAACTTTGTTACACAAGGCCAACTGGTACTTTTGGAGGCGTTTCACACAAACCCCCTTAATCCTGGCCGTAGTTGCACTCCCTCTGCAAGCCATTGCATTTTTGCCTGTAGGTGTTTTGTTTTTCCCAGTTTCTCAAGCTCTTTTTTTATCTTACTTGGATTTGGCGTGTGCTCTATTGAGGGTGGGTTTCGTTGTTTTCCTTTCTTCAGTTCCTGGGTTCTTTTGTCCATAACCACCCCCAGAAGATCGGCAATATTTTTGGCATCCTGGAATAACTGCTCCTTTTCATCTTGCGCAAAGTGCTGTCCTAGCCCCTTACTCAGCATGACCTCAAATTCTCCCGTAACAAGAAAATTGCCATCCATGATGGTGTTACTCACACTTAGCTGCCTGTACCGCAAAAGTGTTTCGCAACAGGCGTGGACGAGTGGTTTCATTTTCTCATCGATATCTGGGTACATATCCTCGGCAATAGCCTCATTCAAAACAAAGTCGATGCCATTACCGCGTAATTCAAAGCGGTATAAAAAAATAGATACATCAATTCCCGGCTATATTTTTCAAAATCGCCTCATCTTTACGTGGCTTGTGATGATATTGGGGATTCTAAGCCAGAACCCCAGAAATGTCGTGTCGGGTAAGGAAAAGGCATTACTACCTTTCCCTCCCCTAAGAAACGGACATGAAATTTTCACCTCATCCGGCTCAAGCCTCTACTAAGGCACCATTATAGTACCCAGTTTCACTACTAAA
>JAQUOU010000041.1 GCA_028716975.1 Methylobacter sp. | reverse complement strand
CAGACCTGCCTAAAACCTGCGCGCACGCCACAGCACCGGCGATCAAAGCATCTGGCTTAGGCTGGCAGCGTGAAGAATTGAGGGGCGATGGAGGCGATGACGTTGATTGCATGACAAACCTATCAACGTTGATATATTATAACATAATTAGATATAAATGTCAATTATTATCTAATTAATAGATATACTGTAGGTCTATATTTTAAATGGGCAAAATATGTCTATTTCAGAATTCAAACTGACTCCGACAATCCTCATTGATAAATCCTAAGTTTCGCCAATTGGCGAAACTTTAAAGTATATAAATTTGGTAATATCGTGGAATAAATTAGAGGTGAAGTGCCATTTACAAAAGGCGTCATCAAATGAAAGATAAATGCATTACGCTGGATACGTGCGATAAGAAATTAAAAAGTACCTAATTTTTTAAAATTGAAAATCTATTTTGTTTTCTATTCAATTTTCATAGTCGATTTGATAATACTTTTATTCTGACGTCTCGTATGCCTGGGTTTAAAATCTATATTTTCGATTTCCGCGGTCAAGGTTAAAACTCACTGAGCCTGGTGCAGATCGATTCGCGAAAAAGTATGAAATGATCGCCTTTCAGAATCACTAAAATTTCTGCTTGATTTTTTTTAGCAGCCTCCTCCGCTTCGTTTTCACCCAGATAATCTTCAAGTGTTCTGTGCCACCTAGCGCAAAGATCAGAATAGATTGTCTTCGTTATTTTCGTTAAACCATACCATAGTAATAATTCATCCCGGGTGAATTGCGTCCATCCGTTGGCATAGAGTGAATCAAACCGATTCATTATCTGTTCTTCATGTCGCCTGATCATTCAAACGCGGCCATTCTAAATTAAAAATATTTGCAATAGTACCTTACTTTGAAAATGTAAAAAAGTTTTGATCGAATAATTTATTTTTGTACATCCATAAAATAATAATTACAGCTTGTTCAATTTCTAACAATTATTTCTGCTCTATTTACAGCACCGTTATAGCTTAATCATTTTTTTAATCTTTCACTTATAAGGCGAGGTTTCGGTTTTGTGTTTATTAAACGTAAAGTGGGAAAGACTTCCTTCATTAAAAAGTTTTTGAGCCAATCAGTTAATTGCTCGCCGGAAGAAGAGTAGCAGTAGCGTAAAGAACACATGCAAAACAGACCCATATCACAGATATGAAAGGGAAGCATGTTTGAAAATATTTAACCTTGAAAAGAGTGACGAAGTGCTCATAAATTGAAATCACAAAAATATATTATGATGATAAAATATAATTGTAAGATTAAATATGAATTACAAGCTCAAAATCTGCTTAAACCTCTGTTTGACAAAGGTGCATGTTATTGGATGAAATTTATGGTGAGCCGGTTGCTTTAAAAAGAAATTGATTGCAGTTCGCTGTTATTTATTGAATGACTAAATTAATTGAAAACTTAAAAGGTAAAAAAATGAAAACGTTAAATTTACAAAATGAAAACATCACCCACGATGCTAATAAAGTCGGTAATAATATTCTCCAGATGACCAAAATAGCTAAATGGGAAAAGCATAGGCTTATTGAATTAATTGATAACAAAAACATGGAAATTTTGGAAAACGATGCAAATGAAGCGCTTGATTTTATCGCGGAGAGATTGGCATTTTTAAAACAACAATCTGTTGATACCGCAAGGTGTAAATTAAAGTTAAGAATGGGCTTATATGTAATAAAAAAGGGTGGGTATAAGAAACTGGGATTTGAATCATTCAAAGCGTGTTTGGAAGATAAGTTTTTCGAAAATAAAAATTTGTCGACTTTATATCGAGAAGCGGAAGCAGCAAGGCTGGAAATCCTGTTATTCCGGACGAGAGAATTGGAAAGATCAGAGAATCAATTTTGAGACCGTTGAGTAAACTGAAAAATGATGAAAAATCGATTCAGGCTTGTTGGAAACTAGCTATGACCAAAAAATCTACTAAATTAAAAAATCCTACTGCGGTGAAAATAAAAGCCGAGGTGGACAAATTTCTAAAACCGAATACTTATAACAAAACAAAATTATTGTGGGAAAAGGATTCGGCTGAGAAGGTTGCAACCACCATTGCTAAAAACTTAACAACCCAATTGGAAAAATATGAGCCTAAAAAACGTACTGCCCAATTAAATGAGGTTTTAGACTTATTATACGCGATTGTACTTGATGAGCTAAAAGCCAGCAAAAAGAGTAAGGCAGATTAATTAAAATTTTTTTGACAAGGGTTAAAGTTGTATGATGGCTAAATTTGGACAACCTGTAATGTACTGATTTTAAAAGAATATTTCCCGCCCATTCTATGCGATATTTAAATTGTTTTTGAATATCACATAAGATTTTTTTGCTCGACAACTCGGTGTTAGCAACCATATACAAGCAAGTTTCGAATTGCTTAAGTCATTAGATTGTTTAGAAGACTTTATTTACTTCGAGGCTTGTTCTTGCTAGGTGAACTGGTTTGACAGTTTAGTTATTTTGCTGCCTATTGGTACGTAGAATTTATCTTTGATCAACCATTTTATCCGAACCGGCGATGATGTTTATTTCAATCAAAACGTTAAAGCCGTGCAAACATTTATTAAAAATAACGGATTTTAATCAGGGTAATAAGTCACTTCTGATGAGAAACTAATCTCAAATCAATTGAAGGTTCATGCCATTGTCAGGGCCGTACCAGATTGTTCAAAATTATCCATCCTAGCCCCACGAGTCAAACCTTCTTGCAAATATTTGATTAAATTTTATAACGTGGGCAGATAACGCTCTAACCTTATGCTTTTACAAGTTATTTTCCAATGGGGTTACTAGGAATAACGGCCTTAAAAAATGCATCTGATTAAGAGTCATATTCCATACCTTAAATAGAACACGAATGGGATTTATCCTTAAAAAATCACCTCAAAAGTTATTTTGCTTTTAAGTTCCAAGTGACTTCATAAAAATCCTGCCAATAGTAATTTCCGGGAGTTATTTAAACTCTCTGGAGAACTTGGCATGAAAGTGATTAATGAAACACCCTTAACTAAAGAACAGATCAACATAGTAAACCACAAGCGCGGCGTTGCAATCGTTTTCGCAGGAGCAGGTACCGGTAAAACCCACACTCTTGTATTTCGCGTAAAAAAATTAATCGATCAGGGCTGTCGACCGGAAAACATTCAGCTGTTAACTTTTGCGAGGAAGGCCGACAGCTACCTAAAATCAAAGTTAATTAGCAACCCCTGTTATAGCCAAGTGAAATGTTCCACTTTCCATGCCTTTGGCTTGCAATTAATTAAAGCTCATAGTAACAAGTTGGGATTTACTGCAACACCCAAGGTAGTTTTAGACAGGTCTTTAGACATCGTGGTCAAAAACATTATTACTGACATTGCGGCTAACAGAAAAGTTAACCACTTTAAACTGACAAAAGTCGTAAAAAATTCACGTAAAACAAAACGTACCTGCCTAAGAAAATCAAAATCGCCCTTGTCAATGGCACTGGCGGAGGTGCTCAACGAATTTCAAAGCTACAAGCTCCGGCATAATATAATTGACCACCAAGACATGTTGAATTTGGCGGTTAAACTGTTACAAACCCATCCGGAAATACGGACTGAAATGGCGACCGGTATCGAGCATCTTATGGTGGATGAACTGCAAGACATCTCCGGCCAGGAAGTCAGTTTAATTTACAATTTGGCCAAGCGAACTAAATCCACCTTGTTAGTTGGCGATAAGAAACAGGCTATCTTTTCATTCAGAGGGTCTGACTTAAAGTGCTGGGAGCAATTAGAGGCACTGCTAAGCACTCATTACAAGTCAAAACTGAAGCATTTTAACCTGACTAAAAGTCACAGGCTGCCGGAACAACTATTACCCCTAGTTAACGCAGTTGCGGCAGATATTTGCGATGATCCGCCCTTGACCAGCGCTAAACCCGGCTGTATTCCGCATTTATTTATCGCACAAAATAATGATCAGCAAGGCGGGTTTATCGCTAAAGAAATTAACAAGTTATTAGCCGAAGGCGTCTTGCCTGAAGAAATCGTTATATTAGGGAGAACCAGAAAGTCCTTATTCGCAATGAAAAACCATTTGTCCTATCAGAAAATAGACACTACGGAAACTTACCGAAAATCGAAAGCAACCACGGAGAAAGCCCTGCGGGCATTGATCAGAATCACAAAAGGTATTGCTCGTGGGATCAATAACTCAAAAACACCCGCACCCCCTACAAAGTCCTGGCTAAGGGTGCTTCACTACCTGCAATTACCCGAGGCAGTTCAGGAAACCGTCAGCGAAGAGGTTTTGGAAAACGGTTGGGATGCTTTCAACGTACCGAAAAAGACGGGTGACTCTGAACGGCTTTACCAGGGTATTTCAAAGCTCAGAAAAACGGTAATCAAAGCCGCAGAATTAGAACTCGAAGCCGGCACCCAGTTATTAATCGATGCGCTCAGCCGTTTTATAACTCACAAGCATGGTAAAAAAGAGACGGCTCTCCTTAAGCGAGACCTCAGTAATACCAAAATAGCCATGAGAATCTACAACACTTGGTCTGAGGTGGATTTAGCTGCTGTCCCTTTGACTTATACTCAATCCGGCGTGCCACTTTATATCCTCCACAGTGCTAAAGGCAGAGAGTGGCGTTTTGTATTTATTATCAATGTAGTGGAGAAATATCTTCCTTTTTATTGGAATAGAAAAGGCAATTTAGATGAAGAATACCGTGTGTTTTACGTAGCCATCACGCGAGCCAGTGAAAAACTATACCTGATCCAGTGTCCGATTGTGAATACGCTTTTTATCAAAAACGGCTCGGCTAAAGAATTTAAGCAAACCCATGCTTTAACTCAAGAAAGTCAATTTGTACGGGCTTACAAATATCACTTTAAACAGGTGAAATAAGTGTTTTATACCTTGTAGGGGTTACACTTTTTTGACGTAAAAAATTGATAATTTAAACAAAACCATTAAAAAACCCCGGGTATTTGATCGTTTTCCTGAATTAATGAGGTAAATAGTTGTATGAGGGGGTTTGTTATTAATCATTAATGACAGTCTTGCCTCATTCGAATGTTTAATGTCAAAACCTACTCTTATATAAATGATAATTTAACCATGAATATAAAAAATATCACTCAGACACTTATCAATCAGTTGTCTCACTATGAGGTAAGCACTATCTGTTATTTTGATAGGATAAAAATATATTTGGATCTTCACGCGACCAATACCAACTTAAACGGGTTATTGGCAAGTAATCCTAAGAACACACTTATTATGAAAGAGTTTACGCCTAATAGCCACTTAGACAAGATGCTTGATCTATTCCAACCCGATGCGCGAGATATTAAGCGGTTAAAAGTCGTCAGCGGCGATTGCGCGATTAACTATATCGAGTGTGCAATTGATTTTATGACCGATGACACGAACATTTTAGATTCGCTGTGTTATTTTTTTAACCGGCATTTGATCAAGGCTACGATAAAAAACTATAATCGTCAGTTTTATTTTAAAGAAATTAATCATCAGACGGTTTATTTCACAACAGCAACAGATGACCGCCGTTTGGTAATGTACAGCGATTTACTGGCAAGAAAAAACACCGCCCTACAATGCTTGCATCTGGAATACCGTATCGAAGGTGTAGAGTGGGTCAAAAATGAAGGCATTATCACTGTCAATAATCTAATTAATTTTAACCATGAGAGGCTATGGGACAACTTGCTGGATTTAAGGAGGTATAATTTAACAAAACTTGGTTTCCAAGCGGGCTTATTACCCCTTGGAAATCAAAATGCGCCCTCTCGTAAAACGCTGCACAAATGGGGCGCTCATGAATCAAAGACCATTGAATCCCTGCAAGAATACCTGCAAACGAACCCGGAACGGGAGCCCGCCTTTGTGGACATTAAAACTACGAAAGCTCTGAAAGAATTGGTGGATAATGTTTTTTGGTGACTCATAGGGATGACGCTTCCTGGGCCGCGTTGAACTCTTAAGGGAACGGCTACATGAAGTTTAAGGCGCAGGGTTGACTGAGTCAAATAACACCTATTTTTGTTTTGTAATAAATAACTACAGCACCGATAAAATAACGGCAATGTTCATATAGAATGTGGCCGTCATACCGGGTTGACGGTACAGACAGCTAGGCTTTAGCTATCCAAAAGTCGAGCCTAGCCCGCTTTTCTTTATTCAGCATTACCCCTTTAAACGGCCCCTGGAATATTTATTTTGTTCTCTATCAGTTCTTATGCTATTCTTTTTTAAAACGGATGGAGAACCCCTATGATTGAATCCCTGACCCGCAAACAACAAGAGCTGTTCCATTTCCTGCTGCAACACCAGGATCGATTTACCCAGCCGCCCACACTGGATGAACTGTGTCTGGCAATGGGCCTTAAATCCCGCGGCTCGCTGCATGCTCATGTTACCGCCCTGATTGGCGCGAATCTGATCAAACCCTTGGGCGGCAAACAACGCGGCATCCAGTTGACCGACTATGCGAAAACCCTGATTAACCACCAAGATGATCCGTGCCGCTTGCCCTATGTCGGCGTCATTGCCGCCGGGCAGCCCATTGAAGCGCTGGAAAATATCAGCTATATGGCCATTCCTGAGCCGCTCAAGACCGATAAACCCTGCTATATCCTGACCGTCAAAGGCGATTCCATGATTGAACAGGGTATCTTTGACGGTGACTGGGTCATTATCGAGCAGCGGGCTTATGCCAGGAATGGCGAGATTGTCGTAGCCTTGGTCAATAAAGCCGAAGCCACGTTGAAATTCATCGAGCAATACCCGCACGAAACCTTGCTGATACCGGCTAATGCCAGCATGAAAGCCTTGCGCTATAAGCCTGAGCAAGTGGAAATCCAGGGCGTCCTGGTCGGGCAAATGCGCAGTTATACTAAAACCCAGTAGGAGATTTATCATGCAACATCCTGTTCATATGCACGATCAAATGACGAATAAAATTGAGCTGATTATGCGCGGCGATAAACCGCCCCTGCTGGAGCGGCTGGAAGAAGTGTCGGTAACGGTATTGCTGGTGCTGGTGTTTCTTGTTTCGTCCCAATTATAAGACGCCTTCCTCAGCAGTCTCGGCACCTTACCATTAAGATCGTCATGACTGTCTTTTTCCGCTATCGCGCGCCGCCTTTCAGTCAGGTATTACACCCGGCCCGCGATCCCTGCCAATTGGCATTACCGCTGTTCAGCAGTAAAATAACGGCGGGCTTTACCTCGCCTGCCGCCGATCATATTGAAGCCTCCTTGGATTTGAATGAACTGCTGGTGCGGCGGCCTGCCGCGACCTTTTTTGTCCGGACGCAAGGCGACTCCATGCTCGGAGCCGGTATTCATCCCGATGATATTCTGGTGGTGGATCGCTCGCTGGAAGCGGCGCACGGCAAAATCATCATCTGCGCCCTCAATGGCGAGTTGACCGTCAAGCGCCTGAACCACACGCAGGGCAGGCTGACCCTGGCCGCTGAAAATCCGGCCTATGCCGATATTCTGATTGAGCCGGACATGGAAGTGGTGGTGTGGGGCGTCGTCACCAGCGTTATTCATTTTGTCTGATGAGCGCGGTGCCGCCTGCCTGCATCGGGCTGATCGATTGCAATAATTTTTATGTCAGTTGCGAGCGCGTATTCCGGCCGGATTTATGGGCTAAACCGGTGGCTGTGCTCAGCAATAATGACGGCTGTATCGTGGCCCGCAGTCCCGAACTTAAGGCACTTGGCGTTAAAATGGGGACGCCCGTTTTTCAAATTAAAGCGCTGATTCAACAACACCGCATTCAGGTATTGTCTTCCAACTACCCGTTATACGGCGACATGTCGGCAAGGGTGATGGCCTTGTTAGGGGAGTTCTCGCCGAACCTGGAAATTTACTCCATTGATGAAGCCTTTATCGATTTAACCGGCATTTGTCCGAATGATCCCGTCGCCTACGGGCAACGAATCCGGCAAACGATCCAGCAGCATACCGGCATTCCGGTCTGTGTGGGTCTGGGGCCGACCAAAACCCTCGCGAAACTGGCGAATTTCGCCGCCAAAAAATGGCGCAAAACCGGCGGCGTCGTGGACTTAACCGATCCGGTGCGCCGGGAAAAGCTGATGCGCCTCGTGCAGGTGCATGAGGTCTGGGGCATCGGCTCGCGCACGGCCGCCAAGCTCAATCAAATCGGCATTCACAGCGTTTATGATCTGGCCGTTCAACCCGCCTCCAGAATCCAGGCGCTAGTGACTATTAACGTGGCGCGAACCGTGATGGAGCTGAACGGCATCCCGTGCCTGGAGCTGGAAGCTGTGGTACCGGACAAACAACAGATCATTTGCTCCCGGAGCTTTACCCGCAAACTCGTTGACGTTCAGGAACTGGCCGAAGCCCTGGCGGCGTTTTGCAGCCGGGCCGCTGAAAAACTCCGAAGTCAGGCGTCCCTGGCCGGTACAATCACGGTCTTTATCCGCACCAGCCCCTTTAGCCAACAAGAGCCCTGTTATCAGCGCTCGGCCTCGATGCGCTTGACGCCGGCGAGTCAGGACACCCGGCACCTCGTCCAGGCCGCTCACCGGTTGCTCGAGCATATTTTCAAAGCCGGTTACCGCTATCAACAGGCCGGGGTGCAACTCAGCGATCTTCGCCCTGCTTCCCTGCCGGGCCAGCTGGATATGTTTGCGGATGCCAGCCCCACCGTATCCGTTCACAGTGCTTCCTTAATGAAAACGCTGGATGCCATTAATCACCGCTTCCCTCACGCCCTTCAGTTGGCCGCTACCGGTCTGGATCAGCGCTGGCAGGTGACAGTCGAAAATGTATCGAATAAATATACGACTGACTGGGCAGAGCTGGTTCGGGTAACATGCGGCTAATGGCAGTAATACGGTATAAAGTAATATTTATATAGAGTAATGATATATAAGTTAAGAGGAGAGACAGCGATGTGCGGACGATTTAATTTGATGGCCTCCGAACCGACGATCAGGCAGCATTTTAACGTGAGCGGGTTGCCGCCCTATCAACCCCGTTACAATATTGCTCCGGGACAAGACATACTGACCATAAGGCAAGATGAAGACGGCGGTATCGAAGCGGTAAACCGGCTGTGGGGACTGATTCCGTCCTGGTCTAAAGACCGGAAAATGGCCCGCACATTAATCAATGCAAGGGCTGAAACCGTAGCGGACAAGCCGTCTTTTCGAAGCGCCTATCAAAAGCGGCGTTGCCTGATTGCGTCAACCGGCTGGTATGAATGGCAGGCTACAGAAACCGGCAAACAGCCTTATCATATTCATCAACCCGATAATGGCCTGTTCGCGTTCGCCGGGTTATGGGAGCGCTGGCACAACGGCGAGGACACTGTGACTTCCTGCGCCATCCTGACTACGGCCGCGAATGACCACATGGCATCTATCCACACCAGAATGCCGGTGATTATACCGCCCAACGGCTATGCGGCATGGCTGGATAGCCCGTCACACAAACCCGATATTCTAGCGTTCGATGCAGAGGAGTGTTACCGAAACCTGCTTCTGACTCCCATCAGCCAGCGGGTCAATAATCCCGCCCATGATGATGATTCGTGTTTGTTGTGAGTTGAAACTTAATCGTCATAAAACGAATTAAGACTTTGTTATCAAAAACCGAACACCCGCACAGAATGGCGATAAAAGGGAAGATGAGCTATCACTTCGCCTTGTATCGTGGTGAAAGGTGTCATCAAAAGCTGAGGCAACATTTATTGTCTAAGAATCTTTCTTGGCTTTCTTGACCGCCTTCTTTTCCTTCGGACTCAGCGCGGGTTTTTTCTTGTTTTCTTTATTGCTTTTTTGTTCTTTGCTCATGGCATTCACTCCAAATAATTAATGGGTTTATGTTAGTTCTTGCAAATGACAACTGCAACTAATTTAAAGACGAATGTGACAGTGTTGACTGACAAATACAATGGGCTGAGCTAGTACAACTAAACTTAAAAATAACGCATATCATTCTTGCTGATGTAGTAATTCAAATTTAGAAATATAGTCCCTCAACTGAAAATTCTCCTTTACCTCATCATGAGGAATCAACAAATACTTCCAAGCCTTGCCACCATTTTTAAGTAGATATTCGCTCGAATTTTCACACCATTTAACGGCTGCTGCGGCTTTAGCGTGTACTTTCCTATCGCCCATTTCGGCTTGTGACTTGGTTTCCACCATCAACACAAAGCCTTCAGTTTCAGCCACAAAGTCAGGCACATATTCGGGATGCTCAGACCCGTCTTTATAAAAGATTTTGAACTGGCCTTTGGCAGGTTTAAACCACTTTTGCGCATCGCGCTCTAAAATTACAGAAAAGCGGCGTTCCGTGTCGGAATCAAATTTCTGTACCGGATATAAACACTTGCGGAAACCGCCAAATAACATCTGTTTAATCTTGCCTTTATCATTTACGGTATCGCGAAAAGAATGCACCGATTGACCGGCAGCAACAGTATAAGCGCACGTTTTTAATGGCGTAAAACCACTGCGCACTTCCACTTCATACGTATCCGCTTTCTCCCAAAAATGTTCCGCCATTTGTGTGTGAATGGTTTCGGCAATTAATTGCCGGTTATTGCTCAAGACGTTATTAACGTCGTCTTTTGAGAGTAGATAGCTCTTCAAATGCTCAACGGCTTGCGCTGCCAAGTCATAGATTAAGTCCGCATGGTTGTCATAAGAAACATCGTCATAATCGATTAGGGCATGAACAATGTAATTCTCCGGCTTCGCCTCGGAAAAAATCACTTGAGCAGCCATTAACACTTGCTCGTTGGTATGCAGGCTGTGAATAACAATATCCCGCTCTGAAGGCTGCAAATTCAAACCGCTCATATCCAAGGTAAAAGGCTTGTAGCCATAACTGACTTCCCCTTTAGGCACCACAACCACACGCGGAATATCTATCGTATGACTCACTATCAGCGCTGTAACTTTTGCGACTATATCCAGAATGTCAACAGGGTTCTCCTCATCAGGCAACGATTGTTGACCGCTGGATAAGTTTTCGGTGACGGTCTGAATAATCGATTTTTGCACATCATCATTCAATAAGGCTCTGCTAGTGGCGGCTGTTCCAGGGCTGTGCTGCAGTTTGTTCAATTCTGAGATGGCAATTTGTGCAACTGTCGTTTCGGCAATCCCAGTAAATACAGGTGGATTATTATCTAAAGCCGGATATACCATCCCGCCGACTTTGCCGCTAATTATCGCCTCCAGATTAGAATTGACTGTCACGCTTTCGATTTTCTCCTCATCAGAAGGCGGATCAAGAATCACCTGTTGCAAACGTAAAGGATTTTGAGGATTATTGGCTTCATCCACAATTTCCTGAAAACGGTCATGGGCGACAATATTTAACCGATCCACCGCCGTTACGCCCGTTCGCTTTCCATAAGGCAAACGTAAACCTCGGCCAATTGATTGTTCTATCAGGGTTCGGGCATTTGCCGCGCGTAACGGCACAATAGTATAAAGGTTGGTCACATCCCAGCCTTCCTTCAGCATGTTAACGTGAATTACCACTTCCGTTGGCTCATCCGGACTTTCCACCGCCAGCAGCCGGTTAATCATTTCCTCTTCGGCAGCTCCGCTTCTACTGCTGTCTACCTGAATGATTTTGCCTTGATAGCGGCCATCGAAAAAGGCCTGGGATTCCATTAATTCCAACAAATTCGCGGCGTGGGTAGTATCTCTGGCAATAACCAGCATAAAAGGCTTAATCACCGCCACATCATTCTCGTGTGCATACGTCAGCAATTCCACCTTGGTTATTTCATGCAACCGAATCCCATCCATTAACTTAATGCGTTCGATTTCCTCTTTGGTATGTTGCGAGGCATCGAAGTTACGTTGGGTGACAACGGCAGGTTCTTTAACAAAACCGTCATCCATTGCCCGCGCCAAGGGATAATCCACCACGACATTTTTAAAAGGCACTGGCCCTCTATTACTTTCGGTAAAAGGCGTGGCGGTTAATTCCAGCCCCAGCAAGGGCTTTAATTCATTAAGCGCCCGCACTCCGGCATCGGCACGATAGCGGTGTGATTCATCCATCAACAACACCAAATCCGGTAATTGCGCTAAATAGTTGAAATAGCTATCGCCCAAATATTCTGACAAGCGTTTAATACGTGGCGACCTGCCGCCGCGCACTTCGGAATTGATTTTGGAAATATTGAAGATATTAATGGATACTGATGTAAACGCATCAAGCGCACGGCCTTTCACTTCATAATCATCGCCGGTAATAATTTTGGGTGAATTAATTGCAAACTCGGCAATTCCTTTGAATACATATTTCGGCGTATTGGGCGTAAAGTCGGTAATCAGTTTGTTGTAAATGGTCAGGTTCGGCGCCAGCACAAAAAAGTTGCTGATGCCATGCGCCATATGCAAATAACTGATAAACGCGCCCATCAAGCGAGTTTTACCCACCCCGGTAGCCAGGGCAAAACATAAAGACGGAAATTCCCGTTCAAAATCCGATAGCGTTGGAAATTCGCTTGTTAAAGTTTCCAATAGCGCCGCCACATCCCGTTGCGAATGGAGTATATCCGGCGCTGCCGCAATCGCTGTAGCTAACGCTTCCAGCGATTCCCGCTGCGGTGCCCGTAACGAAAGCCGGCCGGCGACATGGAGCAAGTGTTTCTGGCTCATTTAAGTTCCTATGGGTTTACAACGATTCCATTCACAATGACGATACATTGGAAATTTCTGCTTTTTTTCGATTAGCTTGAAATTGAAAATCCATTAAATCCACGGGACGCTGCCGCTTGGATAAATGCAAAATTTCCAGGCCTATAATTTCCCCATCCGCGTCATAATCGACAATAATGCCGGGAGCTACTTCTTCTGATTCGACAACGCTGTCATTAACTAATTGTAAATGTAATGCGTCGGCTACTTCGTCAATACTTAATTTCATACCAGACCTCTTAAACTGCGATCGAAAAATACGGTAATAATGCGTGGTGGTTTAACGTTTGCGTTCATAACAACGCGAAGCACCCGTCCATCAAACTCATCGATTCTAAGCAACCGATGCTCCAAATTCGGATCAATGCGATCCGGTTCAACTTGATGCGGCGCTGCAATTGCCTGCTCCAGCCATTCCAGACGAATATTGGCGCGTATTCGCAAAGTTTCCTTGGCGTGTACGGTTAACTCATAATTCATAATTATTCGCCAAATAAATCATTTTGCGCCGAATTGATTTTTTTGCTTTTGTTTTTGGTTGTTTGACTTTGCTCAATGTCGAAATCTGGCTGCGCCATCGGCAAATTCGCCACATTCAAACTGTAATCGTCATGCGCCCATTCACAACGTGATAACACCATTTTAGGAATTTTCTTTAAAGTGAGGTTGGGAAATCGATCAAACTTGACGCGAAAGGCCGCGCAACACACCAGCAATGAGCGATCGCCGCCGACTTCTTCTGACAATTCTTCCAGTTGCTGGTGCGACAGGTTTTGCGTGGTGACATAGATAAAATCCTGCTCGGACGAATAGCCATGATTCCACCACTGTGCATCGGACGGCGCGTAAGTAAAGCCTTCCAATTTGCATAACGCTTCCGCCAGCATCGCCGGATTGTAGTTTTTATTGACCACCCAGTTGCCCCAGCGGTCTTGTTCCAGCAGTGACGGCGCCAGACTGTAATAACGGAAACCGCCGCCGCCCTGCCAGTTGACCGCATTGGAAATACCGCCCTGGTCGTCGCCGTCGATGACTTTTTTAAGGCGCGGAATGATGTGGGTGTGGCAATGATCACCCAGTTCGATCATGATCCAGCGGCGGCCCATTTTGTGGGCGACTGCGCCGGTGGTGCCGGAACCGGCGAAAGAATCAAGAATCAGATCGCCTGGATTGGTAGCTACTTCAAATATGCGTTTGATCAACTTTTCCGGCTTTGGTGTCATGAATACATCTGCTTCCTCAATACCTTGAAACAGCGTTCTTATTTCGACTTTTGCCTCGGCATTTGTTCCGACTGCATCATGAAACCATAAAGTAGCAGGTACAACACCTTGTTTGGCTTCATTCAAAAACTTTTTAATTCTTGGTGTCGCAGTGCCATCACGTCCCCACCAAATTCGGTTGTCTCGTTCTAACCCATCGAATGTTGCTCTTGACACTCGCCAATATGTTCCTTGTGGGGGGATAAATACTTTACCAGCAGGTGACGTTATTTCGTATGTACCTTGGCTATAGTAATTTCTTGCTTGAATTGCGTTTGTAGTCCAAGAACCTCGCGGGTCGTTATCAGGATTTGAATAAGAACCATCAAGTTCAGCAGTTCGTGGAAGGAGGTTTCGATTCCAGCTTGAAATTGTCTTTGCATATATAAGTACATATTCATGCATATCTGAAAAATATTTGGCTGAATTCTTGACTGTGAACAATTTCTGCCATATGACAGATGCCACAAAATTCACTCGGCCAAACACCTCATCACATAATACCTTCAAATAATGCGCTTCATTATCATCAATGGTAATCCACAACGAACCGTCATCCGATAATAAAGAGCGGATGATCTCTAGCCGGTCACGCATCAGCGACAGCCAGATGGAATGTTCCAGCCCATCGTCATAATGTGTAAACGCGCTGCCGGTGTTATACGGCGGATCGATAAACACGCATTTCACCTTACCCGCATACTCCTGTTCCAACGCCTTCAATGCCAGCAGGTTATCACCGAAAATCAGCTTGTTATCGAACTGATCTCCCTTCTCCCCCAACCCCTCTCCCAAAGGGCGAGGGGGGCGTTTGAATTTGGCGTGATACGACAAGCCCGGGTCTTCCAGCAAAATCCTAGGCTCCAGCTTGGGCCGCTTGTCCTTGCCGATCCAGGTCAGTTCCAGTCTGGTTTTGCTCATGCGTGTGTTTTTTGTAAGTGCTGCAATAGAGGTAATAATGCGGGAATATCGGTCTGGATAATGCTCCATAAGGTGTCATTATCAATGCCAAGATAGCCATGAATTAAGCGGTTACGGGTGGCAATCATCATGCGCCAGGGTATTTGCGGATTATTTTGCCGGACAGTATCGGGGATATGGGTGGCAGCTTCACCGATTAATTCCAGATTGCGCACGGTGGCATCGTAATTTATACCGCTATCGATAAAGCCTTGCTGGTCAAAACTCTCGGTAAACTTAAGCACTCTTTCGGCAAAGCCTATCATGTCGTCCAGGTAAAAACGCCATTCACGCACTATCGGTTCAGACATTGATAGCTTCCTTTTCGATAAAAGAGCGTAACTCTGGTCGCAAGGCTTTTTCGGTGACCAGATCGACCGGGCAACCTAATTGGTCTTCCAAATAGAATTGCACGCCAAAATAACGTGCAGAAGTTGCAGGGCCATCGAAGCTCACCAGAATATCCACGTCGCTATTATCACGGGCTTCATTGCGTGCGGTTGAACCAAATAAAGCCAGCTGCGTGACGCCAAACTGCCGTATAAGTGCGGGTTTAATTTTTTTGAGTATTGTCAGGGCATTATTACGTTTCATGATAGCTTTCCGCAAAATTAGCATGTGGTACATTCAGTTTAGAAAATCATCTAGCGATACCGCAACTTCGGGAAATTCCCGCAGGATTTTTTTATCTTGCGTCACCAGTTTTACGGATAGCTGTTTTGCCAGCGCGACAAATTCACAATCATAAGCCGAACAATGGCTGCTATCAGCTAAAGTCAACACTTGCACGGAAGTTACGTTAAATTCATGATCGGCCATCAATGCCTCGGCTTCTTCCTGAATCGCCACTGCCTGCGTAAGCGTGATGATTTGCTGTCGCAAATAGAGCGCGAGCACATTCCGAAACTCGCTACGCCAAAGACTGGGAGCTGCCCATGCGGCATCCTTTTGATAAAAACGACTTGCTTTTTCCGAATAGTCTGTCGGTAAAAACAGGTAGCTGATGATATTGGTGTCCGCAACAATCATGGCCGACCGCTGTTAATAGCTTCATCAATGTCTTCCGGTGTGATGCTGTTTGTTTTGATGCTGGAGCGTAGTTGTTCGATGCGGATTAAGCGGTCGGCAGGCGTTATTTTGGTGGCGGCTAAGGTTTTTTCCAGACAAACGATCACTTCGCTATTGATGCTGCGTCTATGTAATTCGGCGGCGGTTTTTAATTGTTGATACAGTGAGTCGGGTATGTTTTTGATGGTCAGCGCAGGCATTGGGAGTTCCTCAATAGTGTGTCAGGTTGCATTATGGTTGCATTTTGTCATTCTGACAATATTCAATCCAGGTTATTGCAAACTCCAACGAATGGTAAACAAATCCTCTCCTGTTATTTTTTGATTGAGTTTGGTCTCCAGCTGCCCAATCAACGCTTCCCGGCGTTCATCTATTTCATCCTGGTGATCAAAGAGTTCTTTACGCTGTTTATTGCGGGTACGTTCAAGCTCCTGTTGTTGTTTTTGCCATGACAACTTTTCTGCCAGTGTTGGCGCTATTTTGGCATTGCGCCGCACTTCCTTGATTTGCTGGTCAATATCTTTGATGCTCTGCTCAAGACTAAATTTTAAATCATCCGCCCAGTGATCAAGTTTATTCACTTCTTCTTCAAAAAACGTCAGATTGCGGCTGTTGACCATTTTAATAATGTCATTCTGCGCTGCACTGAGTGCATCTTCAATTCGGGAGGTTGAAATAACACTTTGCTGTTGGCATTGGCTTGCAGGCAGTTGCATCAATTTCTGAGCTGTTTCGGCAGGAAGAAGTTTGCCGTCACTGGTTTCAGCAGAGAACAGCAGGTGATCTTCGTTGCGTTCCAGTGCTTCTATGCTGAAGCGTTGCAGTTTTAACGTACCGGATTGCCCGAGCAAAGATTCTATTACACTGATTTTTGCGCCATGTGCTGCGTAGTCAAAATGGATATGGACAGTGGGTGTCAGTTGATTTTTAGCGGTTTCTAATACCCACTCGCCGAGAGGATGATTTAGCCGGTAGACATGGGCATTAACTGGCTCTGTACTTTGACTTTGATTATGGCAAATTAATTGATACACACCCAGTGGCGCTTCATTTATGACATTTTCTTGAAGCTGAAAACAGTGTTTGGAGTCGTCAAAGTGCGCGTAAGCTTTGAGTTGATGTTGAGTCAGTGACCAGAACCAGCGGCTGATTTTATCAAGCCGCTGTTCCGCCTGATCAAGTTGCAGTTTGAGCAGGTTGTGTATATCTTCATCAAAATAATCTAGTAATTGTTGCCGGGTTTCTAGCATTTGGTTATTGATGTCAACTTCCATTGCCTGTTGGAGTTGTGTAAAAGCGATTTCTATTTGTTCGGTGGTTCGGCAGGTTCCGTAAATGGCTTGTATGCGCTTTTCAAAATCAATTCCTGATTCTATCGTGCCTAATACACCATCAGATGCGCCAAAGACTCCATCAAACAGGTGAAACTTGTCGGTTAACAATTCCAGCACGCGCTGATCGGCATAGTTGTTTAGGTTGATAAAGTTGATAACGACAACGTCAAACTTTTGACCGTAGCGGTGACAACGACCGATCCGTTGTTCTATACGTTGTGGATTCCAGGGCAGATCGTAATTGATAACTAATGAACAGAATTGCAGATTGACTCCTTCTGCGCCAGCTTCAGTTGCAATCATGACTTCGGCGTGATGTTGAAAGTGGTCAATGAGCGCCGTTCGTCTGTCAATTTGCGGCGATCCGGTGATTTTATCGGAGCCTTGGTGTTCTTCCAGCCATTGCTGATAAATACGGATAGTTTCCGGACTGTTATTGGCGCCACTGAATGTAACCAGCTTCTCTGCATAATGATGCTCAATAAGATAGTTTTGTAAATATTCCTGGGTACGTCTTGACTCAGTAAAAATAACGGCTTTATGCGGCGCATTCATTGCGGCCATTTGTGCAAAACCTTGATTCAAGGCAGTCAACAAGGCTTTAGCTTTGCTGTCATCGCTGATTTTTTCAGCTTGTTCAATGAGGTTAGTTAACTCAATTATTTCACGGTTTAGCTGTTCTTTATCGATGACTTGTTCAGAAGAATCTACGTCCTCACTCTCTAACTCTTCAAGATAATCCGTTTCCAGGTCGTCGCTTTCAATCAGTTCGGCAATGAAATCATTATCATCTAGCTGATGATCACGAAGAGCTTCTAACCGGCGTTTAATGGTAATCAGCGTGTTATGGACGGCATGGGTGCTGGATGCCAATAGCTTGCGCAGAATAAGGCCGGTAAGATGGCGTTGACGTTTGGGCAAGGCATAACTGTCTTCATGCTCAAGCACAGCGGAGATGCCGTTATAAAGCTGCATTTCAGCAGTGGATGGCGTAAAAGGAATAGTGATGGCTTTGCGTTGTGTGTAACGGATATATTCCAGAACCTGTTTACGCAAGGTTCGTTTTACAAACCCTTTCAGACGGTCTTTAAGTTGGCCGATGCCATCGCTGCCCATGTAGTGTTGACGAAACGATTTTTCGTCACCAAAAAGATGCTCATCAAGTAGCGTCGATAAACCGTAAAGCTCTAGTAATGAGTTTTGTAAGGGGGTAGCTGTCAGAAGTAACTTTTGCCGACCATACAAAGCACGTTTTAACGCTTGACCCATTTTATTATTGAGACGATACGCATTGCGTAGTTTGTGTGCTTCATCCATGACCACCAAGTCCCAGTACTCAGCTAATAACAATTCTTCTAATCGTGCGGCAAAATGGTAGGAAAGTATATTGATGCAGTTATTGCAAAGCGGGTTAGCAATCCCTTGTTTTTTTAATTGCCGCCATGTGTTGGCATCAAGAATCTGTGAAGGCAGATTGAATTTGTCTTGTAGCTCTTGCGCCCATTGTTTGCGTAAAGATGCCGGGCAAATAATCAGTAAGTGCCGTTTGCGTTCCGCCCAATACTGACAAAGCACCAAACCTGCTTCAATGGTTTTTCCCAGTCCCACCTCATCAGCAAGGATAACGCCTTTATTAAGCGGATTGCTAAGTGCAAACAACGCGGCATTGATTTGATGTGGGTTGAGATCCACCTTCGCATCAAATAACGATTGAGATAACCTGTCCACGCCATCTGCTGCAGATTGACGTGTAAGTTCATAAGCGTAATATTTTGCATGGTAATCAGTAATCACTATTTTCTTCTATCCGTTGATTTGAATATTGACTGATCCATTGCTCTAAGATTTTTTACGAAAACGGTATGAATCACAGGCTCTGAATTCGAGTAGTCTGCTACTTGCTTTAGGAAAATAGAAGATTAATTCATTGACCTTGAGGTATGCATCTCTTTCTTTTTAGTCAGATAAGTATAGTGTACCTTGCTCAACTTGCTACACAAAAACGAACCTTAGTACAAAATTTTATATAACACGAACTTCCAGCTCATAATGCTGATGACGTAGGAGTGTAAGGAAAAAAATTAACGAATAATGTCTGATCAAAATTTGACAAGTTTTTAATGAATTCTCATCGCCCACCCAATCCGCAAAACTCGATCAAAGCTATACACATGCTCTTGGGGCGACTCTAAGCATCGTCCAATGAGTCGATGATGAAATTCTTTGCCGCCCTTCTCCACTTCTATTCTTGATTTACATAAGGGACAAGTGGATGCATAACTCACTATCCTGAGCTTGCGAATGGGTTTACCGGTTGATTCCCGTATTGTATTAGTAGCAAGGCATTCAATTTGAGCATTGGTCATATTGCTGGGCTGCAATAATATAGGTGCAGCAATTATCCGATTTGTAAGGCAGAAATAAAGCAGTCTGAATGGCCAGAAAATTATAAAAATAAGAATAGATGTGCCGAAAAAGGATCTAAGAATTTCCAGACCTCCACTGTGTGAATAAAGAAATACACTCATAAACAGGAAATACAGGCCTAATCCTAAAATCAATGCCAGTGACATCAATCCAGCTATGAACGTGATGCGCCATTCAGACAATTCAAAATTATTTATCCATTTTATCCAAGAAGGCAAATTTTCAATGGATTCCAAATAATATTTAATTGCGCCTTCCGGAACTACTTCTGACACAGCAGAAAATTCGGTTTCTTTAAGCTCTACGGGGATAATAAAATGTTTAGAGTAATTGCCTGATCCCCCTCCAGGACTTGCGGAAAAATAGTAACTGGGAATAGCGGTTAACTGGTTCTCGGCAGCAATATCTTTCAACATCTCTTCATGTGAAGGTAACTGTTCCTCCAACTCTTTTAAATAGCGATTAATGCTACGTTTGTCGGTTTCTTCTTTAGAATATTTACCTTTAATTTTTTCCAATACATCATAGGCTGTGTATTCACATGGGCCATTTGGTTTGCCGTTTTCCAGGTCTGTCAAGGTCAGCTCGGCTAATGCTCTCAACGCTTGATACCGCTTCGTTTTTGCGCCTGTCCCTGAGTAGTTTTCAACAAATTTAATAGCGCATTGCGCTGCATCTTTTAACGCTTGATTTTTCATTTAATTACCTACCTAAACCGGTTCGTTCCTGTTTGACGCTAAAAGTGTAGGCGAAAACTTGTTTCAATGTCCTCCAAGCACAACAGCTTAGTTGTGTAAAAAAGCCAAAGACTGGAGGCGAATTATGACTATTGAAATAAAAAATAAACCCATTGAATTAGAGCTTTGCTACGGCATGAGGGAGGGTGAAGTTATCCATATCAGCGAGGTCAAGAGCGGGATATTGCAGAACTGCTTGTGCCCCAAGTGCGGAACCCTTCTCATCGCTAAAAAAGGCGACATCAGAAAACATCACTTTGCCCATTATAATTATGAAAATTGTCAAGGGGCACAGGAAACAGCCTTGCATCTTCTGGCAAAAGACATTCTATATCAGGAAAAATGCGTCTGTTTACCCCATCTACCAGGCACTCCCGCTACTAATATTAAGTCATTTGACCAGGTAAGTTTGGAGGTGCGCGAGTTGGGTTTGGTATTTGATGCGCTTGGCTACGCAGATAATGAAAAACTGGCGATCGAAATTAAAGTAACCCATGAAATAGATGAGCGTAAAAGACAAATTGTGATTAATCATGGCATTCAAATGATTGAAATTGATCTTTCTGATTATTTAAGCAGTGAAAAAAATAGGCCTGAAATTGTCGAGGCGGTTATTAATTCCGCCCCTAGATACTGGATCAACCCATTACCCGCCATCGAACAAAAAATAGAGAGTATAGACATGATTAATAAAGCAACCATCGCGGGTTTTAAATTGGCAAGTGGCTATTCAAGAAAAAATAGCTGTAATTTTGAAAGTAATAAAATATTTGTTCTGCAGCCGGTGGAAAACAAGTCCAGCGCAAACTATCAAGTGTCTGCGTGTGGAGGCTATGAACTTCTTCAACTGGATATGGTTGATCAGCCAAAGCTTATTGAAAAACTCTCCACGTTCACTTTTCCAGTGGAAGCTACGTTGACTGTTGAAACGGCTTTTCAGCGCAATAAGTGTTTGCCAGTGGTTACGGATGTCAATTTAATTTGATATGACATAGATATGCGCCTTAGTTATTGCTGAGGCGCTGCTGATTAATAAGCACTCGGTCATAGCATCTTTGAAAAGCTGACCTATTATCATTAATTTTGGAGGCTGTTTTGCGCCAGTAACCTCTTCGTTATTATGGCAATCCGAGTAATTTCTACTCTCTGAAAGGATTCAGTAACCGAACGCCGGTGCTTTCGAAATCTTTTATATTTCGAGTCACTACCGTAAGGTCGTTGATTAACGCGGTTGCGGCAATGAGTTTATCAAGCGCATGTTGAGGGTCTGGAACACGCAGTTTTCCCCACAACCTAGCGATTTCGCTATCAATGCTGAGAATGTTGTCCTGGTAATGAGCCAGGATGGAGTTTAACCAGTTTTCCAGAAGGTTGCCCTGCAGGGTATCGCCGCGATGAAACATCAAATCTACGCCTCTTCGTAACTCGCCAATCGTGATTGATGAGACAAAGAGCGGGCTATTATCATGGATGGCGGTATTAAAAAATTGGCAAACCCCCGCATTTGCCTTATCGCCTTTTCTGATTTCACTGATGACATTGGTGTCAATCAAATACATGAGATGCACTGGTGTCGTCGTTGACTCGTTGAAAATCCGAATCGATACCGGCAGCAGGTATATTTGCCAAGGCTTCAGCAAAGGTTTGGCGCTGGGGTTTCATCAAGACTTCTGCCAAAATGGCGCGATGTTCGGCTTCTGTGGAACGATGGTGTGCTACAGCTCTCGCTTTAAGGGCATTGATGATGGATTCATCAAGATTTCTAACAACTAAACTGGGCATAATAAACTCCACGATATTAAGTGCTATCAATGATATCATTTTATTGTAGTTCATTCAAACGTCGGGCATGCTTTAATATTAAGTGTGCTGCTACGATGCATATCGTTCCTTCCGGGAAAGAGTCGGTAGGGTGATAATCAGGCGAAACCTAAACTATCTTTAAGGCTGATTAATGAAAGCAATATAATTTAACAGTATTTGAACCCGAGGCCCAAAAATAGATTATGTCCTGCGCTGCAAATCATTTTAGTGTACTCAGTTTTACTGTAAGTTGTCGTAAGAATAAGATTTTAAATGCCTCCGTAAGTACACAACCATGCAAGAGGTAAGCATGCCTTTAAGCTGTAAAAATCGAATTCTATATGCTATCAGCACTGGCAAGGCTATTTCTTAAAGACCAAGACAAACCAATAACTACCGTTTTGAATACTCAAATTTATCTTGATTACGCCGCCACAACACCCTTGGCGCCCGAAGCTGGCGCGGCTATGGCGCAATGTTTAACAATGGATGGAGAATTCGCTAATCCGGCATCGTTGCAACATGGATTTGGTGAACGTGCCCATGCCTTAGTAGAAGGGGCTCGATCTGAAATAGCGCACTTATTAAATTGCAAATTCAGTGACCTGATTTTTACCTCAGGCGCAACTGAATCGAACAACCTGGCGATCAAAGGCATTGCTCTAAGCTATCAAAAAAAGGGCAACCATATCATAACCTCAGCTAGCGAACACAAAGCGGTATTGGATACCTGTAAATACCTGGAGAGCATTGGCTTTAAAGTCACTTATCTTCGATCCGATTTTAATGGCTGCTTAAGTCTTGATTGCATTTTGGACGCTTTGACTGACCAGACCATCCTTGTTTCGCTGATGCATGTCAATAATGAGACAGGTGTTATTCAAGATATTGAGTTAATCGCCCAAGCTCTTAAAGATAAAGACCTATTCTTTCATGTTGACGCCGCACAAAACGCAGGTAAGGTAAAGATTGACCTGATTAAAACCCCCATCGATTTGCTATCCCTTTCAGCCCATAAGTTTTATGGCCCAAAAGGTATTGGCTGTCTGTATGTTCGCAACAGAAAACAAACAAATCTAACGCCATTGTTGCATGGCGGCGGACAAGAATACGGTCTTCGTCCAGGGACATTACCTACCCATCAAATAATAGGCATGGCTAAAGCGTTTAGGATGGCGCATGACGTAATGCTGGGTGATTATCAACACTGCCTGCGCCTGGAGCAGATTTTAGTTGACCAAATTACTCAACTTGAAGGCATCCATTTCAACGGTGATCAAAAACTTAAGCTGCCCAATATAGTCAATGTCAGTTTTGATCAAGTAGGCTCTGATTCTTTAATTATTGCGTTAAGAGATGATATAGCTATTGCATCAGGATCAGCATGCAATACCGGTGCTATTGAAGCCTCGCATGTGCTCAGAGCTATGGGAATTGAGGGCGACAGACTCTATGGCGCGGTGAGAATCAGTTTTGGCCGGTATACGACTGAACTCGATATCCAACAGTCAGGACAGCGTATTTGTGAAGCAGTTACTTATTTAAGACATCTTGCATTGGAATAAGGTGACCCTATGCTCGGCAAAAAAGTACTTAACAATATTTATTGGCATATCAGCTTAACCAATGCCCAAACTGAAAAAGTACAACAGCATATTGCCGAAGCAGAAAGTTTGGCGGGCTTACAAGCGGGTGCTGACTACAATATTGTGAAATATGAAATTAAAGGTGAAGGACTGTCTTTTTTGTGGTATCCAGGCTTTTTTAACGATCCTTTGTCAATCAACATCCAAAAGTTTCCACCTATCAACACCGAAAAGTTTCCAGGTGGGTGAGTAAAATTATTGTTTTTCAGCTGCTTTTTTCGTTGTTTAAACCGGTAAGAATCGTTGCCAGTTTCGAG
>JAQUOU010000040.1 GCA_028716975.1 Methylobacter sp. | reverse complement strand
CATCTCCGACGCTCCGGTTGCTGTCGCCGATCCAAATGTGCTGATCAAATAATCCGTGTATAACTCAAGTTCTGTTTTTTTCATCCTGACAGAATACAATAGGTGGAGGGCCGATGCGTAACATCAGCTATTGACAAGTGCAACACAAAAAAAAAATTAAACTATACTTCAAAATTATAAATACGGGCATTCCCACAAAAATATGATTTTGCTTTTCAACCTCGAAATTAATGGAGAAAACAATGGCAAGTATTCTTGCAGTTGACGACTCAGCTTCAATGCGAAAAATGGTTACGTTTACTTTAAAAAGTGCTGGGTACGAGGTCGAAGAAGCCGTGGATGGCGTGGATGCCTTAATTAAAGCGCAATCCAGACTGTTCGATTGCATAGTTACTGATGTCAATATGCCAAATAAGGACGGCATAACCCTGATCAGGGATTTGCGGTTATTGCCGGAGTATAAGTATATCCCCATGCTGATGTTGACGACTGAATCAGGAACCGAAAAGAAGCAGCAGGGCAAAGCGGCAGGCGCGACCGGATGGATTGTTAAGCCTTTTGATCCTGACCAGTTATTAAAGACCCTCAAGAAGGTTTTGGGTTAACTGGCAGCTTTCGTTTCAATGAACTTAGAGATGTTAAGGTAAGGCTATGTCTATCGACATGTCACAATTCCAGCAGGCTTTTTTTGAAGAATGTTTCGAAGGCCTGGAAGCAATGGAGTCAGGATTACTAAATCTTGATACAGGGAATATTGATTCGGAAGAAATCAATACCATTTTCCGGGGAGCCCATTCTATTAAAGGCGGTAGCGGTACTTTTGGATTTTCCAGTGTCGCTGATTTTACGCATGTGATGGAAACTCTTCTCGATGAAATGCGTGATGGGCGCCGAAAGGTGACACAGTCTGCCGTTGATGTGTTGCTTGGATCAGTTGATTGTCTCAGGGAGATGGTAACAGCAATACAGAATGAGCAAAGTGTTAATGATGCCAGCGTAGCCAAGCACAAGCGCTCTCTGGAAATTGAGCTTAACGGCAGTGCCGGCGAAGATACATCAGTACCGGTTGAAGTCAAGTCAATAAAAGAAAAATCAGAACCAGAAGCAGAAGTAAATATTTCAGTAGATGATGAAGCTGTTGAGTTGAACCAGCAAGGCTGGAAAATTGCTTTTTGCCCGTACCTGGATTTACTTAAAACCGGGAATGATCCGGTAAGAATGTTCAGGGAATTAGCTGAGCTTGGCGAGTTGACAATCCTCGCGAATGTCCAGGATGTGCCCGATTTTTATGAAATGGATCCCGAAGAATGCAATATATCCTGGGATTTAAAAGTATTAGGAGATTCTCCTTTAGCAGAAATAAAGGAGATATTTAATTGGGTTGAAGGTGATTGCGAGCTGGATATTCAGCAGCTTGTTATTAAAAAACCTGCAAAACCTGTTCCGGTTATAAACAAGTCTCCTAAATTAGAGCCTGTAATAACACCGGAGGCTAAGCCGATACCCGTCCCAGGGATTAGCAGCAAGGGGGTCGCAGATGACGGCGAGACTGTTCTTCAGCAATCCGAGCGGGAGCTTACAAAAGTTACTCCCAAAGCTTCAAGCTCTATCCGGGTGGATACGGCCAAAATTGATGCTTTAATCAATATGGTTGGAGAAGTGGTCATAACGCAGTCAATGTTGGGTTTGGTGGGTGAAAATTTCGCCATGGAAAAGGTCGGTCAGTTGAAAAGGGGACTTGCTCAACTGGAGCGTCATACCCGAGACTTACAGCAAAGCGTCATGAGCATAAGGATGTTGCCAATCAGTTTTGTGTTTAGCCGTTTTCCGCGTTTAGTACATGATATCAGTACTAAATTGGGCAAAAAAATTGAGTTGAAACTGGTAGGAGAAAATACTGAAGTCGATAAGGCTGTGGTTGAAGTGATTAATGATCCATTAGTTCACTTGATAAGAAACAGCCTGGATCATGGCATAGAAATGCCGGCAGAGCGGATAGCCGCCGGCAAACCAGAAACCGGAACCATAGAGCTCAAGGCTTATCATCGCGGCGGTCATATTGTTATAGAAATTATTGATGATGGTCACGGACTGGATAAAAAGAAGCTGATTGCAAAAGCTATTGAAAAAGGCTTGATTGAAGAAAACAGCATTATTACCGATAAACAGGCTTTTGAATTGATCTTTATGCCTGGTTTTTCAACTGCTGAACAACTTACTGACATTTCCGGACGCGGCGTAGGGATGGACGTCGTCAGGAAAAATATTCAATCTTTAGGCGGCAATATAGAAATAATTTCGGAGCCGGGTAAAGGCACAACCATCGCAATCCATCTACCGTTAACGTTGGCAATTCTGGATGGTCAATCAGTCGCAGTAGGGAGTGAGACCTACATCGTCCCCCTGGTTTCGATTATCGAGTCAATCAATATTACTGAAAAAATGCTAAATAATGTTGCCGGGAAAGGTGAAACTTTTCGTTTACGCAATCAATACATACCCATCATTCGGATGCATGAGATTTTTAATGTGCAACCTGTCAATAGAGAAAAAACAACCGAAGGCGTTCTTGTTGTCGTTGAGGGCCAGGGCGTTTTGTGCGGTTTATTTGTTGATGATTTACTGGGCCAGCAACAGGTTGTCATTAAGTCCCTGGAAGCAAATTACCGGCGCATAGAAGGCGTTTCCGGAGCCACGATTTTAGGCGATGGCTCAGTGGCGCTCATTCTTGATGTGCCGGGTTTGGTACGTCTTTCAAACCGGTAACATTCATGACAAAAGAAGCAAAAAATAAAGCTGTTGATAAATCCCAGCACAGCAAACAGATGGAAAATGCTGTGCAGTATCTAAGTTTTACATTAGGTAAGGAAGAATATGGCGTTGATATTCTTCTAGTGCAGGAAATACGCAGCTGGGAGCCTGTTTCCAGGATACCGAATGTGCCGCCGTATGAAAAAGGCGTAGTCAATTTGCGTGGCTCCATTGTGCCTATTATCGATTTGAGGGAAAAGTTTAATCTCAAAATCGCTGAATATACCCTGTTGACCGTAGTTGTCGTACTGCAAACCGGTGGCAGTAACAAAATACGCACAATGGGAGCGGTGGTTGACGCGGTTTCAGATGTAATCAGCATGGATAAAACCCAGATTCAAGATGCCCCGGACTTCGGCACTAAAGTCAGTAATGAATTTATTACCGGACTCATATCGGTCAACGAACGGATGGTAATGTTGCTTGATGTAGAAAAACTGCTCAAATTAGAGGATTTGGATCAACATGACAATTAAAAATTATTTTGCTGATAGCTTAGTTTTTAGGGTGAAGTAGTATGAAAATCAATATGCCTGTAACAGATAAAGAAGTTCTGATGCCGAAAGGTACGGTTTTGGTTACAAAAACCGATTTAAAAGGAATTATTACCTACGCAAATGATGCCTTTGTCAAAATCAGCGGCTTTAGCCGTGATGAACTCGTCGATTCAGCTCATAATATCGTTCGTCATCCTGATATGCCGCCCGCTGCCTTTGAGGATCTATGGAAAACCCTGAAAAATGGAAAGCCGTGGGCAGGAATAGTAAAAAATCGAACTAGAAACGGCGATTATTATTGGGTTGAGGCGAATGTAACCCCCATTTATGGTAACGGACAGATGCAGGAATATCTTTCTGTTCGCTATGCGCCAAGCCGTGAACAAATTGAAAAAGCTGAGCAGTTATACAAAAAGCTTAATGCCAATACGGCAAAAATGCGGCTTGCCGGCTGGGCTGCAAAAATCAAGCTGATCAGGGAAATGGCTATCTGGAAAAAAGGCGCGCTGGCATTAACAGCGCTATTATTGCCTGGTTTGTTCCTGATGTATCAATTATTTTTAGCAAAAAATTATGTGGCATTGGCGCTGGTTGCGTTACCGCTAGTCATAGGAACAGTAGTTGCCGTTAACCTGTACAGGTTAGTTCATAATAGCCTGGAGACTTTAATCGGTGTTTATTATCGCTATTTGAATAACAGTTTTAAAAGTTCCCTGGATTTGGACCGAAATGATCAGTTTGGTGATAGCTACCGTGCCTTGTTCGCTTTAGGCCAAAAGTTTAATTCGGATATAGCTTTCGGCAAGGAGAACGAAATGCATCTTAGGGAAAAGGACATCATAAACCGGGACTTTGTCAGCCAGATTGAGGCCATCAGCAAATCACAGCCTGTCATCCAGTTCAACATGGATGGAACCATTATCACTGCGAATGATTTATTCCTTGATGTCATGGGCTACAGCCTGGCCGAAATCAAGGGCCAGCATCATCGCATATTCGCTGAGCCAAGTGTTGCACAGAGCGCTGAATACCGGCAGTTTTGGGAAAAGCTGAACCGGGGCGAGGCTGATACAGGCGAATACAAGCGTATCGGCAAAGGCGGTAAAACTATTTATTTGCGCGCTTCGTACAATCCGATTCTGGATGTCAACGGCAAGCCGTATAAAGTGGTCAAATATGCGTCTGATGTTACTAAGGAAACTATTACCAACCAGGTGCTTGAACGTGTTTTTGCCGATATTGGCAGCATTATGAGGAATCTTGCCAATGGTGATTTAACCAGGAATATTACCCATCAGTATAATGGTATTTATGGTGAGTGTAAGGATAATATCAATGAAGCCGTTGCAAAATTCAACGAAGTATTTATACAAATCAGGGATGCGGCTAATTTTATAGACAATTCATCCCAAGAAATTGCAAGCGGTAACAACAATCTTTCACAACGGGCTGAACAACAGGCGGCCAATTTAGAAGAGACTGCGGCCAGCATGGAAGAACTGACCAGCATTGTAAAAAATAATGCCCATAATGCCCATGAGGCCAATGAAGTTGCCAATTCTGCAAAGCAAAAAGCCGTAAGAGGGGGCGAAGTGGTTAATTCAGCCATTGCGGCCATGCAGGAAATCAATGAAAGCAGCAATAAGATTGCTCAAATTATCAGTGTTATTGACGAAATCGCATTCCAGACTAATCTTTTGGCATTAAATGCATCCGTGGAAGCAGCCAGGGCTGGAGAGCAAGGCCGCGGATTTTCGGTGGTGGCAACCGAAGTACGCAACCTGGCTCAGCGCAGTGCAAACGCCGCCAAGCAAAGTAGCGAATTGATTCAAAGTAGTGTGCAGAAGGTTCGTGCGGGAACCGCGTTTGTCAATGAAACAGGCGCAGCGCTTAATGATATTGTCGCCAGCGTCGCGAAAGTCAGTGAATTCGTCGCTCAAATTGCATCAGCGAGCGCAGAACAATCTGCCGGTATTGAGCAGGTCAATAAGGCTGTTGCGCAACTGGATGAAATTACCCAACAAAATGCCGCTTTGGCAGAACAGGCGGCGGCCGGCAGTATTTCTATGAGCGAGCAATCTACAAACATGGCTCATTTGCTCAATTTCTTTAAAGTTACTTCTCAGGCAGTTCCTGCAAAAGCCAAAAAACCAGCGCTTAAGCCTCAGAATTCACCTGTAAAGCGACCTGAAATAAGGACTGTAACTCAAGATTTGGCAAGCGCCGATAATGAATGGGAAGAGTTTTAATTTATGGTAAAGCTGTGCTTTAAAACCGACGGAAGACTTAAAAATGAGAAGTAATACGCAGGCTGACGGGAATCACATAGAACAATTTTTAACTTTTCAACTGGCAGGAGAAGCCTACGGTGTTGAGATTTTAAGAGTCCAGGAGATTCGGGGCTGGGAAGCCGTTCGTGTAATTCCTGATACCCCAAATTTTATTAAAGGGGTTTTAAATCTGCGCGGATCTGTTGTACCGATAGTGGATTTGCGGGAACGATTTTCCCTGGCAAGTAGCGAGTACTCTCCAAAAACGGTTGTTATTGTGCTGTGTGTTGAGCATGGCGCAAGTTCTTTCGTAATGGGGATAGTAGCCGATGCTGTATCTGATGTGCTGGATATCAAAGTGGAAGACATTAAAAAATCTCCGCATTTCGGCGCCAGAATTAATACCCGTTATATGCGGGGCATGCATATTTATAAGCAAAAGATGATTATGCTGCTGGATATAGACAAATTACTTAATCCTGATGAGATTGGGAGTATCGATGACATGGAGTGAAAAGTGAAAGTCATCGCAATAATTAACCAAAAAGGCGGCGTTGGCAAAACCACTACTTCAGTAAATTTATGCCATGCATTGGCGGAAGCCGGAAAAAAAGTTACTGCCATTGATCTTGATCCGCAGGGACATCTGGCAGTTTCTTTTGGGATTCGCGTGCAACAGCAGGGCGGAATTGATGAGGCGATGCTGGCAGAAAAAAATATTCGACAACAAATTATAGCCGTTAGGAATAATCTGCAATTGATTACATCAGGGCCAAGACTCAGGGAAATTGAACAATTAACTGAAAGCCGCCTGCCCCGGGGTCTTTTGCTTAAGAATGCCTTGCATGAAAACTTTAATGACCAGGATTTTGTTTTTATAGACTGTCCTCCGTCATCGGGGTTGCTAATAGCAAACGCATTAATAGCAACTGACGAAATTTTAATACCGATGACCAGCGATTTTCTGGCCTTACAAGGGCTATCTCACCTAATGAGTACGGTTAAGAGGTTTGAAAAAACTATGCAGAAGAAATACAAGGCATTATTAGTGATGTCTCGCTATGCCTCAACCCGGAGGATATCGAGTCAGGTGTTAAATAACCTGCGTTCGTATTTTCCAGGACAGGTATTAGCGACAATTATTAGAGAGGCGGCAGTATTGGCAGAGTGTCCAAGCTTTGGCAAGACCATTTTGGAATATAGTCCTAAAAGTCGTTCAGCAAGTGATTTTCGTAGCCTTGCCACCGATTTTCTAGAAGGCAGGGTGATGTATGAAGACAAATGAAAAAAATAATTTAATTGGTTTCGATCCGCTTGCCTGGATGGATGACAACGCCGGAGAAATTAAAGATCAACCTGAGGAAGAGCAAATTATGCCCGATCAGGAAGATGAAGAGCAATACGATGAGGCCGCTTCATTAAGCTCCCATTTAGAAGAGGGTGGCACGGAAGATAGTGCAAGTGATGCAGAAATTAATTTGGAAGCTACCTTAACCATTCAAAAGGTACTCATCTTACATGAAAAACTGAAAAGCTCTCTGGCCGTCAACAGTACCATTGTAATAAATTCAGCTGCTGTGGCAGCAATCGATACCGCCACGTTGCAGTTATTCGTTGCCCTGAAAAAGACTGCGGTCAAGCTGCAAAAAGAAATTATTTTTGCCTTACCGTCGCAGAGATTTATAGAGTCGGCCAAGTTGCTGGGTTTATTGGAAATACTTGAGGTTAAGGCGTAAGAATATGCTGACTGACATTAAAACAGTTTAACGTATGACAACGCCGGAGAAAGAGCGTGAATTTAAATTCACGTTTGATGATTTCAATTTTTTAAGAAAACTGTCTAATGAGCATTCGGGCATTCAGGTACCTGATGAACGGTTCGATATGTTTTATTCCAGGCTTTCCAAACGGGTAAGAAAGCTTGGCTTCTCAAATTTTAAGGAGTATTGCCGGTATCTTGAAAATTACCCCGATGAAGAATTTACTGAATTCATCAACGCCATAACTACTAATTTAACTTCTTTTTTTAGAGAGAACGGTCATTTTGACTATCTCCAGAGGGTCGTTATCCCCGAACTGTTAGTCAAAAATAAAAGCTCGCGAAAAATCAGAATATGGTCTGCCGGTTGTTCTACCGGCGAAGAGCCGTATTCATTAGCTATAACTTTGATGGAAAACGTACCGGCAGACTGGGACATAAAAATTTTAGCAACCGATCTCGATACGAATGTTTTACAGGCAGGAATCGATGGTATTTATGCAGCGGAGCGTACAAAAGGCGTATCCGAGGAAAGAATTAAACGATGGTTTATGCGCGGTAAATCAACACAGTCAGGGCAAGTAAAAATGAGATCTCAATTACAACAAATCATTCAATTTAAACAATTGAACCTGATGAAAGAATGGCCTATGAAAAACCGCTTCGACTTTATTTTTTGCCGCAACGTACTGATTTATTTTGATCGTGAAACCAAAGTAACGTTGGCAAAACGATATGCACAAATGCTGGTTGACAAGGGCTGGTTATTTATCGGGCATTCAGAGTCACTAACTCAACTTTCAACTGAGTTTGAGTTGGTTGGAAGCACCAGTTACCGGAAAAAATAAATAATGTCTAATGAATTCTAATAACGGTATCAGCCATCCCTCGGTTGAGGGTTTTGATCAAATCAATCGCTACTGGGACAAACAGAATGAGATTATGGCTGCCAAAATTTTACCCGGTGAATATTATGTGACCCGGGAAAACGAATTGATCACGACAGTGTTAGGATCTTGCATATCCGCCTGTATTCGGGACAAGGATTTGGGGATTGGCGGCATGAATCACTTTATGCTGCCTGAGACCAATGCCGATAAACTAAAACAAGGCAATGAAGCTGTTGTCGGCAATGCGAACCGTTATGGAAATTATGCAATGGAGCATTTAATTAATACTATACTGAGTAACGGCGGCAAACGAAAGAATTTAGAGGTGAAGGTGTTTGGGGGCGGGAAAATTATTCCCACATTAACCGATGTCGGTATAAAAAATATTGAGTTTGTCCTGAGCTATATTGATGCAGAAGGATTAAAGTTAATTTCTCAAGACTTGGGTGATATTTATCCAAGAAAGGTAGTTTATTTTCCTGGGACAGGGAAAGTCCAGATGAAAAAAATACGGGACTTGCACAATGAGACAATCGCTCAAAGGGAAAGACAGTATTTTAACGCTATTAAAAATGCACCTGTTGAAGGTGATGTTGAGCTTTTTTAAGAGAAGGGCATGAATAAAATACGGGTATTGATTATTGATGATTCGATGTTAATCAGGAAAATGCTGAAGGATATCTTGAATTCATCGCCAAATATTGAAGTAGTGGGCATGGCGGCCGATCCTCTTATTGCTCGAGATCTGATTAAGCAGTTAAATCCCGATGTGTTGACTCTGGATATCGAAATGCCGCATATGGATGGCATAACTTTTTTACGGAATCTGATGCGTTTGCGGCCGACACCGGTAATAATGATTTCCACACTCACTGAAAAAGGTGCGGACATTACTTTAAATGCATTGGCCTTGGGGGCGGTAGACTTTATACCGAAGCCAAAATTCGATGTTGCCAATACCCTCAATGCCTATGCTGAAGAGATAATCGCCAAAGTAAAAATAGCAGCGCGTGCCAATGTCAAAAACGCTGAAAGTAAAGCTGAAAATAAAGTAATAAAACAACTGAATTCCGGGACAACAAAATTTAATACTTCCGTTAACACCGCCGCATCCTTAAAAAAACAGCTTAATCCCCGTCATAAGATAATTGCGATAGGTGCTTCGACCGGTGGGACGGAAGCCATCAAAACTGTAGCTAAAGGACTACCTGCCGATACTCCGGCTGTTTTTATAACCCAGCATTTACCGGCGGCATTTAGCGAATCATTCGCTAGGCATATTGACCTGATAACCAAAATGTCGGCTAGCCTTCCCCAGCATAACCAGCCGGTTGAAGCAGGTAATATTTATCTTTCTCCCGGTGACCGCCATATGATGGTAATCAAAGAAGGTGCAAAATATATCATTCAGTTAAGCGACGGATTGCCAGTAAATCGGCATAAACCGGCAGTGGATGTTTTATTCCGTTCGATAGCTCAATGTGCAGGAGCTGATGCAATAGGTATCTTGTTAACCGGAATGGGTATGGATGGCGCAGCCGGCATGAAAGAAATGCATGAGGCCGGCGCCAAAACCATTATACAGGATGAAGCATCCAGTGTAGTTTGGGGTATGCCCGGCGCTGCATTCAAACTGGGTTGTACTGATCATGTAGTGCCGCTGGCAGAGGTTGCGGACAAAATTTTAGCTTTAGTTTGAGCATATATTTTTACAAATCGGTTTAAAAAAAGCTGAGCATTGCCGGGGTTGCCAATTAACTGACTGAACATTGTATGGTATGAAAATATTCACACTGTTAGGTCTTTTCGATCAGTATAATTAAATGTCAAATCAAACCAAATCACAGTTTGTTGCAGTTGCTTCGATTACCTCAGAGTTAACTGCGGTAATGGTCGTAGCCAAGGAAATTTCCCTGGCGGCGGCCAATGCCAAGGCCATTGCATTTCGGGCCGGTGATAAAGCAAAAGGATTTCAGCCTATCACAGACTTTATTAATGAATTGGCTAAAGAAACAATAGAGCTGGTTACGAATATTAATGTATCCGCGTTATTATTATATCGAGTAACGGTTAACGAATACCGAAGGACATCGGCCTATAATAGATTTCAGCTGGCGGCAAAACTTGCAGATACCGCCGTCTATACCGCCTCCATGGAGGTGCCGGTGAGTAATGCGAAGCTCAGGATGGATGAGTGTCAGAGACAATTTAAACGGGATGTAGCCTTATTGCTGGGTCAACTTGAAACTGTTATGCACCATGCTCGTGCGGCACGGGTAATTGCAGCAAATTCAAGAATTGAAGCATCGCAAGCCGGCGAATATTTGCAAAATTTGCAGGCGGTTGCTGAAAGCGTGGATAAAGCCGCACATACCATTCATGATAATGTGCAGCGTTGCAGAATGGCATTATCTGTTTACCATAATACCTGAAGCTAAAATCGATAATCCTGGAGACATTGTTTTTTTATGAAAATGACTAAAATATACGAAGGATCGCACCAATGGATAATGTTTGGCCGCGATGCAGGTAAGCCGCCTAAATTAATTGATACCAATCAATATGCCGTACGTACCGCTAACCGCTGTCTGCTTTTGGAGCCCGGCGGGGTGGAGTTGTTTGCTCCGATGATGGCGGCAGTATTACATATTGCGCCCGTGGAGCAAATTACCGATTTATTTGCTTCAAATCCGGATCCTGATGTTATTTCATCACTGGGCTTATGGGATCAGGCGTTGACGAACGCCAAGCTACATGCGCCGGCAATTTGGGAAGAATTTCTAAACCATTATAGCTGTGATTCTATAGGTTATGCGCCGATTGCAGATAATGGCGGAACGATCAAATTGGATTCCGTGGAATTGCAGCTTATTCCTGCCCATTATTTGTATTCCTCAGGTAACTTTCATGTGTATGATCCACAAGCAAAAATTCTGATGTCAGGGGATGTCGGTACAGCATTGGAAACGCCGGACGCACCTGTGTTTGTTGAAAAGTTTGAGGCTCATATCGAAAAAATGCGCTTTTTTCACCAGCGGTGGATGCCTTCAAATCAGGCAAAACGAGCCTGGATTGAGCGGGTAAGAAACCTGGATATTGACATTTTGGCTCCGCAACATGGACGGATGTTTAAAGGTGATGATGTTAAACGGTTTTTGGACTGGTTTGATGCGTTACAGGTTGGTATCGCGGTTTAAAATATTTTATATTTATTTTCGTTTGACCACGTAAATCCCTGCTCACGTTCAGCATAAACTGTATATTCCTTAAATTGTTTATTTCCGGGAATATTTTTTTACCTGACTTAAAATCTGTAAAAATCCTCATTATTGTTAAATGCAGGCAAGTCAACACTGTCTCCGATTAAGCTGGCTGTAATGGGCATCCGCTTATAACTGTAACAACTTAATTCTTTTCTTAAAATCCTCTTGCTTGCAGCTTTTGCTTGCAATACGTCTACCTTTTGCTTGCAATACGTCTACCTAATCCCACTCTTGTTCAAGCTTTATAAAGCTCATATACAACGGCTGTATTCGAAAAGTTGGAAAAATAAGATTAGGCGGTTAATATACGCGGGCTTTTATCAGTCATGGAAGAATGGATTTAGAAGCTTTCAATTGCGTCCAATGGTATTGGTTCCCGCCCACAGCCTGTATGTTCTGATAAATGAGGGGAAAAATATAACAAACATAATTAAATTTTCTTTGGGTCAAAATTCCTGCGGCACATCCATGAAATTATTAAAAGAATATCTTTTGCTTTGCTGGTTTAAAAGTAATCCCGCTGAACTACATCCTTCCCAATCATTTTTATGGAAATGTGTGGTGTTTTATCTGGTATCCGGAATCATTGTTGAAGGCCTTATCAGTGATCCTGCTGATGGCACCCTAGAAGTATCAATGAGGGTGATTGTTGCGTTGTCATTAATAGCAATGCTATTGCTATTAACTAAAAAATGGTCCCATTTCAATCAATTACTGACTGCTATCTTCATGTGTGAAAACTTTATTATTACGCTGGGAATAGGTACTGAAATAATGGATATCTTTGCGCAAAGGACAGAATATAAAGATTATCCGTTCTATCTGGGAGTGATGTTAATAATCTGGTATCTGGCAATTATCAGCTATATATTGAGGCGTATGTTCTTATTTAGCAAAGGTACATCCTTTGGATTGGCGTTTTGTTATTTTTGTTTAACTTACGGCGGCCCTTTTCTGTTTATGGAAGTGATCTGAAATATTATGAGGTAAGATCAATGACACACAGGCAAGGGGAATATGTTAATTTATGACGCTGGGCGCCCTCCAATAATTTTAATAATAACTTACAGGTGATAGGTCAATGCGTAAATATATTTTAAATCTAAGTCTTGTCATATGGGCTATTTCTTCACTTTCCGTCAATGCTGAAATTATTACTAAAGAAAACATTCCGGAAAAAATAATGGCGGAAGTTTATAAAAGACATCCGAATGCACTAGATATTACGGCTGAACAAAAAAAACATTTTGGCCAGGAGGTATATGAAGTTTACTTTAAGGAAGGAGAAACTAAGCTGATTGAGCTTTATAGACTTAACGGACACTTTTATGTGAGTGGACAAAGGATTGAAGGCTTTAATATACTCCCTCCGCAGGTTGATAATAATTTAAAAGCCGCTTTTAACAGCTATGAAATCAATGAAGCGGTAGTAATTGCAAACCCTAACGGTTCGGGTGAGGAATATGATTTATCCGTTAGCTCATCAGGTAATACATTTAGCGTTTCGATCGATGGAAATGGAAATATAACCAAAAATGTTCGAGATTAAAACTTGCACAAGAGACTTCAAGATATAAAACGGGTTTATCCTACGATTATTTCTGCTGAACAATGCGGGTACCTATTAGTGAGGATTTACTGGCAATGACAGTCATGAGCTCAAAACGCTACTGGCGCAGTTATTATGGCATTCATTAAAATACTGTTGCTGAAGCCGAATCTCACCGAGAATATCAGGTTGGGGATACAATGTATCCAGCATGATACGTTTTCGCTGGCTATATGCTGGTTTTCCTCCTTATTGTTATTTATTTTATTTTTCAGGAAACAACCTACATGGGTATAGAAAGAAAGTTATCTGTATTGTTTTCAAAGTCACGGTTTAGCAGCATTTTATTGTTTTTATTGATTAATCTGGCAGTTTTTTCTTTGCTCAGGGTAGCTTTGCTGAGCAGGCAAATGGCCGATATTGACGCGCCCTTTTACCAAATTGTGATGGCTTTCCTTTTGGGCGTTACTTACGATCTGGCTTTTTTCAGCTATTTGTTAATTCCATTCGTACTTTACTTACTGATTCTGCCTAATCGCATGTATCACAGTAAAATTAACAAACTAATTGTTTTTACCGGTTTTATTATTTGTTTGTATGCCTTGTTTTTTGTTGAGGTATCAGAGTGGACTTTCTGGAATGAATTTGGCGTCAGGTTTAATTTTATTGCAGTGGACTACTTGGTTTACACTCATGAGGTTGTCAGCAATATTATTGAATCTTATCCGCTAGGCTGGTTACTATCGGGTATTTTAATTGTTACTGTTATGTGTTTTCTGTGGGTAAGGAAAAGACTTTCCCATAGCTTTAATGCCCGCGAGTCTTTTTATGCACGATTAAAAATTTCCGCAGTTTTACTGCTTTTGCCGGTAATAAGTTATTCAGCAGTAGGTTCATCCTGGTATCAATTTTCCGCGAATACTTATCTTAACGAGCTTTCAGCTAATGGCCCTTATCAATTTTTTTCGGCTTTTAGAAATAATGAGCTTGATTACCGGCATTTTTACAAATTGGGCGATGACAAGCTGCTATCCGAAGTAATTAGAAATGAGCTGGCGGTAGATGGCAAAATAAACACTAGCGAGAGTACTTATGATATCAAGCGCATGATTAAGCCGGCAGGAGCCGAAAAACACTTGAATATTGTTTTAATTACTGTTGAGAGCTTAAGCGCCGAGTTTTTAGCATCGTTTGGGGGGGCGGAGAACATAACCCCTTTTATGGATGAATGGTTTAAACAGGGATTATTGTTTACTAATTTTTATGCGACCGGCACTCGCACTATTCGAGGTCTTGAAGCTTTAACCTTGTCCATTCCGCCTACCCCGGGCCAAGCCATAGTCAAACGCCCTGATAACGGCAAACTATTCAGTCTTGGCCGGGTTTTACAGCAACGGAGTTATGACACTGCATTTATATATGGTGGCCGGGGTTATTTTGACAATATGAATGCCTTTTATTCCAACAATGGTTATCGCATAGTGGATAAAACTGATTTAACAGAACAGGAGGTGACATTTTCCAATGCATGGGGTGTTTCGGATGACATCACTTTTAACCGTACCTTAAAAGAAGCCGACAAGGATTATCAAGCTCATAAGCCATTCTTTTTTCAGATTATGACCACCAGTAATCATCGGCCTTATACTTATCCGGACGGGAAAATTGATATCCCTTCAGGTAGTGGCCGTTCAGGTGCGGTTAAATACACCGATTATGCCATTCAGGAATTTATTAAACTTGCCAAAACCAAACCTTGGTTTGATGACACTATTTTTGTTATGGTGGCCGACCACTGTGCCGGAAGCGCACGTAAAACCGAACTTCCCGTAGACAAATACCATATTCCCTTGTTTATTTATGCGCCAAAATATGTGCCGGCAATAAAAAATGACACGCTTTCCAGCCAGATTGATGTGGCGCCGACTTTACTTGGGCTTTTAAATATCAGTTATGAAAGTCAGTTTTATGGCCGGGATATTCTGACGATGCAGAAAGATGAGGGCAGGGCATTGATCAGTAATTATCAAAAACTTGGGCTGTTTAAAGATAATAAGCTGGTATATTTATCACCACAACAAAAGATTGATGTTGTTGATGATCCGTTAGGGAAGCATAAAGAGGTCGATATTAAATCAGAGTCACAGCTGGTGCTGGAGGATATGGCCTATTACCAGTCAGCTGATTATATCTGGTCACACCGTTTAAGTCGTTATCAATAAGCGAATGAAATTGCTCAACTAATTTAAGAAATACTATCTTTAGCCAAACATTTCCAGCAAGCGGCAATTTTATATTCATATATGGGGATTTGAGCATGCGCCAAATCCGCAGCCTCTTATAGACGAATTTTTCCGCTGCACTTTTGAAACATGGCTTGTTTCTCTAACATAAATGTAAATGCATGGCATTTATTCGGGTTTGCCAACTCCCGGGATGCTTCAATCAGTTTATGATTATTTCTTTATTGGTCATTTCTCTACCATTTTTTAGATTATATTTTTGCAGGATAAAATTTGTTCCGGAAAAGAAAAATCCTGAATAGTCATAATTATTTCACCGTTTGCATCTTTGCCTCATTGGAGATGGTGCTGCAAACGTGTATGAAATAATATTTCTATATCCCCGGATAAATCATTTGATCCGTAGTACTCGGGCACTGAGTACCTTAGCTGATTAAAGTCAAACACGTTATTTTTGGGTTCAGTATCCGGCTGAGGGCCGCCCGATGATTTATTTATATTCGATAGATCTTCAGATACTCCTTTTTTCCTATTATTCATTTAATTTTCCTCTCTTTAAATTTAGCGGCATATGAAAGTTGACCAAAAGTTTTATATTTTGTCCGTTGCTTGCCGGAGCTCTAACAGGCGACGGTAAGCTTTTATAGGCTACCATTCCCTTCAAACAGGTAGTAAAAGCCCCGTATAGCTTTCACTGCTCACTGGCAAAATATAAATTATGACATTCGTTATTTGTCTAGCTTGTCATCTAATCTGACATTGACCGGTGGAATAACTTTAGTCTAAAGAAGCCCGAGGCTAGTGCCAGTGAATAAGTTCACTGATAAATTGTGTAAATTTTCATTCTTCAGAAAATAAGTTTAAGGCTGGCATATACGCCTATTACGAAATTACTGGATAAAAAGGATGACACCGCCAATATTGCCGCTCCCGGCTGTTTGCAAGTATAAGTTTAGGCGCAAAGCCTATAGAATTGTTAATGGCAATGGACTATCGTTTATTCATTCTAACTGCCGTTGCAAACGTGCCTGAAAAAGTGCTTCAATATCGACTTTTTCTTTAGTTTGCGTAGGTTTTAATACCGGAAATGTCAGATTGTTGTTATGGTCAATTATGTTTAGTTCCGGTTCGGCTTCCAACTGAGAGCAGCAAGGTAATACGTTAATATTGTTTAATCCTTGTTGGTCTTCTTCTTTATTAATATTCATTTTATTCCCCTTCTCAATGTGGAGAGAAAACATTACTCTCCCACACGTAATAATTTTTAAACTCTCTCCTGCTCTCAATCCTCCTGTTATTTAATTATTCGCCAGAAACTTCCACTATTTTTAACTGAATAAGTTATATTTTGAGCAAAAGCCTCGATTAATTCTATTATTTCATATTACCTTTTATCTTAAGTAAAGATCTAGCCTATAGCCGACATTCATAATGACATTATAAAATAAATATTCCCATATTTATTTTATAATGTCCGTACGGTGGCACACTGAAGAAAAACTTCTACCTTCTGCTTAAAAGAGTTTAGACTCGCTTAAAAAATCTCATATATTCTCATTCTCCCAATAGATATTATTGGAGATAAATATTATTGGAGAATCTTAAAAAGTATAAAAATTATTATCTAATAGCGACTTGGTAACGGGAGAAAAGGCGTACAATCAGCCTGTGAGTTATAGCTGTTATATTACTTCAGTTGTTATTATCCAGAGATTCATAAGCATAGTCGGTTAAATGATCCCTGCAAAAAAATTATTTGCATTTTCTACTATAAAATCAGTTTCTCTGATCATTTAAATCCTTTCGTGCCTGGTATAAATAATATTCGCCGAGATTTTTAGTGAACGATTCCAACCCTGCTTTTAAGGAAGGCCGGCCACAGCCATTGCAAAATCCTGATAATCTCGCTCAGGTTAAATTACCTTATTTCGATTATTTGCTGGCATTATTGAAAGCCGGAGATGAAATTATAGAAAAAAGCTTTGGCAGGCATGTTCATTGGGGATACTGGGATATCCCCGAGTTAGCGACATTGACAACTGCAGATTTTGAACAGGCGACAGAAAATTTAAGTAAAGAGATTTGCCGGGTTGGGAAAATTCAAAACGGTCTCAAAGTGCTGGATGTCGGTTGCGGTTTTGGCGGAACGATAGCCCATATCAATGAGTATTATACAGGCATGGATCTGACAGGGCTGAACCTGGATGAGCGTCAGTTAGAACGTGCAAGGGAAGGTGTCAACCCCCGAACAGATAATATTATTCACTTTGAGCAGGGCAATGCCTGCGCTTTACCTTACCCTGACCAGTCATTCGATGTGGTCTTAGTGGTTGAATGTATCTTTCATTTCCCTGACCGGAAGCAGTTTTTTAAAGAAGCGCACCGAGTGCTCAAACCGGGCGGATATCTGGCGCTGTCTGATTTTATACCTGGAACTATAGTGTTGCCTTTTACCCGAATAAAACTGCCGGAACGGTTGAGTGTCGGTTTTTATGGAAAATGCAATGTGCAGTTTAGTGCGGAACACTACCGGAAATTGGCTGCTCAAACGCAGTTTAATCTGCAATTGGCACGCGATATCACGTTGAATACTTTGCCGACCTACACCTATATAAGGCGGCTTGGACAACAAAGAAAGGTTTCCAGTATATTTGCCATTATTGAAACAGCAGCCATTGAATTATTAAGCAGGCTTAGATTGATAAGATATTTTATTTACGCGTTTCAAAAGCCTTCATTATAAATCACAACTGGGCTTTAACCGCTCCGCCCTTTACAATCAATAGATTTTTAGACATTTTTGTCGATGTATGACCAAAAGAATACTTATTTTGTTAATTCTGCTGATTCCCCTATTAGCCGCCATTGCTGTTCAGTTCTTACCTAAGCTATCACAGAAAACAGGAATTTTTCCACCCGCAACGGTTTATCATCAATCAGGAGAAACAAGCAGCGTAGAAAAGCCTTGCTCTAATGAACATCCGGAATGGCGGCAGGCGCAGGTTATTGATGGCGTAAAAATTGATGAAGCATTGTCATGTGAACCGGATAATCCCTATGATATTGCTGTTTCCGTCAAAGGCGCCAACAATGTGACTATGGCTACGCTGATGCAAACCAATCTGTCCCAGGATGCCTTGACAATGACTGATGATCTGGACGGTGACGGCGATCCGGATATTATCCACATCAAATTGGAAGTGGTAGAGCTGAATGGCGCGACTCCCGATGGCGATTTTCTGATTAATACCTACGACATCGCGCCTGGCATTCAACCGGGACTTTGGGTTTTTGCACCCAAATCGCGCGGCATGGCGCTGAAAAATTTTAATTCGGTTGTGGCTAATCCGCTGTTGCGTGCGCCGTCTCCCACGATTCGCGCCGAACAGGGCGACAAGGTTTATATCACCCTGGAAAATACCCACTATTTACCTCACACCATTCATCTTCATGGGGTTGATCATCCATTTCACACCGCGGCCGGTGAAGATAATGACGGCATGGAAGACCAGCCTGTTTTTCCGGGTAAAAGCCATACCTACGAAATACAACCCCGGCATGCCGGAACCATGTTTTATCATTGTCATGTGCAAACCGCGCAGCACATGATGATGGGTTTGAACGGCATGTTTGTCGTGGAAGAAAACCAGCCCGACAACTGGGTGCAGACTTTTAATATCGGGGCAGGGCAGGTTCGCCATCCATCGGTTTCGGTAAAGAATTCCTATAGCCAGGAATATGATTTGTATTATCAGTCAGTCGATAAAAAACTGGCGCATATCATCCAGGGTGCGAACGATCCGAGACTTATCGTCAACAAAATGAGCCGCGACTATAACATGACCGAATCATTTGAAAATTACTTCATGCTGAACGGGCATTCCTTCCCCTATACATTGCGTGACGGAATGATTGTCGCTGCTGAAAATGAAGACATCAAGCTGCGTATCGCCAATGCCCAACGCTCGTCAGTGGCGATTCATTTTCATGGGCATAAGGCCGCCATTACCGCTTATGATGGCGTCGAACAACCGGCAGGCTTACAGTTGACGCGGGATGTATTTGATATCGCTCCGGCTCAACGGCTTGATTTGCATCTGAAAACCCAGAATGATGGCTTGAACAGTTACGGCCCAGGCTTGTGGATGTTTCATGATCATGTTGCAACAGGCACAACCACCGATGGAATGGAGCCGGGCGGCAATATGGCAATCCTGGCCTACAAACCTTTAATAGATGAACAGGGCATGCCGAAAATGCATGGTGATTTACTCGGCCAGCTATTTAATAAGGATTACTATGCCAAGCAGCAGGCAGTCTGGGCAGAAGGTGATTTTACGCAACTATTGGGCGAAGCCGGATTAGTTGCGCCCGATTACCTTCGCATCATCATTTTTGGATTAGTGTCCGGTTTGATTGCAGGGTTGCTTATTTTTATTGCACTGGTCTATAGACGGAAACAAAATCAATGAAAATGCACACTGGCTTAAAGCTGATCTTGATTGGCTTATTGATGCTGGCAGTTTTTGATTCATCCTTCGCCATGATGAATCATGACGGGATGCTGATGGATGAAAAAGGCATGATCATGAATGCCAATCGTGACACATTGCCTCGCGACTGCCAGAAGGTCTCCGGTGATGTCAATATCACCATCCATGCCGGCCGGAAGCATGCGCTGAAATTCAACGGGAAAATGTTTGCATTTGATCAGCAGGAATGGGATGTAGCGCCGTGCTCGCGAATTAATATCAGCTTTATTAATGACGATCAGATACGCCATCAACTGATGATTCATGGCCTGCCCGGTTATTTATACCCGCAAGGCATGTTTCATCTGGAGCTTTACGGCGCAGGTGAGCTGAAAGCGTCATTGATAGTGCCGAGCCAGAAGAAAACCTACCTCGTCCATTGCGAATTGCCGCAACATATGGAAAAAGGCATGAAAGCGCAATTAAAAGTCGATGGCGGCGATGGCGATTTGCCCAGCATTCCCGGCATCAGCGAACCCGTCCGGGCTGATGTCTATCCGGTAGACTGGAATAGCACAACCTGGTTTATTTTGGCTGGCTGCATGATAGCGGGCTGCATGATCCCAATTTTTGTATTAAACAAAAAAGGTAGTCAATGATGTAACTAAAGTTGTAAAGATTCAGCCATAGAAAAATCAGGAACTTGATAAAAGTTATTTACAAGTTTAGTTCAAATAATATAAATTAAATTTGTAAAAAAAATTAGAATTTAACTAATTTTGTAAATAGGATGTAAAAAATTAGCTAATCTTTTTACTAAATAATTTTTCTTGCGAGGCTGTGTCTTATGATAGCGGACTCAACTTTACCCGATATTCAAATGAATTTGGGACGCAGAATCAAGGGGTGTTCTAGCATTACCCTTGATGATCTTGAGAATTGGCCAACCCCTGATGAAGGGGCTTTTACTGCAAAAATACGTAATCAATATTTAAATCGTAAAGAAGCAGTCAAATCCTATTTGAGCGGTTTTTCTGACCAAACCTTAAGATCGAAATACAACATAAGCCTTGTTCAAGTCTATCGATTATTGACAGAACGATGCTTAGTGACGCATCCAGACGGCCTTATAAATGGTTGGCGAGGGTTAATACCTCATATTAGAATCAAGTCCTACTCTCGTAACAAATCAATCAAAATTGATTCATACGGATACGGTTCTGCTGGTTCATTGCAGACCGTTCTTAATCAACATCCCGAACTTCGCATTTCCTTCGAAAAACAAATCTTAAAAGCCCCTGTGAAAAATGCGCTTGGTGAGAACAAAAAACCAAGGCAAGCTCAATTTAAATGGTTTTTAGATCAATTACGTAAACTCGGGTATGAACAAAGTAATAAATGGCCTTTTAATACAAAAAGCATGGGTTATGTTGGTATCTGTAAATATATTAATCGGGTGTTAACAGAAAATCCGAAACAAGCTGCATTGGTTTTAGGTGGCCCAGATGTTGAAAAAAAGCTCATTTCTGGTGACGGAGTAGACCGCCCAGTAGAAAGAATTTTTCAACGCGTCGAAATGGATGCCCATAAGCTGGATGGTAGATTTTGCGTGATGATGCCAACACTGGATGGCGACTATCATCCTAAAATAATTTACCGTATATGGGTCATAGTAATAATTGAAATTGTTTCAAGGGCTATTTTAGGATATTACCTGAGTATGGCTAAAGAAGTTTCGAAGGATGATGTATTACGTGCATTTAAACATGCCCTTAGTCCTTGGAAACCAAAAATTATCACATTTAGTGAAAATGCTTATATTTAGGGCGCATCCTTGCCATCAGGCATATCAAGTGATTTCGTAGGCATTTGTTGGGATGAGACCAATGTAGATGGAGCTCTAGCTGAAACTTGCAAGCATGTAGAGACTGTTTTAAGAGATGTGGTCGGATCAAAGCTAATAACACCTTATGCTGGTTATTCCTGCCGTCGAAGTAAAGATGACAGGCCGTTCATCGAGACATTTTTTCGCAATCTTTCATCAAAAGGCTTCCAAAGATTTACAAATACAACCGGTTCTAAACCGAGTGATAAAAAAGGCAGAGACCCTGACAAGGTTGCAATTACAAGTCAGTTTCAGATGGAATATGCAGAGGAACTCTTAGATGTGTTAATAGCTAACTATAACGCCACCCCCCATTCTGGTCTAGGGCATAGATCTCCGCTTGAATATCTTCAATTTATTTGTTCCCGTAAAAGCACTTCATTAAGACGCGCAGACGAAAAAACGATACAAGGAATTTTAGTATATCGAAAAAAATGTCGAGTTAATGGAAGTCTCAAAGAAGGTCGTAAGCCTTTTGTTAATTTTGATGGAGCCAAATACACAAATGAGACATTACAACAAAGATTCGATTTAATAAATAATTACATATGGGTAATCAATCATTTGGAAGATGATGCCCGAGTCGCACAGGCTTCAACATTAAGTGGACAGACGCTTGGGGTGCTGAGGGCAAGTCCGCCTTGGCATAGATTGCCCCATAGTATTAAAGTTCGCCGTGCAATCAATGCGGCTTTATGTGAACGAAAGTTTTTTATGGCATCCAAACTTGATGCTGTAGAAGCTTTTATGGAATATGCCGAATCTCAACCACATTCTAAATTACCAGTTCATCCAGCTTATCTTGAGTTGCGACGTATTTTAAGGCAGCAAGCAGACCAAAATATTGGGAAGTCTACTTTAGAACTTGCATTAAAATCAGAAGCCCAAAAAAACTCAGAACATCAACATAACTTGCTTGATGAAACAAAATTGGAGGCCACCAACAAGCCGTCCCTCCCACCTCGGCGTATGGCAGTCAGTGATTAAGGATATTGGTTCTCATGAGTAAAAAGATAGATTACCGCCATCCCATGTTACAGCGGAAATACGCCATATGGACGCCCCCCTCTTATGAGATGATTAATACAATTGGCGATTGGATTGATCAAGGAATAAGCGGTGGTCATTTTTATGGGACATCAAGATTCGGTAAAACCAGAGCAATTAAATGGTTTTTAAGGATAATTTTAGAAGATCGATTTAAACGTACGATTCCTTTGGTTGCCTGGAGTAGGCGTGAAAGTTCAATAAGTGAACGCGAATTTTGGAATGAATTATTATGCGCCGCAAATTATGAGTTTTATGATCCACTCAAACAAAAAACCAAAAGCATTGCCAGATTTTTGTTTGAGCAACAACTGCTTACGGTAGCGCGAGCAGCAAGAGACAACTATGTTTTGTTCTTGATAGATGAAGCACAAGAAATGACATTAAAGGAATGGAAGTGGTTGCTAGATTTACAAAACTCCCTGGATGACCAAGGCATTCGTTTCTGTGTCATCTCGATTGGTTCCTATGGGCTTCAATACCAACCTGACTATCTTGCTAGAACCGGGAACGCGCATATTGCCGCACGTTTTTTTGCAAGTGACAGGCGTTTTAGGGGAATCACATCGGAAGAAGAATTAGCCTTCGTGCTTAATGGGTATGATGAAGATTCGCAGTGGCCCGAAAAAAGCGGAATCAGTTATGTGAATTATTTCGCAGCGGATGATTTTGAAAAAGGTCAACGATTAACAAATTATACATCAGAAATTTGGGTTTCATTTACTGAGTTATTACCCCCAAATCTAAAAGGAAAGCGGGGATACCAAGTTGAACTGCCTATGCAGCACATTTCACATACCATCGAACAAGCGCTTCGTCGCATGGGAGAAGGGGATGTATGGGAAACTGTAACGGAATATAAAAGCTGGCTTCAAATGATAGCTAAAACAAGATTTACCGATCATATGAGGATAATTTCCTGAGAAATGCCTATTGTAAATGAAAGAAAAAAAAGGAATTCTAAATCTACGGAGCTTAGAATCAATTGGGGCAGAGGCAGATTAAGTGGGTTCGAATCTGCTTTTGGTTTTGCGGCTAAATTTTGTCGGTTAAATCATTTAAAACCTCGACAGTTTAGAGCGTTTTGGGTTTCCTTGTTTGCTCAAATTTGGGGATATAAGCTTTGAAGGTAGGTCAGAAATAATCTCCCACGTTTTGGATGAACCACTTTATTTAGTTAAGAGTGTATTCGAAATTAACCCAGTAAATACAGAATGGCCAAAATTCGACCGAAAAGTATTTGAATTTCATCCCCAAAAAATAAAGTATTGCTCTCTTTGTTTAGCTGATGGTTATCATGCATGTTTTCATGAAAAAGAGTGGCTTAGGAAATGTCCAATTCATCGCATTGAACTTGAGTATAAAGATATTTCATATTCATCTGGTGCTAGAGTTGATAACTATCTAAATATTCTTATTTCATTATTTGATCTTCATTGTCCAGGTTGGGAGTTATCGCAAGGGAAATATCAACAGGATTATCAAATTAAAGAAAATAAATTTTTCTATAATTTTTTATATTGGTTAATTTTTAATGAACTTTATTTGACAAAAAAAATTGAGTTTTGGTTAGCGTCCATAGGATGTAATAGCTTTACAAATTATCCAACTTCTTTAAGTAGAAGTGACTATTTCTTAATAACGGAAAAAATGGGGTTGATTAAACCAATACCCAATGATGTGCATAACTTGTTTACTAACACTGGTTTATCATCCGATCGGATTGAAATCCAAAAATTTAGCTATCCAATAAGAAATGAACTTAGGAAAAGCTTTATTTATTTTCATGATGATGATCTGCTAACTTTTTTAGATTGGCTAAAATCGTTAGTGGCGAATTTCTGCTGTTTGAAGAAACAATTTATTCAGAGATAGATGCTTTAAATCAACAACATTCTTTACATACATGTGACTGTGTTTGGGGGATAAATAAGCGAAATGAGTTAGTTAACTGTTTGCCTGGGGAGCTCAAGTATTATAGTCACTTCATGTGCCCTTATGAGTTTGCTGTCCAAGAGCTATCCGCAAGATGGTTAAATATGAGTCAATTCATTAATATTTTGCCTATTGATATTTGTGATACATATTCAGTGCTAGTAGTACACCAAGCTTGATTTGGTGAATAGTTAATGTAATATCTCAATTTCTTACGGCAACATAATGAAATTGAAGACCTACCCAATGCCAGCAAAATTATATCGAGTAAAACTAACGGAAGC
>JAQUOU010000039.1 GCA_028716975.1 Methylobacter sp. | reverse complement strand
TCCTGGCACGGCTGCGACGCAAATCAAAGTGCTACAGCAAAAGCCAGGAAATGCTCAAATATTCCATTAGGTTATTAATGCTGAAATGGAATGGTGATTTAGAAACTATATTATATTAACAATGCCCTCACTCTTAACTTAGAAAAGTCAGTTGTCTTGTTCACAATAATTTAACAATATCTTCAAATTATGCGCCTTTACGTCGCTAGATGGATTAGCACGTTCCTCGGTATTTTTACGTTTAATGATATCAAGGGGAGAAACGGCATGTTCATTCTTTATGTTGATACAGCTTTTATCAGGCTTAGCTTTTAAGATAAGCTCAATTAATTTTGTTGAACCAATTTCTGTTAAACAGCTCATTTGCCAGAATAAATCCCTTCCTTTAAGGGGAAAGCCATGATCCATCAAGTATGCTAGAGACACTAAACATTTTTCGATATCGTCTTTGTATCTGCCTCTATGCTCTAAACATAATGGGATAAGGTCGCCATTTAAGTCTATTTGTGTAGGCTTTAGATTAAATTTATGAGATACAATCTCAGCTTCTTGTGAATTGCCATGTTTAATAGCACTTTTCCAGAGAAAGTAGGCTAGTTTTTGATTTTCTTCAGAAGAACATTTCCTTATTGAAACCAAAACAGAAATATTTCTAACCTCCTTTTCATATTCAGTATTTCCTATTGCTTCCATCGCTGCCCATCCAATATCTGGAAAATCTGGGCAAGCCTTATTGATTATCAACTTGAATCCTTCGGGCCAAATTAATGCTCGTTCGATAAGAGAAGATCGTCCATAAATTTGTGATTTTCCCGTAGTTGTTTTGGCACCTAGGGAAATAAAGCGATCTAAAAGCTCGATATCTCGATTAAAGATTACTAAATTATAAAGAGCATCGGCATATTGGTCTTATGTAACAAGAGCCGGATTTTTATCCAGCATTAATGAGATAGTTTCAACCAGAGCTGGTTCTTGACAGGCCAAGCTAAAATAGGCAGCAGGAAAATCTGGCCTATTGTTAATTATAAATTTCGCTCCTTTGTTAAACCCCCCTTTTATGCACCGATATAATGTCTTATCTATATCGATAAAAAAATTATTTGGGACATTTTTAGTATATTCCTCAAAAACCCTGTCAATTAAAAGCTTATAGAGTTCTTTTGATAAATGATAAGAATCTACTCGTTTTATAAATGCTTCTTTACTGAATGACCAATTGTTAGAAAGAATATAATTAACAATATCAGCACGCTCCATTAATATTGCCGTATCAAGTAAATTATCTACTATTTCAGATTCAGATAGATTCCATCCTGCCTGAACTAAAATTTCTAATGCTTCAATGCTGACAATATTGCTAGTCGCGCACTTCCCCTTAATTTTATAAAGAGGACTGGCACCTCGTAGAAGCAGTTCTTTTACTTCGCTTAAATTATTTTTTTGCAACGCAAAAAATAAATCTTTAGTAAGCCGCGTTTGTTTAGATTCTAAAAAATCAAACATATTTTTATATAAAAATAGGTAACATCAATGACTAGTTGATTCACTGTTAAATTTTTAAATAACCTCATTTCTGATAGAACGATAAGCATCAAAAAATTTGCGAGTAAAATCACCTTATATATAGAGTGTTTTTAGAGTGTTTTGCAATCAGCGAAGCTGTTTTTCGCTTACTGCATCATAAATAGCTGTTTCCTGCTTAAGGCCGCCAACTTTGCCGTGAAGCATGAAAATATCCAAAGCGGCAAAAGTTTTTAACAGTTTCCGTGAATCTTTAATAGCAGGCTGTGTACTGGGATTGGCGCTGGTTGATACCAAGGGGCAGCCATAGTGAGCACATAACTGACTGGCAATGGGATGATTTGTAACTCTGACGGCCAAGGTTTTGTGTGCACCGGTCAGCCATTTGGGAACCCAGGGCCGGGCAGGAATCACCCAGGTGACGGGGCCCGGCCACGTTGGTTCGGTGCGGTCAAGTACGCTTTTATCGAGGATAAGATAAGGTCGTAGTTGAGCCAGGGACGAGGCAATAAGAATCAGGCCTTTTTCTACCGGGCGCTGTTTAATGTCGAGTAAAGCCATGACGGCCGTTTCATTAAGCGGGTCGCAGCCCAAGCCGTAGACCGCTTCCGTAGGGTAGGCGATAATGTTTCCTGCCTTGATGTGGCGGACTGCATTTCTTATTTTAAAAGTTGAATAATAAGGCATTTTGACGGAGTAGGCTGAACGAAGGTTCGACCATTGTTTTTCCCGATTACTTACAAGCTTCAGCCAAATCGAACGATGATGAGCCCACGAATTACCCAAGGGGCGTCACCCCGGCAGGGATTGCCGGGGTCCAGGCTACACGGATGTAATCTCAGTGACTACTGTGGTAGCGAGTCACATCCTTGTGTTCTGGATACCGCGGCAATCCCTGCCGGTATGACGGCTACTTGAGGGGCGCTACTTTGGCTGAAAGTTGTACGTAATCAGGTTGTTTTTTGAAATTCCAATACTTCATGTTGAGATCTAATTTTACCCTTTAATAAAAAGACTTACTAATTACCAGAGTTATACAGCTGTTTCCACAGGCCCTTGTATATCGGCCGGATCACCTTCATAAGGCGTTGCGTATTTGCACTCTTTTTGCGGACAGATCTTTTCAACGCCGCGTCTTTTGGTTTCTTTCAGGGTTAAAATAGGCCAGTTACAATGCGGACAGCTTTCTTTTACCGGCGCGTTCCATAAGGCGTAATTACATTTGGGATAGCCCGAGCAGGAGAAAAATATCTTCCCATTTCGCGATTTGCGTTTGAGTATATTGCCTTTTTTGCATTGCGGGCACTCGACACCCGTGTCTAAAGGTTTTTCTATAGGCTCAATATGCTTGCATTTAGGGTAACTGCTACAGCCGATAAATTTGCCGTAACGCCCGATTTTGAAAACCAGTGGCGATTCGCAGTTGGGGCAGACACGGCCTTCCACAATCTCGGACTCCTCCGAGGTGCCGGTGTCATCATTCAAATTTCGGGTATAGGAACATTCAGGATAATTGGTGCAGCCTATAAACCGGCCGTTTCGCCCCAGGCGGATGGATAATTGGCTGCCGCATTCAGGGCACTTTTCATCGATGGCTTCCTGCGTTACATCCTTGCGCTGAACGCCTTCTTCTTTCTCGCTAATCAGTGTAGTGAAGGGGGTCCAGAACGCATGCATTAAAGGAATCCAGTCTTTTTCTCCGCGCGAAACCGCATCCAGATCGTCTTCCAGATTTGCCGTAAAATCATAATCGACGTATTTGGTGAAGTGTTCGGTCAGGAATTTATTGACGATTCTGCCGACATCAGTCGGATAGAAACGTTTGTTGTTCAGAGTGACGTACTCACGGTTTTGTAATGTCGAAATAATCGATGCATAGGTCGAAGGCCGGCCTATGCCGTGTTCTTCAAGCGTTTTAACCAGGCTGGCTTCGCCGTAACGCGGCGGCGGCTCGGTAAAGTGCTGTCCCGCAATAATATCATTAAGAGGGACGGGACGGCCTTCTTCCAGCGGCGGCAGAAAGCTTTCCTTGTCATCATTTTCCTTGCTGTCATCTTTTCCTTCCAAATAAACCGCCATAAATCCCGGCGTGGCAATGGTTGAGCCTGTTGCCCGGAAAATATGCCTGCCATCGCCACAGGTTAAATCAACAGCGACCAAATTGAGCGTGGCATGCATCATCTGACAGGCGATAGTGCGCTTCCAGATCAGGTCATAGAGTTTGTACTGTTCAATACTGAGGTGATTTTTTATTTTGCTGGGCAAGTGCCGCGGAGACGTTGGACGTATTGCTTCGTGGGCTTCCTGGGCATTTTTCGATTTGGTTTTAAATTGGCGCGGTTCTTTAGGGACATTTTCAGCGCCGTAGATTTCTGCAATTAATTTGCGCAGCTCTTCAACCGCTTCCACTGAGAGGTTAACAGAGTCGGTACGCATGTAGGTAATCAAACCGGCTGATTCGCCGCCTATGTCAATACCTTCATAAAGCTGTTGGGCGACCATCATGGTGCGTTTGGTGGTGAAACCCAGTTTGCGTGAAGCCTCCTGTTGCAGCGTCGAGGTGATAAAAGGCGGGGCAGGGTTACGTTTTTGCTGTTTCTTTTCCAGTTTGGCAACGAGCAACTGACCATCTGCCGCTGCCAGCAGGGTTTGTTTGGTTTGTTCAGCCAGCGCTTCATTATTGATGCTGAATTGAGTCAATTTTTCGCCATTAAAATGAGTCAATTTGGCTTTAAAGGCTTGTTCATGCGCAGTCAGCGCGGCATCGATGGTCCAGTATTCGCGAGTTTTAAAGGCTTCAATTTCCAGCTCGCGCTCGACTATCATGCGTAGGGCCGGACTTTGCACGCGACCCGCCGATAAGCCGCGGCGGATTTTTTTCCACAATAAAGGCGACAGGTTAAAACCTACCAGGTAATCCAAAGCCCGGCGCGCCTGCTGGGCATTGATTAAATTAATGGCTAACTTCTCAGGATTGGCAATAGCGTCAGTAACGGCTTTCTTGGTGATTTCATGGAAGACAACCCGGTGCACGGGTTTATTTTTCAGCAGATTTTTTTCTTTAAGCAGCTCATACAAATGCCAGGAAATAGCTTCTCCTTCCCGGTCCGGATCAGTCGCCAGATATAAAGTATCCGCGGATTTAAGCGCTTTGCTGATGGCTTGCACATGGCGCTGGTTACGATCAATGACTTCATATTTCATGGCAAAGTCGTTTTCAGGATCAACAGCGCCTTCTTTGGGAATGAGGTCGCGTACATGTCCATAAGAGGCCAAAACCTGAAAGTCTTTACCTAAGTATTTTTCTATGGTTTTGGCTTTTGCAGGCGATTCTACAATGACGAGATTCTTGCTCATTTAATCAGGATTTTGGCGGGTGGATGTTAATGTAAATAAGTAGGAATGAGATCATAAACAATATCTTCCATTCGGGAAAAAGCGAGTTCCTCATCCGGCTGGCTTAGCAATATCATCAACACTATCCATTTGAGTTTTTCCATCGAGATTTCTTCATTTTCCAGCGCCATTGCCCGATTGATGACAATTTCCCTGTTGGCTGAGTTCAATATGCCGTTTTGCTCAAGAAATATAATGAGATTGCGGCATTCAAGGTCAAGTTTTGCAATCTCCTCGCTGCAGAAAATACGAAAAGCAGGAGAAACGGTTGGTTTTATGGCCCCTTGCAAACTAAGCGATTCCAGCCAGTCGAAGGCTTTATTAACCTCGATCTGTTCGAAGCCCGCTTCCAGTAATTCTGTCCTGATGACGTCGCTTTCAGGAAGTATTTCAATTTCATCTTCCATATAGTTTTCAAATAAATACATCAGGACATCAAAAATATTTTCTTTCATAGTATGTTTTAATTATTTTATGCGTTCATAGCATCCGCCGGCGGATGCTTCTATATAGCCTTGTAATTCCAGAATCAGTAGCATGGACGAAATAATTTCAACGGATTCGCCGGTATCTTCAACCAGATCATCGATAGAAGTGGGGCTGAACATGACACGATTCAATAATGTTTGTTGCTCCAGGTCAAGTGTTGATTGCATATCTACGGGAGGATATTCTTCATGTTGTTGATTATATTGATTTAATTCTTCAAGAATATCCTGCGTGGTTTCGACAAGTTTTGCGCCTTCGCGTATTAAAGCATTGCAACCCCGTGCCAGCGGGTTATGAATTGAGCCCGGAATGGCGAATACTTCACGGTTTTGCTCCAAAGCCAATCTGGCAGTAATTAATGAGCCGCTTTGTTTGGCGGCTTCAACAACTAATAAACCTTGACAAAGGCCGCTGATAATGCGGTTGCGCCTGGGGAAATGGTTGGCTTTGGCCGTAGTGCCGGGCGGAAATTCGGAAATCATGGCGCCGGTATTTACGATTTGGATAGCCAAGTCTTTATGTCTGGCAGGATATATCCGGTCCAGCCCCGTTCCTGCTACTGCAATAGTATAGCCTTTTGCATTTAATGCGCCTTGATGACTGGCCGCATCAATGCCTAAAGCCAGGCCGCTGGTAATAACGAAACCATAATGGCTGAGTGTTTCAGCAAAGTTTCTTGCGGTTTCAAGACCCAGGGATGAGGGGTTGCGGCTGCCCACTATGGCGATTTGAGGCAAAGACAAGAGTTCGGGGTTGCCGCGTACAAACAGGATAGGCGGCGGATCCGGAATTTCCTTTAATTGTAGCGGGTAGTTTGCATCATTGAATCTTATAACGCTATTGTTTGCTTGTTCCAGCCAGGCGAGATCAGCATCTATAATCGCCCAATCAGGGTTTTTGATGGCTTGAATACTATTGCTTTTTAAACCTAAAGTGGAAAGCGCTTGGGTGGATTCCGCAAATAGCTGCGCGGGTGTATGGGTTTCCAGTAATCTGAGAAATGTTCTGCAGCCGATCCCGGTTATGCGCGATAAGGCAAGCCAATATTGTATGTCCTTATCAGTTTGCTGAGTAGTAATGTTCAGGGGGTTTGAACTTTGTCCAGGACGTGAATGGCTTGGCCGGCTTTCATAATCAGGGCGTAACTGATACGCTCGAAAGGACGGAAAACCATGAGGGTGCCGGCAATTTCATCAGGAAGCTTGACAGCATCGTTTTTTACTGCGCTGTATGAATCACTGATCATATTGCCGCGTTTATAAATATCCAGTTCGTGGCCTGGCAGGAGCCCGTCTTTAGTGCCTCTATCTATAACTACCACATTATATTGGCCGATCTGGGAAACTCCGTCCAGAACGCTGATAATACTGCCCTTAATACTGTGTTCGGGAGGCCGGGGGGAATAATTCAACGCCACATCCTGCTCAGCATTGGCCATTAGCCGGTCACCCACTAAAATCTCACTGGTTGATTTGGTTATAGATAAGGTGGCCGGATCGCCTGCTTGTTGTAAGGTGGAATCGGCAATATATTTTGCCTCATAACCTAAAATTTCCCCGTTTACCGGGCTGATATAAGTGTTTCCAGCCCGGTAAACGGTATAAGACAAACTTTTCGGCTGAGTTATTGAACGCGCATAAAGTTTGTCACCAGCACCTGCAATCAGGTGTTCGCCGGCAAAGCCAATAACATAAGATGCATTATTAAGCTCATTTTCACCCACTACTCTTGGCGAGATTAGATATTTAGCTATCGCTTCCATAGGTATTAACTTAATAGCCTCTTTTCTATTGGTTTCGCGAATGCACGGCGATAGTTTTCCGTTTTCGGAAAAAGCAAAGTCCGTGCGCCCATTTTTAATATCTTCTTCCTTTAAGACGCAGGGTGAACCGGTAGGTAATTGAGGTTGTTCATTTCCGGAGAGGCTGAGTTGGGGTTTACCGTTTACCAGGAAAAAATAAACGGTATCGCCGGGATAAATCAGATGAGGGTTTTTAATTTGATTATTTTGATTCCATAATGCAGGCCATTGCCAGGGGTGATTTAAAAATTTACCGGCTATATCCCATAAGGTGTCACCTGTGACAACAGTATATTGATCCGGGTGAGAGGGATTTATTTGTATTTCCTCAGCCCATGAGTTGATGCTGAAAAAAAAAGCAATTATAAATCCTGAGAGTATTCGAAGAGCCATATTGTTTCCTGCCGGTCTTTTTTAGTCTGCCTGAACAAAAAGTTTAGATGAATTCATATAAAATTCTACCTGAACTCATTTTTCTTGAATTTGAGAAGAAAATATTTACTATTTGTTGAGTTAATTACAGTATGACGTTTCAGCCGCTCTAAAATAGGTTAACAAATGTGACTTCTGCCTATATGGATCTCGTCAAATAGGTGGGCAGGTGTTTGCGAATATCGGCGGCGGTTTGCATAGTGATATTTTTATCCAGTTCAAAGCAGACTTGTTTCTTAATTTGCTCAGGCAAATGGTTTCGCAGCAAGCCAAGAAAAGAAGGTTCGGCAATTATGAATAATTGTACAAATTTATTGGCGTTATATGCCTCTTCCAGGCAATGGGCAAGGTGATGAGCGAATAGGTCGGCTTCGTGCTTTTTCGGGTCGGTTGGCTGTTCTAAAGCATGTCCTATACCGTTTGAACTTTTTACTCTTCCCGGCAGATCAGAAGTAATTTCTCGATCAAGTAAACGGCTTGCCGTATGAGCAAGGTCTTCAAGCTCCACCAAAGGAGAAGTGGAGGACTCGGTAGTAAAAATACGTGCACGGGCGCTATCGGCGACAAGTATCCAGGTTAATTTCATAATTATTATCTCCGCGGCAGATTTGTGTAATTAATTTAATAAGTACTATCTATAAGTGGGCACAAGGCTTATTTAGAAACTAAAAATCAGAATCTCAAGTGATTATAAAACACTAATTCATGACGGGTTAAGAGTATTCTAATCATGTGGTGTATTTGCTGATTAGCCAATTCGATGGGGTCAAATAATTTGCGACTTTTTAATGCCTCGGAACGAGTGAGAAATCCTCAATCCCATTAACTTCTATCATTCTTACGGCTGTTTTTTCCAGCATGCCATTCTGGAACTAAAAATGTAATTCAAGAGCCAAATGTTTACTCGGAAAAGCCCGGCGATAATCCTTTAAGTAACAATTTGGCGCAGAAACCTTGTTGCCGGTTAGCTTGAAAATAGTCGGGATAATTAATTCAGATAACAATAATTCCAGGGAGTTGATATGAATGAAATCAATTTTGCTTTGGGTTCCCATCTGTTACAACCTGATCAACAGCAACGCCTGAGTGATTTTTTAAAGTTCTTGCGAGTAGAAGCGGACCACTTTCTGGGATATCCGTGTACGCGGGTCTTTGATTATACTCCTCTATATCCATTTCTGGGTTTGCCGATGAATAATGTCGGTGACCCCTTTATTGAAAGCCGCTATCATCTTAACAGCCATGAATATGAGCGTGAGGTTATCCGTTATTTTGCCGGCCTGACACATGCCAACCCCGATGAAATATGGGGGTATGTCACTAATGGCGGCACTGAGGGCAATATGTACGGGATTTATATTGCCCGCGAAACTTTCCCCGATGGTCTGGTATATTACTCTGAGGCGACTCATTACAGCGTTCCCAAGATTTTACGCATTGTTCATGCCCGTAATATCATGATTAAAAGTCAGAAAAATGGCGAGATAGATTATCAGGACCTGGCTGAAACAATCCGGATACACCGGGATGTGCCGCCTATTATTTTCGCCACAATCGGGACAACGATGACCGGCGCAATCGATAATATCGATAAGATAAAACAAATCATGCAGGATAATGCGATCCCCCGCTATTATATTCACTGTGATGCGGCTTTAAGCGGCATGATTTTGCCGTTTGTCAAACATCCGCAACCATTCGATTTCAATGCCGGTATTGACAGTATTTCCATTAGCGGCCATAAAATGATTGGTTCACCCATTCCGTGCGGACTTGCCTTGGCCCGGAAGAAACATGTTGACCGCATTGCTCGCGCCATCGAATATGTGGGAACATTAGATACTACTCTAACCGGCTCAAGAAATGCGATTACCCCGCTGTTTCTCTGGTACGCCATCCATACCAAAGGCAGTGACGGATTTCGGGAAATTATTCAGCATTGCCTGACTACGGCCAAGTATGCTGTCAAACTGTTCCATAAGGTGGGCATACCCGCCTGGCGCAACAAGAACTCAATCACTGTGGTATTCCCAAAGTGCAACGATGCCATACTGAATAAATGGCAACTTGCCTCCCAGTACAATATTGCCCATATCATAACGATGCCGCATGTTGAAACTCGCCATATTGACAATCTGATAGCCGATATTGTTGCATCGCAAAAAGAAGAGCCGCTAGCTCTAACCTGAACGGGGTGGTTATGAAACAATTAAGCATTATTTCTGAAATCCGCATCGGCGTTGTTACCGAAATTACCGAAGCATTGGCTGCTGTAAACGTTAATATTGAATCGATAGATGCAGAAACAGTTGGGGACTATGTCGTGGTCGTGCTGAATGTCAATAAATATGACGCGGCATTACAAGCGGTTCACCAGCTCAAAAATATGCGCATTATCACCGAAGATGCCATTCTGGTGAAATTAAACGATGAGCCGGGGGCCTTAGCCAGAATCGCCCGGAGATTTACAGATGCGGGCATTGAATTGCGCAGCATCCGCTTTATTGAGCGTAATTCAGAATATAGTCTGGTAGCCATTTCCACGGATCGAACGGCTAGTGCGTTGGCCCTGGTCGCTGATGTTCTGGTTTCTCAAGAAAAGCCGGCGTAGTCTGTTTTTCAGTATTGTCGCTCATTTAAAATAGTAGCTTGTAATAAAGCTAAGGATCGAGGCGACTACGAGCGTTACTTTTGTATGGTACCGAACAGACAGGAATGCGGAAGTCGATTATTATTAAACTTATTATATTATGAGTAGACTTAATACATGTGTCCTAAATCTTTCAATAATCACGGAGATTATTTATGAAACGATTATACTATCTGCTGATTTTGCCATGTTTTCTGTTTAGCCTGTATGCGTTTGCAGATGAACAATTACTCCAACCTCAGACTCAGAATGATGTTACTTTCGTAAGCGGCGGCATTGGTGAAAGCGAGCATAACGCAATGTTGGCCATGAAAGGTGATTACAATTTGAACCTGCTGTTCGCCGTTAAAAGGACAGGCAAATTTATTGCTGACGTCAATGTCCGGATTGCCGATGGCAAGAATAACACACTTCTTGAAACGGCCGCTGACGGCCCCTATCTATTTGCCAGGCTCAAGCCAGGAAAATATATGGTTACCGCTGAGAAAGACGGAAAGGTAATGCGTCAAAAGGCCAGGGTAAGCGATAGAAAAACCACCTCGTTGATATTTTACTGGCCCCAGGAATATGGTAATTGAATCTGGGTAGTGATAGTCAGCCAATCGCCTTTTATCGCGAAAGAGCATTAAGAAAGAATACTTTCCCTGTTGCTTACCTGATGACTTTTGTATAGTTAAGCTTGGGGCGTAAAATCTTTTTTCAGACAAACATATTTAGAACGCACAAAAAAGGCCTGTGAATGCGGGCATTCACAGGCCTTTTAGGATAAAGAGGTCCCGTACTAACTATTCAACGCCCCGGCATAAAACTTATCCACATTGGGAATATGGTTATCCAGCCAGCCTTTCACCAGTTGACCCACTTCCTCGGTAACTTCCGCCTCCCCGGCATGAAACTTGGTTTGCAACCCGGCACATACGCCGATTAACGCCTCATGTTCGGCCTTGTGGGCCGGATAGCCTTCGTAATTTTTGGCCTGCATTTCTTTTTCTTCATGGGCAAAATGACCCCCCACATAAGCGATCAAATCATCCAGGGCTTCGCCTATGGCAGTGCGTGCGGCGCCACCGGTGGCTAACTCATATAAGTTATTGAGCTTACTAAATAAAATTTTGTGTTCTTCATCGGCAAAACCGACATTGGTGCCATATTGATCAGCTGTCCAGGTAATTAACGACATAACCGTATTCCTCATTAAGTTTATTTTAATAACCACAATAAAATTATGGGATATAGCCTGCTTTAAGTCAATCGTTAGTTTTATTAACTGATTCAAGGAGATAAAATCAATGCGGCCAGACAGCCATTGACGCCATCGTTAAGTTTTAGTTATCGGGGAAACCCGCTTCAATTGGCATCCGGAGTCGGCAATAGTGCGCGATCTATACCATTGCCTAGATCTTTAAGAATAAGGTTAGTCTCGCAACCAGGATCTTTGCCGGCTCTGCTTTTAATGTATGCATACGGCTAAGCAAGATTGAAGTTTATTGAGTTTGTTTACGGGGTATTTAAGCGAGTGGCGCAATAGGTTGTCATTAGCTTAAAAAATGTATTTATGGCGCTTTATACCAATTGGCGGAAAAATTTTGAAATTCACTGAAATTTGCTATTCCGGATAATAAAAATTTGAACCGGTCTAAAGATTAAAGAGTTCTCAAAATACTTTTTATCGGATTCATATACAGTAAGGTTTAAAGTTTTATCACACCCACTGGACAGACTCATGACTTCGCTAACCTATCAAAAAACCGTCTCTGCATCTTACCTTTTAGGTATTGCCGGCCTTATTATCATGCCCGATCTAATATTCGGCTTATTGCTCGACCTGACGCATAACTTGCGTGAACTTGTTCACCTTTTGTTTGAATCCATTGAAAGCACACTGGATCACATTGTCGAACATCTTTTTCATACTGACCTTCATGAAACGCAAATTATCGTTTTTTATGTGATGTTATCGATGGCGTTCGACGGGCTTTATTACCTGTGGCGAATAATGCCTGGCCTTTATCGTAACCTCAAAGAAAATGTGCGCGCTACCTATTTACAACGTAAAACACGGGCTTGCCTTTACTGGGCTGAGCAATCATTAATCAATAAAATTAAACTGATTGCAATGCTTAATGCAGTTCTCATCTGCTTCGTTCTTTTCGGCTGTTAAAGCCAGCTTGGTTAGCACAGAACCAGATGTAAAGGGATAGCTAATAAACCGCTATCGATTCATAGGGCCGGTGGAGATTTTCCTGTTACCCCTCTTTTCAACAGTTTTTAGTAGATATTGAATAGGTTCTTGCAGGGAGACGAATTCTCGATATTACCCGCTGCTCCTTTAAGGCACAGGATAGGCACCTCGTTAATTCTTGCACTCTTATTGCGACAAAGAATTGACAGTTGTTGAAAAGCTTAAAGCTGCAGCTATACTGAATAGCAGACTAAAACCAAAGCTTTGCCAGATATCCTTGGAAGCACGAAAAATTACTAAAAGCTAATGCCGAACAGGAAAAGTCATTGGGGTAAAATAATTCTGAAATTAATACACTGTGAAGTGGCTTTAATAGCCGTCGGTATCGGTTGGACTGATGAAAAAATTCCTTGTAAGACAATCTGGCTTAATCCTAAGCTTGAACTTCAGAAATCATTAGCACTCTAATATTTAGAGTGCTAAAATTTATATAAGTTTTATAGGGGGACACATACACATGAGTAGCGCATTAGCTTTACCAATTAATTTGTCAGTCGGAACATTTGATGCTTATTTAAATGTTGTCCGGCAAATGCCTAAATTAACTTCTGACCAGGAACGCGAGTTAACTTTAAGATTTAGAGATCACGGCGATTTGGACGCGGCCCGGGAATTGGTTATGACAAACTTGCGTTTTGTAGTGCATGTAGCTAGAGGCTATAGTGGTTATGGTTTGCCCATGCCGGATATTATCCAGGAAGGTAATGTAGGCCTGATGAAAGCCGTAAAGCGCTTTGATCCTGACATAGGGGTACGACTGGTTTCTTTTGCAGTGCACTGGATTAGAGCAGAAATCCATGAGTATGTGATTAAAAACTGGAGTATTGTGAAAGTGGCGACCACGAAGGCGCAACGGAAACTGTTTTTTAATCTGCGCAAGTCCAAGCAAAATTTGGGCTGGCTAACCAATGATGAAGCGGTGGCCATTGCTAAAGACCTTGATGTTGAACTTAGTACCGTTTATGAAATGGAGAAGCGTCTGGACAGCAGGGACATGTCATTTGATATGCCTGTTGACGAGTCGACTGAAGAAAGCTATGTAGCTCCCGCTAATTATCTGCAACAGCATGGCGCTGATCCGGCGGTATTGCTTGAAAATGCAGATTGGCAAGGGCATGAGCAAGATTTATTGTCAGAAGCATTATCGGGGCTGGATGAACGGAGCCTGGATATTCTTTCAAGCCGCTGGTTAGCTGATGAAAAAGCCACTTTACACGAGTTGGCTGAACGGTATAGCGTTTCTGCAGAGAGAATCAGGCAATTGGAACAAAATGCCATGAAAAAATTAAGGGCAGCGGTTGTATTTGAAGCTTGATTGCTAACATTTTTTAATAATTAAAAGGCTTAACGAATTTATCGTTAAGCCTTTTTTATTTACTTACAGTTCAAGTCATGCTGCCGTGACAATATTCATCGCCTATTCATGCAGTTGACATACTTTATCAGTAACATAGCGAAGATGCTGTGCTGGTATAATAGTCAGTTATTTAAATTGATGTGGCAGTCCTGATATTTGGCCAGGAAGGTTTCGAAGCCAACCAGTCCCTATAAAGTTTCATGGGGGGATTAACCGGGTTTGAGTATATCCAGTACTGCTTGAGCCTGTTCGGCTGTTTTACGTCCCAAATGGGTCAGATAACCACCATCTGCCTGAGATAGAAGGCCTTTATCATATAAACGTTGGGTAGCGGCAATGATGCTGGGTTCGGCTGTTTTATGAACCTTTATTCCCTCCAGCGTAGTAGTCAGGTTATATCGAACCAGAATGTTTAGTTCTTCTACAATTTCTTGGGTATAAGGCATAGTAAGTCCTCGTGATTCATTATATTAATAAAATTATTTTATAAGAGACATAGTTTTTTAGGAATTACTCCCTGAGCAATTATCCGCCTCGTACAGTATAATTGTTATCCTCACCTTCATCTAAAATCCTGCACGAATATTTTTTTCTTCGTCAATTATAATAAAGCAAAATACCCATGAAATTTGCAGTGCGTTATATTTTTGCTGCTTTCGCTTTAATAGCGGGCGCGACATTGATAAGTTGCAATACTCTCAACCATGCGGAGTTAAGCAAGCCGGAATTGTTTAAACTGGAGGGGCTATTTCCTTCTGTAGCCAATCAGTCCGCTACCTTTGATCAGAGTATTATTGCCTCGCCCGTGCTTGATTGGTCCCAGGGTAAACCGCTCCTGATTGTACCGGCTTCCAATGGAATTATTGCAGCTCTGGATACTAAAACGGGTACGGTAAATTGGCAGTACAGGTTGCCATCACCTGAAGGCCAGGACGTTCAGCTCGTTTCAACACCGGCTTTGATAGGAAATAAGCTGGTTGTTGTTTATCAATGTATCGAAAAGGGAGAGCGTATCAGTCATCGGGTAGTAGTTATTGACCTGATACGGAAGCAAATTGACGAAAGCTTTCCTGCTCTGATTTTAGCAGCGGAAAAATGGGTAGCCAACGGTAATTCAACAGTAAAATTCAATCCATCCACAGCCTTTTCTCATTCAGCAGTAAAGCATACGATTAAGTCGGGATCGCAGTTGGGTTATGTTTATGTATCTTTTGGCAGCTCAGGGGATACACAACCTTATCATGGCTGGATTTTTGAAATTGATATGGATGCCTGGCAGAAAAAAGGCGCAAAAAATGCGGTAAGTAATACACTGGTCACAACTCCTGAAGCCGAATGTCCGGTGACAATGTCATACGGTACACAGGAAATGATCTGCGGAGGCGGCATCTGGACGCCTGCCGGTATCCAGATTTATGCTGCTAAAGATGATTTTGAATTACTTGTGCCCACGGGTAATGGTCAAATTAATCTGGCCCGCCATGATTATGCCAATACCGTCATGCGTATTAAACCGGGTCTGAAATTTGATTCCGGTTGTGATGAGCATCAATGCGCGAATTTTAATCCTGCTAATCCCGATATTAAATGCCTGGAATCCTGCAAGAATCTTTTTATTCCGCGGCTGGCAGCAGGTAATACTCCTATAAAGCCTGCCAACAAGGAATGCGATAATAAAAGCTTTTGGGAGTGTCTGGCCTGGATGGATTATGATTTAGGTGGCAGCACGCCTGTTAAAGTCAATATGAACAATGGCCGTTCAGTTATTGTTCAAGCCGGCAAGGATGGCGGTGCTTACTTAATAGATGCAGACCATCTGGGAATTCAACATGATCGTTTGCAAATTGTAGAGGTATGCGGAACTCCGACTGATCCTTGTAAATTAGGATGGGCCGGAATGATAGTCACGCAACCGGTGCTGACCTATATTGATAGGGTGCCTGTGGTGGTAATTCCTACATTTAGCCCCGATAAAACACATCCTGCCGGCTTGGTCGCCTTAAAAATTGTCCTTGAAAACGGTCAGCCAAAATTTAAACACTTTTGGCAGTTTCCCGACCCTGCAAATCCTGGATCACTGCAGTCTTTCAGGACTCAACCTTCGCTACCTGTAATTGCCACTCTGGGTAAACAGGGTGATCCTTCTGTATGGGTTGTGGATATTAGCACTAAGGGCACGGTCTACGGAGTGCGCATAAAAGATGGCGTTTTGATTGCCAAAGCGGAAATGCAAGGGGCAGGCCGTCCACTTTCCAGCCCGGTCATTTATGATAATCATATCTATCTGGCATCGGTTATGCCGAGCACAAATAAATCAATGATTGAGGCCTATCGGATTGAGTTAAAGGATTAGTTGATTTGTTATTTACGCCTTTAGCTGTTTTAAAAAGGCTGGTATTTCAACTTGGTAATTTAAGAAGAGTACTTTTGAGTATGGAAACTATTGTTGTTAAGGCGGTTTATAGCGCGCAATTCCTTATTTCAACGCTAAAAAAAGCGCTTTAAGCCTATAAGGAATAAAGCGCCAGTGCCTTAATCATAATCACAACGAGGAGATACATAACGCTGACTTAGCGTATGTAATATATTAAGCAGTTAATATGCCAGTTCTTTTAGAGCTCGATGCAAATATCCGGAAAGTCCCGGTATCAAAGAGATTAGACTCCTGCCGGAAACTTATTCTAGAAACAGATGCTATTTTAGGAATGTAATTTTGCCCAAAAGAAGGGAGACTTTTGTATTTTTATGCTCCGTCTTTGTGCGGAATCATAAAAAACTGATTAAGCAGAAGGTTTTTTAGGAGTAGCGCTAAAGCGTTAAAGTTAGACTGGCATTGGTATATTCATTTAACACAAAGCCAAAAATCAGCCTGAGAAGATACTCATTCCTAGTTTTTTGAGATTAAATGAGGTTCTAAGGTCTTAACATTGATTTCAAAGTCCAGTCGAATACGTTGTGCGGCGGCTTTTACTTCTTTTTTATTTTTATAGGGACCTGCGATAACCTGATAGGACTCATTTTTTTGTATTTTACGTGCAGGTATGGGCGGTCCCTGATGATTGAGCATCGCAGCAAGTTGTTGTGCTTTTGTTTCGTCATCGAAAGTAGCGACCAACATGGACCAATCGTTGGCTTTTAAATCTTCAATAACAGGTTGTTCATATAGCTGGCTGGGATGTGCCAATTGCAGGGCATTTTTGGATATTTCCGCTATATCCGGGCTTTGCTTGAGTATGGGTGTAGGAATACCATCTGATCGTTGAAGCACGCGCTCGACTTTATGCCAATCAACAGATGCAATCGCTTTAGCGCTGAGTTGCTTTAAATGCTTCAGTAATTGCTTTTGTAACTGTGTCTTGTTACTAGCCCATTTTGGTAGCGGTTCATGAGCTTCCAGGTAAAGCATGTCCCGATCCCATGCGGCAAGATAGGGTTGGTGTACGATGCGCACCTGCATCCCGACGGAGGCTTTTTTGAATAATACTTCAATGTCTTCCGGGTAAAGCTGCACGCAGCCATGGCTGATTTGCATGCCGATACCATAAGGTTTATTCGTGCCGTGGATCAGATAACCGGGAATGGCCAAAGGCATGGCATATCGCCCCAACGGATTATCAGGGCCGGCGGGCACGACTTTAGGCAGTGCCGCGCCTTTATCGGCATGTTCGCGGTGTATGGAATCAGGTACATACCAATTCGGATTCACTTTTTTACTGGCAATACGGGTAAGTCCCATCGGTGTATTCCAGCCTTGACGGCCGATTCCGACCGGATAAGTCAGTAATTCTTTACCCTGTTGGCGAGAATAGTAAAAGAGCCGCATATTAGCCAGATTGAGGACAATTCCTTTATGGGGAGCATCAGGAAGAATAAAGCGTAACGGAAGAAGAACCCGGCTGTTCGATTCCGGTATCCATGGAGCAATAGCCGGATTGGCAATGGTGATATCGTTATAACCAAGTCCAAAGTGCCGGGCAATATCAGGTAATGTATCATTTTCCCGCGTATGAATGGCTGCCATTGTACCCACTATATTTTGATCGTCCGCCAGCTGAAATTGATGGGTTGGAATGGTTTCGATTTGCGGCTGAACCTCAACAGAGTTGCTACTTTCAGGTTCAGAGGAGAAAAGTAGGGGTAAATTTTGGCAGCCACTGAGTAGACTGCTTAATACTATTATTTTCGATAACAGGATGAACGAAACAGTGGATTTTTTTGATATTGACATGCCAATTGATTTTTAAGGCTGATGAAATAGTTGTGAACATCTATGTTAATAGTTCATTGTAAAATAGCAAAGATTAACTGATGATTAAACAGTTATATTGATCATTTACATGACAAAGCTATTATTGCAGGAGAGCGGTGAATAATCAGCTATTATGTTCAAACAGGTGATACCCAACTTCTCCTGCGGTTTTACTTTTAAGTTGACGCCAGTTTTCAGGAAGTCCTTTAAGTTCAAGCTTACTTTCAGCTTCAACATAACATAAACTTTTCTTGTTCAGCCAGCCTTTATCTTCCAGCCATTGGCAGGTTTGAGCGGCAATATTCATGGCAAACGGCGGGTCCATGAAGACAATATCAAAAGGTTCGGCATCACCTGATAAATAGCGGAATACATCCATTTGAACTATTGTTATTTGCCACGCAGCCAATGCGTTTGCAGTATCTTTTAACGCTCGACAGGCCTGTGCATTATTTTCTACCAGCGTGACCGACTTTGCGCCTCTGGAAGCAGCTTCAAATCCCAGGGCGCCGCTACCCGCATATAAGTCCAGGCAGCGGCTGCCTATAATGTCATTTTGCAGCCAGTTGAACAGCGTCTCACGCACTCTTGCAGGTGTGGGTCTTAACCCTGGTGCATCGACAAAGCTCACTTGCCTGCTACGCCATTGACCACCGATAATTCTGAGCTTATTTCTCACTTTTCCTTTCTGTCTTGCCCACCGTAACCGTTTGCAGTAACTGTAAATTAACCTTGCGTTTAAACGCATCGGTAGCGGAAGCTACCGTCACTTGCTCAATTTTTTTCTGGAAATTATCCAGGTAATCCAACGGAAGATCATAAAAACCGATCATTGCAACATAACCGGCCAGTTCCTTATTGGTATCAAAACGCATGGCAAAACCACCGGTAATATTTTTCTTTGCGGCGCTAAGTTCTGCTTCCGTCGGCCCTTTCGCTACAAAATCGGCCAGGGTTTGATTCAGTACCTGCAAGGCTTGCCCGGTTTGGTCGTTGCGGGTCTGTAAACTTACCATGAACGGGCCGGGCCGCAACATGGGTATAAATGCACTGCTTGCGCTGTAAGCCAGCCCCCGTTGTTCTCTAACCTCTTTAAAAAGCTTGGAGACCAGCCCGTTGCCGCCCAGTATATGATTACCGACATACAGATTAAAATAGTCCGGATCTTTACGATAGGTTCCGGGTAGCCCGACTAAAACATGTGTTTGGGCGGATGGAAACTCAATATGCTGCTGCGTGGCTTTTAAAGGCAGTGGCACTTCCGGCAATATTTCCGGCTTTTGGCCCGCAGGCAAGTCTACGAGCAAACCGGTGGCCGTTTGTTCGGCCTGTTTTCTGGATAAATTGCCAACAATTACCGCCACCGCATTTGCGGCAACGTAGTATTTCTTATAAAAACTGCGAAGATCCTCCGGCTTAAGGCTTGATACGGTTTCCTTCAGGCCGGACTCGGGATGTGCATAAGGGTGATTGCCGTACAACGCTTTATAAAAGGCAATGCTTGCCAGCTCAGCCGGCGATTCTTCTCTTTGCTTTATAGCCGCTAATGTCCTGTTTTTTTCACGTTGAAAGTCAGCCTTGTTAAAATTCGGCTTGGTCAGGATGACCTGCATGGTTTCAAGCGCTTTATCGAATAAGGGTTTATCGGTTAAGGTTCGTAACGATAGCGTAGCCATATCATTGGAGACATTCGTACTGAATCTTGCCCCTACATTTTCAAAACGTTGGGCAATTTCATCAGCATTCCACTTTCCCGCCCCGGTATCCAGTAACGCCGAGGTTAATGCGGAAATACCAAACTGTTGTTCATCGCGCGCGCTACCGGCATCAAACGCAACCTGTATATCCACCATCGGCAAGTCTTCGGTATGGACATAGTAAATTCGGCTACCTTGCGGTATTTGCCAATGTTCAATTTTTGCGGCAGACCAGACAGGCTGGCTAAATATTAATAAAACAAGACCTGACAGAATATTGCGCATATATTAATCTTCCTTTACTGTTTTGCCGGTGGCTATTTCATTCGTAGTTTGAGGTTCCAAATAAGCAATACTCAGATGATCTTCAACTAGGTATTTACGTGCCACATCCCGAACCTGTTCGGCAGTAACCTGGTTGACCTTATCTACATATTCATCGATTTTTTGCCAGCCCAAACCTACAGTCTCCAACATACCCAACTGCATGGCCTGGTAAAAATTTGAATCCCGCTCGTAAACGGCATTAGCTAAAACCTGTGCCTTAATGCGCCGTAGCTCATCGTTGCTTATCAATTTCAGTTGCAGTTTAGCTACCTCGTCCTTTAATGCGGCTTCTAAGTTCCCTACGGTTTTTCCTTCAGCAGGTGTTGCTTCCAGCTCAAACAAATTCGAGAGTCTTGCTGTCAATCCGTAACCCGCTCCGGCAGAAACTGCGATTTGTTTGCCGCGCACCAGTTCTGAGCTTAATCTTGCGCTATTGCCGCCATCCAGCACGCCGGCTAAAACTTCCAATGCATAAGCTTCCCATTCATTTTCCGCCGTTTTCAATACCGGCACTTTATAGCCCATAATGATGTAAGGCAGTTTGGCAGGCAGTTTTACAGTCATTTTACGAATACCGAGCTGTTCGATCTCGGTTTGCGGTTTCAAGCCTTTAATATCGCTGGACTTTAGTGTGGCAAAGTGTTTTTCTGCCAGATCAAAAACGGCCTTCGGCTGCACATCGCCAACGACGACTAAGGTCGCATTATTAGGGGCATACCAGCGTTGATACCACGCTTGAAGATCCTCAACCGTATAATTTGCAATATCTGATGGCCAGCCGATAACCGGGTTTTTATAAGGGCTATTGGAGTAGGCCATCGCCATGAAATGCTCCTGCATTTTTGCCTGGGGATTATCATCGGTGCGCATTCTACGTTCTTCAGTCACAACCTGCAGTTCTTTTTTCAGCTCTTCGGGTAACAGGTGCAGATTACGCATCCGGTCAGCTTCCAGTTCAAAACTGACCGCAAGCCTGGAGGCCTCCATGGTTTGAAAATAAGCGGTATAATCCTGGCCGGTAAAGGCATTTTCCTCGCCGCCATTTTCTGCAATGATTCTGGAAAATTCCCCCATCGGATGCTTGTCTGTGCCCTTGAACATCATATGTTCAAGCATGTGGGAGATGCCGGTAATACCGCCCGGCTCATAACTTGAGCCGACTTTGTACCAGACTTGGGAAACTGCAACCGGCGAGCGATGATCTTCCTTAACCAGCACCTTAAGGCCATTCGCCAAAATATGCTCTGACACTTTAGTCGCCGCACTGGCCGCAAATATCGGCAGACAGAATAAGGCGGCACAGATTATTAATCGATTCTTCATAACTCCCTCTTTGATAAAAATGTTAAGCATGTCTAACTATTTCAATAATCAATTGTTCACTGTATTCTATAGAATAATAGAAAAGTTGGAATTTATTAATCAATGACAAACGAATCTCTCCTGCATTCCTGGAGGAACTATCTTGAACTGTGCAAACCCAAAGTTGTCGCGGAAATGCTTTTTACTGCTATGGTCGGCATGCTACTGGCTGTGCCCGGAAAACCGCCTTTGGTGCCTTTTATCAGCAGCATCATAGGCATCGCCCTGGCCGCATCCTCAGCCGCAGCTATCAATCATTTTATTGATCAAAAAGCCGATGCGCAAATGAGCCGCACTGAAAATCGCCCGCTGCCAAAAGGCGAATTAAGGTCGGCCAATGTGATCAATTTTTCAATTATATTGGGTGTAAGCGCCATGCTGCTGCTGGTTTTTACGGTCAATGCGTTAACGGCTATACTCACCTTCCTGTCATTATTCGGCTACGCCATTATTTATACCGTATACCTTAAAAAAATGACTCCGCAAAACATTGTTATTGGCGGTGCTTTTGGCGCTACTCCTCCGTTGCTGGGCTGGTGCGCCATGACCGGTGAAGTGCATCCATACGGATTGCTTTTGGTGTTAATTATTTTCGTCTGGACGCCGCCGCATTTCTGGGCGTTAGCCATCGCCAGACGCGAAGAATACGCCAAAGTGGGCATACCGATGCTGCCGGTGACACACGGCCCGGAATTTACCCGCTTGCAGATACTGCTTTATACTGTATTGTTATTCATTGTTACGCTACTGCCTTATTTAACCGGCATGAGCGGCCTGATTTATCTGGAATCCGCCGTATTATTGAATATCGGTTTTATGTATTGCGTTATTTTAATGATGCGTAATAAAGATAATAAAACGGCCATGAAGACTTTCGGCTATTCCATATTTTATATAACCGTCCTGTTCGCTGCTTTGTTAATTGATCATTATATCAAGCTACCTTTATGAATTTTACGCACCATGAGCAAACCCCACGGTCGGAACATCCATTCGCACCCTATATCCGCATACTTGGCAAGGGCAAAAAAGGTTCCAGGCCGCTGACCCGGGAAGAAGCCTATCAAGCCATGAAAATGATCATGGCGGATGAAGTATTGCCTGTACAACTGGGTGCCTTTTTAATGCTGATGCGGGTCAAGGAAGAGACGCCAGAAGAATTGGCGGGCTTCGTCCTGGCAGTACGGGAATCCGGAAATCTTGCCGACGGCAAGGTAATAGTTGATCTGGACTGGTCATCTTATGCAGGAAAACGCCGTCATTTACCGTGGTTTCTGCTTTCAGCCTTATTATTAGCGGAAAATCATATTACTGTTTTTATGCACGGCTCCAGCGGGCATTCTGCCGACAGATTATATACTCAAAATATGCTGGGCTATCTAGGCTTAAACGCTGCAAGCTCGATTGAACAAGCCAGGCTGCAATTGGAACAACAGCACCTCAGCTATTTATCTTTGGAACATTTCTGCCCAAAACTCCATGAAATTATAGAACTGCGTCCAATAATGGGTTTGCGCTCTCCCGTTCATACGCTGGTGCGTTTGTTAAACCCTTTTAATGCTAAATACAGCATTCAAGGTATATTTCATCCCGGCTACCGACCTGTTCATCAGCAGGCGGCCGCTTTATTAGAACAGCCACATGCGGCAGTATTGAAAGGCGAGGGCGGTGAAACCGAACGTAATCCTGATATGGAATGTCTGGTACAAAGTGTCCACAAGGGTGAATTATCCGATGAAAATTGGCCGGCTTTATTCCCTCGTCGGCATATGAAACCTGATCAACTTGATCCTCGGCAACTGGCATTGATCTGGCAGGGAAGTAGTGAGGATGAGTTTGCCGAAGCTTCAATCATCGGCACTGCCGCAATTGCGCTTAAGCTATTAGGCAAGGCGGATACTCAAGAGCTAGCCCACAAACTGGCGAATGATTACTGGCTGGCCCGGGATAAGCAAAAATATGCAGGTTGATGACGCAGACATCGGCTCATGATGATTAAGCGCATGTTTTCGATAGTGCTGCCCTATTTACTATTCCTGCTCATCATTTTTCTGTTCCAACGGAAAATGATCTATTTTCCCGAAACACATTCAATCGAGCAGCAGCAAGAACTCGCAAAACAATTAAATTTGATGCTGTGGCCATCAAAAGATAATTATCAGGGGCTCACTTCTCAAGCAATCAAAACTGCCTGCAAAGGCACGATTATCGTTTTTCATGGCAATGCGGGTTCAGCAATAAACCGGATTTATTATCGGATTTATTATAGGGAGGCATTGGAAAGGCAGGGTTACCGCGTAATCCTGGCAGAATATCCAGGCTACGGCGCCAGAACAGGTTCGCCATCGGAAGCAGCGCTGGTTTCAGCGGGCGTTCAAACTGCAAAACAGGCATTGAATGATTTTGGCGAGCCTATCATTCTTTGGGGGGAATCGCTCGGAAGCGGTGTCGTAAGCGGTATTGTACAAACTATGCAAGTCCCCATAAAAGGCATTGTCCTGGTCACGCCTTTTGATAGTCTGGCTAATATTGCACAACATCATTACTGGTTTTTCCTTGCTAAATGGTTAACTCTTGACAGATTCAATACTGTTAAAAATATGCGGAATTACACAGGAAGCACAGCCATTCTGCTGGCTGAAAAAGATGAAATTATCCCTAATAAATACAGCTTAAATCTCTTTAATTCATTAAACCCTAGAAAGAAACTCTGGACATTTAAGGATGCAGGCCATAATAGTTTGCCTATGGAGCCGGCTCTGGTCTGGTGGAAAGACGTCATACAGTTTGTTGAGGGGCGAACCGGGGTATCCCTTTAATAGTGGTTTTCTCCATATGTACATATTGCAAACCGATTAATGTTCCGGAATTATCAGAGTGGTCAACCCATACAACTTTTATCTCGCCTTTTAATTCCAGTTTTTTAAATTCAAATAAGGTTATAGTGCCCTCTTTAACCGCTATAATTTCGTCAAGGCGGATCATTAAACCTTCTACCGAAACATTTACCGCATTAAATTCATGATATTTTCTATTTAATAAAATTTGTCCAGGCCCAGGCATAAGTTTTCTATAGGCCTTTCTCTTGTACAGCAAGTTATCAACATCATAGGTAACGGTTTTAAATTCCAGAGCAAGAAAAATATGGTCATTCAGCATGTCAACTCTGCTTACTTCAACTTCTCCGGCTAAACGCATTTCCGGCAGATAAAGATCAATCGTGGTTGATGCCGATAAGGTATTAAAAATATCCTTAATATCAGTATTTTCACCTTTATGATTTAATTCAGCCAAAACCCCCGTTAAGGAAAGATTTTTAATAGTAATTGCTTGTTCTTCACCTCCCATATATATCAGGCCATGGGAGGTGAAAGGTTTACGGTAAGGCCGATCCAATTGTGAATTCATCTAGTATTCGACCAATACTATATTGTCGGATACAGGGATTTCAATTTCACCCTGGCATCCTGAGTAGTAAAACGCCAATTCACACAAATGCCTTCCTGATTTCGTTTATCTTGCCAAGCCTTTATCTCACGTTTCAGCGAATC
>JAQUOU010000038.1 GCA_028716975.1 Methylobacter sp. | reverse complement strand
GCGCTTTGACGGTGTGCCGATAGCCGCAGTCTTTGCATCTATAACGCTGCCTGCCCTGGACTATACCAGCTTTAACGCAAGCCTCTGATCGGCATTTCGGACATTTTATCATGAGCCTTTTCCTACCTAAGATAATATGAGGTACAGAAAAGTATAAGATAACTATAATAAATTAACAATGCCCCAAATTTAAGTATTGGCAAGTGTTTTGCTATAGTATTTAAAACGAGGTGAATATGACAATACAGATTGGCGCCATGATGCCCGATCGGTTGCTTGATGAGAGTACGCTGATCAAAGCCATTACAAAAATTGCTGCAGATTTAGCACGATTGCGTGATCAATACGTACAAAAGAGGATGCCCGCCCTGGACATTGTCTTTTTATTGCCCAGTCGGCAAGAAAAGGCTGACTTTGCCGGGTTACGTTTACATTCATTTGACAATGCCGGGCAAGTTCTCAGGATCGAATCCGCCGTACCGGAAAAAATGGTGACATCGATCCATGCTGAGCGTTTCGTTATAGCCATCATGCTGGATGCTATTGATGCGGCCGGTGAATTCTTTAGCGAACAACATATCTTATTTGATGTATCTGAATACTTGGCTTTGGTGGGCTTACTCAACACAACCGCTGCGAGACAGGAGTCGAGTAGTCCCCAGAAGCGATAGCGCCTGTGTTTTCACGAAGCGTCTTTTTGCGGTGTGAAAATGCAGGCTTTCCGGCATCGCGTCGAGTCATTGGAGAGCAGGTGAGCTACCCCTGGTTGGGTAGCGATCGAGTGACCAGAGCCTGTCCTGAGCGCAGTCGTGAGGAACGGCTGGGGCCGCCGCAGGCATGAGCGGTCGCGTGATTTTTGCCGCTTGTTGGGCAGGGATGCCCATAAAAGCTTTCGCAAAAATAGCGACTCCCCGCAGAACAGCACGCGATAAACTGATGATTTTTTTACTAAGGAAGTACTGAATAAATCCAACATTGATGTGTCAACACTTTTCCGGACACAGGATTAAGCAGCTTTTTGCTGCAATTCGTAGTCTACGGGCGACAAATAGCCGTTGGCTGAATGCAGTTGCTCTCGGTTATAAAACACTTCGAACTATTCAAACACGGACTGCCTAGCTTCATCCCGATTATTAAATATCGGATGGTGAATAAGCTCTGTTTTTAAAGTTTGAAAGAAACTTTCCGGCACGGCATTATCCCAACCGTTGCCTTTACAACTCATGCTTTGGCAAATACCCTATTCCTTCAATAGCGACCGGTGGCTTTCCGAAGCCTATTGGCTGCCTCGGTCGTATGCCAGAGCAATTCTTTGGCTGGTTTACGCTTCCAAAGGTCATCAATAACGCATTATTCACCAGCTTAGATCGCATAGGCTCAGCCATTGACCAGCCGACAATTTGCCGGGAAAATAAATCAATCACCACCGCTAAATATAACCATCCTTCTTGGGTATAAATGTAGGTAACGTCGCCTGCATAGACTTGATTGGGCTGCTGTACATCCAATTGCCGATCTAAGTGGCTCTCAGCAATCGGCAAATCATGCTTGGAGTGGGTCGTTGCTTTAAATCTTAGCCGTGTTTTACAAGCCAACTTCGCATCACGCATCAAGCGACCCATCCGGCGTCGGCTAACCCCGTCCGGTTTTGTTGAAAAAGCACTTTTTTAAGCCGCCGGGTTCCGTAAGTTGCTCGACTTTTCTTAAAGGTGCTGACAATGATTTCCGTTAATGCCTGATCGATTTTTTCAGTATTTGTCGGAGAACGGTGCAACCAGGCGTAATAGGCGCTTCTTGAAACGTCCAACAATTGACAGAGTCTTTTGACCCAAAAATCGGCGGCCTATTGTTTGATCCAGGCGACCTTCACCGTTGCTCCTTGGCAAAATACACTGCGGCTTTTTTAACAGATCTCGCTCCTCGGTCAAGCGAGCCACGTCTTTACGTAAACGTTTTAATTCATCATAAAGATGCTCGTCAATGCGTTCAGGCTTATCAGTCGGTTTGGCTTTGCTGTACTTGACAATCCAGGTGTGGAGCGTATTGACGTTGATGCCAAGCTCTTTCGCCACTTGAACCACCGATTGATTGGATTCGTTGGCTAATTTGACTGCTGACTCTCTAAATTCGGCTGTATAAGTATTGGGTTTTTCTCTGCTCATTTCGGATCACAATTAGTTTCGGATATTTTAAAAATTGTGTCCGGTAAAGTGTAGCCCCATCAGATACTTATAGTCATTAGGTAACAGATAGTTGCTCTAAGATCGTAGCAATCGTCATATTCTATATGGCTATCAATATGAAACTTCTAAATCTATAGAATATATTAGTAAATAGCAGGATAAGCTTTGACTGGTGATACAGTTTAGCTATGCAAAACTATCCGGTAAATTTCAATATTGACTGGAAAACAAATTTGGATGATAAAATTTGTTTTCATAAATAACTTAGATTAACTCAACAGGATACAAATGCCGAGCCGACTTGAAAGCGAACACTTAAAATCTGATCTTATTTTACCTTGGACCATTGCCGGAATCATGCTTATTATACTGGGGGTCTACCTCACTGTCTGTCACGTCATGGGAAACCAACTGCAACAGCAGTTGCCGGAAAATCAACGGGTGCTGGTCAGGACGATATTTTACGCCTGTGCCATCGCACTCTTTCCAATGACCAATTTGATCCGACACATTCAACTTCGGTTGAATCAGACGATGCCTGGCAATGATTCGGCAAAAAAACGGTATCTGGTGACCATCATGGTTTCCATGTCACTTATTGAAAGCGTTGGAATTATGGGTTTTGTAATGTTTATTCTGGGTGATGATTTCAATACCCTTTATATTTTTATCGGAATGTCAGTGTTGGGGCTGTTTTTATATCGACCCAAACTGGAGGAGTATTATGAGATAGTTGAGGCAAGATCAAAACAAAATCTGCCTGGAAATAAGAATAATTAGTAGTCAATGACTCATTGATTACAGCTCTAAAAATTGCTCTGGATATCTTATAGCCGAACTATAAATTTCGTTTCATCTATTGCGGACAATAAAATAATAGAACGCTAGAAAGGTTTATTCCTACGGCGGCAATGGTGGCAATAGTTGCACGGCGCGCATCCAGCTCACTAAAACTTCAAAAAGACTTCTCATCGACTTTTATTTTCTTCTTTCGGTAATTGTGCCCATAAAAAATTTCTGTTACTTCTTTTTGCAGCTTCTTCTCTATTTCCGCTTTTTGAGCGGCTGATAAATTGCTTTCTTTTTCAAAAAGATAATTTTCCAGCTCCGTCTCCTTAAGCATCATTTTTGTATGGAAAATATTTTCCTGATAGATGTTGACGTCTATCATTTGATAACTATCTTGAGTATCTTTGGCAATATAGTCCTGAATAGACGTAATGTTATGATCAATATAATGTTTTTTTCCGGATATATCTCGGGTAAAACCCCGCACTTTATAGTCCATAGTGACCACGTCCGACTCAAAACTATGAATCAGATAATTAAGTGCTTTTAATGGCGATATCCGGCCACAGGTTGAAACGTCAATATCGGCACGGAAGGTGCTGATGCCATTATCAGGATGACTCTCGGGATAGGTATGGACAGTGATATGGCTTTTATCCAGATGCGCCAGCACAGTTTCAGGCAATGGGCCAGGCGATTGGCTATTCATGCTGGAAGGAGGGGCGATATCACCCTCTGAAATCAGCATGGTTACACTGGCCCCCTGAGGATCATAGTCCTGATGGGCAATATTAAGAATTTGCGCGCCTATAATTTCCGCAACATCTTTGAGTATTTGCGTCAATCTGTCAGCGTTATAAGCTTCATCAATATATTCAATATACGCATGTTGTTGCTCAGCAGGAGCATAGCAAATATCATAAATATTAAAACTTAGCGACTTTGTTAAATTATTAAAGCCGTGCAATTGCAACTTATTCAACCAATTAAACCTCGATAACTTCAAAATCATGAGTGATTTCTACTGTTTTGCTCAGCATAGTAGCTGCAGAACAATATTTTTCTACAGCCAATTTCACAGCTCGCTCAACAGCCGATTTTTTTAAATCATGACCTGTAATAATAAAATGCAGATGGATTTTGCTAAACACACTGGGCACAGCATCAACCCGTTCAGCAGAAACTTCAGCAATGCAATGAATGAGCCTATTTCTACCTTTTTGTAAAATCTGCACAACATCAAACGATGAACAGCCTCCCACCCCCAGTAAAATCATTTCCATGGGGCGTATACCCATATTACGCCCGCCATGATCGGGAGGCCCATCCATAACTACTGCATGCCCACTGCCCGTTTCGCCGACGAACATTACTCCATCGACCCATTTGACTGTTGCTTGCATTCTTTTCCCCAGTTAAAAATGACGCATAGCGTAACACATAAATGTTTGTTTATAGAGCATCTATATTGATTTTTTTGTTAAAAATCCTACACTGTTAATGGCACCCCCTCACTCACGCATGGATTTTAAATTAAATACAGCCATGAAACTTAATTTCCCAGACACTTCGCACAAAATAGCACTGGAACACTTCCTCCACCTATGCCACAAAAAAACTTACCCGGCCAAGACCACGGTTATCAGGCCGGGCGATGCAGGCGACCGGCTATATTTTATCATTTCCGGCTCAGTTAGTATTTATGCAGAAGAAGAGGATGAAGAAGGTGGACATGAGCTAATTCTGGCTTACCTGAATAAAAATGAATTTATCGGTGAAATCGGCGTTTTTAAAGGCACGGAAATAAGAAAAGTCTATGCCAAAACGCGTAGCGAGTGTTATTTGGCAGAAATAGGTTATGAACGTTTTCATCAGATTTTAAAAAAAGAACTGTTGGAATATGCGCCCAACTTACTTTACTTGATAGGAGCGCAATTATCAGCGCGTCTTTTAATGACCAGTCGTAAATTTTGCGATCTGGCATTTATGGATGTGGAAGGGCGAATTGCCAGAACTTTACTTGATCTTTGCAAAGAGCCCGATGCAATGACTCATCCTGACGGCATGCAGATACGTATCACCCGGCAGGAAATCGGCCGCATTGTCGGTTGCTCAAGAGAAATGGCAGGGCGAGTTTTAAAAGAATTGGAAGATAAGGAGCAGATTACTGCTCATGGAAAAACTATCGTCGTTTTCCGGGGTAAGTTAGTCTCATCGAAATAACATTCTATACGCATTTTTATGAATGAATAATAGACTAAAGCTGCGCATTTTATTTATTAGGACTTTTTATCAATAGTATTCAGCTAAAGCACTTTAACTAAAGGAATATACAGAAACAACCTATTTCAAGTGTGCAATAATTGCTTATTTTCTACCTCCCGAAAAAATATAAATGCTTTTACGTGTATTTTTTTGCTTTGTTTTATACGCGTATTGCCCTATGGTTTTTGCCCACAAGGCCAGCGACAGTTATCTAGCTTTAAAAATATCCGGCCCTACAATTAAAGGCCAATGGGATATTGCCTTGCGCGACCTGGATTATGCGATCAGCCTGGATACTAATGATGACAGCGCAATCACATGGGGCGAATTACGCAAAAAGCGCGAATCAGTCAGCACCTATGCATTTTCCCATCTACAGATTTTTGCCGGCAGTCTGAGGTGTCGTATCAGCCCAGCAGACTATATGGTAGACACGCATACGGATGGCGCCTATGCAGTACTGCAATTCGAGGTTGACTGCCCTGAACAGTTAGCCGCAATCAGCGTTAATTACACGCTGTTTTTCGATCTTGATCCACAGCATCGAGGGCTGTTGCGTGTCGATTATCAGGGCGCTACCCATACGGCCTTATTAAGTCCTGCGCAAAACCTGCAGAAGTTTGAGCTAAACCAATTGAAATCGGGTACGGCATTTCTGCAATATTTGCAGGAAGGTATCCGGCATATCTGGACAGGCTATGACCACATTATGTTTCTGTTGAGTTTATTATTGCCTGCCGTGCTTTATCGCCAGGCAAAACAATGGCAATCCGAGCTACGGTTTCGACCCGTATTAATGGAAGTTATCAAAATAGTCACTGCCTTTACCATCGCGCATTCCATCACGTTGTGTCTCGCCACTTTGGGAGTAATCTCTTTACCCTCACGTTGGGTTGAATCGGCAATTGCCGCATCAGTAATTTTAGCGGCATTGAATAATCTCTATCCGCTTATCAGCAATAAACTCTGGCTAGTGGCTTTTGGTTTCGGCCTGATACATGGACTTGGCTTTGCCAATGTTCTGAAAGATTTGGGATTGCCGCAACACATGCTGTTGCTTACTTTGCTGGCTTTTAACCTGGGCGTGGAAATCGGTCAACTCACCATAGTCAGCGGATTCCTACCGGCAGCTTTTTGGCTAAGGCAAACATGGTGGTATCGAAAACTCCTTGTGAGTCTGGGTTCCGGTTTAATCGCCATTATTGCATCCATTTGGTTACTGGAACGATCCCTTAATCTCAGACTGATTAATTGGTAAAGGAGCTATGTTCCTATATATTTCATTCCTCTCTTTTCACATCATAAGCACATGATTCGTAGTTACGGACAATTGTTTAAATTTGGAATGGGTTTAGTAATAACGGTATTTACACTTGTTTTTGGGCCCGCACTTTTAGCAGTCCCTTTCATTCCTGATAAGGATGAGCAGATTCTCGAGCGACTGCCGCTTGCAGCCGATCCGGTCAGTCGCGAGTTACGCGCACTGCGCAATAAACTTAACACTAACCCTGATCGGCTTGAACTTGCTGTCAAGCTGGCACAGCAATATATCGCCATAGGAAAAACGGAGTCCGATCCGCGCTTTTACGGTTATGCTCAAGGCGTATTGATGCCGTGGTGGAATTCCAAGGAGCCGCCATCCGAAGTATTGCTGCTACGCGCTTTAATTCTGCAAAATCGCCATGATTTTGACAGCGCCTTGCAGGATCTGGAACTACTCTTGCGCCGTGAACCCAAGAATACTCAGGCATGGCTTACCCGCGCAGTGATTCTACAAGTTCGTGCGCGCTATGATGATGCCCAACTGAGTTGTTTACCACTTATGGAATCTGATACCCTGCTTGCCGGTACTTGTCTGAGTAATATTAGCAGCCTGACGGGGCATGCTGTCAAAAGCTACGACTTTTTATATGATGCGCTGTCAGGTGCAGGTGTTATTTCTGCCGATCAACGCTTATGGAGCTTAACCGTGCTGGCAGAGATTGCGGCCAGACTAGGTAAAAATAAGGAAGCCAATTATTTTTTCACGGAAGCGCTAAAAATACGCCGGCAGGATGCTTATTTGCTCGCTGCCTATGCGGATTTTTTGCTGGATGAAAAGCGGCCTGTCCAAGTTATGGCCTTACTATCCGGCAGGACGCGTATTGACAGCCTGTTACTACGTTTGGCCCTGGCTAAGCAGCAATTAGCCGCTAATGATCTGCCTGACATTTTAGCCCAGATAAAAGCTCGCTTTGAGGCAAGCCGATTGCGTGGTGAAAGTTTACATCAGGGCGATGAAGCGCGATTTACTTTATATCTGCTGAAACAACCGCAACAGGCCTTACGATTAGCCCAAGCTAACTGGGCATTGCAGCGCGAACCGAAGGATGCACGTATACTGCTGGAGTCGGCAATTGCTGCAAATAATGCCGCCGCGGCGCAGCCTGTTATTGAAATGCTGGCCAAAACAGGGATGGAGCATTTACAACTGCGGCGATTAGCAGCCCGGCTTGAGAAAAATTAGCCATAAGGTTTATTAAATGAATAAACCTTATGTGAAATGCCGAATTAGCAAAGCCTAACCCGGCACTTAATAAAATAGGGAAAACTATGTTTCAGCATGAAAATGATGATTGCCCGCATATTTACGCCGTAACCAAATTATCAGTCCGATAACCAGTGCAAGCACAAGCACGGCCGGAATAACAATATATTTCATGATATACGGCCGGCAAGATGGCGCCGGAGCTTGTGGTTTAGCAGGCCAAGGCTCTGCAAGATAAGGGAAAGTAGCCAAAAGAGGCTTATCGTTAACGGTTGCGCGCGGCCATTGTTTGGTATCGATAAAGGCGTTTTCCTGCAAGGGACAATCGCCCTGATTACAGGTCAGCAAGGCCACATCATCGGTTAACCGCCGTCCATTGGGAAATCCAGGCTCAAATTGAGTGGTATATATCATCACATCGGGGACATAATCATAATGTCTAACCAAAAGACCGCTTAACTGGTTTAAATTGGCCAATGGAGGCAAGCAGGCTTTCAGAAAGTCCTGAAGTTTATTGCTTGATTCGGCCTGCTTTTTAATCGCAGTGACATGCTCACTGGGAGGAATTGTATTCAATATCTCGAAACGGCCTAACTGCGTGCGATTAGAACGGCCTACATGATCGAACTGTTTGCCATTTTCTATCCGCCTGGAAGTCGCCCAGAGCAGCCAGTTTTGCTGGTTTTCCGAAAACGATGATTTCGGAATGCTCAAAGCCATGGTAATAACGTTGACATTGAAAAATTTGGGAAAAATAAACGGATCATCGCGAATTCCCGTCCAAAGCACTATTTTTTCCGGCTCTTTCAACCCGTCGAAAGCTTTCTCTTTGACGGTAACATCGTTATTAAGACGAATTTTTATACTAATATCAGGCAGAATTCCATCAGGATTAGTAATGGTTCCACCATAGCGTGCCCGGTCTTCAGGATTATCGTAAGTTACCTTGCTGTGAGTATCCATATTGATAGTGAACTCAAAGGGATCCAGGTTGTAAGGCGGCGCCGCTGTCAAAGAGCGACGGACATCGAGAATAAGGATTAGCTGATCGCCTTCCGGAAAAAAGAAAAGGCCCGTGAGATTGGCTTCCTGTTCATCCGGGCCAATCTTGAACGGGTCGGCATGATCCGAGGATTGACTGGTGAACGGAAAAAAAAACAGCGCGAGGGTCAAAATTAGAATACGTGCTTTTTGCATGAAATATGCTCCCCTGATTTATTTTTTTATTTATATTTATGACAATAGAGAGCAAGCATCGCTATGACTTGCCATACTCTTGTTTTAGGTATTATCTTTATGCCAGGGCGGTGGCGCTTCAATCAACTCCCTGCCCATTTATACTATACCTGCATGGGTAAGGATACAATAACGTAATGGATAGGCGGATGAACTTAAGCCCGCCATCCATGGCACTGGATACCCGCTTCCAGGCGAGTATGACAAACTTGAGCATAATCTACTAACAGATAGCCGGTAACTCGCGATCGTAATCGACCGGACTACTTGTTGCTGAAGTAAATATCACCGTAATAGGCCGTGGCTTTACCCTTGGCATTATCGGTATCGCTCATGATGGCAACGGCATCAATGTAGCGAATCTCTTCACCGACTTGTTGCTTCAGGTCCGTTAGAATATTGCGTTTTTCCGTATACCAGGTGTCCGTCTGATCATTTGCTGATCTCAGTGCAATCATCATGGCGTGATCTCCGGCAAAAGCGTTAGGCCAGACTTTACCTTTAGGCGAAGTGCTTGCCCAGACATAATTGATAGCCCGGGTACGCCAGAAAGCCAAACCGCCACTGACAATCACATAAACTCTGGCAACATAATCATCGCCGGATTTAGTCTGCTCATTAATATTGACGAGCCGGTTTTCGATGCGCCAGCTCCAGTTCATGAACGGCGTTTTTTGTAAATCGATGCGCTGTTCCTTAAAGAGCCCTGACGCGCTATCGGCGCTTTCCGCCTTTAATACTCTGACGCCGGCCAAATTAGTGAGCTCGTATTGCGTCCGCCCTTTAAACTCTTTGCTCTCCCATTGATCAAGCGATCCCGAGGAAAAATCACCTATTATCAGCTTATCAATAACTGCTTCAGCCCTGATAGAATTGTTTGGCAGGCTTAAAATCCAGCCCGCATTCATTAGAACAAGCGTTTTATAAACCCATGTATGCATTGAGGATTATTCCGTTTTTAAAATCTTGATTATTGAATTGAATGTATATAAGCACTCCGGAATATTTCCAGTTTCCGGAGTTTATAATTTATTTTTAATCAATTGTTGCGACAAAAAAGCTTACCGGCTACTTTCAAAAATCGCTGTGTCCTTTAAAAACCCTTAAATAGCCCTAGTTTATTTTTTTTGTTGCTATATAATACGCGCCTTATCAACGCTATCCATGCCTCGGTGGCGAAATTGGTAGACGCAAGGGACTTAAAATCCCTCGGTGGTAACACCGTGCCGGTTCGACTCCGGCCCGAGGCACCAAAGAAAATCAAGGGCTTACACGAATCGTGAAGCTCTTTTTTTATGCCTGAAATTTCCAGGTCATGGCCGGGTCATGTTTTAAAAGCACTCTATGGGAAGTTGGCGGACTTAAATTAAGCCCGTGTTTAATTTCACTTATTTAACGTCTCGATAGATAGTTGACACCTGTAACCTCAGTCGATGTCTTAACCTGCGCCACGTGCTTGGCTCCAGTTTTTCTTTTAATCACCGAGGGGGGGCGCCATGACTTCCAGCGGCATCAAAAACTTATGCCGGGTGCTCGAACCATGCGGAATTTATCCAAACGAGCCTAAACAAGCCGATATAGACGCACTGATAGAGGGGTGCATTATTTTCCAGTTCGGCCAGCGGCGCTGACTGCTCGTCAATTTTTAAGCGATTTTCCTGGCGCACGGCTTCGCGGTTTTGTTCCCCATTTCCTGTTGTAAGGCATTTATGCAAGCACTCACTCACTATAACCAGGCGCTGTTTGAGCTGCAAGCCGCCACCGAATTCGATGAAGTCAAGACTATCCGCGATCAGGCGCAGGCGATTACCGCGTATGCGATACAGGCCAAAGATACCAAACTGCTGTAATTTGCTATCGAAGTGAAGGTGCGGGCCGAGCGCGAGGCCGGGGAAATGCTGCGGAATATGAAAATTAACGGTCAGCGGCATACGAGCAGCGGCGATCAAAAATCGGAATACCAGCGTGGCATTACGATATTACCTACACTAACCGACCTGGGCATTAACAAAACCCAATCGTCGCGCTGGCAGAAACTCGCTGTGCTTTCGGACGAGGTGGCGAATCAGGCCGTGGCAATCGCCATTGAACGGGCCAATGAAACTATCACGCCAACCGTTAAGGTCGTGATCAAAAGCCACCGCCAAAAAAGCCGCAGCCAGTCTCGGCAGGCTTTGGCCGATGCCGCCGCCCTGCCGGACGATGATCGCTGGCAGGTCTTTCACGGCAGCATTGAAACCTGGGACGCGCCGCGCCAGTACGATTTTATTATCACCGATCCGCCCTATCCCAAAGACTATCTGTACTGTTATGAAACGCTGGCGCTGCGGTCCTGCGACTGGCTGGACCTGGCAAACGATAACCGGTTCCTGCTCAATGCCAGTGAAAACCAATTCTCTACTGGCCAACTCAACCTGAAACAAATGTAACGGTCACGCTCTAAAGCTTCAAAAGACATAACCGATTACCAAAGACTAATTTGGTCTGACTTATTGCCGACAATCTCAACAGAGAATCCGTTAGAACTTAAGGGTGATTTATTGACTCGATCAGGGCAACCGCCTTAACCGATGACCTGAAAGCAGACCTTGCCAATAGGTTAATTGAAGCTGTGGTGACCGGGTGATTTTGACCCAGGGTGTGTAAAAATGTTGAATGGGATAAAATTAGCACCATAGTCACTCTAATGTTAACGGCTTAAAACTATCCTGATAATCGATTGCATTTAACACCGTATCATATAAACCGACATCCGCCTGTTCATGTTTAGAAATCCCCGTGTATTCCAAACTCGCATCTTCATAACGTTTGAATTTGTAGACCGCATCATTCATTAGCCCACTGTTAAACAACCCCAGGCTTACCAGCAACTCAAAATCTTTTTGCGTCAAGCCAGTCACTTTTCTGAACAGTTCAGGCTCAAGCTGGGTAATGACATCTTTCAAACTGCGCTCACGGTAATCGGTCAAGTACATAAACACTGGAATACGCGTGGCAAATTTAATCAGTTTTTCCTGGATTTGCTTGCGTAAGGATTTATATTCTTTTTCTTCATCCGTCATCTGTTTCTTTTCTTCCTTGGTTAAATCGCGCTCGCTGGCTTCCGCCTTAGCTTTCTTTACCGACTCGGATTTATTGATGATGGTTTCAATGTCCTGGTTTAAGCTGCGAAAGCCCTCTATATTCATTAAGGCTTTCATTGCCGCCTCGTTTCGCATCAGTTTTTCCAGCGTGCCATTATCCACATTCACCAGCAAAGCGCTTTCCCAGCGCCGCGCCAATAAGGTAGCCGTGGTGCCGCTCATGGCCATATCCAAAATGCCCGCTGCGTTGATTTGTTTCATCGAACTGCCGTCATACGCCAGTACAGGCAAAAAGTGAATAAACTCGGCTACTTTGGCTTCGGGATTGCTTTCATCCACATTCAGGCGGCAGCTGTAATCGGCAATCTGGCGTAAGGCTCTATCCGGGGCGAAGTCAAACACATAACATTCGTTTTTAACGATGAGTTCATTATTGGGATCATTGGCATCATGCCCACGTAATACCCACGGCGTTTGCACCCGGAACGCCGCTTGAAAATAGGTTTCAGGGCTGGTGACGTTACGCAACATCAGCATACCCGTCCACGGCGCAACCGATACCCCTGTGGTGAGTTTGCCGCAAGATAAGGTAATGGTTTTGGTTTCAAGCGGATTACCCATAGCTTTTTTTACCGGCGGTAAAGCCGCCACGCCAATGCCGGCATCAGAACCAGCCGCCACCATCACCTCATAATCCTGATAAAACTTATTATGCTTTTGCCCGATTAAATTATTCATGGCGTGACACGCAGCCACCGTGGGTAAAAACCAAAAGGTATGCGACAGCACGTTCAGCAAACGCACATCGGAAAACGGCATGGGCGGTTTTTCAGCGCCCAATTTCAAAATATCAATCGTAGTTCCGGGAAACGCGCCACGGATTAAATCCAGCCATTTTTGCACTTCGCTTTCATATTTGAATTTGGCAAGAACGCCTTCACCCGTAGCTTTGAAAAATTCGTTTAAGTCAAATTCATTAAACTCACCCTTCATGGCGACATCCCGGATCGCATCGGGCAACTGGTACGTCAGCATCACCATGCGCGGTAAACTGGCGTAAGGGTTCGGTTTTAATGCAGCATCTAACAATTTCCGTTCGCCCTGAGCCTGTCGAAGGGCCTTGTCAGATTGTAGACTGACTTCGACAGGCTCAGGGCGAACGGCCATATTTGCTGCATTTTCGGTTTTACTTCCCCACGCTTCTTTTGCACGTTGCTCGTCTGAATAGGTCCAGTTATAAATCTGCTCCTCAATAAACTCACCCGATGAAATCGCCCGAAACGGCGTGCCGGACAAATATAAATAAGCATGGGTGGTAATAGGCAAGTCTTCTTCATTAAAATACTCCAATCCCTTACCAATTCCATCCTCAATTTCTTGCTTTCCTTCAGCTTCAAATATCTCTTTGTAATTAATTTTGTCTAGCAAATACTTTTTCTCAGTAAACAGACTTTGTGCATTTTCACGCCATGCGCCATAGTGGTATTCATCAAAGGCCACGCAATCCCAATTGGTGGTGTGCACCCACTCATTTTTGGCTTTAATGCCGCCGGCTTTGTTTTTACCCAAATAATCCTGAAACGAGCCAAAACACACCAGCGGTTTGCTGGTATCAGGTTCTTTTAAATCCAGGCTTGTTTTAGAAACAAACTGCCAACCGGCAAAATCCAGATGATTGGCTAAGTCTTCCTCCCAGGCATTTTGTACCGCAGGTTTAAAGGTCAGGATGAGGATTTTTGACCAGCCCATCTTTTTCGCCAGTTGATACGTGGCAAAGGTTTTGCCGAAACGCATTTTGGCATTCCATAAAAAATGCGGCGTTTTGTCTTTGTTTGCTTTGTCTTGCTTAAAGCTATTGAAATAAGCCATTGCCTTAGCCACAGCGGCGGATTGCTCTGGGCGCATGCCAAAATTCAGCGTGCGATTATCGTCATGGCGTTTGCCGGTTTTAACCTCAACAATCGCCGCTTTGACTGCTTCAAGACTGCACTCAAACCATTCGCCATTTTTACGCTGAATTTTGTTGCGAATTAGTACACGATGCACATGATGATCTTTAAAAAAGCTTCCATCGTCGCGAATGGCAATCTCATCCAGCACCACTGTATAAGTCTGGTGTGGTGTGTGGGTCGGGTAATGCTCATCCATCCGCGCTTGTACATTGCGGGTAGTAAAGCCGACTTTCAGGCAACCTGCAAAATTGGTATCTGCGTAAGCGTAGATTTTGGGCGGATTAAGAGGCGGAAAAAGCACATTACTCATCAGCCAATTCCATGGGGCGGATCATGGATTCTATGAAGGCGATTTCTTCAGTAGTCAAGCCGTATTTTTTGTAGAGTTTTTGGTCTGTCCATGTAATGGACATGCTGAGATAAGGCACGAACTTGAAACGCTCACTATTGGTGTGTTGTGTATTTTTTCGCAAAAAAATCATAAAACGCACAAATTTTGTCTTCAGATACGCGTCCAAGTTTTCAGCCTCTTCACGGCTATCAAAAAATCCAGCCGCAATATATGTCATCGTGCAACAACTACCTTTATCTGCAATTATTGGCTTGCCAATAATTTGATGTGGGTATGAATCACCACCGTTATACCCTTCACTGACTAGTACTTTGTACTTGTCAATCCAATCAGTTCTTAATGTGATTTTTGCTCTTTCAACCCAGCCTTGGCAATTGCGCGCATAGATTTTCACCGCATCGTTAAACTGTTCATTTTTAAAGTCCTTAAATGTGCTGGGTAATCCAAACGGCTGAACGCCTGAAACTATCTCACTTAAATTTGGCTCTTGTTGGTTCAGTACTTTTTCTAAAATAGGAATCGCCTCATTATGGCGGACGAAAATGTCATATTTGTTTAAGGAGCGTGTTACTGGCGTTTGTTTTTGTCCAGCAACAATTGACTGAATTTCACAATTCCCTGAATGCTGGGCATCCCATAAAAAATAACAAACCCCACCTTTAATCTCAACGCCTGGAAAACAATCGGCAGCCTGATGAATGTCCGTAATGTGCCGAATCCTTTTGTCTGCAATCATGTTCGCTCTAAAATCGTTCAATCCCATGCCGCCTGCAAACCACCTAGCCGGTGTAATCATGATTAGATAATGAGGATTAAGTTTTTTTGCTTGTTCAACAAACAAGTGATAAATCGGTTTTGCTTGTCCACCAAAACCATCCGTACTCAATTGATAAGGCGGATTGCCAATAATCACATCAAATTTCATGTCTTTTCCAAATAGGTAAGCTGGCTGGTCGGTATGAATAAATTGGTAAGCGTGGGTTTCCAAGGCTTCATCTCGCGCATACACTTCCTGGCTTGCGCCGCAGTAGGTGCATTTGCCGTTATGCCATGTGTGTTCAATACGGCTAAACAGGATATTGCCTTGTTCCGACTTAAACGCCGTGCAAATGGAATAGGCGCTGTTGGCTTTTTTGGCGCAATAGACACTGCGCCGCGCCAAAAGCGAAGTGAGTTCGGTAATGGCAAGCCCAAAAAGTTGCTGGGTGAAAATATGATTCAACCTTGTTTGCAGGTCCGGGATTTGCTCCGCCAAACCGGCATTCAAACGTTTTGCGATTTCACGCAGAAATACGCCAGATTTGGTGACGGGGTCTAAAAACTTGGCTTCTGAGTTTTGCCACAATTCTGCTGGCAACATAGCCAGCATTTGATTCACCAATTCTGGCGGCGTAAAGACTTCATCGTTACTCAGGTTTGCCAAACAGGTGAGTACGTCGGGGTTGTAGTTGATGATTTTGGGCGGTTGTTCTTCGACAGGCTCAGAACGAACGGACGCAACAAGACATTCTTCGACAGGCTCAGAACGAACGGACGCAACAAGACCTTCTTCGACAGGCTCGGTAGTCTCCGGGACATTAAGATGAACTGGGGAAACAAGGCGTTCTTCCACAGATTCAGTATGAGGCTGTCCTATAGACAGGCGATCAGGAACCGATGGTTTCGAGTCGTACAAAATCTGCACCGGCTTTTCACTCGGTTGCCGAATCCGGGACGGCGTTAGTTTATTCCGCATCGCCCAACACCAAAAAATGGGCGGGCGGGTAAGATTTAACGGGTGGGACTAAGCCGTCCGCCTGATGGCGCATTTGCTCAAACAGATAATCTCGCCTTTGGAGGCGGCTGTCGTTAAAGGGGAATTTCCATTCCGAAAAGATGATGGGTTTACCCGCGCTGGTTTTAAAGCCAAGCGTATCGCCCTGTAAGATATTAATCTTAAGCAGGTGGCGCACCGCATGGCGGCAGGCTTGTTTGCATTTAGTTTTGAATAGGGCGCTGTATTGGCTGTTGAACACCTCAAACAAACGGGCATGGCAAATCGTCACATTCTCGGCCAGTATGTCTATGCCGTACAGGCTACTTATCGCTAAAACCGCAGCGCGTTCGTATTCCAGTTGCGATTTTTGATATTGCCTGGCGACAACCGCCATTTTGCGGCTGAGAATCTCAACCAAAAAATTACCCGTCCCGCAAGCGGGCTCTAAAAAAGTGGAATCAACGCGCTCGGTTTCAGGTTTAACCAAATCCAGCATAGCGTTGACTTCACGAGGGTTGGTGTAAACCTCGCCGTAATCGGCGACCCGCTGCCTGGACACCACTTGAAGCGTTGGCGCGAGAATGCTTGAAAATTTAAGTAATTGAGCTGTTGTTTTTTGCTTAGGCTTTAACTTTGCTTGGCTTACAGATTGTTTAGCCAGCGAAACTATTTCGTCTGACGACGGCTGGGGATTGTAATTTTCTTTTTTTAAAATTGATTCCAACATCGGCGCACTTTGGTTCTGTTAATTAATCTGTTTTAAGGATAGATTAATTTAGAATTTGCGCTGAAAATCAAAGGAGGGCAGACGTTCGCATTAATAGTAATTTAGCTACCGGGTTAAAGTCCCATTCAAGGATTGGTTCATACGCCTTGATAATATGAAGGAGCGGCGTTTGAGCAATCAAGAGACCCTGAACTGCAACTGAATCCAGTCTATGACCGCCCCCTTTTTCAAGTGAAATTAAATGAAATTAACGCAACCGATAAAACCAGCGCTGAAATATTGGAGGGATCATCTGAAAACTTTACTTTCGACACGCTAGTGTTCCCGATATCCGAAAGTGAGCGTAGCGGAATTGAAGATGCGCGTTTTGTCAGATTTGTCGATGATAACGATGAGGCTACCTATTACGTGACCGGCGTTTAACGGCGTCGCTGTCCTTCCCAACCTGACCGAACCGCAGATTTTGCCGCTTTCAGGGCTATTAAACTGAACGGAAAAGCAGTGCAGAATAGGAGAGCATGGCGCTTTTCACCCGCAAGATAAACGGCTTATATACGACAAAATGGGGAAAACAACAGGATCATGTTTTCCGAGCATTTGCACTTCTGGCAGGAATCTACCATCATTCAGAAACTGGCGTATCTATGGGCATTCATCCAACTGAGGAATGCGGTCCACCCCTGGAAACCAATAAAGGCTGACTGGTCATTACACAGGGTGTCGGGTTGATGCGGCAATATTGTCTGGGTGCAATTTTGTTGGATATTGAAGATCCCAGAAAGATATTTGCCCGCTTGAAAAAACCGTCCATGACACAGTATGAAACCGAGCTTGATAGATACATCCTAAACGTACTTTATTCCTGTGGCGACTACGCTGCCGCTAAAGCCGGTATCAACCCGCATTATGTTTCCGATGGCAAGCGCCTGAAGGAATACTACCCGGCGCTGTTCGAGCAGATTAAGGCGGGGCTAAAGACTTTTGCTCAGGCGCTGCGTGAAATCAAGCGGCAATTCGTCATCGACAGCCTTGAAAGTATTGCCGGCAACGAGCTTAAACAGACACAGGGCGTGTATGACGTGATCGTGATCGATCCGCCCTGGCCGATGCAAAAAATTGAACGGGATGTCCGGGTCAACCAAGTGGCGCTGGATTACCCCACCATGACGCTGGATGAAATCGCCGTCTTAGACCTGCCATGCGCCACTCCCTGTCATGTCTGGCTATGGACGACGCACAAATTCCTTCGTCTGGATAGGATTAACCTGCTGGCTCTGCCTGGATTTGATGGCTGTTGACTGAAAGGGCAAGGCAGCGCAAATGCTCCGGCATATGCCCAAGGCCAAAGGCGCCCAAGGGCAGTTAAACGGTAAAGATTCTTCTGGCGCTCCCAAAGAGGTAGCGCCAGAAAAAAGCGTAAAAACACTTAAAGAGCTCGGTATAAGCTTTAATCAATCATCGCGCTGGCAGAAACTCGCCGCGCTCTCAAACGAAGTGGCTGAAAAAGCCATTGCCGCCGTTGTGGAACTGGTCAATCAAACGATCCTGCGCGAAAAAGCCAGTGTCCTGGCGCTGCGGCATCTGGGAGATGAAGAATCCTGTACGCCGGCTTGTACAGTGTCTCGTCCCCTCGGCTTGGCGCGTTTAGTTTTTCGCCGCTTGAAACGACTAAAAACCGATTAATGTCATAACCTGCGCCACATGCTTGGCTATGGCTTTAGGGCCTGTCAGGAACTGGGGATTACCCCAAAACCGAAACCCTGCCAAACGATACGAATACTCGGCTTACGTCCGATCGCTGAATGGCGAACGCCGCATTATCAATGAGTCAAAAAGTGTCGCGACATTAAATTTTTGTCCCAAAAATTCCGGCTTGTATGGTATGTTTTTTGTCGCGTATGAGTTCGCTTTTTTCGTGCGCTGTTTTTGCACTAAAAAACAGTTTAAAACCCTAACAATTACTAACCTGTATGAGTTCGCTTGTTCTTGGGGCAAAAGCCATTCAGTACCGAGCGCTTTTTGCCTTCGCTGGTTGATGGCCCGGTGCTGCATCCCCCATGCCATTTACAGCGGCCATTAGTGTAAATCGAGGTCAGCTTGCAGGGGGTACCGGCTCGTGTCTTAGCGCCACATGCCAGGCCGATTAAATCCGCCTCAATCGGTTCGAACTTAGGCGGCGGGTCTTGGTATCCACGTTCTGCCCATTCGTCAAAAGCGGCATCCCTGCGCCGAGAATGTTCTTTTAATCGCTTTCGCTGGTCGTGCGTACTCATAAAAACCTGGCTGTAATTAGCTGAGCTTCTGTTTTCGATGCTCACTTGGGGGGGCATGATTCCCGTATCGCCAGCAGGAAGCCGTTGACCGACAACCACGCCGTGTAGTCAAACTCGCTGCGGTTATCAAACTCGGCATTAACCAGGCTAAGGTGGGTAACAACCTGCCAATCCTACCGATCTTCCCTAAACGCCAATACCGGCATCAGTCCTTGCGCCTGTGCCTGCGCCTGAGCTTGTGTCCACCAGTGCCGTATCAGTCCCGGCGTGGCCTTACTGTACCGCTTAATTTCAATAGCAAGGCGGCGAAAGACATCGGCAACCGCGCCCTGGTCGTCCGGATGGACAGCTAAATCATGCCCCCCGGAACGGCATTGATCGAGATTTCGAACCAGCCGGATACCCGCCCATTGATAAACCAGCGCGGCGAACTGCCGCTCCGAACTTGCGCCCTTGGCTCATGAGTTAATGGTCATGGGCTTAAAAAGGTATTGGATCGTTGAACGGGAAAGCCGCCTGTTTCGGCGGCTCTGTGGTTATAGGTTCGCTCCGGCGTTTTGTAATATCGTAAGCACTCAGCACAGCCGCTACCGTGAGGCTCAAACCGTGCTTAATTTCGCCGGTGGTTTTATCCGGCCATTCGGTAGGCTTCAATGAGCCGGTTATGCTAACGGCGTCACCCTTGCCCAGTTTGGCAATCCGGGCCGCTATTCCGCCAAAGGCAATGGCGCTAACGACGATAGATTCCGCGTCTTAAATGGGAACCGATGACAGGAATTGACAATAGGGCTTGCCGGAAGCGCCGGTTTTCAGCTCCGGCGTTTTTATCAGTTTACCGCTGGCAAGTGTGTCTAACATAACGAGGTACTCCGGTTTTACCTATGGCTTGCAGCACGGTGTGTTAAGACAAGCTCCAGTTCGTTTGCGTGCGCCTTGGCTTCTTCACCGATAGCCTGAAGTATTAGCGCAAATGTGCAAGCAATTTGTTGCTCAGTGAAGCGTGGGAGCTTCTCCTGCGTAATTCCCATAAGCTCAGCCAGTTTAAGTTTAGTAATTGATTTTGTTTCCAATTCCTTGAGAATTAAACTACTAATTACGCTGTTCAACAGTTTTAGTTGTTCGTTGTTCATTTTGGTGTCTCCGGTTAAAGGTTTTTCGATAGGTAGTGATCGCAAAAGCGGCGAGTTTCGGCCCATAAACTCGCCGCGAAAGTTTTAACGCCAGTTTTGCAATAGCCTGCGCCTTTGCCATGCTCATTATGGCTCTGGAAATGCGTACAGCGTTGGCAGGTAATCATGGGAACGGGCTTGAGGGTCTCAAGCAAAGGAACGTCTGCCGCCCTGCCTAAAAAGTACTCACGCGCTTTGGTATCGGCGCGGCATCGCTCTTAAGGTTTCGGCAATCATTTCCTGATCGGTTTCGCCAATCCATGAAAGCCAGGCTAAAATCTGGGTTTCATCGGCAAGAGCAAGCTCGCTGACTTCTTGCAGTTCGCTAATAATTTCCGCTTTATGGGATTTTAAAAAGTCGAGCTGCGCGGGCGTTAATTGACTGAATGGGCTAATTTTGATAAAGCCATCAACCAGCGATACAGCAAAGCCTGCCTGCCGGATTTTCATTAGGCTTAACATTTAAACTAGCCCGGCATCGTTATCGGCACTATTTTCCATAGCGTCGCGCGTATTTTGATAAGTTGCGGAATAACCGTCATAACCGTCTCTATGTGTCACATCCGCGCCAGCCGAGGCCTGTAGGTTTTCGCTATCCGCCACGAATAAACCGCTATCGGTCACATCCGTCACGCTCAAAGCCACATCAGCCGTGGGTTGTGACACTCGTGACAGTTGTGACGGATAAACCCCGGCTTTACCATTTTTTCCATTTTTATTTATTTCATAAATTCGTTGGTCTCTGTTTTTATCTTTAGCGATTTCAATTCCCAGCCGCCGAAAGCTCGGCATTAGACACTTAATGATATTGCTCATGCCTTTAGTCGACTGCGGCCATGAACGCTGTTGGGTGTATTGCAAACCGGCTTGGTTAGCTAACGCATCCAGTAGCTCGGTAGGTGTGCCTGTCCAGCGTTCAAGCTGTGCCATAAGGCTCATAATTGCCGTTCCGATAGGTGACGACTGGATACTGGATTCAACGGCGTTATCCTGATTTTTTTGGTAAACGCTCATAAAATGGCCTGGCTTCCATCCCAAGCCGGATTCCGCGGCGCTCATCCATTTAGCAAAGTCGGCCATCCGAGGCTTCTTATGAAGAAGGGTTGTTTCGATATGTGCCAGTGCGCAGACAATGCCCTCTAACAGTGCTCCGAATATCTGGTTTTTGGCCTTATCAAAGTCTGCATAAAATTGCTTTTCATCGTGGCGCTGGTCCGCTTCAATTAAGGGCAACTCCAAATGGATAGATCGTTCGGATAAGTCCGTTCGACTGGCAACGTCATCTATGCCGTTCCCGATAACAGGCCGTTGAATATCAACTAGAAACTGCTCGTTATCCGTATACAGGCTGCGTGGGTCAACACCGCCGCCAGTGCTTAATCGGCATAGGCAATCGGAAATTTCAGGATTTAAGCCGGATAGATTATCCAGAACCACGAGATAGGCATTTGACGCGCTAACCAACAAATCCCTTATTTCCTTTGGTGGGGATCGTAAAGGCACGGTGCTAGGATCAATAAACGCCCGCAAAACGCGACACGTGGTACTTTTCCCGGTGCCTTGTTCGCCTTGCAATATCAGGATGGGAAACGGTTTTACGCCGGATAATGTGGAAATAAGCCAGGCAATCACTAACGTAAAATCGTCTTTATCAACATTGACGAACTTCCTTAGCTGTTCGATATTGCCCTCCCTGCGCTGGCTCGGGTAATTCAATCATTCCGCGCCGCGATAGAATTTAACAGGCGATTTATCTAGAATACGCCAACCGGTTTTTGTAACCTCAATAACGCGCCATTGCGGGCAGCCCATATCGATATAAATCCGATCATCCAGGTAAGCCAATCGCAGAGATACCGGGTGTGATTGGCCTCTATGTTTGGCTATGGCCTCCAGGGTGTTTAATGCGTCTGATAGAGCTGTTGTATGCGCGCCCTTGCCCGTTAGCGCAAAGAATTCATGGCCTAAAAATTCGCGATAGTCTCTAGTGCGCAATGGCAGTATTTTAATAACGCCCTGCTCGATTATCTCTGTGTAGGCGTCATTTTGTGGACAATGAAATAAGGTGTATTGACTGCCAATCTCAATAAGTAGCGTGGCTTGCGATTTCTTTTTATCCTCTGCATCAGTTAAAGAAATCTTTAAGGTTGCGCCTGCGTAGGGATCAGAGCGCATCTTGTTGAGTGCAATTTTCTCAAGGTATTGATTACGAATCGTTTCTAGCTTGCTCATGCTCTGCACTCCTTTGGAATTTCCTCAATGAGTGCTTCTGCCTGATTGATTCGCGTCAGGTCATCAGGATCAAGGCTATTTCCTGAGAGTAGCATCCTAACGGCTGCGGCCAGTATCAAGCTTTCAAAAGCAATTAGATCAAACAATTCGTACTTGCTGAATTTCGGTGCTTTGATCTTTTGCCGGTCGTAGCCCTGCGGCTTGTCCGGCATTAGGTCAGCCAGCGTTAGATTAACGGCTGCAATAATATCGGCAACGGCGCAACCGGCGAAGCAGTGAATCGAAATCTTGTCGTCATCAACAAGCTTGACTGCCAAACTCGGCGATCTGTCATCATGAGCCGGGCAACAGCTTAGCCACTTACCAGTCCCGGCCTGTTTGACATTTTCAAGTCTGTTCAGGAAATTATCAATTTTTGTAAGCATGGCGCACTCCTTTTGCCTTTTGCCGCATCAGCTTCTCGACGTGTTGTTTCGGGTATCTTTTTGGGTAAAATGAAAGCGTAGTTTTCATGCGGTCTCTTTTACCGTTGCCTCAACGTTAGGATTTAAAAAGCCGCCTGTCGGGGCGGCGTTTCTTTTGTTAAATCCCCTGAGTTATGTCTGTCGTTCAGCGCCGCTCTTAATGGTGTGACTGTCCACATAGGCGCGTAAATCGCGGGTGCGGTATTTGATCTGCCTGCCGATTCGGATAAAGGGAATATTATTTTCGCCGGTCGAACGCCACTTCGTCAGTGTCGCCGCGGGAATATTTAAAAGTTGGCTAGCGCCATCCGTATCGGTTAGCACGTCCTGCTCGAAGGTGATTAATAAAGCCATGTTGCAATACCTTGTGGTCTCTGATTAACAAGGCTGTATTGTGTCGAAAGATTACCGCTTAGAACAGAGGGAAGGGTTAGGTAGGTTTTAAATTAAAGGGGGGGGTAGGTTAGCCCTAAGCCTTGCGCTCCGTGGCCTTGGGGGGTAGGTAGGTTTTATTCTGTTTTCGGTGCGCCGCCCGGCCCATCCGGGTTTGACATAAGTGTTATGCGCTCAAAAGCTGCATTTGATAACTCGTTATGGTGGGTTTTCAACCAGTTTTCTATTAGCTGTTTTCGGCTTCCGGTTTTGGGCTTGCCGGGCTTAGCTTGTAAAACCGCCTCCCAAGTTTCAATGGCAATCTTCAACTCTTTGCTGTGCAGTGGGTGCGTCGTATCCAGGTAAGGTGGAACTTCTTTGGGTTTCGGTTTACTCTGCTGGTCGTACCAGTACAGCACAGGTTGAGGCAACGGTAGTTGCTTGTCGAGTGCCCACTTAATAATGACAAGGGGGTCAAAGTAATACACGTTCTCCCCGGCGCCATACGGAAGGCCTCCATGTCTGCAATACTTCAGCTTTCCAGTGTTAATACTTGCGCGAATTAATTGCCGCAAGCGTTGGGCGTAACCGACAAACTTAATGGCTGCGTCTTTGACATTGTGACCCAGAGATATCGCTCGATAATGTTGGTCGTAATCGAATAACTCTATTATGTCGTCTTCGCTCCATTCATCTTTTTTAAAATAGAAGTTGTAATCGAACTTTATGTCCATTACGCTCACTCCTTCAATTGTCGTCTTCAATAAGGAAACCCGGCTAGCGTATTGAAGGCGTTAGGCTTGCGCCCCGCCCGGCTTGGTTAAGCCGGGCTACATAAACGGATTGATGATAGTCATCCGGCTATCAATTGTTTGGCCGTGCTGCATATCCTCTGAATAAAGCGTGGCGCAACCGGCTTGCAAGGCGCTAGCAATAATCAAGCTGTCGTAATGCGCGAAACCATAGCGGTCAGCTATATCAAGAGCGCCGTTAAGGGTAGTCACGGTCAGCGGCTGCAGGCTAAGGCATTCTTGGCTTATGCGATTAATAACGGCACGAATGGCGGCACTATCAAAGCCCAATTTGCGCCGCACAATATTCGCGGTTTCGCTTAATACCTGAACCGAAATAACCGGCTTGCTGGTCAATAAGGCCAAGGTTTTATCCTGTTTTGGGTCATTTTGGCTCAGGCTGTAAATCACTATATTGGTGTCGATAAACTCACCGGGCATTCGCGTCATCCCGATCAAATTTAAAGCCGCTCAGGTCTTTTTGATAAGGTTTGAAAAACGCTTTTAATGCCCTTTGTTTGGCCAGTTCCTGACTGTGCTGTTTAATCAGCCGCTCTATTAAGTCGCTGCTGGAAATGTGCTCTTGCGCCGCCATGTCGTGTAATTGCTGCGCGGTTTGCTCGCTGATTGCTATGTTTTGCATGGGCTGTGCTCGCTTGGGTGGATAGGTGCGCGGTGCTTGATCTTAAGTTATTGGGATTTTGTGATGCTAATAACCTGTTCAGTATCAGGCGCGGTATGTTCTTGAATAAAACCGGCGATCCGCTCAATGGACTGTTTCAACGTGTTGGCTTGGGTGCGAATATAGCCGCCGGTTACCGAATTATCGGTATTGTGATTCAAGAGCCGCTTAACGATTGATACCGGCAACAGGGAAGCTTCGGCAATGGGGGCAAAGGTGCGCCGTAAATCATGGCTGCTAAACGCAATGCCGGTTTTTAACGTAACCTGATCTAACAGGCTGTTGATTTTATCTCCCCCGCAAGCCGCATTGATCCGTTGAAGCAGATGCGAGAGTAATTCATAAGATATTGTTATTCATGATAAAATAGTTCTATCTCCAATCTATTGCATTGACCT
>JAQUOU010000037.1 GCA_028716975.1 Methylobacter sp. | reverse complement strand
CTTTGACAAATCCAGTTGATCAATCACCTCAACGGTAAACCGCGCCAAGCGGCCTTCCGGCAACCAGTCGTCCACAGACGGCGGAAGTAAATAGGGTTGGTTACGGTCATATGGGATAAAGCGGCTCATCACATCATACCGGTGAAAGGGTTGAATTTAGTGCTATTTTACAATAGATGAAGCTTAATAGCTGATAAGTCCGACAGGCTCCTAGGCTTTGCTTGCGGCGATGCGCTCGGAGCGACGGTGGAGTTTATGTCGCCGAAACAAATCAAGAAACATTACGGCGTGCATCAGAACATTATCGGCGGCGGCTGGCTGGACCTGGAAGCAGGTCAAGTCACTGACAATACGCAAATGTCGCTTGCATTAGGGCAAGCCATTATCGATCATCAGGGTTGGGATATTCACGCTGTCGCCGATAATTTTGTCGCCTGGCTGGAAAGCGATCCGCCGGATATAGGCAATACCTGTCGCCGCGGTATCGCTCGCTATCGGGATAGCGGTGAACTATCCGGTTTGCCTCGCGATGATGATGCCGGAAACGGCGCCTGTATGCGCAATCTGCCGGTGGTGCTGACGACTTTAAACCGGCCCGACTATTTTACCGACTGGAGTTTGCAGCAATGCCATATTACGCATAATAACCCCTTGTCCAATGCCGCCACCTTGACGTTTGGGAAAATCGTCAATCATTTGATTAACAGCCCGGATATGAACGCTTGCGGACAGGAAGCCGAGCTATTGATCAGTCAATACGGCGAATTTGCCTATAGTCCTTATCCGGGCAAAGCCTCGGGCTATATTGTCGATACCGTGCAGACGGTTTTACATTATTTTTTTAGTACGGACAGTTTTGAATCCTGCCTGATTGCCACCGTTAACAAGGCGGCGATGCGGACACTACAGGTGCGCTAGCCGGTATGCTGGCAGGCGCTAGATATGGCGTTGAACAAATCCCCGAACGCTGGTTAACACGGTTGGATCAACAGGTTGCGGATCAGATACGTCAACAAACGACAGAGCTTATCCGGCTTGCAGGATTGCTGTAAAATTCGTAGGGTGCATATCCTAATAACCTAAAAAACTCAGTTGATGGGCGCCAAAGGCCGTTCGTGATGAGCCTGTCGAAGCATGAGCGGGCTTTGGCGCCTCACCTGGTGAGTCTTCTGAAATCCCGTCCACCCTTCGACAAGGCTCTCCTGAGTGTAATCGAAGGGGCTCTCCTGAGTATAGCCGAAGGGCTCAGGGCGAACGGAATTTCGGAAGACTTAACTGATTTTTTTAGGATTGATCCGGCCCTTTAATGTTTTAACTTCATAAGGCCGGATCAATAACCCACTGACGCCGCTAATGCCGGGTAAGTAAACAATAAGAAATGCAGTGTATTTAAAGTGAAATGCGTGAGAATCGAGGCTTCTATGCGCCGGGTATGATGGTAAGCCCAGCCGTAGCCGCCACCTGCAATGGTTGCCAGCAGGATGTAGTTACTGCCGCCCCGGTAATGCGCCAAACCGAATAAAATCGATGAAATCGCTATGGCAAGCGCATCGCCATAAGAGATTTTTGATAATCCCTGCACCAGGTATTTTTGGATAAAACCGCGAAAAAATGCTTCCTCGATAATACAGGTAAAAAACAGGTTGCCCCACGCCCAAAGAAAAAAAACCGGCGTCCATTTCGGCTGCCATTGCACGTAACCGAGCAACAATGACAAACACATTACTACAAGGCATGTCAAAAGCATGACCGGCGTCATTCTTTTTAGCGTTAATCCCCATTCTGAAGCACTGCCCAAACGTTGGTGACCGAAACCCAGGATGAATAATCCGATTAAAACACTGTCGAAATTTAAATACTTATTATATGGAAAGGCATCCTCGCTAAAGTATAAATTCGAGATGATTTTCGGATTGCTAAAACCCGGCAAATGGTGTATCAGCAATCCGGCAGATAAAAATAAAACCATAGCGAACAATACGTATTTGATGGGTAATCGCAGGTTTTTTTGAGTTAAAGTCCAAGCGCTGCCGCCGAGTAAAACGATCCACAGTAAAGCTATAGTCTGTAATAGGTTGAAAAACAGCCCGGCAATGACAGCGGCTACAAGAAAGAGTGTCCAGGCCCATGATATATACCGCAAAAAATGAGCTGCGCGCGGTAGCCATAAACTGGCCAGCGCTAGTGTTAAAAGGCCGTAAGTGACCAGTGTTGCGAAGTTTAACTGAATCATTTCTGCCTTGTTACCCGGTTGATCGATGATGAATCAAACCTCGTAAGCGAGACACTTTTTACTATGAAACTTGCGGCCGAACTGTTTTAGTCTTGCTTAAACGCAGGATTGGGCGCTTTGTATAAGCAAGTTGTTCCAATAAATCGGCAGCCAAATTGGCTGAATCGTGCAGCCGGTATTCTGCTTTAAGTCGCTGGGCATTGTTTCTGAAGCTGGGCGTTTCTAATACTTTTTTGATAGCTTTTCGAATCCTGGCAGGCGCCGGGTTATGAGTCTTCAGGTTAATGCCTGCCCCGCTCCAATGGATGCGGGCGCATATTTCCGGCTTTTCTTCAGTCTGTCCCGCCCCAACCAGAGGAACCCCGTTCGCAAGCGCCAATTGTACTCCGCCATATCCGCCATTAGTAATCATTACATCAACCAGGGGCAAAAGATGTTGATAAGGAATAAAAGGCGCCAGGCGCACATTATCCGGTATGGAATCCATGCCTAACTGTTCTACCGGCTTTCCTCCCGTGGCCGCGACAACCAGGCAATTTTCTCTTGCCAATGCCTGTAAGGTTGGAATCAGCAAATCTGAGTAATCGGTAGATAGCGTCCCCTGAGTTACATGTACGACTGTACGAGCTGAATGCAATTCTTCCCACCACCCAGGCTGAAGAAACGGAGCCAGGGTTTGCGGAAAATAGATGCCTACAAAATGTACGGTGCGAGGCAGATCATTGCGAGGATATTCAAAGCCTGGGATTGATGGCTGAATGAACAAATCAACCCCTTTTATAATCACATTTGCCAAATAATGAGGAGAAGATTCCAACTCGAGCTCTGACCTTATTTTATTGTAGTACTTCATGACATCTCGACCGACTACGCGTTCAGCAAAATAATTCAACAGACGATTGCGCATAGGCGCCAAAGCCGATTGACAATATTTAATTCCGCTTCCGAAAGGGGGAACGTCTGCGCTGTGAGAGCATAAGCAGCTAATGCCATAGGCTGCCCATCCACAACCCAGCTCTTTATGAAGGATTTCCATTCCGAAGAAAGCGGCATCCGATACCACCACCTCAACGGGGAAGTAACTAAATATCTCGGTCAAGTCCGCAAGATGACCGGGAATAGAGTCGAGAAAAAGGTGTTTAACGTCGAACTTGAGTGAAGCCAGACCGCGCAGGCCCTTTTTTTCCGGAAACATTTCATCGATATATAGCGCATTGAAATCAGGGGCGGCTTTACGAGGGAAAAAACGCGCGCCTGTGGCTTCGACTTCTTTTTTAAAATCCTTACCCGTATACCATCCCACCTCGTGTCCGCGATTAACCAGCTCTCGCACAATTGGAATACCGGGATTAATATGGCCAATCAACGGCATACTTGCAAAAAGGAATCGCGCCATACTATTTATATGCTTTGTGTTAAGTAAAAGTTCAAAATGAGAATGTCAGATTTTTTTTATTATTCGCTTACCGGCGAGTCGGCGAGCACCACAACAGTATGTGCGAGTAAATATTTTTAATGTATTGGCATAGCCGCTCCCCGTTCTCTTGAACCCGCGCCAATATGTATGTGCTCCAGCACGGCATCGGTCATCTGTTCAGCGCTAAATCTTGATGCAATAGCCCGTGTGTTCTCTGCAAGCTCCTTATAGAGTTTTTCATCCGTCAGCAAGCGCTCGAGTTGCCTGGCCAGATTCCCGCTGTCCCAGGTTTTGAAGGTTAATCCAGCCACTTTTTCACCGCACCGGATTACTTCCGTGATGCCGCCGTAATCAGGAACTAACACGGGCGTACCCTGACTCATCGCCTCGGCGGAAACCAGCCCAAAAGCCTCCCGATTAACCGATGGATAAACCATACAATGGCTATGCGCATACAGGGCATCGCGAATTTCCGGCGCAACAGAGCCGACATGATGAATGTTCAGACCCAGGTGGTCGGCAAGATCGGTAATCATCCTCTCATAGGATTTTCCTTTCGCAGTGGAGCCGCAAATCACCAGTTGCATAGGAATTTTGTGAGCTTCCAGTAACTTTGTTGCATAAAGCAAAAGATCTATGCCTTTTTCGGTATCCTGACGGCCGACGTATGAAACAATCGGTATATTTTCTTTGAGCTCAGGGAAAACAGTTTTAAGAATTGAAAAAGGCGGTTTGCCGTCCCGCTTGGGAAGTTCAACGCCGTTATACAGAACCCGTAGGCGCGCCTCGTCAACTCCCATTTCATCGACAAGGCGGTTGAGATAGTCCTGGCTCACTGCTATCGCAGGCCAGGGTGAACACCGGATTACTTCATCCAATCGCTGCTGATACTGATCGCTTAAACCCGCCCGTCGCGCATAGTTGGCAAATTGTTCATCACCTTGAAAAGTCACCAAATAATCAAAGGGATGACTGCCGTTCTTTTTCGCAGCCAAAGCCAGGGGACTAATAGAGGCAAAGCTCATCATGAGATAGTCCACTTGATCTTGAGCCATATATTTAAGCAGCCGCTTAACGAGTTGCGCATCACCTTCCGGGGTTTCATTAAGAGACCGGATCAGGTTTTTCAGGAGCCTGTCAACATAGCCGGTAAGAAGGCCCTGGGTAACCTTAACACGGAATTTTAGCGGCGGAAGAAAAAGCAGCCAACCGATAACTCTATCCAGAAACTCGGACGGCCGTTGAAATTGATAACGGGTTCCGTGACAGAGTATCCTCTGCTTGATTCCATCGTCAACAAGGTCCGGATTACATTCCAGCATCCAGTAAACGACTACCTTGTAACCGCGCCGGTGCAAGTCATTGGCAAGAGTCAGATCGCGCACGGTAGAGCCAAGGTACGAGCCGCTGCCGATTGTAACAAAAGCGAAAGTTGGATTGTCTATCATAATGTCACCTCCCGGAGAAATAGATAGCACTTTAATTTACAACGGTGCCATAGTCTGGCTATATAAATTATGGGTTCGAAACACCTTGCTCATAATACCGAACCTGTATAGGCAAGGAATCTGAATCTCATAAGGGAAACTCTAAAAATTGCACTTCGATAAGGCTCTCCTGAGTTTATCGAGGAACAATTTTTAGAGTTTCCCATAAACGTAAGAATAACCTTAATTAAGGCAAAAAACTGTAATCCCCCTCTACAAGCATAAGTCGTGAAAACGATTAAATTACAGTAACTTCGACTCCATAAGCGCTACATTTCCTTCCCGAATCAAGTAAACCAAATCGGGTTCTATAGGGAACCAAAAGGATACCGATGGATTAATGCCCGGCCGATGCCGTCATTTTAATTTGCTCAAACTAGAACGTATACCCTACACCGGCAAAGATTGAATATCGCAGCAAACTGCCGTATTCGCTGTTTTTACTTCCGGTAAAGCCGTTTGCAGTAAGGTAGAGTTGCGTATGATCCCCTACTTCGTATTCGAAAATTCCAATCAAACGGCTGGATTGATCATTGAGGTTATGAACTATCCTCAAATTCAGATTAAGATCTGTCCACACCTTGGTATCGGTATACTGCGCCATGAGATAATCCTGGCGGAACAGAATATCGCTGGGATTGATTTCCCCCTTTAAAAAGCACTGTTCGATATGCTTCTCCAAACAGCCGTTATTATCGTGAAAATACTCCACGTTCAGTGTCGGACCTGACTCCAGAGTATAGGAAGCGCCGCCCTGCACCTGGTAATCGTTATGTTCGGCTACATTGCCTTCCCCATAGACGAGTAGCGCATCCGAGACATTCCAGCCACCGAAGAAACCCAGTTGAGAACCCTGGTGCTCCCGATAGGATGCAATAACGGAAGCATACTTGCCATCGCCGGTAAAATCCATCTTCAAGGCATAGCCAGGCTGGAAACTGCTCCCTTGCCCAGCCTGGGTTAGAAACCCGGATTGATTAAGACCGAACCCCTGCGCCGAATTCAAGCGGCCTTCGTCTGTATTGGCAATAAACGACACTGTCCAGGAAGAACTCGGTATCCACACAGCGCGCGCATAGCCGAGCCCGGGCACTTCAACTCGCGTATTGTTCCTGCCGTTTTCCCGATTGAACGGATTGGATGAGGACAGGATTACCGAAGGCCCCCATTGCAGATTCTCGCGACCGTAAGAAACCAGGAATTCATCAGTAATACGATAGCGCGCAAACCATTCATTAACATAGACATATTGATTAGTTTTTTCATCACCGCTAAGTCGGCCATCCTCCCAGCGCTGCCAGTTAACCAGATAGCGAGGCTTGACTCCCAGTTCCAGTTGCCGGAAGTCCAGGTTTAAATCTACCCGCGGATTCAACACCGCCTGATAGCGTGTCAATCCCAGGGCATTGTCGGGGTTAAGGTTTGATTCTTTAGGATCCTGGGCTATGCCAAAACCCAAAATATAAAACCGTGAATAGAAACCGCGTTTAAGTTCCTCGTACAAAGTCTCTTTTGTTGATGCCGGTTTAGCTGTCGCCTCAGTGGAAGTAGCAGAAAGTCCTGGTGAGACATATATAACTAAACCCAAAAATACCCATACCGGGCTTCGCGAAGAATTCATTTCATAAATAGGTTGAGGTTGAAAACATAATCCGGAAGGGCGTCAAAGCGGGGTTTGGTCAGGCTCAGATAGGTAACGTCCTCGCTCAACAGCGCTTCACGCATGGTAATTTTGGAGATAAAAGGCCGTTCTTCTCCGGCGATATTCACTGTATTGGCATAATCCATGGCGGCTAATTTGAATTTTTTTCCGGAGACCGTGAAATACTCGGCTTTGACCCCAACGAGGCGCTTCTTCGATATCCAGTATTTCACCTGGTCGTAAGTCGTTTTGTCGTTTTTCGACTTTAAATTGAACACGTAGCATTCTTCGCCCTCGACAGTCTCATCCGCCAATGGCTCAGCCTCGTAATCCTCGGCGTAATTAGTCGAGGCAATGTCCCCGTAAGCCGCGTTGCCCATTAATTTCTGGCGCTGGGAAATAGGAATGGGCTTGCTGAGTCCGGGCTTGTAAAACCACATATTCGTTTTCAGCATGAGCAGCTTGTTGCCCTTATACTTCGGCGGCTCCAGACTCATCCCTGAAATATCGAAGCCCCGTGCCTTAATGTCATAGACCATGGAATTAGTGCGCTGTTGTTCGATGGCTTCGACGAGCACCTCCCAACTTACCCCCTGTAAATTACCGCGGGATTCATCGGCTCTCTTCAGGATATCGTGGATATTAATACCGGCCTGCGCATTAACAGCAAAAATTAAAATAATCAGGCCCAAAAGAATTTGTCTTACTTGTATCATAGTCTTACACCTCAATTTGATTCAAACATGTCCCAAAGCGCTGACAATTTCCATCCGTCCCGCTTTGCGAGCCGGAAGACAGGCGGCTATTAATGAAAGCAACACCAGCAACAGGACACTGTAAAGCATGTAATTTGGGACTAAATAGATTTCCAGCGGAATCCGGCTCGTGATTTGCGGCGGGATCCAGGTAGGCTCCATAATTTTAATACCCCACCAGACACTCAGGGTTATTATCATGCCCAACAAAGAACCGAAGAACCCCAGGAGCATGCTTTCAATGGCAAACAGACCAATGACGCCGCGCCGTTTCAAGCCCAAAGCCCGCAACGTCCCGATCTCCCGGGTGCGTTCCATGATCGCCATGCCTACCGTGTTAATTACACTCATGACAACGATGGTGAATACGATCAGGAAAGTGAACATAAAAATGACGTCGAACATCTGTTTCACTTTGGTGTAAAAGGGAGAGAGTTCATTCCAGGTCTTTATATCCAGCTTCAAGCCGTGGGCAGCGAGCTCTTGAGCAAGAAGGGTTCGCATCGATTCCGTCTGGGCATCGTTCTGCAAAAGCACAATCAGGCGGTCTATGCCGGTCGTATCGTATAGATTTTGAGCGAATTTGATCGGGACGAGCATGAGCTTGTCTTCCAATGCCTCGTTAGGCGAATTAAACATCTGCAATACCTGGGCATCAAGGGCATTGATCTGTCCCGTCACCGTCGGCGCCATAGCTACGGCTGTAGAGCCCAGATCAAACTTAAGCTGCTCTGCAAGGCCCTTACTCAACGCTACCCCATAGACGAGATCATCCTCCAACGGTTTACCGTCAAAAAGCTTTATCTTGCTCATCCCGCCCCGGGCATAACTATTGATGGTGCGTACGTCAGAAGGGACGCGGCCGGCGGCGACAAAGATCGTTGATACCTTCCCGTTACTTAGCAGGCCGGAAATATGAAGCTGAGGCGAAGCAATAACGACCTCGGGATGGCCGTGAAGTACCGACCGGACCACTGAAACGTCTTTTTCATCAAGCAGGTACTCCGTGGGATTCAGCTTGCCTTCCTGCAGAAAACCCTGTTTGAAAATTGACAGATGCCCATTGGCCTGGTTATAGATATACGCGTTCTTGAGATTCGTGAAAATATAATCAGTGAATCCCCCGAGCGCATTGACAGCGGCAAATCCCAAACTGATGGCCAGGATAGTAAAGAACGACCGGCGGCCGTTCCTGAACAGATTTCTTACAGCGAGCGTGATCCAGGTCATCATCGGGATACTCCTGCAACCCGGAAGGCTTCCGGTTTTTCGAACAGATTATCCTCGGCGATTTCGCCGTCATGCATCAAAATTTGACGCCCGACCCGTTCCAGCAACCGCTGATCATGGGTGGAAAAAATAAAGGTGGTACCGTTTTTGTTATTGATCTCCCGCATCAGTTCGATAATTTTCACCGCATTTTCGGAATCGAGATTGGCAGTCGGCTCATCGGCAATAACGAGCGCAGGGGCGCTCACCAAGGCCCGGGCGATCGCGACGCGTTGCTGTTGACCGCCGGAAAGCTTGGCCGGACGATGCGATTTATGCCGTTCAAGACCCATTTCAACGAGACGCTCCAGCGCCTGCTGTTTGGCCACCTTTGCTGATACGCCTGCAATCTGTAAAGGCAACATGACATTCTCCAGGGCCGAGAGCACCGGTATCAGGTTAAAACTCTGAAAGATGAAACCCATAGTCTTATTGCGAACTTCACTACGGCGGTTATCTGGAAGCGTCGTGACATCCTGTCCCTTGAGATGAATGGCGCCTGCAGTGGGTGTATCCAGTAGGCCGATCAAATTGCAGAGTGTTGACTTGCCGGACCCGGATGGTCCCCAAACTGCCACGAACTCTCCGGCATTTATTCTGAGATCGATGCCTTTAAGAGCATGAATGGACTCTTCCCCCATTTGATAGTTTTTGTGAACCCCGCGTAACTCTACAAGCGGGACTGATCGGGCCAATTCGGATATATTCATGATTTTCCTCTAAAAATCGCGTCAACTGGTAAGACGCCGGCTTCGGCCTAAAAAGGCCGCGGAAGCAAAAAAGCTCCGGGAGAACTTTAAAGCCCTTCTTAAAGCCAGGCGCTGAACTGAACCTGCCGTGAAAAAAAGTCTCTGCACCCTATTAAGCCGGAGTCTTCCAACCCTGAAATACGGGATGAGTTCCCGGAATAACAGGAAAGCTGCCGGGAGCGGATGTATAAGACAGGCATGACTCATGAGCAGCATCATTTGACCTGCATCATTGACACCTTGGTAATATTGTTTGCACATCGCCATCCGGTTTGTTCCCTTATGCGATTCTAGCTCTTGTAATGGCATGGGCAATGATAAAATCATTATCCCGCGTGGTACTGACAAACACAGGGCGATCACTGCCTTGCGGTAGAATCCGGATAGTACCGTCTATGGCGATGGCGGTAACCTCAAAGTGCCGGGGTACGGTCACTCCGGTCCCCATCAGCTTCCCCACAACCTCCTTGGCGCACCAAAGCCGCGTAATCCACTCCTCCATCTTCTCGGAGGAGTCATCCATATTAACGTGCTCACTGAACAGCGCACGTTCGGCCTCGCTGGTAATGGTTTCCAGAAAACCCGGATTGCGGGAACTAATCTTCTCAATATCCACCCCTACAGGGCCAGTCTGGGCAATGGCGATGGCGCGGTCCTCGCAGTGGGCAATGCTGATTTTGGGAAGAAGCGGCTCAAGTGCTGCCAGACGTCTAACCACCGGTTGACCCCGTTCATCGTTTTCAATGGTAAAAGATGCCGGATGCAGCATCTCTTCCGTATGCGTACACGCTGCGATCCACGCACGCACGGCATCCTTGGCAACAATACGTCCCAGCAGCCATTGATGCTGACGCTGCGGAATACCTGCCTTACCGGTAAACGCCGGAAACTCATCCATATGCAGATAGTACCTTGCCAGCAATCCTGCATCGAAGCCGGTAAGACCGCTGCTTGACAATATCCTGCAGATTGTGGCCGGAGCCAGTGACGGCAGCGTGACTGGATCGCTTACCAGGTATTGGGTCGGTAGCCGGCGGAAATCAAGTAATTTCTGCGCCCAACGGAACTTCCACATTCCCCAGTCATGGATGCGCATCCAAACATTGCCTGCACCGTCCTGAATCTCTATGTCGGCATGCAGCGTCTTAACCTCATCGCGCGTAATCTCAATGCGCACAGGCACGCGTGTGCCGGCGGGAGGTGTGGGTTGATATAGCTCGAGCTTCTTGAAGCCGATAGGAAAAGCAGAACGTTCGCGCTGCTCCATAGCCCAAATACCCAGCAATTGTCCTACGCCGTCCAGCAATGCCGGATCAAGCAGGAGTTGCGGATTCGGCGCGGATCGAAACAGGTTTCCTGCAGATCTTGTCAGCAATTCACCCGCCGCGCCATGATCGCCCAGCAGGATTTCGCCAACCAGGCATTGAAGGCGCGGGCCATGAAACATATGACGCTCCTGATAAACCTGTTCGGCCGGCAGCTGCTTAACCCCGGTGAGCTGGGTAAAACCTACGGTCAGATCAAGCTGATAATAGGATGCAAACACTACATTGGCGCTAATTGCAGGCATTGTCTGGCCTACAATGTAAATCGCGGCCTCGATACGATAAATCTGCTGGTCCGGATCAAGGCGCATTTGGCCGGCCGTGATGCGCACAGTCAGCTTATCGGTATCGGCAAGCTCGATCCAGCGCGTCGCCTTGATATCTTCAAGTCCAATGAGACCAAAACCAGGCACCAGGCAGGCAGCTGCCTCGGCCATGACCTCAAGACTAAAGGTCATGGGTAATACGGGCAGACAGGCGGCTAACGGTTTGACTCCCTGCGCATGAACAAAGGCATGATCCGCCAAATATAAATCTTCTGCGAGATTAAGTACGCGTTCGATAATAATGGATTCGCCGGGAATGTGCTGGAGTATCTGCCCGATAAAAGGCATGACCATCTCGTTCCGAAACTCCGCATTCTGCCTATCATCAAGATTGTCCACAGCGTCCTGACTATGCAATGTATGGGGCGTATCGGCACCGGGCTGAAGCGTCTGTACCGGTGCTTCAATAGATTCCTGCATTTCGAGCTCGCGTGCGGCCTCTACCTCATACATTCGCCCGAGCACTGGAAGATTGTCATTCTCTAGTGCCGCCGCGAACTCGAATTGACGTTTTGTGGCTTCAGTAGTCATATTTTCTCCAATACCAGTCCCGTGATCGTTAGCCCTGGGCCAAAAGCGACACATACCACTCGCGTGCCGACCGGAATCGCCTTCTCTTCAAGAATCTCTTTGAGAATATGCGGAACGGTCGCCGACGACATGTTGCCGTTCTCAAGGAAAACCTGTTTACTGATCCTGACCTGATCCTCGCTTAAACCGAGTTCTTCCTGAATATGCTCGGCAATCTTCGGACCGCCCGGATGAATAGCGAAAGTCAATGTCTGCTTTTGCTTTTCAAAATCGACTCCGGACTTAAGAAGCAAGGCTTCGATGAATGGCCGCACATACTGCTTGATAACGATAGGCACCATAACCGTGAGGGTCATATGGAACTGGTGCGAACCGGGAATCCAGGTCATGTCATCCGCGGAATTGGGCAGCAGATGTTCATTAAACCCCAGAATCTTCAGGCCACGCAGGCCTTTCTGCCGCAATGACTCCTCCGAAAAAAGGGAATACTTGATGAAGCCATCGGCAAACAGGCTCATTGTAATAATGTTTTCAGCGCGGAGATCCAGGATATTGTGATGCGTTGAAAGCACTTCGGTATGAATGATATCCACGCGCTCTTTGGGCGGCGTTACCCCGAAATGTGAGGAGGACAAAAAGCCATGCGCCATTTTTATAGCGGGAAATGCCCCGTAACATCCCATATGATAGCTATGCGTCACTGTGGTATCAAACCACTCTTTACTCGCCACCATCCGCTCGACGGGACTCGGCGCCAGATAGCCGGAGCAGGTCACATGAATAACATCGTCCGGCGATTGGGCGCTATCGTCATACATCATGCCAAGGCATTGATCGACAACTTTGCCGTAGCTTTCATGCCTGGACTTGAGATCCTTGCCTTTCAGGTCACCTTTAAGGTCAACCAGTTGCAAATGCTTATGATCCGGTTCAGCCAGATCAAAATGGCCGTTAATGAAACGTATATCCGTCAGGCGCGGAAAAAATACCAACTGCCGCCGTTTTATCTGTGCAGGCGAGAGGGCATACTTGCTGAATTTCTCCTTCACATCCTTGTGCGCCTTACGGAAACCCTCACTGTCGTTAATCTCATTATCCTTGCAATAGGCTTTGGCGAAGCCATATGCCGCCAACTCCAGCGTAATACGCTGAGGAACAGGCTTGGATATTCGTATGGGGGTAAAATCTCCTAATACCGCATTCATAGGGCCACTCATTAGCTTTACTCCTAACTAGTCACAAAATATTTCAATATGATCCGCCGCGTAGCCGGCAGACAAGAGTTAAGCCTGCATAAATACCTCAGCCATCTCAGTTTAAAAGTTCAGCTGCCTCGGTTTGCGCCGGAGCCATAATGACTTTCTCGAACCCTTGACCTTCAGGGCGCGGTTTGCGACGCATCAGTCCGGCGATTTGTTTGAGGCTCGCCGTAATTAGAATTTCGGATTCACCCCGATTACCGCGCTCTAACTCCTCAATGCAGAAACGGGTGCCTGTATCCAAAGGAATCGGCAGAATGTCCCGGGCGGCATAAATTTTAAGAAGCTCATTGTTCACCATCCCGGCTGCCCAGGGGCCCCAGTTAATCGAAACCGTATGAACCTGAGGCCACCGGCAGCTAAGACAATCGGCCAGTTTATTCAATACTTCGTTAGCAGCGCTATAGTCGCACTGGCCCGAATTACCGAACCGGCCGGCAATGGATGAGAATAACACCAGGAATTTCAGGTTATCCGGCCTAAGCCTGGAAGCCATCACCTGCGCAGGAATGACTTTGGTCTGGTAAACCGGTTCGAAAGATTCCAGCGTTTTATCCCTGACCAGTTTGTCATCAATAATGCCCGCTCCGTGAAGCACGCCGTCAATTCGTCCCCACTTTGCGTATATTTGATCAATCAGGCTCTCGAATGCTTCGGCGTCGCGCAGATCCAACGCATGATATTCAACTTCGGCGCCTGTTGCCCGCATGGAGGCCAAGTTAGCCAGAATATCGCGATCCTTGAGAATCCGTTTGAAGACCCGGTCGACATCAGCCGGCTTAACTTTGCCCGCATCCTTCGCCCGCAGGTCATTGATCAGGAATTGCTTTAACTCGGCGGGCTTCCTGAGCTCGCGGGTCTCAGCCGATTCCGGCTCAGGCATCGGACTGCGGCCTACCAGGATCAACCGGGGCTGATAACGCTCGGCCAGGACTTTCGCAATATTAGCGGTTATCCCATAAGCTCCGCCCGTGACTAATACCACTGCGTTATTATCCAGTTCCAGCCTGGACAGCTTAGACGCGTCTGCATCATTGAGCTGTAAATCAAGCTTCCAGCGGCCTTCGCGCGTGAAGCCGATCTCCAGCGTGGGATCCTGACAGCGCCACTCACTCAGGACGTGCTCGATTAACTGCTTTGATTCCAGCTCCGGATCTACGTCTATGCATTTCACTCTTACGGCGGGCCATTCCTGGGCAATCGATTTTGCGACGCCCAGGGTGCCGGCCATTTCCGCTGGAAAATCCCGCGATTGGCTCAGACCGAATTGACCGTCGATTGCCGTCACATTGATGAGCCAGCCGCCGCCCTGATGAGAAACATCCTTCAGGTTGTGCTCCAAGACTTTGGATAACAGGAACAAAACTTTGGCATCTTCCAAATGTCTGTTTTTATCAGTCCCGGTTTGGGCGGCAGGCAATCCTGACAAATTAATTATAGCCCCGATCATGTGATCGGAGTTTGCAAGCAAGCCACGCAATCGCTGGCTGGACTCCAGCGAAGAAAAATCAACTTCTAACCGGTTATCACCGAGCAGGCGTGTTTCATTGCCTGGAATGATATGCTGCACCGGATATCCATAGTTTATTAATGCCGCCTTGAACGCTTCGGTTAATTCCGATAGCGGGCCCAAAAGGAGCGTCTGAAATCCAGCAGAATAGTGCTCCTGTATGATCTCCTCATTCAAAGGCGCGGCAACCGGCATTAAGTAATAACAATGCACGGAGTCTGGCGTTACTATATTTTGCGACTCCACCGTCTCAGCCAGCGACGATGGAGTCTGGGCTTTTTTTAGGGAAGAAGCTCCTTTTGGCAAGCTTACCGGATTGCACAATTGGTCATACCAATTAATGATTTCGTTAAGCGTCTTGTGGCCTGCCAACTCCTCGAAAACAGTTTCTTCATCACGCCCCTCCATAAAATTGTAGTTATCCTTAAGTCCACTAAAGACTTCAATACGCTTTATGGAATCGATGCCAAGATCCGCCTCCATATGCGCATTAAGGTCAAGCATGTCCTCGGGATAACCGGTACGCTCGGATACGGCCCGCAGCAAGTCAGCTTTAAATTGCTCAGCCGGAGGCAAACTGCCGCGGGCAACTCCAGCTCCATTATTAGCTGTATTGTCCGTCTTAACCGCTGTGATTTGTGCAGACGAAACGCTGCTGCCATTGTTGCCAGGGCTCTTTGACGGAGGAGCGGCAGTCACCGGAGAAGGCTTAACTATCGCTGCGGCTATGGGCTGCGCTGTATGGGACATCTCTGCGGCAGACCAGCCCGCATGAGTATCCAGAATTTTCTGCGGAAGTACCGGCGCACGAGCCGCCACTTGGCCTCTGGGAGAGGCTAGCCTGGCTTCAGGCTGTGCATGCGCAGGTTGGGTATCCCAGTCCGGATTAGCTGCAATCCCTTGCCAATCCGCGCCAATAAGGTTGGTTTGAAATTCAAGAAAATAACGTAACGTCTCCTGTTGAGCACGCTGCAAATCCAAAAGTTGCGCAACACTACGTTGTACTTGCATTAGATGCGATGTTGAGCCGGCGCCATTCCCCTGATGCGGGAGAGCCGCTGAGCTCAATGCCTCGTTGTTTACTACCATGGTAAGTCTCCTTTGAGGGATTAAACGTTTGTTAACGCGAGTTGATCGGGGATAAGTTCTCCGGTCAGGGATTGGGGCGGTGGCCCGTGGTTCGGGCTGGGGAGTTGGAACTTTATTCTCCATCCCTGCTGTTTCTGCCGGAACTAACGGGACTACGGATTTTGGCAACTCGGCAGGCATGGACCAGGGAATAGCCCGGCCGCCATTAACTCGCCAAACCATGGAATTGGGCTCAGCCTTGGCGCGGGCTGCGGCAAACACTTCTTCAGGGGTGATTTCTTTCAAGCTGCGTCCCTTAAACCAGGTCTCAAAAGATACCGGCACGCCTAGTGCGAACAGTTGCGTCAACAGGTGGCCAAGCTGAAGCCAGCCGGGCCGGCCGGGAGCATCTATGCCTAGAGCGGCATGCGGCCGACCGGCCAGAATCCTGTCCACCAAGCCGCTCAAAACCAAGCCGGGGCCCACTTCGACGAATATTCGCGCCCCGGCCTCATGGAGATGATTGATTTCATCGACGAACCGTACGGATTCCGTCAGGTGGCGAGCCAATAGTTCACGGGCTTCATGGGCCGTATTTGGATAAGAAAGCGCCGTGGTGTTGCTGAATACCGGAATCTGTGGTTCCTTGAATTCGATCCTGGCTAATTCCGCCGCGAGTTGAGTGCTCGCGCTCGCCATTGCCGGTGAGTGAAATGCGGCACTAACCGGCAGTTTGGTAACCCGCATCAACTCCTTACGCAGGATTGCCGCGGCGGCATCGATAGCCTCAATTGAGCCCGAGATAATGGTCTGGTCAGGAGAGTTCAGATTGGCAAGACTCACAGCCAACCCATGCTGTTCGATAAGTGCCGTAACTCGTGCGCCATCCGCATCCACCGCGGCCATTGCTCCGGGCGAATTCTGCCCGGCCTCGGCGCTGAGCCGCCCGCGTATCTCGGATATGCGTATCAAGTCATCGGGCTGGATAACGCCGGCCGCACACAGCGCAACATATTCCCCGTAGCTATGGCCGGCAACAAAGTCCGGTTGAATACCATAGGTCTTCAGTATCCGCAGTGCCGCGAGTTCAACCACACCCAATGCGGGTTGGGCAACCTGCGTTGCATTCAATGCAGTCTGTTGACTCGTACGTTCTTCATCGCTGAATACCGGTAATGGATAGATGAAGCGGGAGAGTGCCTGAGGTAAAGAGCCGGTAATAACAGCATCGGCATTTTCGAATAGGTCGTAAAGTTCCGGCAGTGCCGCAACCAGATCGCGCAACATATTGATCTTTTGAGAGCCTTGACCGGGAAACAAGAAACATACGCCCATTGCGGCGGTACCTTCTTGATAGTACACACCCTGGGGGTGTTTGATTTCCGTTTGCCCGCCGTGCATCAGGTTGAGCGCGAGCGTAAGCTTTTGTTTAAGATCTGTCGAACTGGCAGCAAGAAGCGCCAGCCTGCACCTGCGCATCCCGTTATCCCGCTTGGCTCGTCGCTGCTCGGTATGCACTGAATAAGCAAGTTGAGCCAGATCGATATGTTCAGGATGGATAATCTTTTGCAACAGGCTTTCTACTGCCTGCTCGATATGAAGGCGGTCGGGGGCCCAGAAAATGAACGGCTCGGCATCGCGCGGGTCAAGATTTACCGTATCGCTGTCCCGATAGCTATTGCCGTATTCTTCCAGTACTACATGGAAATTGGTGCCTCCGAACCCGAAGCCGCTCACCCCACAGCGGCGCGGATGGCCTCCTGGGCTAGCTAGCCATGGCCTCGTTTCGGTATTGACGAAAAACGGGCTCTTCGAGAAATCGATCCGGGTATTGGGAACATCGACGCCTATGGTGGGTGTGAGAACCCGATGCTTGAGCGCCAAGGCGCTTTTGATCATCCCCGCCAGACCAGCGGTTACCTTGGTATGGCCGATCATCGATTTCACTGAACCGACGGCGCAAGATTGCGTAGCCATGCTGGAGCTTCCGAAGGCAAGATTGAGCGCCTCAATCTCGGACCGGTCGCCCACAGCAGTGCCGGTAGCATGCGCTTCAATCAGTCCCACAGTCGCCGGGTCAACGCCCGCATCCTGGTAAGCGCGCCGCAACGCGGTTACTTGACCTTGCGGATGGGGAGCCGTCATGCTGCGATTGCGGCCGTCACTGGAGCTGCCGATACCCTTGATAACGGCGTAGATCCGGTCGCCATCACGTTCGGCATCGCCAAGACGCTTGAGCACCAGGGCGGCTACGCCTTCACCCAGGGCAATACCATCGGCGCTGTCATCGAAAGAGCGACAGTGCCCGCGCGGCGACAAGGCATGAGTCTGGGCGAAATTCATGAAGGACGTGGCATTGTTATTACCATCGACCGCCCCGACCAGAGCAACATCGGCATCGCCGCTACGCAGCTGCCGGATGCCCGCATCAAGCGCCGCCAGCGACGCGGCGCAAGCGGCATCTACCGTGAAGTTGGCTCCCTGCAAATCCAGGCGATTGGCGACCCGTCCAGCCACGACATTACCCAGGATGCCGGGAAATGAGTCCTCTGTATATTTGGGAAGCTCATGCTCATAGAGAGCCTTCATAATGTGTTCTTTAACGGGTTCCGAAAGTCCGGGCACTTTGGGCAGGTATTGGGCTAGCAAGGTGCGAAAAATATAGATGGTGCCAAGATCATTCATCCCGCCCTGGGCGAAAATGGTCGCAGTACGTTCCCGCGGAAATGGGTGGTGATTGAATCCCGCGTCTTCCAGGGCAAGTCTCGAAACCTCCAGGGCCAGAAGCTGCATCGGCTCGATGGAGCTCAGACTGGCTGGTGCAATTCCGTAAATGCCGGGATCGAACTGAAAGTCGTCAAGAAAACCGCCCCACTTCGAATTGACTTTATCCGGCGCACCGCGTTTGGGGTCAAAGAAATCAGCCGGACGCCAGCGATCATCGCTAACCTCGCGAATGGCGTCCACCCGATTGACAATATTTTGCCAATAGGTACGCAGGTCCGCTGCTTTCGGAAGCATACAAGCCATGCCTATGATGGCTATATCCTCATGATTCGCCCGCGGCTTGGCACGTTTCGTAATGGGCCGCTTGACCTCGCGGGTCAGCATTGCGCCGCTGTTCACGGAAACCTCGGCATGCAGCTCGGCGATACTCAAGGCTTTGTTTCTTAGCCTTGCCACTTCGCCAAGCATATACATGCCTTCACGGCGCTGGGTCTGGGTATCGACCCACAGATACCGATCACCGCCATTGCCTTCCTTGAGTTCGCTGTTGCGGGTGAGTCCTTTGGAGGCAATGCGCAATCGGCCGATATTTAGCAATTCCAGCAGCTTAAGAATATTTTCCTCCGATTCCATAGCCAGCAGGAAATTACGCCGCGTACGGTTGAACTCATCGCAAAAAGGCGTCGTGGCACAGCGGGTATAAATTCCTACTCCCGATTGCAACAGGCTGGTTTCCTCGCAAGCAATAGCTTGAGACTGAAACTCTTTCACCGCTGCGCCTGTACGCACGATTTCTTCGGTAAAAAGATAAGCCGTTCCCATAACAACCCCAACCTTCATGCCACGGGCCACCAGAGGAACAGCCAGAACGGTTACCATCGCCGCCGACAGAGCGTCATGAATACCTCCGGCGAACAGAACTTGGACCGATTCCGGATCTTCCAATGAAACAGTTGTCAACGTTTCAATCGCTGATTCCCATAGAATAAAACTCGTACGCGGACCGGTATGTCCTCCGCATTCACTGCCTTCAAAAATAAATTTTCTCGCGCCTTCTTTAATAAATCCCTGCAGCAGACCAGGCGAAGGCACATGCAGGTAAGTGCTGATTCCTAATGCTTCAAATTCGCGAGCCTGGCTGGGCCGGCCACCGGCGATAATAGCGAATGGCGGCTTAACTTCGCGAATTTCATCGAGCTGCTCCTGGCGCAACTCCAGCGGCATGAAGCCGAGGATTCCGACGCCCCATGGGCGATCCCCCAGAAGTGCCTTGGTTTCAGTTAACAGCTTGTGCACCTGCGGCTTATGCATTACAGAAAGCGCAACAAATGGAAGGCCGCCGCCGTCTGCAACCGCTTGAGCAAAAGGAGCAACATCACTGACGCGGGTCATGGGCCCTTGCACAATCGGGAACCGTGTTCCATGTATTTGCGCTAGTGGCGAATCAGGTGACAAGGTTTTTTGCGTTTTGACAAACTTTAAGGTTGAATCAACTTGAGTACTCAGTGCGGCCAAAATACGTCCGACAGTTCCATAACGCTTAGCTAACGGACCGGCAAACGCGATATCCTGACCCATCGAAATCAACGGATCATCCAGTTCGCATAGTCCGTGGTGCAGTAAGTCCTGCCAAGGCTCATCCCTAACTAACGCTTGCTCCAATTCTTTTAGTTTTCCGCGTCCTGAGCGGCTGAATAGACGAAATAACCTATCCTCCGGTCCGAATAGAACAGCCTCGCTGCCATCCAGTTGACTCCATGCCTTCTTATATAAAATATTGGCAAACGGGCTTTCATCAGCTAACCAGAGTTGTTCGCACAATACAACGCCGGTTGCGCCCGCCTGCATAGCCGCAGCAGCGCTGTGCAGCCCGATTCCACCCTGAATCCAGTAAGGAACTTTTAGCTGACCGCACAACTCCTGGAGTAATATGAAACTTGAGTGCCGGCTGACCCATCCACCTGCTTCATGACCTTTTATAATAAGGCCATCGCAACCTGCTGCAATGGCCATCCGGGCCGATTGCAAATCGTAGACCTCGATCATGATTTGGCGGGCGAGACCTTTGACTTTCTTTTTCAGGTTTACCAGCTCACGGAGTTTGAGGTCGGCGAACTGAAGATCCTGGGCTCTTAATCCGCCGATTATCAGGATCGGCACTCTCACAGGAAGAAATTTTGAAAGGTTTTCTACGCCTCGTGAAGGTGATCCCAGCGTATCCCATCTAACTCCCCATCGTCCTCGGCGGCCAGCTGAAAAGGCCAGTCTGTTTAAAACGGGTATTACTGCGTCCGGCCCCTCACGGTAGCCCAAATCCACAATTCCCGTTTCACCTGTCCTGCAAGCCGCGATCGCAATTTGGGGATCGAGACAGTGTCCCGGAGTAATAACAATATTATTTGACATATCGAAAGTCCCATTTATTTAACAGAATCCAGTTGCCTTAATGCCTGAGCTATAAGGCTTATATTGATAGGTTTGCGTTTATTAATATTTGACTTTCTTTTTCCTGAGCTGATTGCAGGAAATCAATTAGTATTTTTACTTAATAAACAATGCCTAAACAATACGTATAAATACTTAATCGGGCCTATAGCACTTATTTCTTTCATCCAAACTTAAGAAGTTATAGGCGACTTCAATGTATGTGTAATCTAATTTTGTATCTGTGAATTAATCCTCTCAAGAACAGTGAACTTTTTACGCCAATGGTCAAGTAAGGAACGGTTAAAATAAACTCCGAATTTGGATGAGTTAAAAAATTAGTATTTTAGGGGAATAAAAAAGTAGCGTTAATAAGGACTTTAGATGTAACTACCTCTAAGAAAATGCGCCTATTGTATTGCTCCTTTTATCCGGCCTGAATAATAACTGAACATCAAGTATTTCTAATAATACCTTGTAAAAATTACAAGTTTATTACCATCGTTTAAAGTAAGGTTCAATCATGTTTGGATCTATATAAAATTAAATGCACATTTTATACCAAATAAAAATTAATCCTTGCAGCTTGCAAGTTAGAGTAATTCTGCTATAAGCAGAGCCATCAAGCAAGCTTTTATTTGGTGCATTAGCGTATAAATTTGGTGCAATAAATGTTCAATTCGCTCAAGACATGCGTATCAGCGGCTTAAAACCGCTGATCACAAACAGGCGTAAAAATTGCATATCTATCATATGAAATATGTTAATTCTTTCTTTACTGAATTATTTATAATCAATGGCGGCTGTAATATTGACTGCCGATTAATCAACGCGTCTGTTGCCTGTGTGTCTGTATAGCAGCACAAAATCAGGCTCCCTACGTAATAACGGTGTGCTTGGCTGCCGATGGCCGCTAAATTTTTTCGGTCATTCATGCTGAGAAACAAAACTGGACACAAACAGGCACAAGTGATGAAAATCAAACTTGCCTTTAGATGATTCTACGAACCTAAAAGGGGAGGAATTATGAACAACCAGGCTGCAATTGAAAAGCTTATGGACTTCGTCGTTCCGGTAACCGAATCCGGTTGCTGGTTATGGATAGGAGAAACACAGGACGATTATGGTCATATGAGCATTGATGGCGAAGACGTGTGTGCAGATAGAGTATCGTGGGAGGCAAAGCATGGAAGAATTCCAAACGGACTCAGTGTTTGCCATAAGTGTAATGTTAGATGCTGTGTAAACCCTAATCATCTCTTCTTGAAAGCACGGGAAAACTCTAACTAATAACCTGCCCCGCCATCCTTTTCTCAGGCATCAATATACAAATCCTGAATATCCTGAGAGCATAAAATTAAGGGTGACGCCAGGGAGCCAGGGACGATGAATATCTGACGATAGCTAGAGGCAAATGAACTGATGACAGCAATAGCAGTGAGATAAGAATAAGGGGGATGAACAGTAATAATTATTTGTCAAAATGGATAATGATGATAGGGAACGACATCCAGGACTTCCCCGAGTCTATGTTTAGCCTGGAGATCGCGCCAATAGGCTGCGGTCAGAATTTCTTTGTGCCAGCGCATAAACAACTGATAAAGATCTTCTTTAAATCCTAAAAAGGCAATGAATTGCTCTGGAAAAATGTCGTTTTCCGCGACATAAAACCAGGCTTCCGAGCTCATTTCTTCCAAATCCGTACCGGCTTGCGGCAGATCGCGAAAATTGCAATCGGTTACCATGCATAGTTCATCATAGTCATAAAAAATTACCCTGCCACGGACACTCACGCCAAAATTCTTTAATAAAAGGTCACCGGGAAAAATATTGCTTAAGGCAAGATCGCGTATCGCCTGTCCATAATCATAAACGACTTTTTCGGCAGATTTTTGATCGGCAGTTTGCAAAAACAAGTTCAATGGCGTTAAACGGCGCTCAATATAGCAGTGTTTAAAAATAATATTATCGCCTTCCAGCAGGATACCATCCCGGGCTTCCGATGTGAGCTCCTCAAGTAGAGCGGCCTCAAAACGGTTACGATCGAATTTCAAATACTGGAATTCCTGAGCATCCACCAGCCTGCCTGCGCGGTCATGCTCGAATACCTGTTTATAACGGGCCATGACCTCACTGCGTGAAACCGATTTAGGTGGCGCGAACTTATCACGGATGACCTTGATAACAATATCATGAGTGGGCAGCGTGAAAACAATCATCACCAAGCCTTTTTCACCCGGCGCGTGAATAAATTGCTCATTATAATTTTCCTGATGCCGTAAAAGATTGCGAAAGCGGTCGGTTTTTCCCTGTTTTGCACGGCCCAGCACAGTAAACAGCTCTCCTCCGGTTTTGTGCGGCAACAACGACTTTAAATAAACCACAGCGTCGCTCACTGTTGCAAGATCAACCTGAAAATAAGAGCGGGTATAACTGAACAACACGCTGACAGTCGAAATCGTCATCATTACCTCATCTGCGAAAATACCTTCCGGCGTATTTTTTAGCGCTATGACCAACGGTGACGAGGTTTCGCCGCAAAATACCCGGCCGACCAGATAGGCGCGGGTAATTTGGTAAAAGACAGCGTCCAGTATTTCTACCTTATCAATAGCAGCACCTAATGTGACTGACTCATATTCAGTAACTTGCCGGACAATGAAAGCTATATCGCGGGCTTTATCCTGATAAGCGATGGAAAAGGCAAAATCCTCAAGCAGGCTATCAAATAAACTTTCCAAACCTTCATCGTTGCGATGATATATGCGGCTTTTAATGGAACTGGAAGTTTGAGGGAGCGGAGAATGATCGAGCGTAACGAATTCTACCTCCGGATCCACCCCGACGGTGGTAAATATTCTGCGGGTGATCGAATTGAAAAATGTTTTGGTAAATTCGGAGTCGATATAATCTGTTAAAAGCGGCTCATAGCGCTGTTTGATTGCTTTCCATAAGGACTTATCCCGTGATAAATAGCCTAACCGGCGTTTGATTTCCGTGACAGTCCGGTTAACAAATAAATTATATAATTCAATACGCTCGACAGAATCGCGCTGACTTCCTTTCCAATCGCGATTTTCAAAACGCCGTTGTGCGCGTTGAGTAACGAGTCTGAACTCATGATTATATTCAGCAAATGCATCGCGTATGGCCTTAGCGCATTCCAGCGCTAAAATCTCATACTGAGAGCCTTGAGCCATAAGAAACTCCGGATAAATGCCAAAGCATTAAAAATTTTCAATCAGTACATCGGCAAATTCGCTACACTTGACTTCCTTGGCGCTTTCCATCAGGCGAGCAAAATCATAAGTCACCCGTTTGCTGGCAATGGCGGCATCCATGGCGCTGATGATGGCGTCAGCCGCCTCTGACCAGCCCATATAACGCAACATCATTTCACCGGAAAGAATTAATGAGCCGGGATTGACTTTATCCAGATCCGCATATTTGGGCGCTGTCCCATGAGTAGCCTCAAAAACAGCAGTGCCGGTCTGGTAATTGATATTGCCTCCGGGCGCAATGCCGATTCCGCCGACTTGCGCAGCTAATGCATCGGATAAATAGTCACCATTCAAATTCAATGTGGCGATCACATCAAAATCCTCCGGCCGGGTCAGAATCTGCTGCAGGGTAATATCGGCAATGGCATCTTTAATGAGAATCCTGCCATGGGCCAATGCCTCCTTCTGTTCGGTATTGGCCGCGGCCTCGCCCGATTCAGCACGGGTTTTTTCCCATTGTCCCCAGGAATAGGTCTGCTCAGAATATTCGCGTTCTGCAACGGCATAGGCCCAGTTACGGAATGCTCCTTCGGTAAATTTCATAATATTGCCTTTATGAACAATGGTTACGCTTTTGCGCTTATTGGCAATAGCATAATCAATAGCAGAACGCACCAGGCGCTCAGTTCCTTCCTGGGAAACAGGTTTTATACCAATACCGGACGTTTCGGGAAAACGAATCTTGCTGTATTGCGCGGGAAAATTTTCGCGAAATAAACTCAGGAAACGCTTGACGTCGTCACTGCCCTGTTCAAACTCCACACCGGCATAAATGTCTTCAGTATTTTCCCGGAAAATAACCATATCGACAGCAGCGGGATTCTTCACCGGCGAAGGCACGCCTTGAAACCATCTTACCGGGCGCAGGCACACATACATATCCAGCAATTGCCGCAAAGCTACGTTTAAAGACCGGATGCCGCCGCCAATCGGCGTTGTTAATGGGCCTTTGATAGAAACCAGGTAATCTCTGCAGGCATTCACAGTTTCATCGGGTAACCAAGTGTTGAGCAGCCGGTTTGCTTTTTGTCCTGCGTAAACTTCCATCCAGTGAATTTTCCTTTGTCCCGAGTAAGCACTTGCGACTGCGGCATCCAAAACACGAACGGTAGCTCGCCAAATGTCCGGACCGGTACCGTCTCCTTCGATATAAGGGATAATGGGATTATCGGGTACGACAAGCTTACCATTTTGCATCGTGATTGAACTGCCGTTCGGCGGGGATGTAAGACTGGTCATAACAACTCCTTCAATAAGATTGAGTAATGCCGTAAATACAAAAAGGCTGGCTTTTGCATCATAACAAAAGCACAGCTATTTGCACCATTTAACCAAATGATAGCAGTGTTGATGTGAATTACCGGCAAATTGTTCCAAAAACCGTTAACCCCTGTACTTTACAATAAAAACACACTGTACTAATCCATATATTGACGATATAAATGGAGATGGCACTTTAATTGCCTACTCGAGAATTGCTGGATTATCTGTATTTATCTGACTGGTGGCCCGGCGTTTTCCCATAATTGCGAGATATTGATATGATCGAAGTCATCCTATTGTTTATCCTAATGTTTTTAATTGCGGCATGCACTTTTTTACCTTTAGGTTACAGCATGCTGTTTTTTTCCAAATCCCCCCGGCAATCCCTCGTTGCCGGTAAATCCGGAGCAATAATTGCTTCAGAGCTGAAAGTTCCCGGGGATTCGACGCTCAGGCGGCATTTTCTTGCTCATCTGCAAAGTGAAATCGAATCCGCACTGTTTCCGCGGCCTGCCGACTCCATTTTGCAGCGCCATTATGATGCTCTGGTCGCCGCAGAACTTGAGAATCGTCTGGCGGTTTTGGCCGAGTAAACAAAAAATCCGGTATGCGGTCAACGGACTGTACCGCGCCTGATTCATTACCATCAACTCGCGACTCTGATACACGGTTACACTACGTTAATACGGGCAGCAAGGCTTTGATTAAAATCCTACCAAAA
>JAQUOU010000036.1 GCA_028716975.1 Methylobacter sp. | reverse complement strand
GCTGCATCCTTTTTAAATTCAAGTGTGTATTTGGGTCTCTTTTGTTTGGTTTGATTGCTCATATTTCACCTCTAATGACATTATAAATCTGTCTTTAGAAGTGTCCTGGTTAATTAAACCATTACAAATAGACCCTTCGTTAGTTGGAACACCTGGCGGTACTTATCCTTTCTCGGTCAAGTTCAAAGGTGATAATAAAGCCTATGTGAGCAGTCAACGTGACCGTGAAATCCTCGTCATTAGCATCGAAAATGAACAGGTCAGCCTTGTGGAACGCATCAAAACAGAAGGCCAACCGACCAAGATGACAATGAACAAAGCGATGTCAAAGCTCTATGTCGCCAGCGATAACGACGATTCAGTTATAGTTCTTGACACCGAAGCCGATGACATCATCGAAACCATTCCAACCATAGCGCCAAAATTCCTGTTCAGGAATAAACAATATCTGAGAGGGGCAAACCCCAATAACGTTGCTCTATCTCCTGACGAAAGCACTTTGCTGGTCACTAATGGCGGTACGAACTCAGTGGCGGTGATCCAGTTAGCTAACGAATCGCCTTCAAGGGATGATGATCATGATTATGACCGTGATGAGCATAGGTCGCGACGCAGTCAAGTCGTCGGATTAATTCCAACTGGCTGGTATCCCAGTGCAGTGACCATGAATGGCCGTATGTTGTATATTATTAATGCTAAAGGTAATGCGGGCCCCAATCCTGACGGTTGCCGGGATACCTTGTCAATTGCGCCGGGTTCACTAAATACGTGTAACGCGTCCACCCAATATGTTTGGCAATTAGAAAAAGCGGGATTTCTGAGCCTGCCGCTACCTAACTCGGCGCATCTTGCCAAGTTGACTTGGCAAGTCGCTGAAAATAGCAATTTTCCAGTAGCTAAGGAAAACCACGAAGCGAATAAAATGGCGAAGTTCCTTCGCCATAAAATCAAACACGTGATCTATATCGTCAAGGAAAACCGGACCTATGATCAACTATTAGGTGACCTGAGTATCGGTAATGGCGATCCATCGCTTGCCATTTTGTCGCCTTACAGTCCCAATCATAAAAAGTTAGCGTTGGATTTTTTCACCTTGGATAATTTTTATGATAGCGGAGAAACTTCCGGCGTAGGCTGGAACTGGAGCACAGCGGCCAGAACCAACGACTCTATCGAAAAAACTCAGCCACCCAACTATGCAGGCCGTGGTTTAACTTACGATTGGGAAGGCGACAACCGCAACATCAATGTCGGCTTACCCACACTGACGGAACGCATAGCGAATAGACCCTCTACGCCTAATGATCCCGATATACTGGCTGGAACGGCAGATATTGCCGCTCCTGATTCTTCTGACGGTGAGGAAAACGCCGGGTATATATGGAATACTGCGTTGCGGAAGGGTTTAACATTACGCAACTATGGCTTCTATGTCGATAATCTGGGCAGTTCGGGTTCAATGACCGAAGAAACCCTGGCTCATCCTTTTGCGGCGGGCGTAAAGCAAGCTGTGCCTGCCAAACAGGCATTGGCACCATACACCGATAGCTACTTCCGTGGCTATGATCAGAACAATTCTGATTTTTATCTGTACAAAGAGTGGGAAAGAGAATTCGACCAATACGCAGCTAAGGGTAAACTGCCTAACCTGTCACTTGTCCGTTTTCCACATGACCACTTTGGTAATTTTGGTTCTGCTAAGTTTGGTGTTAACACCGTTGAAACCCAAATGGCCGACAATGATTATGCGATAGGTTTAGTCACTGAAAAAATTGCCCACAGCCCGTTCAAGGACAATACGTTGATCTTTATAGTAGAAGACGATGCGCAAAACGGCGGCGATCATGTTGATGCACACCGCAGTATTGCTTATATCGTAGGGCCTTATGTTAAACAGGGGGCGGTGGTTTCAAAGCCTTACACTACCGTCAGCCTGCTTCATACCCTGTCTGAAATATTGGGCCTGGAACCCATGGGTCTCAATGATGGTTTGTCGGATTTCATGAATGTTTTCGATAGAAAGCAGAAGCATTGGACTTATGAAGCCGTTGTTCCCGAAATTCTGTACACCACCAAATTGCCGTTACCCGATCCTAAGCTGGCGGCGGTTGATTCCGGCGCAACCCAATGCGATACACGTCCTTTGCGTAACGCAAGTTACTGGAATGATCGCATGGCAGGTCAAAATTTTGCTACGGAAGATAAGCTAGATGAAGCGAGTTTCAACCGTGCGTTATGGGCTGGTTTGAAAGGCGAAGCGGTACCTTATCCAAGCCACCGCCGTGGCGAAGACTTGAGAAATAACCGCCAAGCGCTGTTAGCGAAGCATCAAGCCGCTTTACAAGCAGTATGTAACAGTACAGTAGCTAGCCGTTAAGCTAATTAAGACTGAGAAGATTAAGGCGCTAGCAATACTGCTTACTGCTAGCGCCTTTTCAGGTTCAATTAATAAGCCCTGGAGGATCCAAGCTAAATCAATAAAAGTTGACATAGGCAGCTATCATCTTCACCTGCATTGAAAAAAGCCAATACCAACGCCGGTATTTTTTAAAAAAGTATTTTCAGTGCTGCCTTTAAACCGTTATCAATAATCATCGTAAATATCTGTAGACGCATAACATCACTTTTAGTGAAGCTAGGCTATTTGATGTGTTATCAAGAAATAATAATTCTCGACGGAATAAACAATGTATATAAATAAAACTCTTTACATTTTAGCTATAATTTTGCCGTCATTTTTGAATTCCTTATCAAATCTTGCTCAAGCTGAAACAACGGACACGGTTGAAACAGATGAGGCGCAAATGCCGATGGAGTTGCCGTCTATAGATGTTTTCGGCGTCACCCCCCTACCTAGTTCTGGTCAGCCGCTGGAAAAAGTTTCTGCCAATGTCCAACTCGCTCGTGATAAGGACATAACCCGTCACGAGGCTATCAATTTAACTGATTTTATGCGCCGCAATCTTGGCAGCGTTTTCACCAACGAAATGTTGGCAAATCCATTCCAGCCTGATATCAGCTATCGAGGGTTTGGCGCTTCACCAGTCTTGGGCACGCCTATTGGAATGTCGGTGTATCAAGATAGTGTCCGGGTTAATGAGTCTTTCGGGGACGTGGTGAATTGGGATTTGATACCCAAAGTAGCTATTTCCAGCATCGAGCTTGTGCCAGGTTCAAATCCTTTGTTTGGTCTTAATACCTTGGGTGGCGCCTTAGCGGTGCGCACTAAAAGCGGTGTCAGCCATCCTGGAACACGGTTGCAATCCTATGGCGGCTCATTTGATCGTTGGAACGTCGAAGCCGAGCACGGTGGCTCGTACAACAATGTTGACTGGTATTTTGCGGGCAACGTCTTCAGGGATGGCGGCTTTCGCCAGTTTTCACCCTCTTCGGTTAACCAGGCTTTTGGGAAAATTGGCTGGGAGAACGGGACTACTGACATAGACCTTACCTATACCCACGCAAATAACAAGCTAACAGGCAATGGGGTCGCGCCTCAGAGCCTGCTGACAACTGATCGAAGCGCGGTTTACGCCCATCCGGAAATTACCAGTCCTGAGATGGACATGATCAATATGACCTTGATCCATAATTTTTCTAAAAACTGGATGGCTTCCGGCAATGGCTACTACCGCCATAGCAGCACCCGAGTATTCGCCGGCGACATCGAACTCGAACAAGAAGAACCCGATGAATTTGATGTACAGCCGATTCTAAACAGCACCAATACCAGGCAAGCCGGTCATGGCGGTTCTTTTCAAGTGAGTTACTTGGGCGATCTGTTTGGAGCCGAAAATCAAGCCGTGATCGGGTCAACTTTTGATTTTGGCCATACGAATTTTTCCCAGTTTAATCAAGCCGGTGAGGTCGATAATACCCGTGGCGTGTCTGCCGAACCTGATGAAAACCCCCAGTTACGGACGCGATTGAAAGCCAGCAATGATTATTATGGCGTGTTTTTTACGGACACTTTCTCTCTTGAATCTTGGTTAAACTTCACGGGTTCGGTGCGCTGGAATCGAGCCGATATTATTTTACAGGGAATTACCATCGATGCGGAAGATGGAGATACTGATCCAGTCGTCGGCAAGCATAGTTTCACCCGCGCCAATCCGGCGGGTGGATTTACCCTGCAACCGCTCGAGGCATTGGGCTTAAAAACACCATTAAAAGATTTAACGCTATTTGCAAATTACAACGAAGGTTTTCGCGTACCCACGCCTGTGGAGTTGACTTGTGCGGATCCAGAAAAACCGTGCGCGCTGCCCACAAATTTCGTTGCCGATCCGCCCCTCAAACCTATTGTTTCCCGTACCTATGAGGCTGGGCTGCGCGGTAAGTTTGACAAATCGTTGGACTGGAATCTGGCTTTTTATCGCACCGATTTATCCGATGATATTCATTTCATCAATGCCACAGGAACGTTTACCCGCGGTTTCTTCAAAAATGTAGGCGATACGCGCCGTGAAGGCGTCGAAGCCGGTCTGAAAGGTCACACAGAAAAGTTAAATTGGTGCACCAACTTCAGTTAGGTGGATGCTACCTATCAATCTGCCATTACCTTGCAAAACGCCATAGGTTCAGTCAATGTAAATCCAGGTGATCGCATAACCAGCATACCTCACAAATTGATCAAGTTTGGTGTTGATTACGAAGTGTTGCGGGGCTGGCGCATCGGTATGGATTTATTTTATGCGTCGAGTCAGTACTTACCTGGTGATGACAATAATCAATTACCGCGAATACCCGGCTATACCGTCGTAAATCTCAATTCGAGTTATAAACTGACCGAAAACATTGAAATATTTGCCATGGCCAACAATGTCTTCGACGAAGATTACAACAGCTTTGGGTTAGTCAATCGTAATGCCTTCAGTAATCCCGTTGGTAACGTAGAATCTTTCTTAAGCCCAGGTACGAGTATAGCCGGATGGGCGGGTGTTCGGTTACAGTTAGATTAATCAAAACCGCATCGAATAAACCAGTGTTGGATTACGGACTTTTGTAATCCAACATTCCGGATCGTTGAATGGTAAAAGTTGATTTTGCGGCTTTTACAGCGGCCTCTGCCGATAAAAATATTCCTTTAGGGGGCTAAGCCCAAACCACCGAAAATTCCGAGCGTATGATGAATGCTCCGATGCTTTGCTTATTTGGGTGGCGTTTGATTAGACAAAATGATTCTGGCGGCGATTGGGCGAGCAGGTTGCCAAGCCAATCCGACTAGAGCCAGCAAACAAAAAGCAGCACCTGTGTAAAACATCATTGCAGCGCCAAACCGATCCCAGATCAAACCAGCCAATCCGCTGGCAATTAACATGGCTAACCCACTCATGAGGTTGAAAAAACCATAAGCCGTTCCGCGCAAGTCGGCTGGTGCAGTATCGGCCACCATGGCCGCCAGCAGGCCTTGCGTCATGCCCATATGGATACCCCATAGCGCAACCCCTGCCAGGACAGTGCTCCAGTGGTTACTATGGGCCAGGACCAGATCGGCGGCAATCAGCACGATCAGCCCAAACGCCAGCAACCGGGTATGTCGTACTCGGTCGGAAAGTTTGCCGAATGGATACGCTGAAACTGCATATATCAGGTTCATCGCCACCATCACCAATGGCGCCAGCGCGATCGGGATGCCGGCCTGCAGTCCGCGCAATACCAGGAACGCTTCGCTAAAACGCGCCTGCATAAAAATTGCGCCAACGATTACTACCCACCAATAGGAAGTATTCAGGCGTTGCAGATTTTCCCGCCGGATTGGATTAATTCTTTTTTCGGATTTGGACTGTTCCGGTTCCCGAATCCCGAAAAAAAGGAGAGTAACAGCGAGTATTCCCGGGATCACTGCCACCCAGAAGACTGCTCTAAAATCATTAGCCCAAAGGAGCATTAATGCAACCGCCAGCAATGGACCCAGGAAAGCGCCCACGGTATCCAGTGATTGACGCAGGCCGAAGGCAGCGCCGCGTAAGTATGGCGGTGTAATATCAGCGACTAGGGCGTCGCGTGGCGCCCCGCGTACGCCTTTTCCGATTCTGTCGAGCAAACGAGCGGTTAGCACGATCCCGGTACTGGAGGCCAAGGCAAACAGCGGCTTGGAGAACGCCCCCATTGCATAACCAAACACAGCAAGACCTTTGCGTTTGCCGATATAGTCGCTCAAAATACCTGAAAATACTTTCACGATCAATGCTGTGGATTCCGCCAATCCTTCAATAATGCCAACGACAAAGACACTGATGCCGAGTGTTGTTACCATGAACAGGGGCAGCAGGCTATGAATCATTTCTGATGAAATGTCCATTAACATGCTCACGAAACCAAGTACCCAAATACCTGATGGAATCTGACGCAGCGTATTACTGTATGGTGTCATTTTGTTTAAACTTGATAGTAAAGCTGATTGTAGCGGCTCAGTCGCAGCCAGTGAGCATGCACACTTATAGATAATGGAAAAATAATACCTGCTTACGTACAACTTTCAGCCGAAGTAGCCACCCCTCAATGGGATCATCACCGTTTCGATTGTGGCTGAAGCTTAAGTAATCAGAAGTTATTTTCATACGGCGACGCCCCACCTTCCTCCATGAACAGCGGAAACAGAGTCAAGCTGGATAATTTTCAATCGAATGTTTTCAAATTATATTTCCGCACCCGATAGCGTAGAGTTTCCCGCGTTGCCCCTAATGCTCTGGCGGCGGCGGCCAGATTATTATCGGCTCGTTCCAGGGCTGTCTTAATAATAAACCTATCCATATCATCCAATGCCATACTGCCATCCAAAGGCAGGATAATACTATTATTTGCATGATTACCTGCCATCGGCGTGTTTTGCTGCCCCGGTAATTGCAACCACTGTTCGGGAAATACAGGGCCGTCAGAGAATAACACACAGCGTTCAATAACATTACGCAACTCTCTTACATTGCCGGGCCAATAATGAGCCTTAAGTTTCTTCCATACTGATTCGGGTATCTCTTTAACCTGGCGCCCGGCTTTGGCGTTATATTCCGAAACAAATAGCGGCACCAGATCATCCAGATCTTCCACTCCTTCGCGTAGCGGCGGCAGGATCACCCGAAACACACTTAGACGATGGTATAAATCGGAACGAAAACTACCGGCTTGCGTCATTTTTTCCAGATCACGGTTACTGGCGGCTACAATCTGGACATCGACGTTAATCTCCTTTTCCCCGCCCAAACGCCGGACTTTATGATCTTCAATTGCTTTAAGCAACTTGGCCTGCAAGTCCAGCGGCATTTCACCGATTTCATCCATGAACAAGGTGCCGCCATCGGCCTGTTCCAGCAATCCACGATGTCGTCCCGCAGCGCCGGTAAATGCGCCGGGCTCGTGACCGAATAACTCTGATTCCAGCAATTCGCGCGGCAACGCCGCACAATTCACTTCAATCATGGGTTGTTGCGCACGCGCGCCGCCATAATGCAATATACGCGCAGCCAAACCTTTGCCGGTGCCGCTCTCTCCACCGATAATCAGGGCGCTAAACGGTACTTGCGTTAACCGCGCCAGTAACCGCCGAATTTCCTGCGCCTGATGGCTATGGCCGACATAGGCTTCGGGCGAATAACGCCGATGACCTTGCTTGGTTTGATCGATAACCCTACGTTGTATTGCCGCGCTGCGGGCCGCACTGGTAACTACCAGGTCGAGCCGTTCCAGATCGCAGGGTTTTTCCAGGAAATCATACGCCCCCAGTCTTAATGCTCTTACCGAATCAGGCACACTGCCGTAACCGGTAAGAAACAGCCACTCGGCATAGCTGACATTTTTCTTCATGGCTTCCATGAAATCCAGGGCATTACCATCCGGTAAATTCATATCAGAAAGAATAAGCAGGGGCTCCAGCCTTTTTTTAAGCAGCAATTCCCTGGCTTCAGCCAATGTAGGGGCCAGCACTACATCCCAACCGGATTGCCGGTAGTGACGGGATAACTCGGAACCTAGAAGCTTTTCATCTTCGATGACAAGCAGAGTTTCCATCATGGATTACCTCCCGACCATACAGTCTTTGGGCAGCAAGATGGATACGCATGCCCCCTGAGTGTGTTCATTGGCAAGCCGGAGAGTGCCGCCTATGTCTTTTACAAACCGCTGCACCATGGCAAGCCCTAAACCATTACCGCGCGGACGGCTGGTTCGGAACGGGCGAATACCCTGATTAAGTATATCCTGGGAAAAACCGGGGCCATCATCCAATACATCAATATTTAACCCGTGTTCTACCCTGCGTGCTTTAATGCTTATGGATCCTGTGCTTCCTTCCAGGGCATCGGCTGCATTCAGGATTAAATTTAGCAGCACCTGACGTATTCCGCTTTCAGGCAAATGAACTTGCAATGGCCTGGGAGTATCAATATTCAGGCAAATGGATTCGGCAATCTGATAACGGGTCAATGTCACTAAATCAGTAATCAGCTTCGCTATATCAAAGTCGGTCGCTGCTTCCGGCGAATGACGGCTCTGGCCCAGGATATCATTAAGCAGTCTCGCCAACCGCTTTAGCTCCGTGCCGATCAGCTCCATCCTTTCGCATTGTTTTTCGTCATCGATTTCCCGGCGTAAATTACTGAAGGCAATTTGAATTCCGGCCAGCGGATTGCGGATTTCATGCGCCAGTTCCGCCGCCACTTCGCCTATCGCCGCCAGGCGTTCAGCTCTTGCCAGGCTGTACTGCTGTTCCAGCAATGCCTGCGTGGCCAGCCTCACTTCATGCTGCAGCGATTGGGCATGCAGGCGTTTCGCCTCCTCCAGTTCGGCCAGATGCTTAACCATTTCATTATAACTGTTAAAAACCGGCAGCAGCAGCGGATCAAGATGATCCGTGGTAATCGGCGTATAGTTTTCTTCGGTCAGGCGCTGCAGGAGCTGCTTCAAATCATTAAGGGGATGCAGTATCTTGTGGCGCAAGAACAATATCGCCACGACCAATATGCCGGTTAATATAATTGACGCCATATACATTTCGGCTTTGGTGTCGTTACTGATGTCCGACAGTAATTTTTCCCGCTGCAGCGCTTCATTATCCAGGGTTTGGCTCATTACCTTCAGAGCGGTGATCAAGCGGGTATTTTTTTCTATCTTGTCCAGCTCTCCGACATCCGCCAGCAAAGTCCGGACGGTTTCCAGGCTCGTTCTTGTCACCGTTGACAAATAGCGGTTATCCGCCATTAGTTCATCCATCTCGCCCAAGGTTTTAGTCAATATCTCCGGGTGGGAAGCCGGCACCGGTTGGGTAAGATACTCAATCAGCGATTGCTGTAATCCCACCGAAACATTGCGAATCCGGTGAGAATAGTTGACATAGGATAAAACCGTTTCAAAGCGCTCCAGATTGCGCCAGATCATGCCGCTCAAAATGGCGAGAGCCAGCAGCAGCAGAACCAGAAAGGCTAATCCGCGCAGTTTTACAGGCCGGTAAAAAATAGGTTTCATTCGATTTTTAAGCAAAGTTGAATGGTGATTATATTCATTAATAACGCCGGGTTTATGAGGGTGTTTTCTTTTTCAAGAGAGCTTTTTAACAGTCTGGACACGCGTCAGCTTACCCGCTTGTGTTAAAAGTTAACGTATAGCGAACCCATAATCAGGTGGTGCATCGTATTATTGGTATGCGTCGCATCATCCAGATACTGGTTAAGGTATCCCACTTCGGTCCGGAAATTCTTATTGAAGGTCCAGCCGAGACCCGCAAATGCGCGGTTCTGATCGAAGCCTGCCTGACCGCCAGCGCGCGTGGTATTAGCCCGTACGAAGAACTCGTCCCAGGTAATCAGGCTCAAGCGCGGTTCAAAATCTAAAGGATGCATGAATCGAATCATCTGGCGCGGCCGCACCCGGACATCACTACCATTGCCCGGCAAGAAATTGGTTTCGATCAGTGTTCTAAAGCTAACTGTGCCTATACTGGTGGGCCAGACATAGCGAAATCCAGGCCACACATCCTGCTGAGCGACATAAGGCTTGCCCACGTTTTGGGTAGGGAGCCAAGTATAACCTGCCCAAATCGTTGCCCGGTCACTGAGCGAATAACCTACCGCTGCACGTACCATACCTTGATACCAATGATCCCAATTATCATCGAAACGCGACTGGCCTTCCAGCCAGATACGGCCTTTTTCAAGACGGGGGTCCACCACCTTCAGACTGCCTTCTCCGACTACTTGCAGCCAGCTGCCGGCATCCTGAAGCAAATCATCTGCCTGCACGGTAGGGGAAACGAGGTTGGCAAAACTCAAAAACACAGCCATCGCCACCGATCTTTTCATTTTTTTCTTAGTCATGTACTTTTACTTTTTGTTAATTTAATTGATAGATTCAAGCTTAGAAGAAGATTCTCGCTGCTATTTGCCTGCCTGCAATCTCTTTCACCTTTATTTAATCAACCCCAGCAAGCCTTTCATCAAGGCCAATGGTGTAGGCGGGCAGCCGGGTATTACCACGTCTACCGGTATAACATTTGATACGGCGCCGCAGCTTGCATAGGAAATGCCGAACTCCCCGCCGCAAGCGGCGCAATCGCCTACCGCAACAACCCATTTCGGATTTGGCGCGGCCTCGTAAGTACGCAGCAATGCAGTCTGCATATGCCGTGACACAGGGCCAGTTACCAATAGCACATCAGCATGACGCGGCGAGGCTACAAAATGGATACCAAAGCGTTCTATGTCATAAAAAGGATTATTCAAGGCATGAATTTCCAGCTCGCAGCCATTGCATGAACCGGCATCGACCGCGCGTATCGCAATACTGCCGGAAAATTTTTTGTCTATGAATTTCTTAATCTGAATGCCCAACTGTTCCAGCTCATCATCTTTAGCTGCTTTAAACGGTTCGGTTACGACACCTGTAGTTAGGATTTTTTTGAAAAGTCTCAGCATGTCTTCTTCCTATAAATCGTTGCCTGAATAGGAACCATTCAGGGATTTATTACATACAGGGAAATCCGGCACGATATTATCCAAGACCAGCTTTTCCAAGGCCGGCCAGTTCAAGGCGCTGGGATCGCGCGGATAGAAACGACTGATTTTATTATCGGCATCGAAACGAATGTAAGTGATAATTTCCCCGCGCCAGCCTTCAACAATACCTAAGCCTTCGCTACCGGGCAAAGGCGTTTTCCAATCGGCGATAAGATTTCCCGGCGAGAGTTGATCGATAAATTTTTCTATCAGTTTTAAGGCCACATTGATTTCCTTATTTCTAACCCAGAATCGGGAAGCAATATCGCCTTGAGCTTCCAACGGCACTTTAACCGTCAATTGATTATAAGGCGCATAAGAGGCATCGCGCCGCACATCAAAATCCTGTCCGCTGGCGCGTCCGACATAGCCCAATGTACCAAAAGCGGCGGCGATATCCGGGGACAGATAACCGGCCGTATAAAGCCGATCTTCCAAGGACGAATTCATATCCACCGCTTGCAATATTTCGCTTAGTTCAGATCTTAACCGGATGATCTCCTGCTTCATCAGAATACAGTCATCCTCGGACAGGTCACCATTCACCCCGCCGGGAATAATGCAATCCATTAACAGGCGGTGGCCGAAAATTTTTGCTTGAGTGCGCAGCCACAGTTCACGCAAACGGGTAAACTGCATCTGCGCAAAAACGAACGCGACATCATTACAGATGGCGCCCATATCGCCCATATGATTGGCAATGCGTTCGCGCTCTGCCAGAATGCCTCGGATTAAGGCCGCGCGCGGCGGAATTTTAATATCCGCCGCCTGTTCCATTGCCATACAGGCGGCCCAGCAATGCCCAACCGTAGTATCGCCGGAAACACGTCCGGCCAGACGGGCTAAAGACTCAGGCGCTCTGCCTTCGGCTATTTTTTCGATACCTTTATGCACATAACCCAGACGCTCTTCCAGATTCAAAATAAGCTCACCCACTGCCTGAAAACGAAAATGTCCAGGCTCAATAATTCCTGCATGTACCGGGCCGACAGGAATTTCATAAGTACCCGCCCCATGAGATTTAACAAATGAATAATCCATATCAGGCGGTGTTACAGCTTCCGGCGCTCCCTGAACAGGAAAGTCCCTGCGTAGCGGAAAACTGTGGTCAGACCAGGCTTTGTGCCGTGTCCAGCGCCGATTGTCAGGGTGGCCTGTAAAATTAATTCCGAACATATCCTGAGTATGACGTTCACTGCGGTTGGCGGCCGGATAAACCGTTGCTTGAGTAGGCAGCTCCGGGCTGGCGTCATTAATAATAGTCCGCAACACGATATAAAAACCGTTTTGCTCAAAACAGGCCTTGATAAAAAACTGTTCCTGATAGTGTTCCGCCCATCCTGCAGCCCAGCGCAGATTTTGCTGAACGGCCAGTTCTGCAAATTGCTGCCATCGACTGCTTTCAATTTGCCATAACGTTATTGACGGCAGGCTGATTTGTTCAACCGTAATCCCTGCCGCGTTAACTTTCTCTAAAAAATCTGCCTGCCAACTGGAGTTTGACTGCTTCATAAGGGCGTACTCCCTGAAATCAACAGCGTCGCCTGTGAAAACCAGTTAGCCAGGAAACCGGGAATAGCAAGGCCTAGCCACAGCACCAGACCCAGATGAATCATTACCGGCCACAAGTTGGCTTTAATCGATTGCTGACCTTCGGGTTTTTCGCCATAGACCATCGGCTGCACATGCCTGAACAAACCCGCGAAGGCGATGCCTATGCCCAGCAATAACAAGGGTGTCAGCCACGGATAACTATGCATGGTAGCCAGCAGCACCAGAAATTCGCTGGTAAATACCCCGAAAGGGGGGAAACCGGCGATAGAAACAGTGCCTATCAATAAACCCCAGCCGATTTGGGGTTGCGTTTTAATCAACCCACGGATTTTATCCATGCTTTGGGTGCCGGCAAGCTGGGCGGCATGCCCTACCGTCACGAAAATAGCCGATTTTGTCAGTGAATGAACGGTCATGTGTAACAGCGCTGCAAAGGTGGCTAACGGCCCGCCGATTCCGAAAGCGAAAGTCATCATGCCCATATGCTCGATAGATGAATAACTGAACAGCCTTTTAATATCCTTCTGCCGGTGCAGAAACAGAGCGCCTACCAGAAACGAAAGCAGACCGAACCCCATCATCAGGAAACCGGCTATATTGGAGTGGCTTGAACCATCAACCAGCATCTTGTTACGGACAACAGCATATAAGGCATCGTTAAGCAATAAGCCGGATAACACCGCCGACATGGGCGTAGGGCCTTCGGAATGGGCATCGGGCAACCAGTTATGCAAAGGCACCAGACCGATTTTTGTTCCGTAACCGATCAACATGAAAACGAAGGCTATCTCGAGCACTTCAGGATTTAATTTTTCGGCATTGGCGTAAAGGACCGACCACAACAAGGAGTTTTCTACATCACCAACCTGCACTGCAGCGTAATACAATAAAATGGTGCCAAACAATGCTTGCGCAATACCCACGCCGCAGAGAATAAAATATTTCCACGCCGCCTCAATGGACTCAGGGGTGCGATACAAACTGACCAGCAGCACCGTCGCCAAGGTCGCGCCTTCCATCGCCACCCACATCACGCCCATATTGTTGGTAGTCAGCACCAGATACATGGCCAGCATGAAGCCCTGATACATGGAGTAATAAAGCTTTAACCGCTGATCGGTAAGCTTGCCCAATTCCTTTTCATGCGCCATATAAGGCGAAGAAAAAATCGAGGTGGTAAGTCCGACAAAAGCTGTCAGAACAATCAGATAGACATTAAACGGGTCAATCAAAAAGGCCTTGCCGGATGACAAAATAGCGCCTTGATTTAGCACATTAATCGCAAGCCAGATTGTTGCCAACAGACAGATGGCGTTAAACCTGACATTTAATTTCCCATTGTCCGCCCTGTGTCCGGCAAGCGCAAAAAACACAATACCCACAAAAGGAATCAATAAGACCAGATAGGCGGCAATCATTTATCCACCTCATGCAGGCGGTTTAACAGATCGACATCCAGCGAATCAATACTGGTGCGTATGTGAAAGAAAAAGATACCGAACAGCACCGCGGCAACCAGCACATCAAAGGCCACGCCCAGTTCGACTACCATCGGCATGCCATTGGTGGCAACGATAGCCGCGAAAAACAGACCGTTTTCTATCGACATGAAACCCACCACATGAGCGACAGCCTGACGATGCGAGATCATCAACAACATGCCTAACAGCACCACGGAAAGGCTAACCGCCAATGCATTCAGCATGACCGCTGAGGTAGTTTGCACGATGGGGTGCAAAACGTAATAGCTGAACACCATCAAAGTGGCTCCGCCCAGCATTACCGCCGTCTGGTTGTGTAAGGCTTCAATATCGCGGTGGGTGTTCATTTGTATGACCTCACGCCTTAGCATCCAGGGTATGAAAATTACTTTCAGCGTCAAAGTCAGCACAGCTGAAATATATAAATGATGATTATTCAGGCTGTATGCCGCCACTGCCGTGGTCAAAGTTAATAACAAGCCCTGCGCGGCAAAGACAAAGATCAGCCGTAACAAGCGCCCTTGTCCCAGCATAAGGAAAGAGGTGAGCCCGACCAATGCAGCCAGGGATAAAATGGCTTGCGTATAAAAATCCTGTTGTATGATATTCATTAACGCGACGCCTCAAGAATGATATGGCTTAACATGCCTAACAACCCTAATAAATAGGCAAAACTAAGATATTCCTGTACCCGGAACAAACGCATTTTTGCCACCAGGGTTTCAGAAATTGCCAAAAATATTGCGAGTAAAGCGAGCTTGCCCATAATGGCCAGCAAGCCAAAGCCTAAAGCTTGAGCGCCGAATGTTTCAGCGATGCCCCAGGGGAAAAAGATATTGGCAATCAATACGCCATACAGCATAAGTTTAAGCTGGCTTGCCCATTCAATCAGCGCCAGATGCCGGCCGCTGTATTCAAGAATCATGGCTTCATGAATCATGGTCAGTTCCAGATGCGTTGCAGGATTATCGACGGGAACACGCCCGGTTTCTGCGATGGCGACAAGTATCAAGGCAAACAACGCGAACACAAACGAGGGACGCAGCACCAGTCCTTCATTAAGTACATGACTGATGGCGATAGATAAATTGGTTGTGGAAGCCGCCATAGTCAAGGTAAAAACCGCCATCAGCATCGCTGGTTCAGCCAGTGAGGAAATAGTCATTTCCCTGGATGAACCCATGCCGCCGAATGCAGTACCAATATCCAGTCCCGCTAATGCCAGAAAAAACCGGGCAAAGGCAAAAAAACCTACCATCACAATGACATCGGCACTGGCGGAGGTGGGTAAATCAACAGCAATCAGCGGCACCACGGTGGCCGCCAATACGGTTGCCGAAAAAATAATATACGGCGCGATAAGAAATAACCATGAGGCCTGTTCCGCAACTACCGGCTGCTTATTAGTCAACTTGAATAAGTCCCGGTAAGGCTGCAAAAGAGACGGCGCCTTGCGATTTTGCAAGCGGCATTTGCACCATTTAAGCCAGCCCGCCAATAAAGGCGCCAACGCGGCAAACAGGAGTGTCTGGAAAGCTGCCATTAGCCAGTTCATTAGCTGATCACCCATAACATAATGATTAACGTCACAAACGAATAACCCAGGTAGACCCGGATATTTCCTGTTTGAATACGTCCAACCTGCTTGGCTATGTTATTTACAGCCTGTGCAACGGGTTCGTACAACCTTGGCCAGCTATGGTCGTGAACCTGTAATTGATAATGAATAGCCGCCACATCCTGATTCATGGCCCCTTGCATATCCTTGTCTATCTGCTCGTCGATAATCCAGACTTTGGCGAAAATCCGCCGCAATGGCATGGTAAAAGCACTGCTGGTATATTGCATGCGCGGCGTTAACCCGCCAAATCCACAATCCCAAGGTTCAGCCCTGCGCATGACGGTTGCCGGATTACGGCGCAAATACCAAAAACTGATCCCGGCAGCAATAAGCGCGGCTATCAGCACCAAGGGGGGCGAGTAGGATGCCTGCTCAGCTGAAACCGGCGCCAGCCACAACCAGCCTAAAGCGGAATCATTCGGCAGGGTTTGTCCTAACAGTTGACCGGCAACGCTGTTGAGCAAATAAATGATCACTCCGGGGAAAATTCCGCTAAAAAAACACAATCCGGCCAGCAATGCGGGGCCTGCCAACATGCCTTTATCTTTAACTTCATGCGCTTTATCGCAGTTTCGCGAACGTGATTGTCCCAAAAATATCAGACCGAATACCTTGACAAAACATGCCGCCGCCAACGCCGCTGTCAAAGCCAAGGCAGCCGCGGCAACCGGAATCAAACTACGCAACACGCCATTATCCAGCACATCGACTTGTAAAGCCGTCTGAAAAGCCAGCCATTCCGAAACAAAGCCGTTAAACAGCGGCAAAGAAGAAATGCTCATACAGCCGATCAGGAATAACTTGCTGGTTTGCGGCATGCGTCTAATCAAACCGCCCATCATATCGATATTTAACTCGTGTGTTTGATGATGAATGAGGCCGGCGCCCAGGAACAGCAAATTCTTGAATAATGCATGATTGAAGCCATGAAATAACGCAGCCAGCAAGCCCAACGCAGCCAGGTGCGGGTGGCCGTTATCCATAAAAATCATCGACAAACCCAGCACCATAAAAATAATGCCGATGTTTTCAACAGAACTGTAGGCTAAAAGCCGTTTTAAATTGGTTTGCATCATGGCATACAGAATGCCGCCTAGTGCTGAAACAGTGCCGACAACCAACAGCACCACACCCCAGTGCCACTGCACCTCACCAATCAAGTCATAGCAAAAACGGATCAATCCATAGAGCGCGACTTTCAGCATAACGCCGCTCATCAGCGCGGAAATATGTGAAGGCGCCACCGGATGTGCTTCGGGTAGCCAAACGTGCACAGGAACAATCCCGGCCTTCATGCCAAACCCCAGCAAGGCCAATACAAAAGCGATACTTGCCCATGTGGATGATAATTTAGCCTCACGCAGGGCATCAAAAGTAAAACCATCAGTGAAACTGGCCAGTACGCCAAAACCCAAAATAATGGCCAATGCGCCGACTTCCGCCATCAATAAATACAAAAATGCGGCGCGGCGGTTGGCTGCATGTTCATGTTGAAACGCCACCAGAAAATAACTGGCGACTGACATCAATTCCCAGGCAATCATGAAAAAGAAGGCATCATCCGCCAACAACACTAACAACATGCCGGAAATAAACAATCCGGTAAATAAACCCAGGACGGCAAAAGGATGCTGCTTTTCAGCATAGGCATGAACGTAACCCGGACCATAAAGACTGACAGCACTAACAGCAATGCCTATGATTAAAAAGAAGAAACCGGACAAGCAGTCAAAGCGGACATGCCAGGGCAGCCAGGGTAGACCCAAACTGATCTGATCAGTAACAATCTCTTTACTGATAAGGACACTTACACCGGCCAGGACTGCAAAAATACCCGACAAGCCCAATACAGCAAATACCGTCAGCCTAAGCAAATGGGAAAAACGATTTTCTTTCAGGTTGCTATCAATCAGACGTAAATAATGTCCATTGCTATTTGGAAATTTTTTAAACCAATATTGACTGAGCTCCAGCAAAGTGGCTCGCTGATTCATCAGCAGTGCCAGTAAACCCGAAGCAAAGCTTAACAAAACAGCGCAATAAGCTAAAACAAGTATCATGAAATTCTCTATAGAAATAAAAAATCAGTTATCTTATTGACTCTTTGCGAAACTCGTTACCGGATAACTGGCGGCAACAAGATAAAGAATATACGGGGCCCTATCAATAACCGCCGCTTATTAAAAAGAAATCGAAATACCTCAAACTGACCCGATTTAATTCCCTCTATCATCGGCAGTCATTAACCGCGCAGCGAGAGCATGATCAGAAAACGTTTCCAGGGCTTTGCCTGTTTTCTGACAATGCCCGCCCTGAGATTCATAGTGCTGCCTGAAATCATGGATAAATTCCATCACGGTATGATCAATCAGGTAGCCATCTGTGAAATCAAAAATAATCGTTTTACCGGGCTCCAGCCTGGCAAGCGCATTTTTTAACGGCAGGAAGTTTGAAAATAACGCCGACCCTGACAACTTGACAACCAGCGTATCGTTACCTTGTTGTTGAATCGTAAAATGAATCTTGAACAGATTGTCAAGCCAAACGCCTTTCACCAAGATAATGGCAAGTTTCACCACAATACCCAGAGCGACACCCGCCAATAAATCGACCGCCAACACACCGATAATGGTGACAACAAACATTAAAAACTGTTCTTTGCCGACATCCATGACTCTGGCGAATGCTTTGGGCGAAGCTAAGCGATAACCGGTATAAACCAGCAATGCCGCCAATGAAGCCAGCGGAATACTATTGATAAGGCGTGGAAACAAAACCACAAACAGCAACAATAACAAGCCGTGAAAGAAATTAGCCCAGGCTGTTTTGGCGCCATTATTGACATTCTCTGAACTACGTATAATTTCAGCAATCATCGGCAAGCCGCCAATGAAACCGGCAACAACATTACCCAGCCCGACTGCCGTTAAATCACGGTCAAGGTCGGAAGATCGTTTATAAGGATCCTGCTTATCAACCGCTGCCGCAACCAGTAAACTTTCAAGACTGCCCACTAAACTGATACTGAATACGGCTTCCCAAAAGGCTACGCTGAATAGTTTGGAAAAATCCGGAAAATAAAAGTCGGCCGAAAAGTTATCGGAAATCGACACCAGGAATTTCGATCCACTGGCAGCCGCATCTTGAGACAGATCAAAATGCCAGGCGAATACCATTCCCGCCAGCACCACAATGACGGGAGCCGGAATTCTGCTTCCGATTAATGGCCAGATAGTCAGTATCAGCAAACCTAAAAAACTGATGAGGACTATTTCCGTATTCATGTTAAGCAAACTATGCGGAATCTGTGCGATGATCGAAAACAGACTGCCTGGTTCCGGCGTGACTCCCAGTATAACGTGGGTTTGGGTGGCGATGATAATAAGTCCAATCGCAGCCAGCATGCCATGCACCACCGACGCGGGGAACAAGGAACTCAACTGCCCCATCTTGAATACCCCTATCAACACCTGTAAAACACTGGCCACCACAATTGCCGCCAGGGTATAACGGTACCCGGCCATGGCATCGCCTTCGCCCAACGCTTGCACCGCCGCCAAAACCACCACAATCAAACCGGCAGCCGGGCCATTGATAGTCAGGTATGAGCCGCTAATACGCGAAACCAGCAGCCCCCCGATGATAGCGGAAATAATGCCTGCCGACGGAGGAAAGCCGGACGCCATAGAAACGCCCAGACATAACGGCAAGGCAATCAGGAAAACCAGAAATCCGGATTGTAGATCGCTGCGCCAGTTTTCTTTTAACCCGGCCAGGCCGGTTCTAGGCAAATCGGACAGGGATGTCTCGCTCATATAAATCCTCGTTAATTAAATATAGTTTCTTTAATGGCTTTTAAAGTGATTACCCTACCAGCCTGCAATCTCAATCAAATTAGAAAAAACTATAAAGCGATATGCCGGACAAACCTAAACTTATTTTCCAGCGCCTCTAACTCAACCCGTAATGGTCGCTTTTACGGCGGCTCATGTTATCTCGCCTCATTCTTCGTACCGCCAAAGGATGTCTCGAGTAGGTATCGTGATATTCCAGTCCGAGAAATTCACACTTACCGCCTTGTGCTTCATAGTCATGCTGAAAATCATGAATGAATTCCATCACGGTATGATCAAGCATATAAGCATTGTTCAGCTGAAAGATAACCGTTTTACCTTTTTCCAGATGGGCCAGCGCGTTTTTTAAAGCCATAAAGTTAGAGAAAATCGCCGCCCCGATAATGTCGACCAGTATTGAATCAGCATTGGGCCGTTCGATAACGAAATGAATCTTGAACAGATTATTCAATCTGACACCACGCAGCATGTGTATGACGAATTTGGTTACGATACCGATAGCTACACCTATCAATAAATCGGTTGCCAATACACCGATGATGGTCACAACAAACATAAATAATTGTTCTTTTCCGACACCCATTACTTTAGCAAATTCCTTGGGTGAAGCCAGACGAAAACCGGTAAATACCAGCAACGCCGCCAGTGAAGCTAATGGAATGCTATGAATAAGTCTAGGGAAAAGCACCACAAACAACAGCAAAAAGACCCCATGAAAAAAATTAGCCCAACCGGTTTTGGCGCCATTATTGACATTCGCCGAACTACGTACGATTTCCGCTATCATAGGTAAGCCGCCAATTAGACCCGCAGCCAGATTACCCGCGCCCACTGCCGTTAAATCCCGGTCAAGATTGGAATGGCGTTTATAAGGATCAAGTTTGTCTATCGCTACGGCGCTCAGCAAACTTTCCAGACTACCCACTAAACTGATAGCAATCACCGCTTCCCAGAATTCGATAGTGAATGACTTGGAAAAATCGGGAAAGTAAAAGCTGGACATAAAATTTTCCGATATCGCAACCAGAAATTTCGGCCCCACAGTTGCTTCGTGATGAGGTAAAAAATGGGCATCCGGCAGAAACAGATACATGTGCTCATGTTCCAGATCGAAATACCGGGCTAATCCCATGCCTACCAAAACCACGATGATGGGCGCCGGAATCATCTTTAACGTTCGATTCTTTAACATCGACCAGATAATCAAAATTACTAGCCCGAAAAGACCGATAATTGCAATTTCCGGATTAAGATTTAAAAAACTGTGCGGGACTTGGGCAATCGTCGAGAATAAACTGCCTTTTTCCGGCGTGACACCCAATACGACATGGATCTGTTTAGCCATGATGATAATGCCAATAGCCGCCAGCATGCCATGTACTACCGATGCAGGGAAAAGCGAACTGAGCCGTCCGGCCTTTAATAAGCCCATCAAAACCTGCAATGCGCTGGCAAAAACGATAGCCGCCAAAGTATAGCGGTAGCCTGCCATAGCGTCGCCTTCCCCCAGGGATTGCACGGCATCCAAAACCACCACAATCAAACCGGCAGCCGGTCCACTAATAGTCAAATAGGAACCATTGATGCGCGATACCAGTATCCCACCGATTATAGCTGTGATTATTCCGGCTGAAGGTGGAAAACCGGACGCCATCGAGATACCCAGACACAGCGGTAATGCGATTAGGAAAACCAGAAAGCCTGACAGTAAATCATCCTGCCAGTTTTCTTTTAACCCGGCCAAGCCGGTTCTTGGTACCTTTGATAGGGGATCCCCACTCATATAAGTCCTCATTTTTTGAAAGAAAATTACTATTACCCTGACTTCCAAGCTATTACCATGCCAAGTGGTTATATTTATATAAGAGACTGATTAAAACCGTTATTTAGAATTTTTTAAGTTATGGAAAAATAAAAAAATGGATCGCCAGTTCAAAACAACCATTGTTTGGTTGATTTGCACTGGTGCTGGAATGGAATGGGATTCGATGATTGACGTAGGGAACTATTAACTTAATACATGGACTACTATCCATGAATTGTGCCTCCTAACTCCTTTTCTAAATATGTAAATAAAGCAATTCAGCGCTTATTCAGATCGTTTGCCTACAATAATTTCTCTGCCAACCATCGGGGATAATTATGAAAAAATCATTTACATTACTCATTTCAGCCCTATTTATAGTGCCGGCAAGCCTTGTATTTTCATATACCGCAAGCGCAAACCAGGCAGGTGGCGGCGTATATCTGGAGTTCGGCGATCCTCGCGCCTACCGGAATTTCAATTATGGATATGACTATAGATATCCACGGCCTGGCTGGAACAATCATTACGGTTATCGTTATCCACCCGGATTTCGATACAGGCCCTATTATCCGGATTGGTATTTTTACGGACCTCCTTCTCGCTTTCATAATCATGGCCCCCACCAATGGCGGCCAAATCGGTATGATTGGCATAGAAGATAACTTTAAACCGGACTAATAAAACTATTCGAATAGGATCAGCATTCACAATATTCATCAAATGATTAAATTCGTGCCCGTATATCGTCAGGGTGATTAAATAACTTATTCTTATCACTCTGTCCAATCAATTGACCGTCGTATATGAATACCAGCTTGTCAGCAATAGGGTTGAGTGGCTGGATGTTACGAGCGACAAAAGAAGAGAGTAGTAGTCTTTAAGTTTTATATCGCCCACAGCCACCCTTACGGATTTTTAATAAATCAATAAAGTACCCTGTAGATACTCTGGTCATATCAGCAGGAATAACGCTAGTAAAATAATGAGCGACTTTCGCGCAAAAATAAATGGCTCCATTATTCAGCATACTTGCTGAACGGATTTTTATCCCGACATCAGTTATATTCTAAATTTTCGATGGCTATGCAAGGAATTAGTCTCTATAATGCAACGAATAGTAGAGAATATTCGAGACTTCTACTAAGGCTTTGCATGTTAATCAGCACTTTTTCAGAAATTCCATCCGCTTTTTCCTTTGTGCCAGGTATGATTTGCAATCAAATGTTTATTAATTTGTTTATGCCCTATGGGTATTGAGGTGTTACATGGCAACAGGTAAAGTTAAATGGTTTAACGAGTCTAAGGGTTTTGGTTTTATTTCACCTAGTGATGGTAGCGCTGATGTTTTCGTACACTTTTCTGCAATCGCAAGCGACGGCGGTTACCGCACACTGGCTGAAGGGCAAGCGGTAAAATACGAAGTAGAATCAGGTCCTAAAGGCCCGCAAGCAACAAATGTAACGCCAAGTTAATTCTGGGTTACTTTTTTAATCCCCAATCCCGACAGACTTAAAAGACGGGGTTGCGGCGTAGCCGGCAAAGCCGGTCCATCAATTCACCCCTTAATTTAGGACATGTCTTTTGAAACGAATTTTTGTAGGAAATCTACCTAGCGACGCCACTGAAGAAACTGTACAAGCTTTATTTTCGGAATATGGCAAAGTTCGCTCCATTCAACTTATTGCCGACATATTTAGCGGTAAATGCCGGGGCTTCGGCTTTGTCGGCATGGAAGGTCACGAAGCCAGAGCCGCTATCGCGGGACTCGATGGCAATCTGTATTGCGGAAAACCCTTAAAAGTTAAATTTGAAGATCCCGCTGCAGGCAAAAATGGCAGACGCCATTGAAACATGTGAATCGTCGCAAATATTTTACTTGATACCTGCTTTAGCCGACTAAAGCAAAAACCTGCATGCAGGCAGAGGTTGAATTGACAACTTAATGTTGCCGGAAAATTGAATGGGTAAAGGTATTTTCTATCCACTCTTTCATCCTTTTCCATAAATTAACGCTAACCTTGGCCTGCATAAAGGCTCTTCACAACCCAAAATAAATATTTCTTAGCCTGTTGCATTCCTCTATTTAGACGTTTCTTAGGCAACCCAGCCTGATCGTAACTTTTAAATTGCCATAATGCCGCGGCATTTCATTATCAGCGATATCCGTCCCGTGTATGGTTATATTATTTTAAAGGATGTTAGTACTTCATCGGATTGAAGTTCAGCAATTTCAATATTATCAATCCGGGCAGTTATAGGCCCTTTCCGGCACCATTTGATAAACTTTTCAATGGTAATATCTTCAGCAGCTTCAGCAATAATTTCCACCCGGCCGTCGGGAAGATTTTTAACGCTACCTTTTATGGCAAAATGCTTGGCTTTATTCTGGGTAAAAACGCGAAAATAAACGCCTTGAACCCGGCCTGAAACCAGAATCTTAACTTTGCGCATTATGCTTGTATCCTCCAGCAATAATGAATTTTAGGGTTGCGGGCAAAATCTTCAGGAATAGTCGCCCTTGAAATATCCTCAACAATTAACTTGGGCAGCGCCGGATTGTCAAATTTAAACCGTCTGAAATTGGTCGAGAAATATAAGACACCTCCCGGCGCCAACAATGAAACAGCGTCATTTATTAACTGTATATGGTCATTTTGTATATCAAACACATCATCCATCCGTTTTGAATTTGAAAAAGTAGGCGGGTCAAGGAAAATTAAATCGTATTGCCTATGGTAAGGTTGCCTGGCTTCACTTGCCAGCCACTCCAGGCAATCCGCCTGGATAAATTCATGCTCCGATGCCTCCAAACCTTTATTCAGCTTCATATTGCTTTTGGCCCAATTGATATAAGTATTGGACATATCGATTGTCGTAGTTGCTTTAGCGCCCCCTCTTACGGCATGTACCGTCGCGCTGCCGGTATAGCCGAACAGGTTTAAAAAGCGTTTATCCTTAGCCTGTTGCTGAATCAGCATGCGTATAGGGCGATGATCAAGAAATAACCCGGTATCCAGATAATCTTCAAAATTCACCAGTAACTTGCACCCGCCTTCTTCAACAATATGAAAACGCCCTTGGTCACTCTGTTTTTCATACTGGTCGGTGCTTTTCTGCTTGCGGCGTATTTTCAGGAAGACCTGTTCACGAGCGATCTCAAGCACTCGGGGTATTTCAGCTAACAGCCCTGCCAGCCTTTGATCTGCTTTTTGCTGATCAATACTTTTAGGCGGCTCATATTCCTGCACGTTAACCCAGGTTTGCCCGCCCTGATAAATATCGATGGCGACAGCATATTCCGGCAAATCCGCATCATATAAACGATAGCAGTTTATATTGTTTTGCCTAGCCCATTTTGATAGCTTTTTCAGATTCTTTTTAAGCCGGTTGGCAAACATTTCAGCACCGGTATCGGCCTGCTGAATTTTGCTTGCTTCAGCCACTTGAGTTATTCGTTCTTCCTGAGTTTTGGCTTTGGGAATAAAGAAAGCATTTTCTGCAATATCCATTCGCAATAATTTACATTCCAGCGCTCCGTTAAACAGAGTAACCGGTTTCTGTGAACGGATGCCGAGGCGAAAACCCAGTTCCGGATTGCTAATAATTATCGCGGCTTTCCAGCCGACAAAATGAGACTTAAGGGTTTCACCAAATTTTTTATACAATTCGGCTGTTTCCTTTTCATCGCCAAGACGTTCACCATAAGGCGGGTTACAGATCACTAAACCGGGGTTCCAGCTTTCTGCCGGTTCCGCATCTTCAATGTCCCGGCGTTCAACATGAATTTTGTTCTGTAAACCGGCATTGGCTATGTGCGTCAAAGCCGCGTTGATAGTCTGCCGATTTTGATCAAATCCCACGATAACGGGTAATCTTGCAAGACCGGCATTTTTACGTTGCTCTGCTTCATTGCGTAATCTCCGCCAACATTCCGCATCATGCTTTTTCCAGCCGATAAATCCGTAATAATTACGCAACAGGCCGGGAGCATAATCGGCGGCAATCATTGCGCCTTCCAACAGCAAGGTTCCGGAGCCGCACATTGGATCCATTAATGAACCATTTTGTCTGGCGATCTTCGGCCATTCACTACGCAGCAGCATCGCGGCGGCAAGATTTTCTTTAATTGGAGCATTAATATTGATGTCCCTGTAACCGCGCCGATGCAGGCTTTCACCTGAAAGATCCAGGCTGAGCTGGGCTGTTTCTCCATTCAAATAAACATTAATCCGGATATCGGGTTGTTCCGTATCAATGCCTGGACGCTTTTGAAATTTTGCGCGCATCTGATCCACAACAGCATCCTTAACTTTTAATGCGCCGAAATGGGTGTTGTTAATAGCAGTCGAGTTTTTGGCGCTGAACGACACGGCAAAACTGTCTTCAGGCTCAATATGTTCAAACCAGTTTATTTCGGCTACGTTCTCATAAAGATCATTCTGGTTTTTTACCTGAAAAGAACTCAATACCAATAAAACCCTGTTCGCAATTCTGGACCACAAGCAAACGCGGTAAGCTGTTTCCAGATCTCCCTGAAAAGCGACCCCGGCAACGGTAGATTTAATGTTGGCTATGCCGAGTGTTTGAAGTTCTTCGGCTAGAATGGTTTCCATCGCCTTTGGCGTGGTGGCGAATAGTTGGTAAGTGGACATCAGCCTTTAGCGCAAGTGACAAGATAAATAGACAGGGATGAAAGCTTTTTAGCCTTTAAATTTGTGCCTTGCGCCTATTTTTTATTGAATTTTGATAAGTTCAACTTCAAAGATCAAGGTTGCGTTCGGGCCTATGGCCCGGCCTGCGCCCTGCTCGCCATAGGCCAGTTCAGACGGAATAAAAAAGCGGTATTTATCACCTTCTTTCATTAATTGAACCCCTTCGGTCCAGCCTGCGATAACTCTGTTTAACGGAAAGGTAGCCGGTTCTCCGTGGCTGTAAGAACTGTCAAACTCTTCACCATTCAGGGTGGTTCCCTTGTAATGCACCGTTACGTTATCAGTTGCTGAAGGCGAAGTAGTTCCTTTGCCTTTTGTTAAGATCTCATATTGCAGGCCGCTTGCTGTGGTTACGATATTGGTTTTTTTAGCATTTTCTGCAAGAAAAGCTTTACCTGCGGCCTTGTTTTCTTCAGGTGAGGTCGCGTTGGCTATTGAAAACATTGTAAATCCTATAAGAATGATGGTGATGATTGAAAAAAGTTGAGTTTGAATTTTTCTCACGGTTTCCCCTTTATTATTTCAAATAAACATAATAGTTTATCAAAAAATTGGCTTTTGCTTACCAATTCATTTTGACACCTTTCCAGGTGGCGTTACATTACTCTGGCGGCCAACTACGATTTAGACCTTCTCAGCAACCCTGCTTTTTCGTCGATAAAATCGATGGCATCGTCAAATTTATCGACAGCCAGCGCTCCAAGCTTCATCTATTGAAGCAAGAGATTGTGAATATTAAAAACTGAAAAGCAAAAAAACAGTTTAAAGAAAAAACCAAACGTAAACTTAGCCGCTATAATTTCATTTATCATATTTATACGCCAATTAAGCAACAGCATAAGCAGAAAATTAAGGGTAACTAGTAGTACACCAAGCTTGATTTGGTGAATAGTTAATGTAATATCTCAATTTCTTACGGCAACATAATGAAATTGAAGACCTACCCAATGCCAGCAAAATTATATCGAGTAAAACTAACGGAAGCT
>JAQUOU010000035.1 GCA_028716975.1 Methylobacter sp. | reverse complement strand
TCTTCATGTCTATTTATGCCGTCTTCAAATTGGAGTGTCTGAATATCAAACACAAAAGTAACCATTTCGCGTTAAGAGCAAAGCTCTTTATCAAAGCAACCCGACAAGCCTATGCCGAGTTGCAGGTTCTGAAAGTCATCGGTGCGAACCAGCACGAAAGCCACTTCTTACTGGATATTGTCGAAAGTAATACATCAGATGTTGAAATCGCGGCGGTATCCGGCGATATGCACAGCATCAATCGCGTCAACTTTGCCTTAATGTATCTGTTCGGTTACCGGTTCATGCCGCGCTTTACCCAGCTGCAGGACAAGTCGGACAACAACCTGGTGTGTTTTGATGAGCCAGACAACTATAAGCACCACATTATCAAGCCCAGCAAGAAGGTCAATAAGGCACTTATCATCAAGGAGTGGGACAATGTATTGAGAATATTGGCTTCTTTGGCCCTTAAGAAAACAACTCAAAGTACCATCGTTAGTAAACTGTCTTCCTATAAAAAGACCAGTCCGGCCTTAAAAGCACTGATCGCCTTCGATGAAATCATCATGACCGATTATTTGCTGGATTATATCGACAGCAAGGAGATCCGCGAAGTGGTGCAAGGCTCGCTGAACCGTGGCGAATCCTACCATCAGTTAAGCTCCACCATTGCCAAAGTAAGCGGCGGCAGAATGCTGAGCGGCAAGACCGAAATCGAACTCGACATCAATGCCGACTCCATTCGGCTCATTGCCAACGCGGTGATTTTTTACAATGCGACCATTCTATCGGCGCTTTATCAGCACTATCTAACGATTGATCCAGAAAAGGCGAAAGAAATAGTACGGTTTTCACCCGTTGCCTGGCAGCATATTAACTTCATTGGCAAGTATGAATTTTATAATCGGGAACATATTGTTAATATTCATGAGGTTATCAATAAACTTATTGGCGAATTTGAAATCGATATTTCCTCTATAAGCCGCATGTAGCAAGGGTTTACGAGGAGTCGCGGGACAAACCGTTCTTTTGGTTAATTAACCCCATCTTGGGCCCCATTGACATCAATGAAGTCAAAAGCCAGAAATTGACCAATCATCGCTCGAAAAAATGAGTGACAGTTTCAGACTGGCGCAACAGGAAACACTGGCCGGACTTTAAAAAATATTTCCACCACTCATACCTGTTGAACCCAACCTTACTTTACCTGCCCAAGTTCCGCAGATAATTCCTGGCTGAATTCAGCGAGTATTTTACTTAATGCATTGATTGTGCCTGGATAGGAGGTGTCCTTAAGTGGGTGTTCAATCTCTGAATGGCCACTAGATAGCAGAGCCTGTTTTTTTTCGTCCATGATTACCCAGTTGGCTTCAAGATTCACCGACTTGCCGGGGCTGGTGTCGAACCGGAGAATATCCAGGATAATACGATAGTTGACTGAGCCAAAGGCGCTCCACGGATAAGTTCTTACCGTGTCATCAGGCCGTAAAGCTGCCAGGTTATGCGCCAATGCCTGAACGATATTTTCTTTTAAAGGCGAGGCCCATTGGTGAAATTCGGCGATTTGCACACTGCTATTTTCACCTCTCGTTACAATTTGTTTACGTTCAAGCAAGGCTGGCATAGACACAGGGCCAATACCGATCAGGCGTTTATTAGCTGTTTTGGTTGTTGATGCCGTTGGCTCGCTCAGCGGTTCCAGCACATAAAAATTGGTCGCCGGCGTCGATGCGCAGGCTGTAAGCAGGACAGCGGTAATTGCCAGCACTATCAACTGTTTTGAAAATTTATTTAACATACACTTTTTGCGTTACTCTTCATTTTTACCGCGCAGCAACGAGCCGGGATTCTGTTCCAGGTAATCGGCCAGTTGCTTAACCGAGCTTGCCGCCTGGGTAAGTTCCTCAATTAATTTGTCCAGTTCATAATGGCTGGCGGTGCCCGGCTGCAAGGTATTCAATACCTGCTGCGCTGAATTCATGGTTTTGTCGGCACTGTCAAGCGTGCCTTTAGCCGTTACGAGCATATTGCTTGCAGCTTTTGATGTGCCCTGTAAGGCTTGTAAGGTTTTATTGGCTTCCGCAGTTAAATCTTCCAAAGGCAGCTTGGCGATTTTATCCATGATTATATTGGCGGAATGGGTGAACTGATCGAGTGAACTAGCCGTTGTTGGAAATTCGGGAAACATGCTCTTATTATCGTTCAAAACAATTTTACTTTTCGGGTAAAAATCCAGGTCAACAAGCAATTGCCCGGTTAAAAGACTTCCCGTCTGCAATTGCGCCCGCAGCCCCTTTTTAATCAGCTGCGTCATCATATCTTTGTCGCTAACATGGCGCTGGTTATTAATATCTTTGATACGTTCAGGCTCCAGTTCAACCCACACGGGGATGCGTATTTCCGCTGTTTTGTTGTCCAGTTCAAGACTGATACGCGTTACTTTGCCGATAGGCAGGCCGCGCAGTTGAACGGGCGCGCCTTCTGTTAATCCGCGTACTGAGCCATTGAAATACATCACGTATTTTAAAGTATTCTGATAAACGACCTGAGTAGACAGTTCATATGTATCATACAGTTGAAAAATAGTGTTTTCAGGCTGGATATCGACGGGCTTATCGTTAGGAGATGCGCGAAAAGCAATGCCGCCGCTTAATAATGAAATCAACGGTCCGGTTCTGACTTTAAAACCATCTGCGCTGGCGGATAAATCCACACCGCTGTCTATCCAGAAGCGGGTATTTTTTCTAATGAACTGGACATAAGGAGCATGGATGAAAACCGTTAACCGTATGGCGTCCGCCGCTGCCGATAACTCATGACTGAGCACTTCCCCTACGCTTATGCCGTGAAAATTGATGGGGGTGCCAGGCCGCATGGAACCCAGGTTATTGGTTTCCAGGATGAACTGTTTGCCCTGCGCATCGTTTTTGAGCAGGGGAGGGAGGGTAAGGCCGGTAAAATGCTCCTGCGGCGGCCCATCGCCGGGCTTGATTTCTATATAAGGCCCGGACAGCAAGGTGCCCAGACCGGAAATGCCTCCCAAGCCAACTTGAGGCCGCACTACCCAAAAGCGGGTGTTTTTATTTAAATAATCTTCCGCGCTGCTGTTCATTTGGGCGGTAACCAGAATGGTTTTTAAATCATTATTGATGGAAATGGCCGTCACCTTGCCCACTTCCACATCAAGATACCTGATTTTGGTTTTATCCACTTCCAGCCCTTCGGCCGTCGGAAAACTAATGGTGACAACCGGGCCTTTTTCGGAAAAGGATTTATAGACCAGCCAGGCACTGACCAAAAGAGCGCATAATGGTAGCAGCCATACTAGAGGAAACTCGGATTTTTTATTGAGCGTTACGTCGGCTGCGTCGTAAGGTTCGGTAGAATTATTCATTTTATTGTTGAATGTCCCAGATGAGACGCGGATCAAAACTCTTGGCGGCGAACATAGTTAACACCACGACAGCGGCAAATGCCGTTGCCGCGGGCCCTGCAATAATTTGGGCGACTCCACCCAGGTCAACCAGGGAAACCAGGATTGAAATCATAAAAATATCAAGCATAGACCAGCGGCCTACAAAAGCAATAATCCGGTACATGACTGTCCATGGTCGGGCATTGATTTGCCAGCGATAGTAAACGCAGAGCAGCAGTAAACCAAGGCCCAGCATTTTCAGCAAAGGCACCAGGATGCTGGCAATCAGCACCAGCATGGCTATCGGTATCATATCGCTATGGATTAAGGCAATAATGCCGCCGGCTATCGTATGCGGCTCACCGACGCCGAATTGGGTAACGGTCATAATCGGAAAAATATTCGCCGGAATATAAAGCGAGAGGCTGCTCAGCAGCAGCGCGGCTGTGCGTTGAAAGCTATTGGCTATCCGGGCATGCAGGGGGCTATCGCATAGCGGACAGTGGACAGCATGGCTGGTTTGTCTGGTTAAGCAACCGCACTCATGACAGCGGATAAGACCTTGAGTCAATGCACTTTTTTCAATCTTCATGGCCAACTTTCTGGCGTAGTTCTCCAATCTGTTTCCAGAACAGGTATTCATCCAGGCTGCTGGATAGCATGCCCGTTATGATGAGTAAAGCGATGAATGCATACAAGCCAAAATCAAATTTAAGCTCGGCAATGGAAGCCAGTTTAACGCAGGCTACAATAATTCCCAGCGTATAAACCTCCAGCATTGCCCATTCATCCAAGTGTTGCAGCCAGCGCATCCAGCGGGCGAGATGAGCATTCGGCTTGTTAAAATAAAGGTGGGCGCTGATCAGCAGGGACAAAATGATATTAAGCAGCGGAAACAGGATGCTGGCCAAAAATACCAGTATGGCAACTCCCCACATATTTTCCTGGAATAAGGCGGCAACTCCTGACCATAAATTACCATCCTTGGTATTGCCCAGGATTTTTATGCCAACCAGCGGCAGCAAGTTGGCGGGAAAAATCAATATTAATCCTGCAATAGATAAGGCAAAGGTGCGTTCAATACTTTGTTTGCGCGGACGCTGAAGAAGATTTCCGCAGCGCGGGCAGTGGGCTTTTTCACCCATTTCCGGCAACGCAGGGTTAAGCAGCAAATCACACTCGGCACACGCTTCCAGTTCTATTTTACTCATGATCTGAAATCGCGTTTCTCCTTACCACTGGGATTCGCCGGTTTCAGGGTCGTACATTTCGTGGACAATTTTATTCCGGTTGGCAATCAGTTCTTCAATACTGGGCGAATTGCTCATGGCGCGTGAAATGGCCAGCTTCATCGCTTCATAGTTGGTGCGGTATAAGTCCTTACGATCCAGGTCGGGGTTGGTTGCGCATTCCGGAGCAATCCAGATCATCGCGATAATACATAAATCATTGACTTCATCAGCGGGAAGAACACCTGCAATAACACTATCCAGAACCGCGTCCGCTATCGCGGATTGCACGGGCCCTCCGAATAAATTCACATAGGCCGTGGATTTGATCGTGACTTTAGGCACCATTAGCGTAGCCGGGCGCACCTGCTGATTGCAGGCCCGGATAGCGAACATGCGGGTGTGGCCTTCAGTTTGTCCCATCAGCGTAGCGAAGGCATGACCTGCCGGGCCTTTTACGCTACCGATGAGTATTTCAGGCATGGCGTCCGTGCCTTGGCCTTCGCTGGAAAATACCGTGGCTTCGCCGGTTCTGAACCAAATTTTATCTGACATTTAAACCCCCTGGAAAAAGATAATAGATAGCCATTTTATGACGGATGAAGCGAGGCGGGCAATAGTTATGTGTCCTGGAAGCGTTTATCACTAAAGCAGGTGATAATTAATCAGGCAGGGTTATGCTACTATAAAAAAATTGATTCACTTCTTATTCATTTGAATAAACTTATACTCTTCCTGCCTGCTTTAAAATCCGGCGCTATGCCTTCAAAATTATTGCCGCTTTGTATTTTCCCGATAAAAATTTATGAATAAATATTTAGGATTTGCCGTTTTCAGTTTTTTATTGATTGTTACCCGTAGCGGGATGGCGGATCAGTTCAGTGTTCCTGTGCAAATTGATTACAGCTTAATCAAAAAGGCATTAAACGCCCAGTTGTATACGGGCAAAGAACAGACCGCCGAGCTATGGAATGACCGTAATGGATGCAGTTATCTAAAGCTGTCCAACCCGACTGTTGATGGTCAAAATGGTCAGATACGGCTATTAAACGAGGTTAAGGCAAAATTCGGGACGGGTCTGGGAGGAGAATGCCTAACGATTCTGGAATGGGCCGGTGTTTTAGAAACATTTCAGCAGCCGACTCTGGACTCAAAACGTTCTGTTCTCAGCTTTCCGATTACCAAAGCCAGTGCTTATGACCGCCAGGGCCGCCGTTTGACTATTGATAAACTCCAGGAACTGATTAAACGCTTCGCCGAACCCAAACTGGCGTCAGTAAAAGTTGATTTGAACGAGTCCCGTCGAAGCATTGAGCAAACGCTGGCGCAGTTTTTACCTAAAAATAAGGTTGCTCAAGTTCAGGAACTACTCAACTCTCTCAAGTTTGACGATGTCAATGCCGGAAAAAACGCCATCGCTATTAAGCTCGTTCTCGATGCGCCGGCGAAAATAATATCAGCAAATCCAAAGCCTGCCGCCGCTTTTAGCGAGGCCGAGCAAAAACAGTGGGAAGCCGCATGGCAACAATGGGACGCGTTTTTAAGCACAGCGATTAAACGGGCTTCAGATGACACCGGCTTGCCGGAATTGCGTGAAACCTTGTTGCAAATTCTTATGGATTCCAGAAGCGCCTTTCAGGCAGGCCTGAAAGAGCATGATCCAGACAGCGCCGATCCGGTTCGTGTCTTTTTCACTCAAACCTGGCAGCGCCTGTCACCGGTCTTAAGCGCTGTAGCGAAGGAAGTGCCGGGAATGCAGGGCTTACGCTATATAACCTTTATAGCGGCTACCGATGTGCTTTATGAGCTTGAAAATAGAGGCGCGCCATACGGTCTGGAAATATCTTCCAATGGCCTGCGCAGGCTGGCAAGGCTTCTGATCGAGGAAAAACAGTAGAAAGAATCAAAATCGCCGCATCATATGGCATAAAAGTTATTAAAATTGGAACGTGGCAATGTTAATCCTGATATGAAGAGGCTTTAGGCTGATTTTAGCGGGTTTAAATACCCGAGTAGAAGTTCACTTTACCGGTTTCAATATTGTACATGCCGCCGACTATCCCGATCTCGCCATTTTTTTCCATCGTATCCAGCAACGGGCTTTTGCATCTGATTTGCTCGACGGTCAACTGTACATTTCTATCAGCCACTTTTTGCACAAGAACGCCGGAGTCGCCGATAATATTAGAAGATTCCTCTGCGAGAACAGAATCAACAGCCGGTTTGATTTTGTCCAGCAGCACAGTCAAATGATCCAGCTTGACATCAGCGCATGCGCCTTTAATTGCGCCGCAATGCGAATGCCCCAGCACCACGACCAGTTTGGAGCCTGCCAGTTTGCAGGCGAATTCCATACTGCCCAGGATATCCTCATTGATGACATTCCCCGCTACCCTGGCGCTGAATACATCCCCCAAACCCTGATCAAAAATCAGTTCAACGGAGGTGCGTGAATCCACGCAGCTTAAAATAATGGCAATGGGAAACTGGCCTTGCCGGGTATCATTAACCTGCTCCAGCAAATTTCTATGGGATTTTAAATTATTAACAAAACGCGCATTGCCTTCTTCCAGGAGCCTCAAGACTTTTGCCGGTGTTAGAGATTGCTGGGTATCATAAGTTTGCGGCCTCGCAAACTCGACAGGCTTAAGCACGCCATAGCCGCGCAGATTCTCAATTGTTAGTTTGATATGTTTCAGTTCAGCCTCAATCCTGAAATCCTGGATAATTTCGAACACGTCATAATCAATATACTTTGAACGGGTTGCATCAATAACCACTTCGGAAAAAGGACGAAGCCGCTCCAACGTTTGTTTAATATTCGCTTTATTAAGAAAAGAGACATGCTCGGATAACCGGAGTATGGTCTTATTGTCAAAGTGCTGCTCGTGGAAGTAAAAAGCGCTTTTATAATTTTCCAGCAATATTGAAAATAAAGCGGTCGTCAGGCCAATTGCCATGCCGGTCAGCATATCGGTAAAAACCAGCCCGAGAATGGTGGCGCAGAACGGGATGAAATGATACAGGCCCGCTTTATACATGGTTTTAAAAGTATCGGGCCGCGCCAGCTTATAACCCAGCACCAGTAAAATAGCGGCCAAGCTCGCCAGAGGAATTTTGTTGAGCAGACCTGGAATAAACATGACCGTCAACAACAGCAACAGTCCCTGAATAAAGCCGGATGTCTTGGTTTTTGCGCCGGCTCGAATATTCATGGAGCTACGTGCAATCACTTGTGTGAGAGGTAATCCGCCGATTAATCCTGAACTAATATTGCCGATACCCTGAACGATGAGTTCACGGTTAGTGGGTGTCACTCTTTTGGAAGTATCCAGCTTATCAACAGCTTCTACAGAAAGGAGCGTTTCCAAACTGGCTACAATTGCCAGTGTTAAAGCCGTCAGGTAAATTTTCGGATTTGCCAGTTGGGAAAAATCAGGAAAATGAAGCTGATTCAATAAATCGATAGCATTTTTCAGAACAGGAATCATGACCAGATGATTTTCTTTAAGCGCCAAGCCAGGATAAAAGTTTTGCAGGGATTCATTTATTAATACGCCGCTAACAACTGCTATTAAAACTCCTTGAAAAAGTTGGAAAAAGCGAAATTTTTTTACTCTTGGATGTTCCCACAAGATGAGTATTAGCAGCGATACGGCCGAAATCAATACGGCGGCAGGCGAGATAAACGCCTGCATGTGCGATAATTCTGAAAAGGAGGAATAGCTGTCTGCTTGAAAGAAGGACAGATCACCTTCATAATCGCGGTCATAGCCGATCACATGCGGAATCTGTTTGAGAAAAATAATAATGCCTATTCCCGACAGCATGCCGTTAATGACGGAAGAAGGAAAGTAATAAGCAATAACCCCCGCTTTAACAAACCCCATGATTATCTGAAAAACGCCCACTATCACCAGAGCAAGCAGAAAAGCACTGAAGCCAAATTCCTGTATGGCAGTCAAGACAATAATAGTAAGACCTGCAGAGGGGGCGCTGATGCCAAGCGAAGAGCCGCTTAAAGGCGCGACTATCAAGCCGCCGACAATTCCGGTAATTAACCCGGAGAACAGCGGCGCGCCGGATGCCAATGCGATGCCTAAAGATAAAGGGAGAGCTACCAGAAATACGGCAATACCGGCCGGAATATCGAATTTTAAGTTGGCAAATAGCCCGCCGGTTTGATCAGGAAATTTTGATAGTTGATTACCAGTCATTTTTAGAGGTCCTTTCTGTGTAATTCAAGCATATGGATTATGCCGTTTGTTGTTGAATTTTCTGTTTTCCATGTAAATCCCGGACTTCTACCCTGATATTATCTTCATGCGCAGTTTGTAGATAATCCTCAATGGTCTCAAGGATGTCATGGTCAATGAACTGGGTATTGGAGGCGTCCATCAACACGGTGCTGTTCGCATCAATCCTGCTGAGAAATTTTCTGAGCAAGGCTTTATTTAAAAAAGACACATCTTTATTAAATGACAGCACATAATGGCTGTTTTCCTGAGTCATTGTGATAGCAGCGTGATAATTTGCCCGGATCACGAAATACAAACCAATACCGATGCCGATGAGGATGCCTTGTAATAAGTCGGTGAGCAAAATTGCGATAATAGTTACGGCGAAAGGGATAAATTGATTCCAGCCTTTCCGGTAAAACTCTATAAAAAGTTTCGGTTTGGCTAGCTTATATCCTGTTTGCAGAAGAATGGCCGCCAGGCAAGCCAGAGGAATTTTATTCAGGAATTGAGCAAAAAACAGCACGCTTGACAGCAGCAGTATGCCGTGCAGAAAACAGGAAACTTTGGTGTGTCCGCCGGCATTGATATTAGCTGAGCTGCGTACGATAACGGCGGTAATCGGAAGACCGCCTATTAGCCCGCTGATCAGATTGCCAATGCCCTGGGCTTTCAATTCGCGGTTAGTGGGCGCGATTCGTTTTAACGGATCCAGCTTATCCACGGCTTCCAGGCTGAGCAGGGTTTCCAGGCTGGCAATGATGGCAATGGTTACAGCAATGATATAAACCTGCGGGTTGCTTAAAAAACTGAAATCCGGGAAGGAGAAATTTTTGAAAAAATCGGTTGCATTTTCGGTTACCGGCAAAGTCACCAGGTATTTTCCCGTAATGGACCAGTCAGGCGCATACTTCAGTGCGGCAGCATTATACAGAATGCCCCAGCTCACTACGACCAGCGGGCCGGGTATCAATCGTAACAGCGAAAACCGCTTGAAAAGGGGTGTCTCCCATAAGATGAGGATCAGTAACGCAACCACGGTTATAACCAATGCACCCGATGAAATAGAGCCGAATGAACTAATCAGCTCTTGAAAGCTGGATTCCGCCGTTTCCTGCATATAGCTTTCGTCGCCTTCGAAACTGATGTCGTAACCTACAGCATGAGGAAACTGTTTGATAATCAAAATTAAACCAATCGCGGCCAGCATGCCTCTAATTACGGAAGCAGGAAAAAAAGCACCGATGATGCCGGCTCTAAAATAGCCTAATGCGAACTGAAGAATACCCGCCAGCACCAAACTGGTCAAAAAACCTGAAAAACTGCCCAACTGCTCAATTGCATCCAGTACGATAACAGTCAGTCCGGCTGCGGGGCCTGAAACGCTAAGTTGGGAACCGCTAGCCCAGGAAACGAATATACCGCCGACGAAGCCGGCAATCAGCCCGGAAAATAAAGGAGCGCCTGAAGCCAATGCAATACCCAGGCAAAGTGGCAATGCTACCAGAAATACCACAATCCCGGCGGGAATATCGTGTTTTAAATGTTTTAGATAATTATTCATGTGATTCTAAATTTATAATAAAACCTGAATTAACAAGGTAAATATTCAGTCCGGCTTAGTAAAGCAAACCTTAATACTTACACCCAAATACTTACACCCATGTTATTTTTTGACTCTTTGGCTGAGAGACATTGAATACGCCAATTGTGTCCAATAAACTTTCATCTTATCTACATAACCTTTCAGGAACCTTTCAACAGTCGCTTGAGTTATGAAAATTTTATTAATAGAAGATGATGCCGTACTGGCAGATGGGTTAATCCATACATTAAGCAGTAGTGGATACAAGATTACCTGCGCTACAACCGGTACCTATGCCGAGCAGTTGCTGCAAGCGCAGGATTTCGATTTAATCGTTCTGGATTTAGGACTGCCTGATATGGATGGCCTGGATTTATTGAGTAGATTCAGGCGCCGTAAAGTGCCTTTGCCGATTATTATTCTGACTGCTCGCGATGGCATGAACGATAGAATTCATGGCATTGAACAAGGCGCTGATGACTATTTGACCAAGCCCTTTGAGCTTAGAGAACTGGAAGCTAGAATTCATGCCCTGATCCGGCGCTGTTATGGCGGTTTTAGTAACAGTATTGTTCTGGGTCAACTGACATTGGATACGCATAACCACCAGGTATTAGTGGATAACCGGCCGCTTATTCTGTCGGCGCGGGAGTATAGTCTTTTGGAAGTATTTTTCTTGCATGCCGGAAAAGTGGTCTGTAAGGACCGTATCGCGCAGCGTCTGGCAGTAGACGGTGAGGCGCTGACGGATAATGCTATTGAAATCCATGTCCATCGGCTACGCAAGCGCATAGAGCCTTATGGCGCGGTAATTCGGACGATAAGAGGACTTGGCTATTTATTAGAGAAATCCGGCGATGAATAAAAACAGAAGTCTCAAAGCAGAAATTCTTTTACGCCTGGCTATTCCTCTGGTCTTTTTCGTTGCGGTCGACGCGTTTTTATCCTATTTCGTTACCTTACATTATGTTGATCAAGCTTATGACCGTTGGCTGCTGGATTCTGCCCGCTCGTTAACCCAGGAAATCAAGATGCGTGACGGCAAGGCAACGGTAGAATTGCCGCCTGCCGCATTAGAGATTTTTAAATGGGATGAGTCGGATAAAACCTATTTTAAAATTGTTTCGGCCGATCAAAAGATGCTGGCAGGAGACAAGCTTGTGCCTGAGCCGCCGGCTTCCGGAACAGACTGGTCTCATCCGGTATTTTTTAACTCCAGGATGTACGGAGAACCGGTCAGAATCGTATCCATGTTAATCGCTAACAATGATATGCCGGAAAAAATTTTCGTACATGTAGCTGAAACATTAAATAAACGCCGGACGATGATGATGGATATTTTATTGGCCGATCTGCTTCCGCAAATTATTTTGGTTTTGTTGACGGGCGCATACCTGTTAACAGGCGTAAAACGCGGCCTGCAGCCGCTGCATGCGTTAGCGGATGAAATTGCCAGGCGCTCATCGCGGGATCTGAGTCCCATTCCTGAAGCCCATGTTTTTCTCGAAGTGCGCACCTTGACCAATACTATTAATGACTTGCTGGAACAGTTAACCTCGGCCATTGCCACTCAGCAGCGCTTTATTGCCAATGCCGCACATCAGTTGCGCACGCCTTTGGCAGGCTTGAAACTGCAGGCGGAACGCGTGCTCCGGGAGCCGGATATTACCGCCATGAGGCCCGCGCTTGCTCAAATTCAAAGCTGCGCCGACCGCATGTCGCATATGACGACCCAGTTATTAGCCCTGGCTAAATCCGAACCTGTCAGTGGCGGATATGAATTATTGCCGTTAGATATTTGTGAGCTTGCCCAGAAGGTTTGCATTGAGTGGGTGCCCAAAGCCTTGCACAGAAAAATGGAGCTGAGTTTTGAAGGTCTCGAACAGGCGCTCTATGTAAAAGGAGATGAAATCCTGTTACGGGAATTGCTGAACAATCTGTTGGATAATGCTGTTTCTTATGGTTATGACCACGGTAATATTAAGGTTAAGCTTTACCGAAATCCATCACTTTGTTTAACCATAGAAGATGATGGGCCGGGCATACCGGAGGTTGAAATGAATAGGGTTTTCGAGCGATTTTATCGTATTCCCGGCAGTTCGGGTAATGGCTGCGGATTGGGATTGGCCATTATTAAGGAGATTGCTGAACTGCATAACGCACGCTTTCAAATGAGCCGTGTCAGTGCAAGAGGCGGCGTCCGCATTGATTTGGTGTTTAAGAATGATAATCCTGGAACATAGCGGTCATATAATCTGACAAAATAGAGCTGGCCGCCTGTTCAGGCTGTTATTTGATATGGGACAACGGAGACTCACCGGCAATGCCGAACGTTAAATATTTTTTCAACAATGGTTTACCCGCCGAAAAAATAGCATTATTGGCAGGCCTATTGATGATTGCTATCTTAAGTGCCTGTATTTGGTTTACTGCCAGGGATTATTATAGACGCCGATATAGTAAAAAATTTATAGGTGCAAACACAATGGTATCCGGAGGCGTCTGGCATGCCATGTCAATAGAAAAGGTGCTGCAAGAGCTGGTGTCAGAATCAGCCGGCGGCTTGAGCCGGATCGATGCCGCCCAGCGCCTGAAGCGCTATGGTCCCAACCGTCTGATAGAAAAGCCGCCTCCGTCTGCCTGGCATGTGCTGTTATCGCAATTCAAGAGCTTTCTTGTTATGGTACTGATAATAGCGGCGATTCTGGCCGCAACTATCGGCGATTTAAAAGACGGCATAGTGATCCTGATTGTTGTCATCATTAACGCCTTGTTAGGTTTTTATCAGGAATTTCAAGCCGAAAAATCCCTGGCTGCTCTTAAAAAAATGCTGGCGTTGCAGGCCAAGGCGCGCCGCGATGGAAGCGTTATTGAATTACCTGCCCATCAACTCGTGCCCGGGGATATTGTCATTCTTGAGGCCGGTGACAAAATACCGGCTGATGGGCGCATTATCACTGCCCATAACCTGGAAATCGATGAATCTGCTCTGACCGGGGAATCAGTCCCTGCAGCAAAACAGGCACAAGCCATCGCGGAATCAGCATCTCTCGCAGAACGCAGTAACATACTTTACATGAACAATGCCGTCACCCGAGGGCGGGCGGAAATGGTAGTGACCGCCACCGGGATGGAAACCGAGATTGGGCGATTGGCAGGCCTCTTGGCACAAGCAGAAGAGACCACTACCCCCCTGCAAATACAACTCGACAGTCTTGGCAAACGCATGGCGCTGATTGCGCTTGCGATCATTTTGGTTTTGTTTTTCAGCGCCTTATGGCGAGGACAACCACTTATTCAGACAGCGTTTACAGCCATTGCTCTGGCCGTAGCCGCGATACCCGAAGGGTTGCCGGCAGTCGTTACCGTAACCCTTGCGCTGGGGATGCATCGAATGGCCCGGCAGCGCGCCATCGTCAAACGCCTGGCCGCAGTTGAAACGCTAGGCTGCACTACGGTTATATGTACTGACAAGACCGGCACTTTAACTCTCAATCAAATGACGGCGCGATCAATCTTCCATCAACGCCTGAGTTATCAAGTCAGCGGCGAAGGTTATGAGCTTGCCGGGGAGATTTTTTCCGCCGCTGGCAGCAGTGCGCGGCCGGATATGACGGATCTGCTGTTAGCACTGGCTCTATGTAATAACAGCCATCTGCAAGGGAATCAGGTGGTGGGCGATCCGATGGAAGCCGCATTACTGGTGCTTGCCGCCAAAGGCGGTATCGACAAGGAACAAGCCATTCAACAACTGCCGCGCATTGCCGAAATCCCTTTTGATGCCGGGCATAAGTTCATGGCGACATTTCATCGTGATGGCGATGAAATAAAAGTATTTGTTAAAGGCGCTCCGGAGGTGCTGCTTGAGCTGTGTCATTCCGTTGTCGATGAAAATGCACAATGGCTTCCAATTCAACAAGAAGTGCTCTTACAACAAAATGCGATCATGGCCGGCACGGGACTACGGGTTCTCGGGATAGCCATACGCACAATACCTACCATAAACTTTACAGCGGATGGCAACCTGTTTCGCTATATGGAAGGGCTTACCTTTATCGCTTTGGTCGGCTTGATGGATCCACCCAGACCTGAAGCAAAGGACGCAATTAAACTGTGTCAACGGGCCGGCATCGCAGTCAAGATGATTACCGGTGATCAGAAGGTAACAGCTTTTGCGATTGCGCAGGAGTTGGGGCTGACGGGCGAAATAATCGAAGGCGGAGAACTGGCCGGATGGGATGATAAGGCTCTTGCTGCGCGCATCAATGAAATCGCTGTTTTTGCCCGCACTGCGCCCGAACAGAAAGTCAGGATTGTTAAAGCCTTAAAAACCGCCGGTCATGTGGTCGCCATGACCGGCGACGGCGTCAACGATGCCCCGGCTTTAAAAAGCGCCGACATAGGCATCGCCATGGGCATTACCGGCAGCGATGTTGCTCAGGAGGCGGCAACCATGGTGCTGACTGATGATAATTTCGCTACGATTGTTAAGGCAGTCAAGGAGGGAAGGGGGATTTATGACAACATGATTAAGTTTGTGCGCTTTCAACTTTCCACCAACATCGGGGCTATTTTGACCGTTGCCGCCGCCCCGTTGCTGGGAATGCCCCTGCCTTTTAACGCCGTGCAATTATTGTGGATCAATATTATCATGGATGGTCCGCCCGCCATGTCGCTGGGTGTTGATCCCACCCGCGCCGCCGGCATGACCGAAGCGCCTCGCGATCCTGAAGCGCGAATACTGTCGCTGCGGCGCTTCGGTAATCTTTTTAGTTACGGACTGACGATGGCTGTGGGCACTCTGGGTGTTTTATATTATGGCTTGGAAAGCGGCGAGTCTGAACATGCAAGAACCCTGGCATTTAATACTTTTGTGTTGTTTCAGGTGTTTAACGTGTTCAATGCCCGATCTGAAAAATGCAGCGCATTTAATCCGCATTTTTTTTCCAACAGGATATTCTGGCTGGCCATTGTTGGCGTGATTTTGCTCCAGATTGCCGTGATTCACTGGCCGCTTGCTGAAGTCATATTTCACACAACCGCCTTGACTCCAATGGATTGGCTGATAGCGACAGCTGTGGCGGCGTCCGTACTGGCGCTTGAGGAATCGCGCAAGCTGTTGGGATTCACTCGTAAACTGATAAATTGAAACCATAAGCTTTTACCAAACGGCGCTATCAAATAATGAATGAATTAAGCAATAAACCCAGACGCTACCTTATCCCCGGCATTCTCCTGGCGGGTCTGTTATGGCTGAGTTTCTTGGTATTGCGTGAGTTTTTATTCACCTTGACCTGGGCATTCATCATAACTTATGTCATGTGGCCGCCATACCGCTGGCTGAGATATCGGCTTAAAGGCAGAGCAAACCTGAGTGCCGGCGTAATGACGGCAATTATTGCGGTTGTTATTTTCCTGACATTTTATTGGCTTGCCGCCATGTTGCAAGTAGAAACAAAAATCGCCTATCAAACATTGGCTCATAATTTTATTCAAGGTCCTTTGCGGCTTCCGGACTTTATCAGCCATATTCCGGGTTTAGGCAATTATTTACAGGAAAGGCTGGACCGGTTGAACAATGACCGGACAGAAGTCGCCGGGCAGCTGGCAAATTGGGCAAAGCAGTGGTTAGGGGAATTTGCCGGATTTCTCGGCGGCATCGGCCGCTATGTCATGAAACTGGGCGTTATTTTAATTACTGTGTTCTTTTGTTTTCGTGATGGCGACGAAGCGCTCCGTCAGTTGCATCAAGGACTGGTCCGTTTTCTTGGAAAATATCAAAATGTTTATCTGCAAGCCGCGGGTAGTACGACTCGTGCAGTGGTGTACGGTTTAGTGCTGGCGGCATTGGCGCAAGGCCTGGTGGCCGGATTAGGTTACGCTGTCGCGGGTGTCAAGGCGCCCGTTATGTTTGGCGCCATCACAGCACTATTGGCGATGATTCCTATGGGCGCAACGCTGGTGTGGATGCCTATCGGCCTCACGCTAATACTTACCGAACAGTTCTGGCCGGGAATAGGATTGTTACTTTGGGGAGTTTTAGTGGTGAGCACAGTGGATAATGTTATTCGTCCGATAGTCATCAGCGGCGCCAGCCGGGCGCCTTTTCTCATCGTACTGTTCGGGGTGCTCGGCGGACTTACGGCTTTCGGCATGGTTGGCGTTTTTTTAGGTCCGGTTATTCTGTCCGTATTGCTGTCCGTGTGGCAAGCGTGGCTGAAGCAACAGCGGCAAGATGACACTATGGCTAAAAACTCTGGTGATGAAGACGGGAATAGTGATAAATAGAGACTTCTAAAGTATTACGTTCCGATTGGCTGAAACTCCTGACTAATCAGGATAGTTTATGACTGGACATAACGATGAAAATTATTACGGGAGGTTAACCATGAGCATACAAAGCGAGCTACAATCCACAATTGCCGATCTGGTTGTCAAGGGCAAAGGCATACTTGCCGCCGATGAGAGCCATCCAACCATCGCCAAACGGTTTAAAGAGATTAATGTCGAATCTACCGAGCAAAATCGCCTGGATTATCGCGAATTAATGCTCACTACGCCGGGTTTAGGCGAATTTATCAGCGGGGTTATTCTGTTCGAAGAAACTCTGGGGCAAACAACGGCCGAAGGAAAGTCCATGCTGCAAATAGCTACAGAACAGGGCGTAGTGCCGGGCATCAAAGTAGATAAAGGCACTGTTCCACTGCTTAATGCATCGGGTGATATGATCACTGAAGGGCTGGACGGCCTGGCTGACCGGTTGGCAAATTATAAAGAAAAGGGCGCGCGTTTCGCCAAATGGCGTGAAGTTTATACAATAAGTGCGCATAATCCGACCCAGCTTGGCATGGATACGAATGCCGAAGTGCTGGCGCGATATGCAGCCGTTTGCCAATCATTGGGCATGGTGCCCATTGTTGAGCCGGAAGTCTTATTGGATGGCGATCACACAATTGCCCGTTGCTTTGAAGTAACGGAAGCTGTTCAGCATACGGTATTCCATGCCTTGCACAAGCATCGCGTGCAATTGGAATATATGGTGCTTAAGCCCAGTATGGTGGTGCCGGGCAAAGATTTTCCAAGCGCGGCCGGCGCGGAAGAAATAGCCGAAAAAACGCTTACCCAGTTGTACCGGTCAGTGCCTGGCGCCGTTCCCGGGATTAATTTTCTTTCCGGCGGACAAACGCCGGAAGAAGCCACGCAGAATCTTAATTTTATAAATGCTATGGCGGACAACGCGCCGTGGCTATTGAGCTTCTCTTTCGCACGGGCATTGCAGGAGCCGGTATTGCAGGCATGGCAAGGCCGACCTGAAAATATTGCGGTAGCGCAGAAGGCGCTTTATAAGCGGGCAAAGCTTAATAGCGCCGCGTGCCTTGGAAGTTACACTGTGGAGATGGAAAAAGAATAGGAATTCCGGTTCATATAATCGAAGGAAGCTCTGAATAAGTTGATTCTGTTCATGGTTCGACAAGGCTCTCCTGAGCGTAGCCGAAGGGGCTCTCCTGAGCGTAGCCGAAGGGCTCACCACGAACGGAATTAACAACGCTCTCCTGACCCTAGGCTAAGGCTTACCGTTCGTCCTGAGCCTGTCGAAGGGAGCCTGTCGAAGGAAGCGGGGCTAAGGACTTATTCAGAGTTTCCTAAAACATCTTCAGTTTTATTAACCGAGCGAGTTTAGCATGACGAAAAAACATAATAAAAAAGAAATTGACAAGGATAATTATAAAAAGACACTGAGGCAGTTACAAATCGAACTGGTCAAACTTCAGAATCATATTATCAGGAATAACGATAAAATCCTGGTACTCTTCGAAGGCCGGGACGCGGGCGGGAAAGATGGCGCCATAAAGCGTATAACCCAGCATCTTAGCCCGCGAGAAACTCGTACTGTTGCGCTTGGCAAGCCCTCTGACCGGGATCTCAGCAGTTGGTATTTTCAACGTTATACACGCCATCTTCCGGCTGCGCAGGAATTGGTCTTATTCAACCGCAGCTGGTACAACCGTGCCGGGGTAGAGCGCGTGATGGGTTTCTGCACGGATGAAGAATACCATGAGTTTCTTGAAACCGTGCCAGGGTACGAGCAAATGCTGGTGCGCTCGGGTATCAAGCTACTAAAATATTATCTGGATATCAGCCGCGATGAACAAAAAAAACGCCTTAAGGCCAGGCAGCAGGACCCGCTCAAGCAGTGGAAAACCAGTCCTATCGACAAAGCGGCGCAAAAAAATTGGCACGAATACAGCGAGGCCCGTAATATTATGTTTGCCAGGACTCATCACTTAACGGCGCCGTGGACGGTGGTCAGAGCCGACTGCAAACAATCGGCGCGTCTCAATGTTATCAAGGATATGCTGTTTCGCCTTGATTACAAAGGCAAGGACGAATCCCTGGTGCTTCCTGATGCGGACATTGTTTTCAATTATGCGGAAACCTATTTAGAAAAAGGACTGATTGCGCCCTGAGCTTATGATTAAGATGAAAACCAGGCGCAGCAGTCGTGCTGACAATAATCTACAGGTCTTACGGGGCAGGCCCTGATAATTCCAGTAAATCAATCACATTCATCCTGATGGCCAAATGGGTAAGCTCTATGTCGCTGGCAACGCCGAGTTTTCGCTTGATCAGGTAATGGCAGTTCGATACGGTTTTGGGGCTGAGGTTGAGTGTTTGCGCAATATCATCCGTAGACTTGGCTTCGACCAGCATGCGCAGAATTTCAAATTCCCGTACCGTTAATTCCTGCAGCGCAATATCATTTCCGGTTAATTTTTGCAAGGCGAGGGCCTGAGCAATATCGGCGCTTAGCGTGAGCCGTCCCGCATGGACATCATGGACAGCCCGGATCAGCACATCCGGCGTACTGCTCTTGGTGACATACCCCAGCGCACCGGCCCGGGTTGCCTGAAGAGCAAAGCTGGGATTCTGGTGCATGCTGAAGACCAGTATTTTGGCATCCGGGCGATATTGTTTAATGCGCTCAATCGCCTTCAATCCGCCTTGGCCGGGCAGGGAAATATCCATGATGACAACATCAGGATTGCAGTCCTTAAAGCGTAAATAAGCCTCTGCGCCATCAGCCGCTTCAGCAATCACTACCATGCCCGGTTGCTTATGCAATAGCGAGCGATAGCCTTCACGCACAATGGCATGGTCATCGACCAGCAAGATTCTGATATTTTCCGGAACTGTCATGTCTGCGTTCCCTGAATGGAGTTAAGCGGAAGCCATACCTGGACTATCAGCCCGCTAGGGTTACCTGTTGTCAATGTCAATTTGCCTCCGAGGGCGCTTACTCGCTCGCGCATGCCGAGCAGGCCGATGCCTGAGCTGTCTTGGAATGGCAGGCCGCAAGCGATACCGTCATCTTCAACCAGGAGAACTAGGTTATCGGCACTGCCCGCCGCTAAAGAATGGCTTATGGTCAATGTTACATTCGCATGAGTAGCCGCCGAATGTTTGGCTATATTGGTCAGGCATTCCTGGACAATACGAAAAACAGTGATGGGAATTGGCTCGGGCAACTGATCAGCATCGCCGTGAATAGCCAAGCTATAATAAATTTTTCCGCCATTGCCGGCATTCCATCCCGCTACCAGACTTTTCAGGCTGGCTGTGAGCCCCAGTTCATCAATTTCCGTCGGGCGCAAGCGCAGTAATAAGCCGCGCAATAATTCCATCATGTGTTGGGTAATCCGGCTGATATTGTTTGCTTCAGGAACCAAGCCGGGACAATCATTTTCCGCTGTTTGCGCAATAGAAACCGACACGGCATTGATCGCGGCCAGGCATTGACCAAACTCATCATGAAGTTCGCGCGCCAGGTAATGGCGCTCCTCCTCCTGGATAGTCATCAATTTCAACGCTAATTGCTGACGTTCTGAAAGGAGTTGTTGCTGGCTTACCGCCAGTTGATTGATGGCTTTCCCCGTTCGCTGCCATTCATCCAGCTCGAAAGCCGGCAGCCGAAAAGACAAGTCGCCTTTGCCCATTTTCTCCAGGCCCGCAACAATCATTTGTGCCGGACGTAAGGCTCGGCTTACGGTGAAATAAACCAGTAAGCAAAGCGCTGACGTGGTACCGGCAGAAAGTCCCATTAATACACGAACATCATGCCAGGCATTTGCTATTTGCACCTCCGCGCTGGGCTCAACGATAACGGAACCTTGAATCCGGCCATCGAATGTCACCGGTTGCACCACCTCAAAGCCCGGATTGGAAGCCCGGCGGTAAACGTATTCAAACCAGTTTGGCCAGCTGTTTGAAGCTATTTTCGCACCATTACAGATGCTGCGCTTGAGACTACCGTTCGCTGCTTGGTAACTTACGCAAAGCCCTGACACGACATGGGTTTCTTTCCATAAATCAAAATCAGGGAAACGTTCCGATTGACCGAAATCCGCATTGATGCGTAATAGTTGCAGCTCCAGTTGCTTATCGATGGAGTCAGCCGTTAATCGGGTTTCAAGAATGGCTTGCCGGTCAGCCTGATAGAGAACATAGACGGCTGTTGCAATCAGGCAAATAACGGCAATCAGGACGATGCGCGATAACAGGTGAAGCTTTAGATTCATGGTAAGCCGGGATTCATTCAAATATTTTGCGACGATTCAGCAATGGAAATCATTAATTGCCGTTGCCTTTACGTCTTTCAGGTCATTTTAAGCCTGAATGCCGGGTCTGGAAAATAGCTGCCGGAAGGCCGGGCAAATTGCCCGGCTTTTGCGGGCAAATATCAGGTTACGGATATACATTGATTCGCTAATCTAGCGCCTACCAAACCACCAGGCTGAATAAGGAAAAACATATGACACGATATCTATTCGATGATTGCAACATTAAATGGCAAAAACTTGAAGGGTTTGAGAATCTCGTTTATTCGATTCTCAATATCGATGAAAACAATAAAATCATCGATGTGATTTTTAAGTTTGCGGCAAACAAACAGATTATTCTTCACCGTCATTTAGCTCTGAATAACATGCTGGTTATCCAGGGCGAGCATCGTCTTTATGAACCCAACGGCAGGTTAAAGGAAGCAAGACCTGTTGGCAGTTGCACGTCCAGCCAGCCAAGCGATGAACCGCATAGAGAAGGCGGCGGCGATGTAGATGCCGTCGTCTTTTTCAGCATTCGCGGCAATGATGGCGTTTTACATGAAATTCTTGATGATGACTTGAATGTCATCGCTGCCCTGAGTATGCAGAACTTCATCGGCTTATATCAAGCACAGCAGGAATGCGAAAAAATAAGGGTCTGGAGAAAAAATGAAACTTTCGAAATTAAATGGGCAATGGTTAAGCCCGATTTGGATGTTACTTGGTATTGGCCTGATTATGAGTTGTTCAGTAAATGCAGGCGCTCGTATCGCAATTTTAAACTTTGAGCTAAATGACCTGACCTCATTACCGAATACGCCGGAGGAATTAATCCGTACGGCTTCCATTAAGCCGTTACTTGAGCAGGCGCTTAATGAAGTTGGCGAGTATGAAATCATGCAAATCAATGCCAAGACAATAGCGGCTGAAAACGCCGGATTTGGCTATCTTTTCAGATTTAATGATGTTGCCGCAAAGCTTGGCAAACAGTTTGGCGCTGACTGGGTGATTGTCGGGCAGCATGGCAAACCCAGTTTTTTGTATTCTCATTTATTGGTGCGCTTGATCTGTGTAAAAACGCAAAATCTGGCAGGCCGGTATAATATCGAGCTAAAAGGAAATCACGAAAAAGTGACCCAACGCAGCGTCAAGGCGCTTGCCCAAAAAATTCATGAAACAGTAAACCCATAAACTGGCTACCAACTTAAAGCGGGACAGTTTAAGGTTAAGCCGTTCGTAGTGAGCCTGTCGAACCATGAACAGCTTAACCGTCCATCCTTCGACAGGCTCAGTGCGAACGGTTAAGCTTCGCGTGTGCCGCGAACTGCCTGCGTTCGGTAGTCAGTCAAACCGGGCATTTAAACGCCGATGAATTTTCCAGTCTGGCCGATCAGTCGCTCGATTTACTGACCCTGACGGTAGCCTCCGTGCGCCCGGCTAATTATTCACTTTCCGGAAGCCGTGCGGCCACCCTTAACCGTATCAAGACTTTTATTGAGCCAAGACTGTCTGATTCGGCTCTTACTTCAACTACGGTTGCGCAGGGAATGGGTTTATCTTCACGGTATATGAATGCCTTGTTGGCCGGCGAAGATACTTCGCTGATGCGTTACATCGGCAAACGCAGGCTGGAGAATTGCCGTATGGATACGGCTGGATCCGGTTCATGACGGGCATCGGCTATCCGATATTGCCTTTCGCTGGGGATTTAACGATTCTGCGCATTTCAGCCGTGTTTTCAAACAGCAGTTTGGTTGCTCGCCCCGGGAATTTAGACAGCAGGGCTAAAATTTAGAAAGCGCGGTTGTAAATTCTGAACGTGCGGATGGTGGCTTATCCCGACCCCGGCACTACAAGCTGGAGAAATAGGAAATCATAAGCCAAAATACTGAACTACTACCGTAAGCCTAGCTTTAACGGCGGCTTTCATAACCAGGCTCAGCCGGTAAACTGCCGAGTCACGGATCAGGTCGTGAGCCCAACGCAGCAGGCTAATAATTGTTGTGTAAAGTTTTGCAAACCAGTTAAACGTCAGCAACGCAGGACGGACTAACCTGAATACCCGCGCCACCAGCAATGTAGCCAGCAGTTTGGCGGCTATTTCCAATAATATACCCTGCATAACCCTACCGTGGGTGAGTTGAAACAAGGCCAATAAATTAAGCGGCATGACTACAATCAAGGGGATTAGAAAAGCAAGCAAAGCCATAGGAGGTGATGCCTTCGACAACTGTTCGTCAAACCGCGCCAGATGCAATACGCGCGAAAGCCAATGTCCGGTTACGGTAAGTATGTCCCACAGCCATTCCTCGAAGATGACAATGACAGCAAGGATAGTCAGAAGCAGTTTTTTTAACATAAAAATAACTTGATGAAAGGCATAGAAATTATATTTTTCACGGCTGGGTTTCAGCAATTTACTTTTTCCTGCCGGCCTGTTTGAAGCAGCCCTAAGCATTGTATCCTGATTATCAGGATACCAATAGCCATCCGGCCTTTTTGGATGTGATTAAAAGTGCCGTTTAACCCTGTGCACTTACCCATAGTTCTACGTCCATTTCCTGTAGGGTGGCAGGTTAAACCTTTCGGGGTGAGTCCTTCGATTGCACTCAGGAGAGCCCCTTCGATTGCACTCAGGAGAGCCTTGTCGAATAGGGATCACAACGAACGAAATCAATAAGGCTCCCCTGAGCATGGACGAAGGATTACCGTTCATCCTGAGCTGGTCGATAAACTCAGGAGAGCCTGGTGGAAGGATTTAATCAGCGCTTCCCTAGGGGGATGGTGAAGGCGTTCGTATTGACTATCCCTTAACGAATCACCACGAAGACCGCAGAGGACGCGACGTTTTCAATAGTTTGGTAGTTAGAATGATTGACTTCGTGTCCGCAGTGGCGTCTATTTTTAGCGGGGTTGGGAGACTATATTTACTCTCTCCATCCCCTTAACCCAATCGAGTGCTTTATTGACGTATTAAAAATCCGCTACGGTCGCCGCGTGCAATATAAATAGTTGCAGCTTAAAATTCTTCCCACTCATCATTGCTTGTCGTCATCTGCAAAAGCGGTTTGGCACTGGCCGGCATTTTGCTTTGGCCAGATTTTGTCTTCTTAGCCTGGGCCGGTGTTTGCGAGGTGGAGCGGGTGTTTTCGTCAATAGTGAACTTCGCTACGCTGGCCGACAGGTTTTCGGTCTGCTCTTCCAGCGATTCAGCTGCCGCGGCCGCCTGTTCGACCAGGGCGGCGTTTTGCTGAGTCACATCGTCCATTTGCCCGATGGCCTGATTGACTTGTTGAATACCGGAACCTTGTTCAGCCGAGGCGGAAGTTATATCGGCAATGATGCCGGTCACTTTGCCGATGGAGTTCACTATTTCTTCCATGGTTTTTCCAGCTTGCGCCACTTGTTTACTGCCGCCTTCGACTTTTTCGACAGAGTCGCCGATTAGACTTTTGATTTCACCGGCTGCCGCCGCCGCCCGGTGCGCGAGATTGCGGACTTCGCCGGCAACCACGGCAAAACCGCGTCCTTGCTCGCCGGCACGGGCCGCTTCGACGGCGGCATTGAGAGCCAGGATATTGGTCTGGAAGGCGATGCTGTCTATGACCGAAATAATGTCGACTATTTTGCGTGAGGAATCGTTAATGGAATTCATGGTGATGACAACTTGACCGACAACGCGGCCGCCTTTGGCAGCAATCCCGGCCGCGCTCTGGGCTAGCTGGTTAGCTTGTGTGGCGTTTTGGGCATTGGCCTGGACGGTAGCGGTCAATTGTTCCATGCTGGCAGCGGTTTGTTCCAGGCTGGCCGCCTGTTCTTCGGTGCGGTGCGATAAGTCGTTGTTACCGTCGGCAATTTCTTTGGCGGCGGTATTGATAGTATCCGTCGCCAGTTTGATCTCACTGACCAGGCTCTTGAGATTTTCGCTCGTGCTATTCATGCCGGTCATGACGGCGCCAAAAGTTCCTGGATAATCCCGGCTGATCGTTTGGGTCAGATCGCCTTTAGCCAATGCCTGGGTAACACGCTCTATATCGCTGAAGCCGGTATCGCAGATTTCAAAAAGCGTGTTAATATCAATAAGAATGTCTTTGAAAATGAATTCAAATCGAGCCGCATCGCCACGTTTTGAAAAATCACCTCTGGCGCCTGCTGAACCGAGCATTTTAATTTCATTGCTGATACCGGTGAGCGCATTTTTAATATTATCGATAGCCTCTGTAATCTGAGCGTTCTCGCCGGACATGCGATCCATGTCAGCAGAAAAATTGCCCTTGGCATATTGGGTAATCACCTCGACGACTCTCTTATTCACGGTAACATGAGAACTTATCTGATCATTCATTAGTTGCGCCAGATGACCGAACGTACCAGGGAATTGATCGGCCCACAACAGTTCGCTGATCACGCCTTCAGAATGCTTTTGAGCCACAGCATCCTGGGCGGCAGCAAAAATACTGATTATTTTCTGCACCTTTCGCAGATCATGGATTAAACTACTTTTATCTCCTGCCTTAAGTACCGGCTCCATAGTAAAATCGCCCTGAGAAATTTTGTTGACGATTTCCGCCGCATAGTCAGGATCGCCGCCCAGCTGCCTGAACACACTGCGAATAATCAATAAAGAAATAAGGGTACCGGCGACCAAGGTAAGTATTAAAACGGCCAACAAAAGTATCGTCGAGGTATGTATGCGTTCCGCTGCGAAGTTTTCGTCAAATTTGTTGCGTTGGTTGGTCATTTCAACGACTTGATCAATCGCCTTTCGATGGGTCTCGTAATCAGACTTAATACGAGGCAGGACTAAATCAACCGCTTCGCGATCCCTTTTTTGTACGGCGGGAATAACGCTGTTAAAAACGGCCTCATAGAAGTCGATAGCCGGCGTATAAGATTTTTCGAGAAATGCCTTGTCTAATTCGCCGTCCAACTCCTGCTGATGCCAGTATTCATGACGTACCATATAGTTATCTTTAAGACGCTTGAGCTGCTCAATCAACTTGTTTTGTTCCATGCTGTCGGCTTCGTTGATCAGTTGCAACGTAACCAGGTAGGATTCAATAATATATTCCGGTGGCGGCAAAATGTCGGCAACCAGATCCTTGCCCTGGACAATACGTTGATAAAGCGCTCCGTTGATTTTGAGATCGTTTAATATCTTGAATGACCAACTGCCGTAAATGGCAAAGCCTATCGTAAATGCCGCAATTAATAGCGCAAAGCGATGAGATAGTTTGAGGGAATTAAGAATATTCATAATAATTGGGCTAGTTTAACTAGATTGAAAAAATCTGAAATATAAGCAGAGTTTGAGTAATTACCGGAAATTTTGACAAGAAACCCAAACATGCACATAAGGGAACCTCTAAAAATTGCACTTCGACAGGCTCAGTACGAACGGTGGTTCATTAAAATCAGTGCCTTATCCGTTCGTGCTGAGCCTGTCGAAGCATGAAAGGATAATTTTTAGAGGTTCCCATAACCTTCCCTGAATTGAGGCATTTTTTGTAAATCTCTATAGGCTTTATTGATTTAGCTTATAGATAACGGCGCTATTTAAAATATATTGGTAAGCAAAAAATAAGTTCTTTAATCGACATTCTTTAAAAGTAAATCCGTTAATCCTGAGGGTGTCGAAGGATGAACGGAAAAGGGTTCACAAGCACCCAAATTACCACTATTAATTTCACATAGAACCCAGATTACTAACAACGCAGATTCTAGGGGCCTGACCAGTTCGGTGCCGGGATCATGGGCGAACCGAAATCTGATATAAAGTGTAATTCAGTTCCTACAGATTACAATGCGGGAACCGCTCTTGCTTTGAACTCACAGTAATAACCAAAAGCCATAGCCGCGATTGTCTACTGACAGCTGCTACATATAACAGTAAATATAGGCTGCGAATATATTGCGATCAGGCTCAGAAATATACCCGAAAAACCGAACCGCCATTTCCTTGTCACTGTAATAATCCAGTTCCTCCACCTGCTGCCCGTCATTTTTCAGGGTAATGGTACGAATCCCGCCGGACTCATGTTTGCCATCGCCTGTGCCGGCTTTAACATCAGGATGGCCGGCAATGGCGTCAAATTACTTGACTTCGTCCCAGACCTTATCGACAGCGGCATTAATATTGATGCTTTCTTTTGCTTTTTGGGGAGTTGGCCCGTGAGCCTGGGATGTAAGGGGAAATATAAAAAGACTGAGTAGTGCCAAGGGTAAAAACTTCATGATTGCCGATACCGGTTAAAAAGCATCTATTATTCAAAAATCTGCTTAAAAGGTATCAGGTAAATTTTCTGTTGATATAACGGAGTTTTTCTTTTTTGGAGAACCGCTTATAACCGTCAGAGCATCTAATTATTGACTGATGTTACGCAGCCCGCAATACCTGCAACTCGGCATAGGCTTGTCGGGTTGCTTTGATAAAGAGCTTTGCTCTTAACGCGAAATGGTTACTTTTGTGTTTGATATTCAGACACTCCAATTTGAA
>JAQUOU010000034.1 GCA_028716975.1 Methylobacter sp. | reverse complement strand
CGAACTCGGCAGTGAAACCGCTTAGCGCCGATGATAGTGTGGCAGGTTGCCATGCGAAAGTAGGGAATTGCCAAGCACTTAATACCCGCCCAAGCCTAACCGCTTGGGCTTTTTTTTGCCCGCTACGTGCAAAACTCCGTCCCCGTCGTCCCTCAGATCAACACCTGTATGTTTTGCTAATATTGCAATATGTCAGTCAAACGATTTAATTCAACCTATTGAGATAAGTCTTTAATGTTATACAACCGCCTGACAGCCACGGTAACTAACAGTATAATGAATAGTTATATTAATTGATTGTTAGGTGTGGTTATGCAAATTATTCAGGAAGCGCTCACGTTTGATGACGTTTTATTAGTACCAGCGCACTCAACTGTATTGCCACGCGATGTAGAAATGAAAACCCAACTGACTCGCGGCATTGCGCTAAATATTCCGATGGTTGCCGCGGCAATGGATACCGTAACTGAAGCACGGCTGGCAATTGCTATCGCTCAAGAAGGTGGTATAGGCATTATTCATAAGAATATGTCAATCGAGCAGCAGGCCCGTGAGGTGCGCAGTGTTAAAAAATACGAAAGTGGCGTAATTAAAGATCCCATTACCGTTTCGCCCGACGTCAGCATACGCGATGTTATGAAATTAACCCGGGCTAAAAATATTTCGGGGGTGCCAGTGGTCAATGGAGATGAATTGGTCGGTATTGTGACCAGCCGGGATTTACGCTTTGAGACGCGCTTTGATGAACCTGTTTCAAAAGTCATGACACCAAAAGAGCGCTTGATTACCGTTAATGAAAATGCTGACCGTAAAGAAGCAATTGCTTTGTTGCATAAGCATCGTATAGAAAAAGTACTGGTGATCAATGATGCCTTTCATTTGCGGGGTATGATTACCGTAAAAGACATACAGAAAGCCAAGGATTATCCGCAAGCCTGCAAAGATGAACAGGAAAGATTGCGAGTCGGTGCCGCCGTAGGTACCGGCCATGGCACGGAAGAACGGGTCGCCGCGTTAGTTGCAGCCGGGGTGGATGTCATTATTGTTGATACGGCTCATGGTCATTCTCAGGGAGTTTTGGACAGGGTGCGCTGGGTGAAACAGAATTATCCTGATGTTCAGGTCATAGGCGGTAATATTGCCACGGCGGAAGCGGCACTAGCCTTGGTTGAAGCCGGGGCTGATGGAGTTAAGGTGGGTATAGGGCCAGGCTCTATTTGCACTACCCGTATTATTGCCGGCGTCGGTGTTCCACAAATTACGGCAGTCAGTAATGTTGCGGATGCGTTAAAAGGAACCGGTGTGCCCTTAATTGCTGATGGCGGTATCCGATATTCAGGCGATGTCGCCAAAGCGCTGGCAGCAGGCGCCTATTCGGTAATGCTGGGCGGATTATTTGCCGGTACGGAAGAGGCGCCCGGAGAAGTTGAATTGTTTCAAGGACGATCTTATAAATCCTACCGAGGCATGGGGTCTTTGGGTGCAATGGCGCAGCAGCAAGGATCCAGTGATCGCTATTTTCAGGATGAAACCGATTCAGTTGAAAAACTGGTGCCGGAAGGCATTGAAGGCAGAGTGCCTTACAAGGGCAGCCTGCTTGCGGTTATTCATCAGTTGCTCGGCGGTATTCGCGCAAGCATGGGCTATACAGGCAGTCAAACCATTGCAATACTGCATGAAAAAGCCCAGTTTGTGAGAGTGACCGGCGCCGGTATGCGAGAAAGCCATGTCCATGATGTCACCATAACTAAAGAAGCGCCTAATTATCGTTCAGAATAATTATCGGCGGCTTTTAATAATTTTTTGATCACCACGAGGGATACGCAAGACTTGAATATTTTGTTCCTGGTCCTCGTGCACTTCGTGTTAGTTAACCTAGCAATTATCTGGTTCTTTTGTGAAACAGCAATCATCAAATATCCACACTCATAAAATCCTGATTTTAGATTTTGGCTCGCAATATACCCAGTTGATAGCACGCCGCATTCGAGAGATCGGCGTTTATTGCGAAATTTATTCGTGCGAAAGCACTGATGAAGAAATCAGGAATTTTTCCCCTAATGGTATTATTTTATCCGGCGGACCTGAAACAGTGACCATCGGCCATACGCCAAGAGCGCCGCAAACAGTGTTTGCTTTGGGTGTACCGCTACTCGGTATTTGTTACGGCATGCAGACTATGGCCGAGCAGATGGGGGGAAAGGTTGAAAGTTCGGATCATAGGGAGTTCGGGTATGCGCAAATCCGGGCGCGCGGCCATTCAAGATTATTGACCGGCATAGAAGATCATCTGTCCGCCGAAGGCTATGGTTTACTGGACGTCTGGATGAGTCATGGCGATCGGGTAGTGGATTTGCCCGAAGGCTTTAAACTGATTGCCAGCTCAGACGGCGCGCCGATAGCCGGTATTGCCCATGAAGAAAAGGCCTTTTACGGCTTACAGTTTCATCCTGAAGTTACCCATACTAAACAAGGCGGGCGAATTCTGGCGCGGTTTGTGTTGGATATTTGCGCTTGTGAAGCCTTATGGACAGCCGGCAATATAATTGAAGACAGTACTCATGCTGTCCGGGAAAAGGTCGGAACCGATCATGTTATTTTGGGGCTGTCCGGCGGCGTGGACTCGTCAGTTGTCGCTGCACTGCTGCATAAAGCGATTGAAGATCAGTTAACCTGCGTTTTTGTTGATACCGGCTTGCTGCGTTTGCATGAAGGCGATCAGGTAATGGCAACATTTGCCGAGCACATGGGCGTTAGAGTAATCAGAGTCGATGCTGAGCAGCGGTATCTGGAAGCTTTATGCGGAGTTACTGATCCGGAACAGAAACGCAAGATTATTGGCAGTCTGTTTATTGAAATTTTTGATGAAGAAGCCGGCAAAATAACGGATGCGAAATGGCTGGCGCAGGGCACGATTTACCCTGATGTGATTGAGTCTGCCGGTTCAAAAAGCGGTAAAGCGCACTTGATAAAATCCCATCATAATGTCGGCGGCTTGCCGGAAAATATGACTTTAAAACTGATTGAACCGTTGCGGGAATTATTTAAGGATGAGGTTAGAAAGTTAGGTCTGGAGTTAGGATTGCCCGCCGATATGGTTTTTCGTCACCCTTTTCCAGGCCCCGGTTTGGGCGTCAGGATTTTAGGCGAGGTGAAAAAGCAATATGCCGATTTACTGCGCCAAGCGGATGCTATTTTTATTGAAGAACTGTATAGACATGACCTATATAAGAAGGTCAGCCAGGCCTTTGCGGTATTCTTGCCGATTAAATCAGTCGGAGTCATGGGAGATGGCCGGCGTTATGATTATGTCATTGCCCTACGGGCAGTTGAAACTATCGATTTTATGACCGCTCACTGGGCGCATTTACCTTATGATTTTCTGGATCTTGTTTCCCGCCGTATTATTAATGAAGTGCAAGGAATCTCGCGCGTTGTTTATGATATATCCGGCAAGCCTCCTGCAACCATCGAATGGGAATAGCCCAAACAACGGATGAAGCATGGATGCGCCATGCCATCCGGCTGGCTCAACGAGCCGAACAGCAAGGTGAAGTGCCGGTTGGAGCAATAGTTGTTAAAGATAATGAGTGTATTGCGGAAGGCTGGAATACATCCATTGCAAACCATGATCCGACCGCTCATGCTGAAATAGTCACCCTACGAATGGCAGGGTTGACGGTGAAAAATTACCGGCTTTGCGATGCTACCTTATATGTGACGTTGGAACCTTGTGTGATGTGCATGGGAGCAATCAGCCATGCGCGGATTAAACGGCTGGTTTTTGGCGCGTTTGATCCTAAGCGAGGCGCAGTTTATAATGCCTTGAACCTTACTGATGCCAGTTTTTTAAATCACAAACCTGACTGGGAAGGCGGAGTATTGGAACAAGAATGTTCCGAAATGTTAAGGGAGTTTTTTCGAGCCAGACGCTAGGATATTTCATTCGGCAGTTCTAACAATGAAATTAACTGCAGCTTTATGCGAGCGGCTGATTATCTTTTCATACCTTCTAAAAAATAATGCTTTCACAAAGCAATATGAAAAATTTCAAAGTACGGATTTGATCCCACATAATTAAAGCCGGGTTCAGATTTAAACCGACAGCATCAAAAGTTTTGGATAGCCAGCCATTCAAGAACCGTTACTCACGAACCGCAAGATAACTTTTTAATTCCCTACTCAAAGTCTTATGTGGAATCAAAATCAAGTGAGTTCCTATCTCGTTTAGAAAAAAGAGTGTTGAAAGTTGCTCTTGTCAATTGAAATTTAAACGAGTATAAAATACCAAGACCTGGATTGTAACTTGTTGGGCCTGTAAAAGCGCTTAGGTTTTGCAAGCTCTCGGGGGGAGAGACAAATATGAAATCTCGGCAATTTCACTCAGCGTCATTTCCGCCACCGTCGTGGCAGCTATGCAAGCCTTCTTTCCATGCATGCGCGCGCCATCGCTCTACCACTGCTGCTTTAGGTCGTTTTCTTCAGCAGCTTGCCGGTGGCTCAACATGTCCTCCAGTGACCCATAATCCGCTATTTCTCGGGCGGCTGATCTCGTGCGTTACGAGTCAATAGAGAAATATGAAAATCCGTAGATTTAAAGATAGCAATAAAGAAGACTTAATTGGGTTGTGGAAGGTAGTATTTCCAGATGACTCTCATCATGAACGCTTCGAAGTTATAGCAGGTTATGACGGTCATTATGATGGGTTATATGCTGTTGCAGTTTTATCTATGCATCATCGCGGCGGCACAGGCTTAAAGCTAGTCAAGTATGCTATGCACAGCCTAAAAGAATTAGGTCGCATAAAAATAAATTTGCAAGTTTGTTCAATCACTGCCGAAGCCGCAGCATTTTATAAGTTATCGGGTTTTTCAGCCGTCCGGTACTCCTGCCGCCAAGACTTTTATAAATGTATTAAGGCATGCATCTGGAGAGAAACAAAGCTCGAAAAGTCAAAAACCTCCTTCTCAATAAGGCGGGAAAGGTAGTGTATGCGGTTAGGAGAAATAGCGAATGCAAGCTAATTTATTAAAATCATTTGTTTTTATGGAATTTATAGTGGTGGCCGTACTGACATTATTGGCGTTTTGCTATGTTGAAATCGCAGGTGCTTTTTCGCGCCATATGATTACACATATCGCGATGATGACCGTGGCAGCGCCTGTTTTGGCAAATTTACTTCGAAAACTGTGTCATTTCCTCAAACCCGCTAGTGCTTCCAACCTGTTCGCGGCCATTATCCTACAAACTGCTTTGATATTTGCATGGCATTCGCCGCCAGGTATCGGTTTGGTGATGGAAGGGCATGCTGAGGCTTTGTTCATGCAAGCAACCCTGCTTTTATCCGCCTTATGGTTTTGGCTCACAATTTTTAATCAAACCGGCGAACATTTATGGCGGGCTGTTATTGCCCTGTTATTGACCGGCAAGCTGTTTTGTTTAATCGCCATATTACTGGTATTTGCGCCGCGCGTGCTTTACGGCATAACGGCTACCCATATGACTATTGAGCTCGCCGATCAGCAGTTAGCCGGGCTGCTGATGGTTACTGTTTGTCCCATCACTTATGTGCTCGCCGCGATCGTGCTGATTTCCCGTTGGTTCCAGGCTCTGTGTGATTCGCAAAGGTCGATGATTGCAGCGGAAAACAGCTCATGGCAGAATCGGTAAGAAGCCGTTTTCGTAAACTTCTGCCTTGGGCGCTTGGGCTTTCTGCCGGGGGTATTGCGCTTGTCCTGGTTATCGTATATTCCGGCATTTTCAACATCGCGGCCAGTGCGGGACATCCGGCTTGGCTCGAGTGGCTTTTAACGCTGGGCAAGGAGCGTTCGGTTATCGTCAATAGCAAGTCTGTTGACGTACCTGAGTTGAACCTTACTGAACTGATGCCGCTTGGCGCGGCGCACTTTCAAGGAGGATGCGCCACTTGTCATAAGACACCTGGACAATCGATTAACCCGGTTTATGACCAAATGCTGCCTTCGCCCCCGAATCTAAAGGTTCATGCGCCTATGTGGACGCGCGAACAACTGTTTTGGATGGTGCGTCATGGTATTCAATTTACCGGTATGCCGGCTTGGAGCGGTCAGGATCGCGATGATGAAGTTTGGGCGCTGGTTGCCTTTCTGGAAGCGCTGCCGCTAATGGAGGCGGAAGATTACCTGAAGTATGCGAGCGGTAATAGCAAAGATAATATCGAAGCTAAAAACTATCCTGCTAGTGAGTTTGCCGGTAAGGGCAGACCCAAGATTAACTTTAGCGCATGTAACCGTTGCCATGACACGGACGATGCGCAGCCCATAACTCCCTATGTGCCCCGTCTTGGCGGTCAGGATAAAGCTTATTTAAAAAGGGCCTTACACGAATATCACAACGATCTGAGGCAAAGCGGTTTTATGGAACCTATTGCCGGTGAACTCGATGATGAACATATTAATAGTTTGGCAGATTATTACGCATCCCTAACGGTTCCAGTCAGTAAGTTGGTTCAGCGCCCATCTTCGCCGAAGCTGGAGCAGGGCCGCCAACTGGCGCAATACGGCGACCGCTTGCTTAAAATTCCGGCTTGCCTGTCGTGCCACGGCGCTAATAAACGTTCTGACTATCCTCGTCTGGCCGGCCAATCTGAACAGTATATCAGGCAGCAATTACAGGTTTTGCGGCGAGGGCGCCGCGCAAAGACGCCGCACGGCGCGATTATGACCACCATTGCAAAGCGCTTGACCGAACAACAGGCAGAAGCCGCGGCAGCGTTTTTCGCGATGCAGATACTGACGGATTACGCTAATCCCAAAGCAGCAGAGGGCTTGCGATGATGAAGTATGCATTTTGTGCTGTGGCTTTACTGGTCATCGCAGGCTGTGATGGCGGGCAATCGGCATTTACCGGCCTGGGACCAGTTTCATCTCGCATTACCTTGTTGATCTGGATCATGTTTATTGGAGCCGCTTTGATAACGGTTTTAATATGCGTGCTGCTATTGATTTCAATAGCCGGTCCTGTCGGCTGGCGTCATAAACTTACCACAGAAAAAAGTATTGTCTGGGGGGGAATTGTTTTCCCGATAGTCACATTAACTGCTCTGCTAATTTACGGTTTTTCGATTTTGGAAGCCGGGGGAGCCTTAGTCCAGGCCGAAAATCCAGTGCATATTTCGGTGGTAGGCGAGCAATGGTGGTGGCGGGTTATTTATCACCATGACGATGGCCATACCACGGAAAGCGCCAATGAACTGCGGATTCCTGCAGGCCGTCCTATTGAAATCAAGTTATCGACGGCGGATGTGATTCACAGCTTCTGGATTCCTGCGTATGCGGGTAAGGTCGACATGATTCCCGGACGCATCAACACGCTGCATTTTGTTGCCGATAAGCCCGGCATTGTGAGCGGGCAATGCGCAGAGTATTGCGGCGGCGCGCATGCGTTGATATCGTTTTATACCGTGGCTATGTCGTCTGCCGGCTATAAAGCCTGGCTCGCCAAGGAGCGGGCGGATGCAACACCAGCCCTTGCAGGAGAAGGAGAGCAGATCTTTTTATCCAGCGGATGCGGCGGCTGCCATACGGTTCGCGGCACTCCGGCGGATGGAAAAATAGGGCCGGATTTGACTCATGTCGGCAGCAGGCAGTCGCTTGGCGCCGGCATTCTGCCAAACACTGCGGAAAACTTTGCTAAATGGATTAGTCAGCACCAAACAATTAAACCGCAAAATTTAATGCCGCCTTTCGATATTTTTTCTGAAAGCGAGCTTCAGGCCTTATCGGTTTACTTGAACAGCCTGGAGTAATCGCGATGCTTAATGTTGATGAAAATAGTCTGGCTGTTAATTTATTAATCTTTACGGTGACAGCTTGTGCTGTCTGGATAGCGGGCACAAAAATCGCAGTCTATGCTGATGAGCTGGCCGAGCGCTTTGACCTTAGTCATGCGTTGCTCGGCCTATTACTGCTATCAGGAATTACGTCGTTACCGGAGATTGCGACCAGTTTTACCGCAGCTCGCGGTAATAATGCTCCGCTAGCCGTCAACAATATGCTCGGCGGTATTGCCATGCAGGTGGCGGTACTGGCCGTCGCCGATTTTTTTTTCGGCGAACGGGCTTTGACCTCAGTGGTTCCTGATCCCGTGGTCATGCTGCAAGCAGCGTTTAATATTTGCCTGTTGGCTTTTTTAGCCATGGCGATTATCGTCGGCGACATTCCGTTTCTCGGCGCGGGAGCTTGGTCGTGGGGAATATTTGCGGCTTCCGCATACAGTTTTATCAAAATTGGTAAAGCCGAGGAACGCCATCCGTGGGTTATCAACAATCCCGACGATACGGAGCTTGGCAAAGAGGAAAGCAGCAGCGGTAAAAAAGAGAATGAGCGGTCTCTTGAAGGCGATAGTTCGGTTTGGCTCATCGCTAAAATAGTTATTAGCGCGCTGGTCATCCTGTTTGCAGGTTATACCCTGGCGACCGTCGGGGATGTCATCGCCCGGCAAAGCGGGTTAGGGGAGTCATTTGTCGGATTTGCCTTGATGTCTGCCGCGACATCGCTGCCGGAAGCGAGCATGGTATTTGCCAGCGTGCGCCGCGGCCTTTATACCATGGCTATATCCGGAATTTTAGGCACCAACCCTTTCAACGTCGCGCTGATATTCGGCATTGACATTATAGCTGCCGGAGCACCGGTGTTATCTAACATCGGCAATTTTTCGGCAGTCGGCACGCTACTGGGCTTAGCTGTTACCGGCTTATTTTTAATGGGGCTGGCCGAACGGGCCGACCGCACATTTTTGCGCATGGGTGTGGATTCAGTGATGGTTCTTGTTGTTTATACCGGTGGCATGGTTTTGCTTTATTCGATGAGGGGAGGGTGAATGGCAACAATAAGCGGACAAAAGACAGCGTTGCCCAACCCCTTGCCGCGGCCGGCAGATGAAGAGGAGGAATTACTGCGCATTTGGGCAGCTCCAACCGGTTGGCGCTGGTTTATAGCGGTCAATAACACGACGATAGGATTGCTTTATATTGGCGCCGCCTTTGCATTTTTTGTTCTCGCCGGCCTGATCGCTTTAGTTATGCGGACGCAGCTAGCGGTGCCGGAGAATCATCTGGTCAGTCAGGATTTATATAACCAGCTTTTTACCATGCATGGTACTACGATGATGTTTTTATTCGCAGTGCCTGCGATGGAGGCGTTAGGTGTGCTGCTGCTGCCGCAAATGCTGGCCGCAAGAGATTTGCCGTTTCCGCGCCTGAGCGCCTTTGCTGTCTGGGCATATATAATCGGCGGTGCGGTATTTTTCAGCACAATCTTTTATGACCTAGCGCCCAAAGGCGGCTGGTTTATGTATCCGCCATTGACATTAACGGAATATTCTCCGGGCGACAACGCCGATTTCTGGCTCCTGGGTATAGGTTTTATTGAAATCTCGGCCATTGCCGGGGCGATTGAGATTATTGTCGGTATTTTGCGAACCCGGCCACCCGGCATGTCGCTCGATAAGCTGCCGATTTTCGGCTGGGCCATGCTGGTGTTTGCCGGCATGATTGTGGTTGCATTCCCGGCGGTGATTCTGGCAACGATGTATCTGGAAATCGAGCGCTCTTTCGGCTGGCCGTTTTTTACGGCTGCTGCCGGCGGCGACCCATTGTTGTGGCAGCATTTATTCTGGTTTTTCGGCCATCCGGAGGTTTACATTATTTTCCTGCCGGCGGCCGGGCTGGTGTCGATGATTGTGCCCACCATGGCGCGCATGCCGTTGGCCGGTTATAAACTGATCGTCGTCGCGCTGATTGCCACCGGCTTTTTCAGTTTCGGCTTGTGGGTGCATCATATGTTCGCGACCGGCATTCCATCCCTCAGTCTGGCCTTTTTTTCTGCGACGAGCATGGCCGTGGCGGTGCCGTCCGGTATCCAGGTTTTCTCCTGGCTGGCTACCATAGCTTCGGCCAAAGGGCGGTTTCAGTTGAACACGCCTTTGCTTTTTGTTTTGGGCATGCTGTTTATTTTTACTGTTGGCGGGCTGACCGGCGTAATGGTCGCGATGGTGCCGTTCGATTGGCAGGCGCACGATACCCATTTTATCGTCGCCCATCTGCATTATGTATTGGTCGGCGGCATGGTGTTTCCGCTGTTTGCGACTTTTTACTATTGGGCGCCGATGGTCAGCACCCGAATGCTGTCCGAGCGGCTCGGAAAATGGTCGTTCTGGCTGATGTTTATCGGTTTTAATATGACTTTCCTGCACATGCATATTACCGGACTGGTCGGCATGCCGCGCCGTGTGTGGACGTATTCGGAGGCATCGGGCTGGGGGCCGTATAATTTTGTATCAACGGTAGGGGCTTATATCATTGGCGCTGGGGTGCTGGTTTTTATCATCGACGTGATCCGCAATTTTCGGGTAGGGCAGCACGGTATGAGTAATCCCTGGCAATCCGGAACTCTGGAATGGCTGCCTACGGATGTGTATTCCACCCGCTCCATTCCCCATGTGACCAGCCGCGAACCGCTATGGGACCAGCCCAATCTGTCCGAGCAGGTCGAGGCGGGCGGATATTATTTGCCCAATGCGCCTACCGGTGGACGGGAAACCATTGTTACTTCTCCCATTGAAGCCAAACCGCAATATGTGATCCAAATGCTCGGCCCAAGCTGGACGCATTTTTTCGCTGCCGTCTTTACCGCCGCCTGTTTTCTTTTGCTGACTATCAAAGTGGTTGTGCCTGCGCTTGTTTGTGCGGTGCTGGCTATTGTCAGTTTTCTGGTTTGGGCCTGGGAACTCGATAAAGGTCCTGACAAGGGGCCTGTGGATATCGGCGGCGGGTTTAAGCTTCCGGTTTATATGACCGGTCCGGCGGGTCACGGCTGGTGGGCAATGGTTATTCTAATGCTGGTTGCCGGTTCGCTCTATTTCGCTTATTTGTTTTCTTACCTTTATCTTTGGACGGTATCGCCCGGCGTCTGGCCCTCTGATACCGCGAGCATACCCGACTTGCAGTGGCCAGTGATCAGCGCCTTATTGTTTATAGCGGGTGCGATACTTTTTGCTGCGGCCAAGGGAGCCCTCCCGGAACCCGGTACAAAGCAGTTATTGACGCCGTTGCTGGTGCTGCTCGGCGCATTATCGAGCGTGCTTGCAGTGTACCTGGAAATCCGGTGCCACTGGCAGACCGGCCTTAGTCCTGTACAATCAAGCTATGGCGCATTGGTGTATACGGCCGGCATTTTAAACGGACAGCTGGTTTTTGCCGTGCTGATCATGTCGCTGTTTGTTGTCGCGCGGCATGTTACAGGCAAGCTCGACCGGGTACGCTTTGCCAGCCTGGAAAACACTAATTTGCTGGCTTATTACACCGTGGCTCAAGCGCTTATCAGTCTTCTGGTAATTCACGGTTTCCCCAGGATGATTTAATTATGACGACATCAAATCAACAGTTTTCTGAAAAATTTATCGGCATAGCGCTGCTTTCTCTAGCCGGTCCTTTCATTTGGGTCTTGCATTTTGCCTGTGCCGTGCTGGGAAACCGCGCCGGCTTTTGGGTAGAAATCTCTGTTATTGTTATAACCGTTGTGGGGCTGCTCGCCTTACTGTTGCCAATCGTCAAGCCCGATACTTTGCAGCGTATGGATCGAAACGGGACGATACAAAAAACAACGAAGGTATTTTTCTCAGAAATCATGCGTTTACTTGCTTTATTATCTTTTTTTGGGATTTTATGGGCGGGGATCGCTGTATTTTTTCTGCCGGCGTGCGGATCACTTGTATGACCTTGCTTGGGTAAATTTTACCTGCTTTTATCTGGCCCATGGCGCGGACAAGATTGATAGCGTTTAAAATCTTCTTGGCAGCGTATCTTTTTTATCACCTTAATAGAACCGGTTATATCCCCGTAAATAATAAACTTAAGCATGCGATCCACGCAAGATTGAAGTAAAACCTTCCGGTATTTCTTCATAATCTTAGCATTTCTCTCATGTTTGTTATTGGGAGTTTTCTTGGCTCGTCTGCTGCTGAAATATGTAAGCAAATGAATCCGTTACGTTCACGCAACGCTCACGCCCATTGGTTTTTAATAAGCGATTATAATTAATGAGGAAGTGATTGATGTTTTTGCAAATGGTGTGTACCAAGCTGCTCAGCTGGTTTGATAACAGTAATATAAAAGAAGCTGATAATGTGGAGGAAGCAATCGACTGGATGCGGGTTATCCCTTTTATTTTGATACATCTTGCCTGTCTTTTGGTATTTGTTGTCGGCTGGAGTCCGGTGGCGGTGTGGGCGGCGGTCTGGTCTTATCTGGTTCGAATGTTTGGGATTACCGCTTTTTACCATCGCTATTTTTCCCACAAGGCATTTAAAACCAGCCGCTTCTGTCAGTTCCTGTTTGCGCTATTGGGTGCGACAGCTACGCAGCGCGGGCCTATCTGGTGGGCCTCGCACCATCGCCGCCACCATATTTATTCAGACCAGGAAAAGGATGCTCATAGTCCAAGAAACGGTTTTTTATGGAGCCATATGGGCTGGTTCCTGTGTCTTAAAAACTTTGCTGCGCGCACGCAAAGCGTGCGCGATTTGCTTAAGTTTCCTGAATTACGCTGGCTGGACCGTTTTGATATTACCATTCCCATTTTATATGCCGCCGCATTGTGGGGCTTGGGTAAAGGGCTGGAAGTGTCATTTCCTGATCTTAATACCACCGGTTGGCAAATGTTGATATGGGGGTACTTTATTTCTTCAGTCGTGCTAATCCATTGCACATTATTGGTAAATTCGCTGGCTCATGTTTTGGGATCCAGGCGTTACGTCACCAATGATGACAGCCGTAATAACGGATTTATCGCATTGCTCACCCTGGGTGAAGGCTGGCATAACAATCATCATCACTATCCGGTATCGGCTCGCCAGGGATTCTTTTGGTGGGAAATTGATGTGACTTATTACCTGCTTCGTCTTATGTCCCTGCTAGGGTTAATCTGGGATTTACAACCTGTGCCTGCTGAAAGAAGACAGTCAAAACTTCTACATAAAAAATAACAAGAATGAGAAGCGCTTAATTTTGCGGGTCGTATTGATCCTTGAAAAATTTTTGCTGAAAGGAAATTATCCTCATCCGGCAGGTATTCTCTAACGCTCTAGCCCTAAAAACCCCCGGAATGAAATCAATGGCAATACAATACGTATTGTGGGATTGCAGGTACAGATAGAAGACGGTTATTATCCGTCAACTGTTTATTCTACTTATGGCAGATAACATGCAGGCAGATGGCTGCAATGCCGGCATTTTTTTAGGGCCTGAGCGGAACTGCTTGGCTACAGCAATGGCGATGACTGGTTGATGGCACACTATCTTTTAATAAAACCAAACTGGTTTATGAATCAACAAGGGCTGCATTATAAACTGATCAAGGCGTTTTTACTGCAGATCCTGTTAATCAGTGTGGCAATCTTGCTGGCAGTTTTCTCTGCCGAAAAAATAGTAGAAGATTTATTAGTCCGCAAAGCGCTGCAAGGCGAGGCTGCTCATTTCTGGATGTTATATCAAAAAAATCCTGACATTCCCACCCCGAATACCCTGAATCTAAAAGGCTATTTGGCCATTAATAATGATTACTCTGATGTTCCGGAGGATTTTCACAATCTGCATCCAGGCTATTTTCGTACCGGACTGGAGGGGCGAATGCCCATTGTCTATGTTGAAGACCTGGGCAATGCCCGCTTGTATCTGGTATTTGATGAAGAGCAGGTTGCTGCATTGGCTTTCTATTTTGGCGTGGTTCCCCTCAGTCTGGTACTGGTGCTGATTTATCTGTTTGCCTGGTTGTCTTACCGGCAGTCCAGAGATGCCATTTCTCCTGTGATACAACTTGCGCAACTTGTAGAAAAGTTTGACTTTCACAGCCAGGGTCTGGCCGAACTGGATCTGAGCGAGTTACGCCAAACTACCGATAGCGATGTCGCAAAGCTTATAGATGCACTGAATCATTTTACCGAGCGCCTGGAATTATTTATTGAGCGCGAACAGAATTTTACCCGTGATGCCAGCCATGAACTCCGAACGCCTTTAGCGGTGATCAAAAGCGCTTTGGCATTGTTGCAAAAACGGCAGGATTACTCGCAGATCGAACGTCATTCTTTAGCATTGATTGAAAGTACGCTAGGCGATATGGAAGACTTAATAGAAACCTTGTTGCTGTTAGCCAGGGAAGAGTCATCGCCATTGCCGGAAGAGGATGTGTTAATCAATGACCTGCTGGCCACACTCGTTGAACAGCTTAATCGTATAGTAAGCAATGAACGGATCAGCCTGGAAATTGAACAAAGTTGTTTGTTATCTATCCCGGCATCAGAGAAAGTGCTCAGTATTTTATTTACTAATTTATTGCGCAATGCTTTTAGCTATACTCGGGAAGGTTTAATTTCCGTCGCTATTGATGAAAACCGGGTGACCCTATCGGATACCGGAATCGGCATGGAACGACAACAATTACAGCAGGTCTTTGAACCGTTTTATCGAGTGCAGACGGGCCATAATGGCCATGGCTTGGGCCTTACTATCGTCAAGCGTTTGTGCAACCGCTTTGGCTGGAAGCTGAAAATACGCAGTAAATTGGACGAAGGCACCAGCATTAGCATTATATTTCCAAGGGCTCGACGTATTGGTGGCCGCCGTGAAAAATCGTATAAATAGGGCGTAGGAAGCTACGGAAATTCTTTATGAAACTAAAACTCTTTAATAGAAAATCGAATAGAAATGCGGTCAGCATTTTAAATTTGTTATAGTATCCCCTCATTTCAGAAACTAAAGATGCAATAGTTTGCATCATTTAGAAAATTCCAAGCAGAGGATAGAAATAATATTCGTCTTGTGAGGGAAATCATTGTCATCATTAATAATAAAAACGGAGAATACCTATGCATTCAAACGTTATAGTCACCTCAGAAATAAATGTGGACGCGCCTTTGGCGTGGACCAGGGCCAACCTGGAAGAGTTGAGGATGCTTCAAAGCCTGCAAGGCAATATCCTTAAAGGTCATGGCCGGGATTTTACAGCGAATATCTTTTTTAAATTCGATCCTGCCAAGCGAGTCCAATCACGGCGAGTATTGCGCGAACTGGCCAACTACCGTATAACCGATGCGCATCGTCAGCTTTTGGAGGCGAAGAAATTCAAGGAAACCGGTCAGCCAGGAGATGCTTTTTGTCATTTGGCGCTTTCTGCAAAAGGTTATGAGGCGCTGGGGTTGGCTGATCAGGCGCCGCAAGATAACGATTTTCGATTGGGTATGCAAGACCCGTCCAGTATCCAATCATTAAGTGATCCTGGTGTTGAGAATTGGGAGATGGGATTTCAGGACGAAATTCACGGTCTGCTGCTGGCAGGTCATGAAAGTGAAGATGAAGCAACTGAATTATCAGACTCTTTGGCAGCGCTCCTTGAAGAAGCAGGATGCAGAATTATCCATACCCAGCGAGGTAAAGCATTATTCAATGCAGCGGGAAACGGCATCGAGCATTTTGGTTATGTAGATGGGCGGAGCCAGCCGCTTATGCTGGTTGAAGATGTGGAGGCGGAATCAGCGGCGGGTTTATCACGATGGAATCCACTATTTCCTCTCAGTAAAACGTTGGTTAAAGATCCCGGCACATCCGATACGTTCAGTTTTGGAAGTTTTTTAGTATTCCGCAAGCTGGAGCAAAACGTTCGCGCCTTCAAAACCCGGGAGCAGGAAATCGCTGATCTTTTGAAGCTTACAGATGAAGACCGGGAGCTTGCCGGAGCCATGATAGTAGGCCGTTTCGAGGATGGTACACCGGTCACGCTTTCAGATGAGGCCAAAGGCCTTACCCCGCCGAATAATTTTAATTATGTGGATGACCCGGGAAGCCGATGCCCTTTCCATGCCCATATTCGGAAAGTAAATCCCAGAGGCGGCGGTGGAGCGGAGCCGGAAGAGGGAGAGCGAGGTCACTTGATGGCGCGGCGCGGTATCCCGTTTGAGGACGTAGAGCGCTTGGTGCATCCTGATGATTTACCCGAAACCACAGATATGAACCAGTTTATTCGCCAAGTTCAACCGCAGTTGCCGGACGGTGGCGTGGGTCTTCTATTTATGGCCTATAACAGCATTATTGGCAATCAATTCAAGTTCACTCAACAGCGCTGGGCTAACAATACTAATTTCCCTTTTCAACCGCCCGGTACGCATGGCATCGACCCTATCATCGGGCAAGAGGTCAACAGCCCGAATGATCAGAAACTTCCGAATGAGTGGGATAACCCGGCCGCAGGAACGAACGATAATTGTCCATTCTCCGGATTTGTCACTATGAAAGGCGGTCAGTATTTCTTTTCGCCTAGCCTCACATTTTTGAAAAATCTCTGAATATGGGCAGAGGCCCGGTATCGCCGGTCCTTCTCTTCTCTCGCTAACCGGCTAACTGTCCGGTTAGCGCTTTATCCCTGATCAGAGAATCGGTTCGCCGCGTGCGAGCTTGGGTAAATTACCCTCCAGACCCATAGCGCTGCGCATCACTTTTCGCTTGGCCGGCAAAATTCGCTCAGCCAGCCCCAAACCCAGGTTGCGTAAAAACTTTACCGGTAAAATTTCATTGCTGAATACGCGGTAAAAAACATCCATTACCGTCATCATTTTCAGGTTTTCATTACGCCTTAGTTTTTCATAACGTTTTAAAACGGTTAAATCGCCTATGTTAATGCCTTGCTTTTCCGCTTCGATAAGTATTTCTGCCAAGGTGGCCGCATCCAGCAAGCCGATATTCACTCCTTGTCCTGCCAGGGGGTTGATCACATGTGCAGCATCGCCAACCAAAACCACACCGGCCTTGACATAATCCTGGGCATGCTGCCGTTTTAAAGGAAAGCTCATGGTGCCCAATACCTTGTTAACCTTGCCCAGGCAATCAGGAAATGAGGCAGTCAACTCGCGCAATAAGTCTGAATTGGACAAGGCTTTTAATCGATTAACTTCATCCGGCGAGTTATACCAGACTATAGAGCCGTAATGTCCTGTTAACGGTAAAAATGCTTGCGGTCCGCTGGGGACAAAGCGTTGCCAGGTTATATCCTGTTGCCCATAAGCCGTTTCAATATAAATCACCAGAGCATGTTGTTTGTAATCCCAGCTGGTTACACCCAGGCCCACTGCTTGCCGGACTCTGGATTGGCCGCCATCGGCAGCAACCAGGACTTTTGCGGATAAAATCCGGCCATCCGCTAATTCGACTTCGATGGGCTGTTGCGCTGAATAGCTGATTTTATTAATGGTTGCCGGGCACATCATTTTAATATTATCAAAACTCTGCAAGCGATCCAATAATGCCAGCTGGGTAACTCTGTTTTCAACGATGTAACCCAATTCGGGATAATTGATATCATCACTGCAGAATTCAATGTCTCCCTCCGTTTCCCAAACACGCATGCGGCGAAATGGACAAAAGCGTCGCTTGACAATACCGTCCCAGGCGCCAACGGTTTCCAGGATATTTTTTGAGGCAATACTGAGGGCGGATACTCTTAAATCATGCGGCTGATCGGGAGAAAACGCAGACGGCGGTGAAGACTCTATAACGGCAACTGTAAATAAACTGCCGCCGAGACTGCAGGCCACAGCAGCACCAATCATACCTCCGCCTACAATTACAACATCAAAAAATTCTTTCATATCAATTAACTATAAAACAACCTGAAAACTCATCACTCTAAAAAACGAAACATTCTTGCATAAATGACAGACAGTTCCCATCATGATATTATTATCAGGTTTCACTAATAATTTATCTGAAAAAAGACTTCGTAACAGCTTCAATGCATGTTTGAATCAATAGTCTGACTCTAACATGCATTGAAACAAAAAACGACCTATAAACGCTGATTAAGACGGCATGATTAGAGCGGGCTGGATAAATGAATACAAATTCCCAATTAGGTAGTAAAGAATTAATGCTTTATAACGCTGAACACTCGCAGGATAGCTGCGGCGTGGGTTTTATTACTCACAAACAGAGTAAACAAACTCATGATTTGTTGATTATAGCCCATGAAGCCCTATGTACGATTCCTCATCGCGGCGGTATGAGTGCTGAAGGCATAGGCGACGGTGCGGGCGTTAATATTGACTTATCCTTAAATTTCTTTCGCAAGATTACCGGCATCGATAGTCTCGAGCTGGGTCAATTTGGAGTTGCCAATTTCTTTTTTCCTGAAGATCATGATCATTACGATTCATTCGCACAGGAACTGGTCGAACGCCATTTTAAAGACTTTGACCTGCCGATTATTTTGTGGCGCGACATTCCGGTAGATAAGGACGTTATTAATGCGGCCTCTCTAAAAGCACAGTTTCCTATAAAACAGGTTATCTTTAATCGCCCGGAAAGCTTGAATAACGCTTGCCATGAAGAGTTTGAAAATCATATTCAGGCCGCCTTGCTGGCTATTGAAGTTGAGGGATTTACCCGTAATGAACTGATTGGTTTCTACCCTTTGTCAATGAGTTCGCGCACTCAGGTTTATAAAGGCCGGTTAAACTCTTTTGAAGTTATTCCGTACTTTAAAGACCTCTACGATAAAGACCACGAAATCAATACGCTATTTTTTCATACCCGGTTTTCAACCAATACAGCGCCTGCAACCATAATGGCCCAGCCATTTCGCTATATGGCGCATAACGGCGAATTAAATACTGACAAAAAAAACCGGTTAAGCGAAAGCGCGATTGCCCGCCAGCATAACAAGCACCTTGTTTTTCCTTGCGGACAATCGGACTCCGGCCGTCTGGATCAAACCCTGACCCGGCGCATCAATGAAGACAAACTGGATATTGTTACAGCGGTTTTAGCCATGATGCCGCCCGCCTGGGAAAACGATACGACTTTATCTCCGGAAGTCCGGGCAATGTTTGAATACTTCAGTCTGTACGAAGAAAAAAACGATGGCCCTGCCGCATTAATCTTCAATGACGGCATTCGTGTCGGCGCGCGTCTGGACCGCTTGGGATTACGCCCATTGCGCTCGGTTGAAACCAAGGAGTATCTGGCAGTGATGTCGGAAGCGGGTCAAATTGACTTTCCGCCTAAAGAAGTATTAAAGCGTGGACGTATTGAAGCGGGCGGTATGCTTTATTTTGATCACAGCACTGGCGAGGCATATAACACACGTCAGGTTATGGATCGCCTTGCCGGGGAAAAAGACTATCAGGCTTTGTTAGCACAAAGCCGAATTCATATTTCAGAACTGCCTGAGGTTAAACTGTCTGAGCTCAATAATACGCATGCATTCAATATAGATCAGCAACATACCGCCTATTCTCTCAATCAGGAAAGCTTTAAGTTTCTGCTTGACCCCATGCTGGCTACCGGTATGGAAAAAGTATCGGCAATGGGATATGGCATAGCGCCCAATGCTTTGTCCAGTGCTGAAGGCGGAATGTCGCGTTATTTCAGTCAGCGCTTTGCCCAGGTTACCAATCCTCCGCTGGATTCATTGCGGGAAAGTGACGGTATGACCTTGCGCGTTGCTCTGGGAGCTAAACCGACTTTTTCGGATGAACACAGCAAGCAACTGCTGATCGATTCTCCAATTTTACAACGCACCCAACTGGAACAAATTCGCAGGCAAACTACTATCAGCACGGTAACGCTGGATATGCTGTACACGCCTGATTTTAATAATCCCAAGCAAAACGAAGATGCTTTGGAAGCCGCCTTGTTGAGTGTCTGTGATCAGGTTGAAAAAGCCGCCAGAAAGAATACCGGTATTATCATTTTAAGCGATATTAATATCAGCACAGACAAGGCAGCAATTCCTGTCATATTAATGATTTCTGCGGCTAACCAGCATTTGGTGAATGAAGGCCTGCGTTTTAATTCTTCCCTGATTGCAGAAACCGGACAGGCAGCAAGTCCACATGATATTGCTACTGTTTTAGGCTTCGGCGCGTCAGCTATCTGCCCTATTAGCGCCCATAATCGCGTCATTACTCATTATCCTGTTGACAGCCAGCAAAAAATTCTGAATCAGTTTCAGAAAGCCGCAGAAAAATCATTGATGAAAACCATGGGCAAATTTGGTCTGTGTACCGTTGAAAGTTATATAGGTGGTGAGTTTTTTGAATCCAACTATCTCGATACGAATGAACCCAGACTAAACCCTTACTTTCCGAATATCAACGCCTCGGTGGGTGGTGCGCGGTTTGCCGATATCGCGGACAGCGCAACGGAATGGCATCAAAAAGCATTGGCTGTTCGTGTAGAAAAAGACATTCCCTTCCTGGGTCTTTTTAAAGAACGTCAGGACGGAGCCGGCCATTCTTTTGGTAATACGGCGGTCAGGGAATATATCAACATGACCGATGAGGATATTTCCTATATTCCTCAGGATAAATCGCCTGAAGTCAGCGATACAGCGTATGTTGATTTCGGCTACGACAAACGGACGCCTGAACAAATTGATAATTTCGGCATTACCCCTGCCTATCGCAGTTTTACTAAAAACCTGTACCTGGAGCGTGATTCCAGGCCGGCTGCATTACGCGACATCATGGATTTTCCGGCCGATGTCACGGCGGCAGGATCAACGGCTGATTTTGACCGCATTCTGGGCAAGCAAAACCTGCGCGGTAATATAAATTACCTGATCCGCGGCTTGAACGTAAAGAAGATAAACAAGACTTCTTTTACCATCGGCTTTACTGAAAATTCTTCCAGTTTACGTTTAGAATCGCTGGCAGAACATTTTAAAAAACGCTTTTCAGGTACTGAATTCAGTATTTCTGTTGTCGAAGATTCGATCGCCTTAAAACTTGCAGACAGTAAGAGTTTATTGGTAAATTATTTAAGCTCCATATACCCGGCAAGAAACCCGGTTGCACTGGCTGAAGTTCAACCGGCGCATGAAATTACCGCAACATTAACTTCCGGCGCGATGAGCCATGGCGCTTTAATAGCTGAAGCGCACGAGGCCGTTGCCCAAGGTACTAATATTGTCGGCGCTCTAAGCAACTCCGGCGAAGGCGGCGAGCATTCCAGCCGTTTTAACACCTTGCGCTCCTGTAAAATCAAGCAGTTTGCCTCAGGGCGGTTCGGCGTTTGGGCCGGCTATCTGGCTGATCCTACGATTAAAGAAATTGAAATCAAAATTGCCCAGGGCGCAAAACCCGGTGAAGGTGGTCAACTACCCGCAGCTAAAGTCACTGTAGAAATTGCCGCCCTGCGCGGCGGTACGCCTAAAGTCGAACTGGTTAGTCCGCCGCCGCATCACGATACCTATTCTATCGAGGATTTGGGGCAATTAATCCATGATGCGAAGGCCGCACGGGTCAGAGTAGGAGTTAAACTGGTTTCATCCGAAGGCATAGGCACGATTGCGGTCGGTGTTGCCAAAGCGGGTGCTGACGTCATTAACGTTGCAGGTAATACCGGCGGCACGGGCGCCGCAGCGGTTACGAGCTTGAAAAACAGCGGGCGCTCGCCTGAAATCGGCCTCGCTGAAGTTCATCAGGCTTTAGCCGTTAACGGACTACGCGACAAAGTCATATTGCGCGGCAGTGGCGCTCATCAAAGCGGACTGGATGTGGTTAAATCCGCCATTTTAGGCGCTGACTCATTTGAGTTCGGCACCACGGCTATTATGATGCTGCGTTGCGTGATGGCAAAAAACTGTAATGTTAAATGCCCGGCCGGTTTAACGACAGAACACGAAGAGTTTAAAGGCGATCCGCGTGTGCTGGCGCAATATTTTATGAACCTGGCTCACGAGGTCAGAGAGATATTGGCTTTATTAGGATATAAAAACCTCCAGGATATTCGCGGTAAAACAGATTTATTGCATTTAATAAGTCATCCAAGCATGGTAGGTCAACTTGACCTGACTAAAATGCTGGCGCAAGTTGATGTAGTAAAAATTGCCAAACCCGTCTATCTGGAAGCCAGTTTTAATATTGATGATAAGATTATCGAGCAATTTAAAGCCGGTATTATTAATGGCAAACAGCAGCAAGTCACCCTCGAAGGCGATGACTTTAAGCTCAACAACCGTAATAAATCGGTGGGTGGCCAAGCCGCCATAGATATTGAGCGGATACTTGCCTACCAATTGAGTGAGCAGGAAGCTGCGGACTCAAAAGTTATCTACACCAACCAGAATGGCCGCCGATATTTAGCACCGGATACTATCATTATCCGCACTCACGGCTCTGCCGGACAAAGTTATGCCGCCTTTTTAAACGACGGTATGCGCATTGAGCACCTTGGCACCTGTAATGACGGTGTGGGTAAATCTGCCTGCGGCGGAACTATTATTGTTGAATCACCGGGCGGCGGCATTAAAACGCCCGGTAATAATGTATTAATCGGTAATTTCGCCCTATTTGGCGCGAGTGGTGGCAAAGCTTTTATTAATGGTGAAGCCGGAGACCGGTTCGCGGTCAGAAACTCAGGCGCAATGGCTGTTGTCGAGGGTGTAGGCGATTTCGCCTGCGAGTATATGACTAACGGCGCGGTTTTAAACCTGGGTGGATTTGGCAAAGGTTTTTGTAACGGCATGTCCGGGGGCAATGCTTATCAGTATGACCCGGACAACCGGTTGGAAAACCTTTACGACAAGTCTTCAGTTGAAATCCATAGCCTGACTGAAGACACAGACATCGCTCGTGCCCATGAGCAGTTCATCCTTTACATGTTGGAACAGCATGAGGGATACGCTAACTCAAGCAAGGCCAGAAATTTAATTAATAATTGGGATATTGAGCGCAAACACTTTAAATTTGCCATGCCGTTATGGCTTTATAAGACTCAGACATCTGAATATCTTAAAAAAGCAATGGATCGCAAAGAAATGATTGAGGAATTGGCTCTCGAATTGGCGCGCCAGCAAATAGAACAAGTCAAAGGGGCTTATCAAAACACGCAACCGCTATTTGGCGGCGCAATTCCCGCTTACGGCGCTACCGATACAGACTTAATCTTTAAGTTGGTTAACAGTTTTTCCGTACTCGAAAAAGCTCAGCAGTGTGCAAGAGATATGCTTAAACACTTGCCTGAAGCCCTGCGTTCGCCCACCCAAATAGAACAGGCGGCGCGTAAATTAATTATCGAGCGCCCGCGTAAACTTCAGGAAATGTTAGTTAAAAGCACACGCGAAGCCTATAGTAATTATAGCGATGACCAGCTTGCCTGTCTGTTGGCCGTCAAACGTCTTAATGATTACAAAACTGCGTTAGTCAAGCGCGATGTGCAAAGTATTTATTCACTGGGCTCCACAGCCTGGATTATTGAGCAGGAAAAAATCAATAAGCATGCATTAACCGGGATTCCTTCCATCGAAGAATACCTGGCCGGACTCGTCGGGCTGGGAATTGTCCAGAGCATGTTGAGCCAGCAGGCAGCCTGAACTCCACGCATCTTTACACTTTAATCATCAGCATCTCCAAGCCCGGCAGTGAGGGGGTGCTGACATAGACGTTGATTTGTTAGTAACTTAAATGAAAACACCTCATATCCCACTGGACGCCCCTTACAGCGAAAGTCAACGAGCCTGGTTGAACGGCTTTTTTGCCGGTATGCACACTCACATGATTCAAAGTAGCGGCTCAGTAAACCAGGTTGCTGCAAGGGTTATCACTATACTTTACGGCAGCCAGACCGGAAATGCCGAATCGGTTGCCAACAATGCCGCCGCAGTCGCTAAAGCTCATGGCTTGAAGCCTGTGATAAAAGGCATGGATGAGGTAGAAATCGATGCGCTTGCCGCCATGGAATATGTGCTGATTATTACCAGCACTTACGGTGAAGGCGACATGCCGGATAATGCGCAATTGCTTTGGGAAGCGGCTTGTACCGAGACTGCGCCCAAGCTTGAAAATATGAAGTTTTCTGTATTGGCATTAGGCGATACCAGCTATGACCTATTCTGCCAAGCCGGCAAGGACTGGGATGAGAAACTGGCTGAGCTGGGAGCAAACCGGATTTATGAGCGTACAGATTGTGACGTGGATTATGATGAGCCGGCTGAAACCTGGATTTCCGCAGTAATTCCACATATGGCGGAAGGAGCATCGACTACCTCTGCAGTTGTTGATATCACGGCGCAGTCTGTAGAAAAGCCAAAATACAACCGTAAAAATCCATTTCCTGCCAAAATGCTGGTCAATCGTATACTAACCGGCCCTTCCTCGTCTAAAGAAACCCGGCATTATGAAATTTCAATTGCAGGGTCAGGACTAAGTTATGAAGCGGGCGATGCTTTGTGCATAGTTCCGACTAATTGCCCGGTCCTGGTTACCGATATTATTAAAACTCTCGGCTGTAACGGTGATGAAGATGAACCGGTTAATGGCGAGCTAGTAGCTTTACATGAAGCGCTGCGTACTCAATTTGAGATCAAAACCCCCAGTAAGGAACTGATCGAAGAAATCGCCAGGCGCTCAGGCGATCAGGAACTTAACGGTATCCTTGAGTCCGGCGATAAGGATGCGCTGTCGAAATATTTATGGGGGAGGGATACCTTGGATCTATTGCTGCAATTTCCCGCTTGTGAATTCTCAGCCTCCGAGTTTATTGCTCTGTTAAAGCCGCTGCAGCACCGTGCGTATTCCATCTCTTCCAGTTCCAAAATGTATCCCGATGCGGTTCATTTAACGGTTGCCAGTGTACGTTACGAAAGTTATAACACTCTGCACAAAGGAGTTTGTTCCACATTTCTGGCAGATAGGGTTGATGACGAAACAGACGTACCCTGTTTCTTTTCCCCCAACAAGGTCTTTAGGGTTCCTGAAGATGATAACCTACCGATGATTATGGTCGGTCCCGGTACTGGCCTAGCCCCGTTCCGTGCTTTTTTACAGGAGCGCCAGTATAAAAAGGCACGGGGGAAAAACTGGTTATTCTTTGGCGATCGTAACGCAGCAACTGATTTTATGTACCGCGAAGAACTGGAAGCCTACCAAAAAAGCGGCTTGCTGACGCGCCTGGATCTGGCCTTCTCCAGAGATCAGGAAAAAAAGCTTTATGTACAGGATCGTATGCTTGAAAATGGCGCCGAGCTGTATGCATGGCTGGAACAGGGCGGTTATTTCTTCGTTTGCGGCGACGCCTACCGTATGGCGAAAGACGTCGATAAAGCTTTGCACGATGTTATTGCGGAACACGGTAAACTCAATGACCAGCAAGCCGTTGAATACGTCAATCAATTGAAAAAAGACAAACGCTACGTCAGGGATGTTTATTAATCTTCATTTCAAACTTTTAAATTCCTGTTAAATACTCCCAGATAGTTGCATAAAATTACACTAATGCCGAGTTTCCAGGCTTTACATTATATTATTTTGGATTGGAGTTTTGTTGGGTACTTCATTCATTTCTATATTTTCTAAGCTTAAAGATGAGCTAAATTATTTTTTCTTGAGCCAGTTATTTTTTATAATAAACTTTTTTAAAAGCCATATTTAAATGTGAATTAAGAGCTAACGCGTAAATAATTCCAAAAAAACAGGGCGGCGGCCCACTTGCCGAATACAGATACCATGAGACCGCTGTAGGAGCGAACCTTGCCCGCGCATTCACTACCTGTTTGTTGCTCAATCCCGCCGAATAACGTTTCAATCGGCTGCCGGACACGAGCAACGGCGGTCGATAACCATTGATCCTGGGGCTCTAAATACCGTTGGCCTTTTGGTTTTTTGACCGGCGTTAATACCGTCAGGTGTTGAGTTTCATTCACTTCTTTGGCGTCTGAACGGTGATAGGCCTTGTCGCCATAGAGCTCAGTGTGGTTCAATTCAGGCCTAATCTGATCAAATACAGTGCCGTCATGGCAACTGGCTCCCGTTACACCCCTATACTCAGGATTCGGCAACGCGCCCGCTTGACGACGCCCGACGCTAGGAACTCGAACGCCAACATAGTACAGCTTCTTGGTTGAGCAATAGCCGGCATCGGCTAACTCCCTAGCAACGCGGGCTTTAAACCGGTTCCCCTGCTTGGCTAGCGCCACAGGAAAAGCATCCATCAACCAGACGTGCCCTTGATTTTTTTCTTCTTGTTCTTGCTGAATGATTTCCAGCAAGGGCGCGAAAACATCAGCCACTTTATGCCGTCGTTGCACAAAAGCTGGGTAACTGGGGAGCTTGGGAAACCATGGACGCAAATGGCGATCGGCCTATCCATAGCTCTTTTTTAGCGCTCTATTTTTATCAATGACCCCGAATAGATAGATCGCTATGACTTCTTCATCGGTAAACCTCAGGTCGACGTAATTCGACATGCGCTGACTATAAACCCAAAGGCTATGCTGATAGTGCTTGCATACATAAACTCGATGTTCAAGTTTTTAAATTTCTTATAGCCTGGTTCTTGGAAAATCATCCCGCAACTCGGTACTGTAGCGAAGGTATCGGTTCGATGCGGCCCAAATCTCTCCCAACCATATGCTTGCCTGAAGGCATTAACTGAAAAACATCGTCAACAAGTCCAGCCAATTGTTTAAGCTTATCCGCAGGATTCTTATCCTCTAACAAGGTTTTGATAAAGTCGAGCAGCACCTCCATTTGAGATTTTCTTTGCAGGCTGCCTACGGTATACGCGGGCAGTTTGTTTTCTAGGCGGGCGGTCTGCTCTGGGTGAAGGAGGAGGCATGGGTCAAACAACAGACTCAGAATCAGGCCTCGGCTTGATCCTTCTTCATCCCATTGTTTGGCCTCACGCCCCCCTCCTTCCTAAAGCTTCCAGTCCTCAAAGCTTACCTCTACAAGCCACCTCAACGTATAGGCCTGAATAGTATCCATTGTGCGCCACGTCATATCTGTAGCCACTAAATAGCGGTAATCGCTTTCCTCTTCATATTTCAAGGCAACGACCAAACGTTTTTTGCCATGTGCATGCGCTTTTAATTGTGCGCTGCTCACTGTGGCTTTAATAGCCTTTCCGCCACGCACCCGCAAAGTCATTTCCACGCCTGCGTATTCCAGAGAAAATAGCCGCCAATTCCAGTTCAATCCTGCCACCTTTTCCAATCTAAAGTCGGCCGGCAATTCCATTTAAAAACAGCCACTGTTTACAATATACAGCAGCCATCGTTTTCAAATGTTCTGCCGTTTTTGTCAAAGAAAATTTAGAGCACAGGATTAAGCTTTAAAGTCTTTGTCCTTGCTTCTTAATTGGCGCATACTGTCTTTTGCGTCAATTTCAATCCTCAAAGAACCACTAACAACCCTATCCAGGAAGGCATCGGCGACAGTTGGATTCCCACCGGCCAAGTATTCATGGCACTTATTCACAGGCAATTGGCTAGTACTCCGTCAACTTAGAATTGATGGATAAAGTGATTTCAATTTTATCCGTGCATCTTCCGTTGTAAACCGCCAGTTTACGCGAACGGCTTTATGATTACGCTGCTCTTGCCAGGCTTTTAATTCAGATCGCAAGGTGTCTTGATCGGGTATTCTTCGATTGAGGCACTGGCGATTCAACACGCCAATCTCTATTTCCGCCCTATCCAACCCACTGCCATGCTTGGGGGTATAATGAATTTCCAAGCGTCCAGCGATTCGCCTGGCCTCTTCCGGCGTAAAAGCTTCATATAAAGACGCCAGTTTATGCGTATTCAGATTATCCATGACCAGGATGATTTTCTTATCGGGATAGTGTTCATCAACTAACTCTTTGATCAGAATTGCCCAATCTGTGTTGGTGTGCCGGTCCGTGACTTTGACATGCCGCCATCCTTCCAGCGGTGCAAACAGCATAAACAGGTTGCTCACGCCATTCCTTTCATATTCATAATCATATTTCTCCAATTTCCCGGATTCCGATGCCCAAGGAACACGGGTTTCTTGCACCTGCTGTTTACGGGTTTCATCCAGGCAAACCAAGACTTCATGCTCATCATAGACGCGTTGATAGACGGCCAGTATGTCTTCCATGGCACAAACAAAATCCGCATTGGCTTTTGGCGGAATACACCAGCATTTTTTTAACCACGGCTTAAGTGGGTTTTTTTTAACGTCTGTCGGACGGTTTCTCCTGAGATCGAGTCGACCCTTTCACCTTCGACCAAGCGCTCCGCTAATAACTTTAAGGTCCAATCCTTATGCCCTACCGGGGCTGCCGAGCAGGCCGTAGCCACTAAAAAGGCTTCGGCTTCTCAATCCCGTTTTTTAGGTCGTCGGCGCGCCTGGACTTTAGGGTTAAGGGCACAGTCCAAGCCCTCTTCAACAAATCGCTTGCGAACTCTCTCCACCGTCAACGGACTGATGTGGACTGCCTTCGCTATGGTCGCATCGGTTAAGAAACGTGTTGACGATGCGTCGTCGGCATGAATGAGTATCTGGCCATGAATCAGGGTGCGGACCAATAGTTTTCCTTTTGATATCAGCTGCTTTAAATAAACTCGCTCTTCTTCGGTTAATTTCATCCGGTATTTCTTTGCTGGCATGTGTTAATCCTAAGTATCATTCAGTTAAAATGCTTACTTAAGAGATTACATTAATTATCCATCAATGCAAAGCTGTTAGAGTACTAGGAGCCTGTCGGACAGGGCTCGGGGTTTCTGATTATTGATTGTTCAATACAGATTTTTGGCGGCATTGATTGTTCGGTTCGTTAACCGATTATCATTGTTTCACCTTGAAAGGGCCGGGCTTTA
>JAQUOU010000033.1 GCA_028716975.1 Methylobacter sp. | reverse complement strand
CCGGAGCCAATATCGGCAAGGAAGCGGCCTTGTTTGAAGCCGTGCACGGCAGCGCGCCGGACATCGCCGGCAAGAACCTGGCCAATCCGACCGCCGTGATCATGGCGGGCGTGATGATGCTGGATCATCTGGGCGAACACGACGCGGCTGCTAAAATAAAAACCGCGGTGGAAGCCGTGGTTAAGGACGGCAGGTTCGTAACCACCGACCTGAATCCGCACTCGGCCTGCGGCACGGTCGAGATGGGCAATGCAATTGTTGAGGCAATGGAAGCTCAGTCATGAATAACGATAAAATTAAGTATTTATCAACTTGATTTTATTGACTATATTTTATTTTCTTTTCATTTGATTTGTTATATACAGTGCCAATTAATTTAACGTCCTTTAACAACGTTGCCGCGTGTTGCAAATCTTCCTTTTTAGTACGGCCTTCTTCAATAACCAATAAGACACAATCAACATAAGGCGAAAAACTCAGCGCATCGACTTGCGTTAGCAGAGGCGGTATGTCGAATATAATTATTCGTGAAGGGTAGCGGCTTTTAACTTCATTTACAAAGTTAATCATTTTCGGTGAACGTAGCATTTCTGTTGAATTAAGCATTGGCTTCCCGGCAGGTAGAATGACTAATCGCGGTATGTCGGGATTGATCAGCATTTCACTCAGCGGCGTGTTATGTAGCAAATAATCACCGAGTCCTAACGTTGAATTTATCCCAAGCAAGGTATGGACAGAAGGATTTTTAAAATTCGCATCGACGAGTAAAACTGTGCGATCAAGTTCCATTGCCATGCTAATTGCCAGATTGACTGCCGTAAGACTGTTGCCGCTATCATCGTTGGGACTGGTGATCGCGAGCGTATTCCAGCCCCTTTCATCCATTATTTGAAGAGTACGGGTGCGTAACATTTTGAAGGATTCAAGCCAGTTGTTGTGCGTAAGAGCAGAAACAATCCGGTTTTTTCGCAAAAGCTCGAGGTCTGGAGAATATATGCGCGTATCTGTGTATAAAAAATTTTCGTCAGCGACTGAATCATCGGGTCGAAAAGTCTTTACTTTTTTGTGTGGTTCTGAATCTATTACAGGTTGATTGTAATTCATAGTGTTAATCTCAATAACAGTTTAATTTAGACCGGTCACTCGCAGCAATTTGTACCAGAAAATATCGAGCGGCATGATAAGAAAATGAAATAGAGCAACAGCTAAAATAATCGCAGCAAATGAACCTATTACTAACAGTTTTTGTTGGTTTATACGAAGCTCGGACTCATTCTTGCTTTCAAGATAAGGGATGGTCGCCAAGGGAGGCTGACCGAGTATAGCAAAAATTGATTTTTCGCTGTAAATAGCCGTATCCATCATTTCAGCCAAAACTACACTGCCAATGCCGGCAGCTATAGCAAAAATAAAGCCGAGAAACAGTATAGCTATTCGGTTTGGGCTAACGGGTTTTTCAGGTTCGAGTGGCGGATCAATTAAGGAAAAACGCTCACCTTTACGCTCGACTTCCAGTTGTTGGGAAATTTGGGCTTCCATTTCGCGCGCCGTCACTTCTCTATAGCGCAAATTTGTATTATCCAATTCCTGAACAAGATCCAGATAATCTTTTTCTACCAGCGGGGACTGACGCAAGCTTGCCCGTAAAACTTCAATCCTGCTTTTAAGCTGCTCCCGACTGTAAGTGAGAGATTTAAATTCGGTATTAATGCCTTCAAGCTGTGCCCTTAAAGTAATATAAGCCGGATTATCGGCCTCTAAACCGCTCTTGATCTTATCGCTTTGTTTAAGATCAAGCATGCTGCGCTGTAAGGTGTCAATTTGTTTTCTCAGCCTTGCTATATCAGGGTGTTTAGCTGAGTATTGTTTCTGTAAAGCAGTCAGTTCAGCTTTTTTCTGGGTCAGTTCGGCATTTAGATCATTTAAATCGGAATTGCTCCCGATTTCTTTTTGCAGAGATTCAATTTCCCGTTTCATCTTGATCACATCAGGATGGTTTGCCGAATAGGATGCTTGCGCGGAGGGATATTGCGCCTGTAATAGCTTAAGACGGTCTTTCATATCCAGTACGCGTAGTCCATCCGCGCCCGTTGCCATAGTATTTGGATCAATTTGCGCCAATTGTCCTTCAAGATAAAAACGCCGTTCCTGAAGTGAGCGCTCCTGGCTGTCCAAATTTATCTGCTGATTAATTAATGAAGTAAGTTCTTGTTGATTCAAGCGGCTTATTTCCGGCAGCTGATTGAAGTTATTTTCTTTAAATGTCGCCAGTTTTGCTTGAATTTGCTGAATTTTTTCTTTTAAACGCCGCGCTTCTTCACTCAGAAAAAGCGTCGTATGTTCGGCGGATTGCGTGCGGCTTTTAATGTTTTCATTTAAAAATAACGTAGTGAGCTCATTGGCGACTTTCTGGGCAACCGTGGCCGATTCATAGAAAAACGAAAGAGTAAAAGCAATGGTGACGCTTGTAGCGGATCCATTGCGCCCGATTACATCGGCGCTGATACTTTCAACCTGAATGCTTTTGCGCATCTTATCCAGGATTTGTTCCTGAGTTTTATTCTTTCTGGCAGCAGCATAGAGGTCGAACTTGTTAATGATTTCCATGAGGTTCGAGCGGGTCATTATTCTCTGGCTGATTATCTGAATTCGCTGATCCGCAAACGTAGTGACTGTCGATCTTACCAATTCGGAGGGTATTTCCTGTTCTTCAATCAAAATTGTTGAAGTGGATTTATAAACAGACGGCAATAATACGGCAAGCAGTATGCTCAATAGAGTGATTGCGATAAAAGGAATTAACAGAAATTTAATTCGGCGCTTGACTATATGCAAATAATCCTTGATATCGAGGGCTTGATTTTCCACGCTATTTCACCTGGTTATTAATAAGAGGTTGATAAATAAATTGTAGCTGAGCAGTATTCCCTTCCCTAGCTTCGCTGGAATTATCAAATTTCTGCTGCCGGTAGGTATAGGATAATCGAAAGCTCATTTCTTCAGTCCATTTCCAGTTGATGTTAGGGCCAATTGAATAATAGGTGCGCTTGATACTGCTATTTTGTAGTGCAGGAGCGTCATAAATGGAATAACTTGCATTAATCCCCGTATTCCAGCGTTCGGATAAGGCGTAGGAATTATTAATGCTTAATTGAGATACTTGCTGGTTCCCGATTCCAGTTGGCACTTGCGACCGTGATGCGTTAATTGAAAGTGAGCCGCGTTCAAAACTTTTACTAACAGTTGCCTGAAAAACTTGTCCGAAGCTATTGTTCTTGGTGGTGACTTCCGATGAAGGTACAAATTGAATATTAGGAGGATTAAAAATTAAATGGGCGGGTATTTGCGCCGTTGATTCCGTTTGCGTATAGAGAATACCTCCAGAAATATATGCAGAAATCTGTTCGCTAAAACTGTGCCGCCAACCTAATTGCCCTATATGATTTAATGTAGTTAATTGTCCAATGGGCGTTTTGAATCTTGAACTTGAGAGCGTTATATTTACTTGATCGCGTTCGGTAAGCTGATGCGTTAAAGTAGCCGAGGCTTGATGGTAATCATAATCGCGGAGTATGAGTCTCGGATTTTTTTCATAGTTCACCTTGTAATAACTGTAATTCAGCATTAACGTGTTTTTTTCATCAAAAGCATAAGAAACCGAGGGCGCTATATTTAAGGATTTTCTCATAACCTGTACATCGAGAAACCCGGAAAGATCTGGCTCAACTCTCAGCGATGATTGATTATTGTAAGAGGTATTCAAGTTCCAATAAAATCGCTCGGCCCTGTGCTGGTAGTTAACACTCGATAGCTGTTCATCTATATTGAGTGAGGATTCATTATCATAGATCAGGTGGTTCCAGGTAAAATTTGATTTCAATTCACTGTTTTCATCCCGAAAACCAAAGTCGAGACCAGGGGATACATTGCTAATCCAATTACTCTGCCGTGGCTTTACTTGGAGAAAAATATTCGTATCGTATCGCTGACTGGCGCCCAAACGTGGTTCCAAAATATAATCGATTGCCTGGCAATTCCCAGTAGCTATTGCGCCGAAAATTATAAGCAGTGCGCGCGTTATATTCATCTTTAAATTTCAAAGAAATTTAAAATAAAATTAGCGTACAGTGACGGTATCCCCAGGCTCCAGTGTTATATTTTGATCGAGGTTATCTCCATCCAGCACATCATCGTAATCAAAAGGGAAGACTTTAATCTCGCCTCCCGCCATCCGTCGAAGGATATGGATTGAACTCTCATTGGCAAATACAGTGAGTCCGCCGGCAAGGCTTATTGCCTGCAATACATCTATATAACGATTAACGAGATATTGACCGGGTTTATTGACTTTTCCAACGACAAAAATGGTGTTGCCATCATTCTTAATTAAAGACACATTTACGGCAGGATCAGAAATATAACTGTTTAATTTTTCGGCAATAGTCTGCTGGATTTCCGCAATGGTCTTGCCGGCTGCTGTAATAGATCCGACTAGCGGCAGCGAAATAGTCCCGTCAGGGGCAATAATAACCTGTTTCTGCAAATCTTCTTCTTTCCACACAGACACTTCCAGCGCGTCACCGGGAGCCAGTTTGTAGGACGATAAGGTAGATGTAGTTCCGGGATCTACAGGGTCAGCAAAAATTGATAGTGAGCACATGAAAGATACGATAATTGATAAAAAATATTTCAAAGTAATTTTCTTCATGCTTTAAGTCAATGTTGAAAGTTAGTATTAATGAGATTTGCCGTTTATTTAAGATCTAAAAGCGTTAGGTAATGACTCACCCTTCCTCATTCTATAACACTATGAAGGGGAAAATGTAGAGTTTTTAGAGAATTTTTAAAGCTATACTTCTAGCATTCAGTGTGCTATTTCTAGAGCGAAGCTAGGGGTATGAGGCAAAAAAAAACGGAAGTGACTGTTATCGCTTCCGTTTTATTAAGTTTTATAGAAGGCTTAAATTTGGTTTCTACGTTTAGCTAAAGATAGAAATCCCAACATGGCGCTGCCAAAAAGCCATACTGCAGCGGGAAGTGGTACTGCGGAAACCCCAACTCCATATTGTCCACCACCAATCCCCGATGCTGTTCCGGAAACAAGAAAGTTATAGAGCCCTGGCCCCAGATTAGTCAAGCTATAAGCTCCACCAGAACTCGCGGTAAAGCCATCAATTGTCAAAAAGGGGCTAAACTCAAAAGACTTAAAGCTTATAGATGCCACTTCACCCGGGTCAACATTTAGGCTCCATTGATCGGCGAAAAACCCCGGTGATACAGTCACTATAGATGGGCCCGGGCCATCAAAAGAGGACAAGGTTGGGCTAGTGGGCCCTCCTAGCGTCCCTTCCAGCACTGTGGTTGTTGCTCCACTCACCATAGGTACGCTTAAAAGCAAACTGAAAGCTATATATTTAAACATTGACATAAAAACCTCACATAGTAAAAAAAGAAACGCGATTCTTCATCTAGTAAGGCAATTAAGCCCTAGCCTGATGCCTTTGTCTCTGAGCTAAAAATAATATAACGATTTTAAAATGAATTTTTGATGCTAAATATGCAACAGCTCTTTAAATATTATGCCTAAATTACTGTTACGGCTAGATCACAAACTCAGTCCAATAATAACAGGAATTGCTTATGGTTGCATTAAAAAAGAATGCAGTGATATTTTGGATTGGCCTACTATTCAATAATAGCAATTAAAGAGGAATAGATCTGAAGTATTTAGTTTTTTTATATAAAAAACACAAGCTTAGAACAAAAATTTAGGAATTACAGTCGACGGTAAAAAGGATTGTTTATTAAATGTAAATAGTTTGTTTTTATTTTGATGCAGGTTGTTAGTGCTATAAATGCGTCTATAGTGCTTCTGGTTATATCTCTCTCATATAGAATAATAAATCGCTAATCATCTACTCTGACCCTAAAAGTTACGAATATTTAGAGTACATTAATTGTATGAATTGTGATGAATCGGAATACTCTTCCTATTTAAGTAATCCTTCGTAAAAAGCCTTGAGAAGTTAGTAATTTCTATTTGTATCTAGTAAACTGATTCAGTCATTTAAGTCCTTTAACAGCGTGAGTATCCCCCCTATACCCTAATGAATATCCTAAATAGACGCTCTTCAATAATCCAATCAACGAAATCTATTTACATGGTTCCTTATTGGCTAGTTCTTTCTGTGCTTTTAATCTATACATTTAGAAGAAGTCTTAATGAAATGGCGACAACCTGGATTAATGTGGAAGAGTATGGACACGGTTTTTTTATACCTCTTATAAGCGCATATTTTATTTGGATAAGACGGCATGAGTTAAAATTTGTTCAGCAATTCAAAGGCTCTATTCCCGGCTTGATTATAGTTATTGCTGGGTTGGTATTATTTATTTTAGGCGGGCTGGCGACATTAAAGACTATTGAGCAATATGCTTTTATCATTACATTAACGGGTATTTTTGCCTCCATATTTGGAGTGCATGGTTTGCGCATTGCATGGATTCCACTCCTGTTTTTAATATTTATGGTGCCTTTTCCAGCGTTTATTCTGAATAATCTATCATCAAAGCTTCAGCTGATTTCTTCATGGATTGGCGTTGAGTTTATTCGCGCCTGCGATATTATGGTTTATCTGGAGGGCAATGTTATTGATTTGGGCATTTATAAGTTACAAGTGGTTGATGCCTGTAGTGGACTTCGTTATTTATTCCCCCTGGCCAGTCTTTCTTTTCTTTGCGCCTATTTGTTTAAAGGCCCTGTTTGGCAAAAGCTGTTAATTTTTGGATCTGCTGTTCCGCTGACCATTTTTATGAACAGTTTTCGTATTGGCGTCATCGGGGTCATGGTTCAGTATTGGGGGACTGAAATGGCGGAAGGGTTTATGCATGACTTTGAAGGCTGGATCATTTTTATGGCGTGCATGGGCGTACTTTTTGCTGAAATGTGGCTGCTGGCCAGGATAAGCGGAAAAAAGCTGGCTTTAAATGATTTGGTTAAAATTCCCGATGAATGGACAAATCGGGTAAAGCAGGACGCATCTGGAATAGTTTTTAACAAATCAATGTTTATAGTTTTATTGTTAGTAAGCACGGGGGCATTAGCCTCGCATTATTTTCAGGGACGAGAAGAAATTATTCCTGAACGTAAGCCCTTCCTTAACTTTCCGCTTAAAGTCGGCAATTGGCAGGGACGAAATGATTATCTAAGCCAAAATTACCTGAATCAACTGAAATTGACCGATTATGTGCTTATCAATTATGCTCAGACTGGAACTAATAACAGAGTTAATTTTTATAGTGCCTATTATAACTCCCAGCGTACCGGGGAGGCGGTTCATTCACCGCGTTCTTGTATTCCCGGCGATGGATGGCAAATTACCAGCTTTAGCCAACTTGCTTTGCCGCAGATAAAACTGGAAGGAATACCTGTCAATATAGATCGCGCCGTTATTGAAAAAGGCGAGAGCAAACAGTTAGTCTATTACTGGTTTCAACAGCGCGGCCGGTCTATAACTAATGAGTTCCTGGTAAAGTGGTATTTGTTTTATGATGCTATTGCCATGAATCGAACAGATGGTTCTTTAATCAGACTGGTTACATCGGTTGAAGAGGGTGAAAATATAGAGCTTGCCGATCAGCGATTGCAGAGTTTTATGAAAGATTTAATGCCTGAGTTAACAGCCTATTTGCCCGGAAAGTAAGAAATCTTTAAAGCTTGTAATTGTAATTAAATTTTAACCTGCCAGTGTTTATATAAATATTGTTGGTTTATTAAGCGCCGTAGCTTGGTTAAAAAAAACCAGTTGAGTTAATATAAGCCGCTCTTATAAACAGGTCTGTTCAGAGAAAGTGAAAGGACTGACCCCATTTAGCTAATAATTTAATAATATTAACCATCTATCAATATTTCTTTAACCCCGAATAGATAAAATGGAGTAAGAATGACAGAAAAAAAAAGGGCATTAATAACCGGCATAACAGGGCAGGATGGGTCTTATCTTGCTGAGTTTTTATTGCAAAAAGGCTATGAAGTACACGGCATCAAACGGCGCTCTTCCCTTTTTAATACTGAACGGGTTGACCATTTCTATCAGGATCCCCACATTGCAAGCGCTGCGTTTTTTCTACATTATGGCGATCTCTCCGATAGTTCGAATTTAACCCGCATTTTGAGTGAAACCCAACCTGACGAAGTCTATAACCTGGGCGCAATGAGTCACGTGGCCGTTTCTTTTGAATCGCCGGAATACACAGCCGATGTTGATGGACTCGGTACACTGCGCCTTTTGGAAGCGATAAGATTCCTGAAAATGGAAAAGAAAACACGGTTTTATCAGGCTTCCACTTCGGAGCTCTACGGCTTGGTGCAGGAAATACCGCAAAAGGAAACCACACCGTTTTATCCTCGTTCACCCTATGCGGTGGCTAAACTGTATGCTTACTGGATTACGATAAATTACCGCGAAGCCTATGGCATGTATGCCTGCAACGGCATTCTTTTTAATCACGAATCCCCCCGGCGCGGCGAAACCTTCGTAACCCGCAAGATAACCCGCGGCCTTTGTAATATCGCTATGGGACTGGAACAATGTTTGTTCATGGGTAATATGGATTCCCTCAGAGACTGGGGCCATGCCAAAGACTATGTGCGCATGCAATGGATGATGCTGCAACAGGAACAAGCCGAAGATTTTGTGATTGCAACCGGCGTGCAATATTCAGTCCGGCAGTTTATCGAAATGTCAGCTAAAGAACTGGGTTTAACGCTACGCTGGGAAGGCGCAGGGGTTAATGAAAAGGGCTATGTTGAAGCAATTGAAGGTAACAAGGCGCCCGGCTTGAAAGTTGGCCAGAATATAATCGCCATTGATCCACGCTATTTCAGGCCTGCCGAAGTGGAAACCCTGCTTGGTGATCCAACTCATGCCAAGGAAAAGCTAGGCTGGGTACCGCAGATAACCTTAGAGGAAATGATTGTTGAAATGGTTGCTCATGATCTTGAGCAGTCCAAAAAACACGCCCTCCTTAAAAACCAAGGGTATAACGTTTCAATTACGCGGGAATAATAGAATGCTGGATAAACAAACCAAAATCTATTTGGCCGGACATCGTGGAATGGTGGGTTCGGCCATAATCAGGCAGCTGAATAAGGCCGGATTTGAAAATATCGTTGTACGCACACATGCTGAACTGGATCTCACAGACCAGGCAGCCGTGCGGCAATTTATGCAGACCGAGAAACCCGGTTATGTGATCCTGGCGGCGGCTAAAGTAGGCGGTATTCATGCCAATAATGAGTATCCTGCAGAATTTATTTACCAGAACCTGATGATTGAAGCCAATGTGATTCATCAGGCATGGGCTTCCGGTTGCAGTCAACTGCTTTTTTTGGGCAGTTCCTGCATTTACCCAAAGCTGGCAGCGCAACCCATGAGTGAAAATGCGTTGCTGACCGGAACCTTGGAATCAACCAACGAGCCTTATGCCATCGCAAAAATTACCGGTATTAAGCTTTGTGAATCCTACAACCGCCAATATGGAACGGATTTCCGTTCTGTCATGCCCACCAATCTGTACGGTCAGAATGATAATTTTCATCTGGAAAACAGCCATGTCATACCGGCATTGATTAGGAAATTTCATCAAGCCAAAACAGAAAACTCACCCACGGTTACTGTTTGGGGCAGCGGCAGGGCAATGCGTGAATTTTTGCATGTCGATGATATGGCCGCAGCTTGCCTGCATGTAATGGGATTGTCAAAAGAGCATTATCAAGCCTGCACTGAACCGATGCTTTCCCACCTGAATGTGGGAACCGGGGAAGATGTCACTATCTCGGAACTCGCGGAAACCCTACAACGCGTTACCGGTTATCAGGGTGAAATCACTTGGGATAACAGCAAGCCCGATGGTACGCCGAGAAAACTAATGGATGTTTCAAAGCTTAAGTTTCTTGGCTGGCAGCCTCAAATCTCCTTAAAGGAAGGCTTAGCCGGCACCTACCAGTGGTTTGTTGAACACCAGAAAGAATTTAGAGGCTAACTTATACTCAGCGAAGAATAATGCCGCTACAAGGTCATTCTCCATAAAGAATAACTTCTGTTCCAGTTGTAAAATTCGATGTTGCGCCTTACTTCAAGTGCCCGTTTACATTATTCGTCGAGCGGGAACATCGCAGTCCGCCTTTTCATGCACTGCTACCATCAAGTTAAGTATTAGCTTAGGCAATGAAAGCAATGCCTGATTATTTTTCATCACTATGACAGAGCAAAATAAACATTCTAAGTCAATGCACACAAACCAACGAATCTCTCTACGCCAAACTCTTTCATATGACCCGCGGGAATTACAATTTGGAACCAGTGGCAGAAGGGGAGAAGTTATTCATCTAACGCAACTGGAAGTCTTTATCAACGCGGTTGCAGAATTAGAGTTTCTTCAAGCCTTACCTAAAGCCGAAGGCGGCATAGTGCGTGGGGAGGGATTCTACTACGCGCGTGATTTGCGGCCCAGTTCCAGCGCTTATGTGGCTGAACAGCAGGGGCGAGGCGAACTGGCTCAGGCAATTGAGCAAGCTATTCTCTATGTTGGCATGATACCCGTAAATCAAGGCAGGATCCCCACGCCGGCGCTTACCCATTACGCCTTGGCGCAAGGCAAGGGCAGTATGATGGTGACAGGCAGTCATATCCCATTTGACCGCAACGGTTACAAGACTAATACGTCGCGTGGTGAATTGCTCAAACGGCATGAGAGCCCCATCAACGAAAAAGTTAAAGAAGTCAGGCTCAGGTTTTACGAACAGCCTTTTGAAGATTCGCTATTTAGGGCAGACGGGCTTTTTAAAACCGGTTCACGGACATTATCGATTGAACGCAGCGAAGCCGCATCAACTTATATTCAGCGCTATCTCGATTTCTTCGGAACAGAAGCGCTGGCCGGAATGCGTCTGTTAGCCTATCAGCATTCAGCAGTCGGGCGCGATATGCTGGTAGATATTCTTCGTGAACTGGGAGCAGAAGTTGTTATTGCCGGACGTAGCGAAACCTTCGTACCCATCGATACCGAAAATATGGATGCCGGCCAGCTTGCCGCCATCCAGAAATTATATGATGAGGCGGCAACCGTTCACGGCCAGTTTGATGCTGTTGTTTCCACCGACGGCGATAGCGATCGTCCGCTAATACTCGGCGTGGATGCTGAATCATCGGCCGTACGCTTTTTTGGCGGTGATCTGGTAGGCATGCTGACCGCGGAATTATTGGGCGCCGATGCCGTGGTAGTGCCGATTAGCAGCAACGACGGCATTGATCGCGGCAACCTGAAAGATATTACCGAACCAAAAACGCGAATCGGTTCGCCTTATGTGATTGCCGGCATGGAAAAAGCGCTTGCACGAGGTAAAAAAGCGGTTTGCGGTTGGGAGGCTAATGGCGGATTTCTTACCGGTTCCGATATATTCCGGAACGGTCAACTATTGACCGCCTTGCCCACGCGTGATGCGCTTCTGCCCATTTTGGCCGTGCTGTTTATTGCCCGCCGGGATGGTGTGCTGTTGACGGAAATATTTACGCGTTTGCCGAGGCGCTACAGCCGGGCAGCGCTCATCAAGCAATTTCCAAGAACGCTGGGTCTGGAGATCGTGAAACGCTTTTCGCCCTCTGATGACGCTATTCAAACCGTGGCTTTTATGCCCAATGATAAAACTATTTTCATGGATGAAAATAATAAGGAAATTGCAGCGGCTGATATACAAATTGATACCTCCGCAAAAATCCGCCAAGAGTTGGCCGGTTTCTTTTCGCCTGAACTCGAATTCGGAAATATAGAGCGCATTAATTATGTCGATGGCGTGCGCATGTATTTCAGTAAAGGCGATGTGGCGCATTTACGGCCTTCAGGCAATGCTGACGAATTAAGAATTTATGCAATCGCGGATACCCAGGATCGCGCCGATGAAATTGCAGCCCTGGCTATCGCCGAACCTGATGGACTTTTGCGGCGCTTGGCAAATTATATTCGCTAAGCTTATCTCGCTATTTAAAAACCAAGCCGGAGATATACTTGTAAAAAGCATGCATGTGGTTCGACAGGCTCACCACGCACGGAAAAAATGAATCAATTCAACACAACCACACTTCGCCCTGAACCCTTCGATTATGCTCATGCGAACCGTGGCTAAGGTCAGTCACCAGGAGTTTTGCAAGTAACCTCAGGAATTCAGGATTAAAATAATGCCTGATAAGCTCGGGCCGATTGCTCGGGCTGGCTATCAAAGACCCCCCCGATAACAGCTAAAAAATCAGCTCCTGCGGCAATTAACGGCGCTCCATTGGTCGGCAGAATTCCTCCTATGGCAACGATAGGAATCTTTAGCGCAATTTTTGCTTTTTTCAGCGTTTCAATATGGGCAGGCTTGGCCATTGGCTTGGAAGAGGAGGGGAAAAAACGTCCGAACGCAATATAGCTGGCGCCGCGCGCTTGCGCCTCTATGGCCAGTTCGATAAAGTTATAGCAGGAAACACCGATAATGGCGCCAGCGCCTAAAAGTTTTCTTGCCTGGGCAATATCAATATCGCCTTTGCCGATATGCACGCCGTCAGCGCCGGTATTCACCGCCAGCTCGATATCGTCATTAATAATAAGCGGGACATTATATTGATGACAGATTTTGATTAATTCCCTGGCGATAAAGGGCGCGTCAGTGGGATTTTTATCGCGGTACTGCACAATGACCGCGCCGCCCCGAATGGCGGCTGCAACTTCATCAATTATAATATCGCCGGATTTATTTTCAGTCTGGGTGATGGCGTATAAGCCGCGGGCTGGAAATTTCATGTGTCTTCCTCCATCCAGAAAAACCGATTGGGAATATGTTGGCCTTTGCCCGGTTGAAAAGCGCTGTTTAAGGAATTCCAGGTATATTCCTGAGCTTCAGTAATCGCTTGAAAAGGGTCTAGTCCATGGGCCATTAAAGCCGCAATACTGGCGGCCAACGTGCAGCCGGAACCATGATAACTGGCCGGCAATCTGTCCCAGGTGAATGTTTCCCGGCAGCGTTGTTCATGGAAGAGCCGGTTACTGACGGCGGGTGTTGTTTCATGAGTGCCGGTTATCAACACGTAATTACAGCCTTTTTCCAGCAATGCCAGACCGCATTCATTTAAGTCATCAAAGCCTGCAAGTTTGCGGGCTTCTTCACTGTTTGGCGTTAAGACAGTCGTACAAGGCAAAAGCAAATCAATAATAGTTGCTATAAGCCGGTCATTTGAAAGGTCGCTACCTCCGCCCGCAGCCAGAACCGGATCCAGGATAACGGGAATATGCGGGTATTGTATTAATATCGAATGAATGGCTATTGCGGTTTCATGATGTCCGATTAAACCGATTTTGAAAGCCTTAACCTGCAAATCATTTAATAAAGTATTTGCCTGACTGATGATGTTTTCCGGGCTTTGCGGGATGAGTTTTTTTACATTCCGGGTATCCTGTTCCGTTAATGCGGTAATAACGCTGGCGGCATAACATTGATGACTGGCCAGCGTCTCAATATCCGCCTGCACGCCGGCCCCGCCGCTGGGATCATGGCCTGAAAACGAGAGAGCAACAGGGCGGGGGCGGATCATCGTATATTATCTTTCTACAGTAGTTAGCCTGCCTGATATTTTATAACTTACAGTTCCCGCGTCGCGCTGAATTTTATCTCCGGCCAGCGTTCTTCGGTCAGTTGCAGATTCACCCTGCTGTTGGCCAGATAGACCAGATAGCCGCCGCCATCTTCAGCCAGATTATCAAAGGCTCTTTTCTTGAATTCTTCAAGTTTGGCGGGTTTGTCCGAGCATACCCAGCGTACGGTTGAAATGGGGACAGTATCATAAACGCATTCAACATTATATTCCCCTTTAAGCCTGAAAGCAGTGACATCAAACTGCAGAACGCCTACCGCGCCCAGGATAAGATCATTATTTTTTAACGGCCTGAATAATTGCGTAGCGCCTTCTTCAGTCAATTGCACCAGACCTTTTTGCAAGGCTTTGGCTCTTAACGGATCTTTTAATACAACCCTGCGGAATAATTCCGGCGCAAAATAAGGAATGCCGCCGTATTTAAGCGTTTCGCCCTGCGTGAAAGTATCCCCTACCTGAATGGTCCCGTGATTATGCAAACCGATAATATCGCCGGGGTAGGCTTCTTCCACGCTTTTTCGCGTATCTGCCTGAAAGGTAATGGCATTGCCGACCTGGATATTCTTACCGGTGCGCACATGAGTGATCTTCATGCCCTTGTCAAACTTACCCGAACACACCCGTAAAAATGCCACCCGGTCTCTATGCGACGGATCCATATTGGCCTGAACCTTAAAAACAAAGCCGGTAAATTTATCTTCCTCCGGCAAAACCGTGCGCTGCTCTGCCGCTCTGGGTCTTGGTGAAGGCGCATATTCAGCAAAAGCATCGAGTAATTCAATAATCCCGAAATTGTTAATCGCTGAACCAAAGAAAACCGGCGTTAAACTGCCTGCCAGATAAGCATCAAGATCAAATTCATGGCTCGCGCCTTTGACTAATTCAATCTCATCCCGTAATTCTTCAGCCTGGTCTTTTAGCAACTCATCCAGCTTGGGATTATTTAAGCCTCGGATAATTTCAGCAGCCGCAATTTTTCCGCCATGTTGCGCGCTGAACAGGTGGATTTCATCCTTATATAAATGATAAACACCCTTAAAGCGCTTGCCCATGCCGATTGGCCAGGTCATTGGCGCGCATTTGATTTTCAGGACATCCTCGACTTCATCCATTAATTCAATGGGTTCTCTGCCTTCCCTATCCAGCTTATTGATGAAAGTAAGAATGGGGGTAGTGCGCAAACGGCAGACTTCCATTAAATTAATCGTTCTTTCTTCAACACCTTTGGCAACGTCAATGACCATCAGCGCGGAATCCACTGCTGTTAATGTGCGATAAGTATCCTCAGAAAAATCTTCATGCCCCGGCGTATCGAGCAGATTAATAATGCAGCCTTTATGTTCAAACTGCATCACTGAAGTAGTCACGGAAATACCCCGTTCCTTTTCCATTTCCATCCAGTCGGATGTCGCATGGCGAGCGGCTTTACGTCCTTTTACCGAGCCTGCAAGCTGAATAGCGCCGCCGAACAGCAAGAGTTTTTCAGTGAGAGTGGTTTTTCCTGCGTCGGGGTGGGAGATGATGGCAAAGGTTCGGCGGCGTTTTATTTCCGCGGCAATTTCAGTGATTGACATGGTTTATAAAATATATGCACGCTAGCAGGTGCATAATAAAAAGAATGCCCGTTAAACGGGGATAAATGGATGAACGAAAGTTTTCCTTATTATTTTGCCGTGGCATATACTGAGAATATCTTGCAGATTTTTTACAGCATCAGCAAATCCGGCTTTAAATACAGATGCGTATCACATTACATGATTGACTGTTTAAAACGAGAAGCATCACACATCAATTTTACCTAATTTATAGACATTAAGTAACCCTCAGACATTTTCAATAGATAATAGTTTGAAGATATCCTCCATTTCATTGGTTATTAAAGCTGTTTTCATCGAGATTGCCGGTAGTTGCTGGGCGTATGGTAGACTTTCATCAGTTGACCGGACTATTATGCAACCTGCCCTTACTAATTTTGCCCGTCACTTATATTAAGCATCAACACTCTTAAAATAATAAAAAACATGATTAAATTAACCGGGAAATTTTTGGCGCTATGTGCCTTGTTATCTCTTGTGCTAGTGCCTGCTTGCGCTGAAGTTAAGGATGCGGGAAAAACAATTGGCCATACGACTCGAAATGTCACGCGGGAAATCGGGCATGGTACGCGTGATGTGACTCGAGCTATTGGTCACGGCAGCAGGGATACTGTCAAGGCGATAGGAAAAGGCACAAAAGAGGTGGTAAAATCAGTAACTGACGATAGCAAATAAACGCCGGAGAGCAGAAGGTATATTTGTTGTTTAATTCTTTGCTCGCTCAAAAGCCCAGGATAGGCTACAAGCGCTTCCTGCGAAATAGGCGCTTATCTAGCACCCGCCAAATTTCCCTCACAGAGACTTTCCGATTTTTCTGGATCTGTTTGCGTTTCGCCCACGCCTTTGGCAAGCCCTTAACAGCATCCCACTTGGCGCGCAAAATCACGCCGCCTTGCCCACGCGCTATAAATACAACGATGGTGACCAGGTTAAGCAGCAAATGCAAAGGCAGCAGCAGCCAAAACAAGACTCCCGGCATATCCTTTACAAAAGTCCAAACCAGGTTGCGATGCCCGTGATAAACCGAGAAATCGCTGTGCTGACCGCCCGTAGTGGCCGATCCTACATGGTAAACAACCGCATCCGGCACTAACAAACAACGGTGACCCATTAACCGCAACCGAAAGCTTAAATCCACATCTTCCACATAACAAAAGAAATCCTCGTCAAAACCGCCGGCTGACATAAGCGCCTCTCTTTTATAAAGCGCTGCCGCCGCACAAGGTGAGAAAACGTCTTGCGGATCATGCGCTGCCTCATTCAAACGCCGGCCATGCCCATTGCGCCAAATCAGGCCGCTGATATGGTACACATCGCCATCCCCATCCAGGAGATTACTGTTGCCATCCATTAACTGCCGGCTCGCAAACATTGTATAGTCGGGGTATTTTTTGGCGGCGTTTATTAATTGCTCCAGCCAATCCGGCTCGGGGAAAGCATCCGGATTAAGCAAGCCAACCCAGTCAGATTTATCAAGATATCTTATAGCCTGGTTATTCGCCGCGGCAAAACCTAGATTAGCCTGGTTCTGAATCAGCGTTACATTTGAATAACGCGAAAATAATTCAGAAGGAGCCGGTTGATCGCTGGCATTATCGATTATTAGCACCTTGAAGTCGCGGAATGTCTGGCCTTGAAGCTTTTCCAGGCAGTGAGATAAAAACTCCCAGGAGTTCCAATTGATGATGACTATCGTTACCTGTTGCATAGATTAGGTTGGAGAATTCGTTATATTCAGCTCATTATTCAGACATAATGCTTGACTGACAAGAGGTTCAGCCAAGCTATCATACTGGCAGGAATTTTGAGGTTAATTGAAGTTTCCTAGAATCACCTTTGGCTGTAACTTAAGAAAACTCTGAATAAGTCCTTCGATAGGCTTCCTTCGACAGGCTCCCTTCGACAGGCTTCCTTCGACAGGCTCAGGACGAACGGTAACCCTTCGACTAGGCTCAGGAGAGCGGTGTTAATTCCGTTCGTGGTGAGCCTCATTCGACAAGCTCATGACAGGCTTCGACTAGGCTCAGGAGAGCGGTGTTAATTCCGTTCGTGGTGAGCCTCATTCGACAAGCTCATGACAGGCTTCGACTAGGCTCAGGAGAGCGGTGTTAATTCCGTTCGTGGTGAGCCCTTCGCCACTGCTCAGGAGAGCCCCTTCGCCACTGCTCAGGAGAGCCCCTTCGTCTGTGCTCAGGAGAGCCTTGTCGAACCATGAGCGAAATCGATTGGTTCAGCGCTTCCCTAGCAGTAACTTAAAACTCAATTCGATTTGAACGGCATATTTTTCAATCTCAGTATTTGGGCGGTAACCATTTTTTTCACCATATCCTCAAAGCTTACACTAGAATGCCAATCCAATTGCGTACGCGCCTTTGAAGGATCCGCAAGCGTTTGTCCCGTTTCCAGCGGGCGTATAAGCGCAGGATCACTCACTACACTTTCTTGCCAGTTTTCATCTACGCAATGGTAAGCAGTTTCGCACAAATCCTTTAGCGTATGCAGTTGGCCTGTGCCAATCACGAAATCATCGGGGTGGTCCAATTGAAGCATCAACCACATGGCCCGCACAAAGTCGCCGGCATAGCCCCAATCGCGGGCAATTTCCAGATTACCTAAAGCCAGCTTACCCTGCTGAACAATAGGCCTGCCCATTTCGTTAAGATCCGGCGAATCAGAAATTTCCAGCGCAGCACAGGCGGCACCGTAGGCCACCTTTTGCGTCAAAAAATGCAATGGCCTTCGCTCACTCTCGTGGTTAAACAGTAGCCCGCTTGAAATATGAAGATCATAACTGTCGCGATAAATCTTCGCCATCTGGTGAGCATACACTTTTGCTGCCGCATAAGGATTTACGGGATTAAACGGCGTTTGTTCGTTCTGAGGACTAATGAATACCTCCCCAAACATCTCGGATGAAGAAGCTTGGTAAACCCGAGACGCAGGGCAGTGATGCCGGATTGCTTCGAAAAGCCGTATGGCCCCCATGCCATTGACCAAGAGGGTTTCCGGCGCTCGTGCCCAGGATTCGCCGGGACGGGACTGAGCCGCCAGGTTATAGATTTCATCGGGCTTGGCGTCCTGGACGGCCGATGCAATGTCAATGCCTTCGGCCATATTGCCGAACAGCACTTCAATTCGCCCTGCCAGATGGCTGGCATTATTGGGCCGGTACCAGCTTTCCCTGCGTGCGAATCCAAAAACCTGATAACCTTTTTCAAGCAGCAATTCCGCAAGAAATGAACCGTCTTGCCCGGTAATACCCGTAATTAATGCTTTCCTCATACCATTATCTGTGTTATTCGTCGTTTTAGTGGAGCAGTTTATTCGGTGGCATTATCGATTATCCGTCCTTGATATCCCGGCGCGTGGTCTTGAAGCTTTTCAAGACGGCGATATGAATATCCCATGCGTTCCAGTTATAATAGTCAATGATATAGAAGCGTTCAAAAGACTAACGGATTAAAATTTTGAGTCAAGAAGCGTAAATGAACATATTTTTATATTTAGTTGTTCTATCGGAACATTTTTATTGCCGGAAATCACAGGATCCACTTACTGTTCAGCATTTTAGATGCATAATCCAGTATCAGCATTTTTTTGCAAAAGAGGTTCAACATGTCATTGCAATGTCTCACTCTACAATACTGGCTCAGGAATCATGCCCTCTATCGGCCTCATCATACGGCAATCGTATTTGAAGACAAACGCTTAACTTATAAGGAACTGTATGAAGAAGTTAATCGTTTGTCACATGCCCTCATTGCTGCCGGTATTGGTAAAGGCGATAAAGTAGCCACGCTTCTCCCCAACTCTTTAGAGTTATGGGAAATCTATTGGGCTTGCGCAAACACGGGTGCAGTGTCTGTTCCCTTAAGTCCTTTGTTACGTGGACAGGGATTGTTTAATTTACTGGATAACTCCGATACCAAACTTGTTATCACCCGGCATGATTTAACAGAGCATGTTGATGCGGTAAGAGCTGAATTAAAGACAATTCCATCCCGCAATTTTTGGGTGACTGATAGCCATAAAAAAGCTTATCAAAATTACCATGACCAAAAAAAACAACAAACCATTACTGCTCCTGCTGTAGAAGAAGTAACAGGCAGTGATCCTTATAATATTATTTACAGCAGCGGCACAACGGGTTTACCCAAAGGAATTGTTCTCAGCCATGCGGTGAGGGCATTGTACGGTTCTTTATTTGCTAATGCATTTCGCATGACGCCTGAAAGCATCGTGATGCATTCAGGTTCTGTTATTTTCAATGGTTCTTTCCTGACCTTAATGCCCGCCATGTTTTTAGGTTGTACCTATATATTGATGAGCCATTACGATGCCAAAGATGTGGTGGATATTATTCATAAAGAAAAAGTAACACACACCATTCTCGTGCCTTCACAAATCCTGGGCTGTTTGCAAAGCCCGGATTTCAACAAAGACCATCTTGCCTCGCTGGAATATATTCTTTCAGTTGGCGCCCCGCTGCTGCTGGAATACAAGCAGGAGTTGAATAAACGTATTCCGAATGTCTTTTATGAGCTCTATGGTTTAACAGAGGGCTTCATGACTATTCTTGACCGTAATCATTCCATGATAAAAACCGGCAGTGTAGGCACAGCTCCGCAGTTTATGGAACTGAAAATTGTTGATGAGAAAGGGGAAGAATTACCGCAAGGACAACTGGGAGAGATTATTGGCAAAGGACCTTTGCTGATGACGGAGTATTATAAAAATCCTGATCAAACACAAGAATCCCTCAAAAACGGCTGGTTGTTTACCGGCGACATGGGTTATGTCGATAATGAGGGCTTTCTATTTCTTACCGGACGAAAAAAAGACCTCATTATTTCAGGTGGTATAAACGTATATCCCACAGACATTGAAGAAATTGTGATCAAACATAAAGCCGTAAAGGATGTAGCCGTGTTTGGCATACCGCATAAAGAATGGGGTGAAACCCCTGTTGCAGCTGTTGTATTACATGAAGCGGCGGTGGTTAGCGCCAATGAAATAAAAGACTGGGCCAATCAAAACCTCGAAGCCCGTTACCAGAAAATAGACAAGGTGATCATCATGGATGAACTGCCGAGAAATGTTGCCGGCAAAGTATTGAAAAGAGAGTTAAGAGAAACCTGTGCTTCCACTCCATAAAAGCCGGGCTAAGCCATGAAAAGTCATCTTATAAAGACGAACACCATTCAGCTTCACTACCTGGAGTTTGAAGGCCATCAACCGACCCTCATTTTCATGCATGGCTTAACGGCCAATGCCCATGCATTTGATGGATTGATTGCAGCAGGTTTGAGTCCGGCGTTTCATGTGCTGTCAGTTGACTTGCGTGGAAGAGGTGAAAGTGATGCGCCGGTATCGGGCTACGCCATGAAAGACCATGCTGCCGATATAGTTGGGTTAATGGATGCGCTGAACATTGATAAAGCAATTTTAGCCGGTCATTCATTTGGCGGATTTCTGGCTTTGTATCTGGCTAAATATTTTCCTGAAAGAATTGACAAGATTATTCTGATCGATGCAGCGGCTAATATGCATCCGAATACAAAAGAGATGCTGGGGCCGGCTTTGGGACGATTGGGTCAAACCTTTTCTTCCTTTAATGCTTATCTTGAAAAAATAAAAGCAATGCCTTATCTCACTTTCTGGGATGAACAAATGCTGAGTTACTATCAGGCTGATGTAAAAACACATGCGGATGGAACCGCGAGTTGTATTCCTCAACAGGATCACATGATGGAATCGGTTTTAAAAGGCAGCTTAGGAGAGCCCTGGCTGGATTATTTGCAAACGGTAGATCATTCCACCATTCTCATCAATGCCGCCGACGGAGTATACACAATGGATGCCGCTTTGTTACCGGAAGAGAATGCCATGGAAACAGTAAAGCTCATGAAAAATTGTATCTATGCAAAAGTGCCGGGCAATCATCAAACCATGTTATATGGTGAGGGAGCAAAAGAAATAGTGTCAATCATTAAACATTTTCTCAATCAATGATTATGTTTAATAACGTGCAATTGGAAAACCGCCAACCTGCAATCCTCGCGTGCCAACCCGGATTATTTACACCTGAAACGTCATCCTTGATGAGTACGTCTCATTATTTTAAAATCCGGATTCCCTGATCAATACCGCTGATACTTGCCGCCATATCGATGAGGCGATGCTCCTGGCTTTTCCATCAATCAGCACATTGCCTTTGATGGCCCGATTGATCGGTGCGCCTGTTTCCATAGGCTGAAGCCAAACTCGGTAAACCGATGTTTCGGGAACCAGTATATCCTTGTTGTTGCCCCGAATCGCAATGCTCCCGTTGTAACGCGAGGCAAAAACCGGCGACAGTTGCAAGGCTGCGGCATTGTCGATGCGCATAATTTGGCAGGGTATGCCTGGCCAATCGAGTTGCTCGGGATAAAAGTCCGCTTGCGCGCCGGGCTTAACTTGCTCCAGATGATCTTCCGCCAGAAAAGCTTCTATCTGATAAGCATTAAACTGCCCCACAGTTAACAACGATTCATCTTTGGCTATCCATTCTCCTGCATTCAAAAGCTCGTTTATTTCGATAATTTCACTGTCAAAAGGCGCCGCGATGGTCAGGCGCTTACGCTCATCAAGCAGGGCATCATACTCGCTGACTGCACTTTCCAGTTCGGTCAATACCACGAGATGCCGATTGCTCAGGTTTTTTTCCTGTCCGTGAAATGACAGTTCCCAACGCAATGAGTCAATTTTTATTTTGCTTTGTTCAAGGCGGGAATCCAGGTCGGACGAGCTGAATTGAATCAGGGCCTGCCCCGCTTTAACGGTTTCGCCTTGAGTGACAAAAATCTTATCCAGCTTGGCGGGAAGCGGCATAAAAAGCTCGGTATGGGCCGCTAATTTTAACAGACCGGGGGCTTTAATGCGGCTCTGCCAGGGAATAAACAAAATACCGAGCACGATCAGGGCTGCCGAACAGCTCATCAACGTATGGCGATTCCATTCCATGTGTTGCCGGTGTTCAAGCCAGTAGATAATTTCTTTGACGATGGGAAGCATGATAAACCAGCCTACTTCAACCATTAGTAACAACAGGCCGAGTAATTTAAAAAAATAGTGATACACCAGCAAGGCGATGCCTAGAAACAGGAAAAAGCGATAAATCCAGACGCTCCAGGTATAAATCAACAATAGCCGTTGGGTCTGACCAGGAAATCGCTCCGGCACGGGATGGGGAAAACCGAACAATATCCGCCGCAGTTGCCAGCGCGCCAAGGCGAATGCCCGGTTTTGCAGGTTCTCAATGCCCCAATAATCCGACAGTAAAAAATAGCCGTCAAAACGCATTAACGGATTTAGATTAATGAACAGCGTCATGACCCAGGTAGTCGTGGCCATTAAAAATACGCTGCTGCGCAACGGTCCATCGGGTAAAAAATGCCACAGCGTGGTACACAAAACGGCCAGCCCCAATTCTGCTGCAATGCCGCCAAAACCAATCGCCAGCCGTTGCCGCCGGGAGGATAATTTCCAGGCATCGCTGGCATCGGTGTATAGCATCGGCATCATCACCAGAAAAGCCACGCCCATCGCAGCAACCCGGCAGCCGTAACGATGGGCGGTATAGGCATGCCCCAATTCATGCAGGGTTTTGGTCAAGGTCAGCGCAACGGCGTAATAAACAAAACCTTCCATCGAAAAAAATGCAGAAAAGTCCGGCTGAACATGTCCCAACGATCGATCAGCAAATACAGATTAACCAGTACCAGCGCCATCAATACATACAGCACAATCGGCTGATAAATCCAGCGCAGCAAAGGATAAGTTTTCGCCAGCCAGCGATCCGGGCGGAATAGCGGGATTTTAAAAAAACAGGTAATGATGTATGAGCCACGTAAGCCAGTGATAATGCGCGGCCCTGGCTTGCCCGGCCAGGCTCTGCACCGCCTCTTTTCCACTAATTCGGAGCAGGTTATGACCGGCTAAAAACTGTAACAACTGAAGAATATCGTCAGTGCCAACGGTAAATAAACCTTGGCGGGACAGGTATTCGCTAATGGCCTCCGGTGAATTCAAGTCCCAATGCGCCAGAAGCTCATGTTCAAGTTTTCCGATACGATAGAAATGCTGATTGGCCGGGTCATAAAGCGTCCAGGTCGGTGAGCCGTCAAATGCGCAAGGCCCCGGAAACAAGTCCAGCTCTTCACGCAGCGGCGGAAGCTTGCTTACATTCCCAGCCATTGTCTCAATGCCGCCAAAGGTCTTCGTAACACATAATAAACAAATGGAACTCGTGAGCCAAAGACTTTGGCGGTTCCTTTCAGGCCGATTCTGGGCAAAACGTTTGCTTGCGCGAACCGTGCTTTCAAACGATAAGCCAAAATCTCGTCAGGCGTAACTTCGGCCTGATAGGCCGAGAAATACAGGCTTGCTGAAACCGGCGTGACCGGATCGACATTTAAAAAAAACTGCACCTCGGCTCCAGGCTCAAGATTAATCGCATCGGCAATCGGCAACTGGACTTCGAGTTCGACCTCTTTAGGGTCGGCGACCATTAAAATACGCTCGCCCAGGGTGACCGGCTTGCCTATCCAGTCATTGACATCGGAAAATACCGCTATTCCGGCATGTGGCGCTTTAATGTCAATGCGCGCCAGCCAATCTTCCATGCTGCGTACTTCGGCTTCTTGTTGCTCGGTCCGACTTTTAAGAATATTGACTTGCGCCTTGCTGTCCATATCGAACATTGCCTGTTGCGCGGTTTTCCGGTATTCGGCTTCGGCAACCGCCAGAGCCTTGCGGCTAACGGTCAGCTTGTTTTTAATGGTTTCTTCTTCAAGACTTAACAACGGCTGATCTTTGCTAACCCGGTCATTGGGCTGTATATAAAACCGGTCGACAACGCCGTCAATAGCGGCTCTGAGAATAGTCGGATGGGCCGGAATCACGCTGGCCGGCGCCATAGCCGTCTGCCGTACCGGAATCCATAGCAGGCAAAACAGTACAGCCAGACTGAACAACAGGCGTTTTTTAGTCAGCCGGTACTGTTTCCAGATAGGCGGCCTCGGCGGCAAAGCCGCCCAGGCATGACCGAAGGTATCCGCCACATGCTCCAGCAAATAAAGCTCTCCCTCTGTCCATGCGGACTCGCGCGCCAGCAACAGCCCTGCTTGCGGCGCGGCTCCATAAGCCGATACCGGCAGCCATAAGGCATGAGCCGGCCACCATTGCGGCCACTCCTTTGCGCAATCGCCATTCAGGTCATCTGCCGTTATGGGCCGAAGCCTTCCTGAAGTGTCTACAGATAGCTGTTTGAACACCTGTTTTAACCAGCTTATATACGGTGCATTAGCTTCGATTACTGCCAAACCGGAGACCGCGACCAGTTGTGAGCTGTTTATTCGCCATAATGCCGCCTGACGAAATTCAATCAGGCTTCGGCTATCGTTAACCAGCGTATAAGCCAATGCTTGCGCCGTGTCGGCATTACGGAAAGATTTTTCCAGTTGCAGCAAGGTCGCCAACGCCGCCAGTTGACGTTGCGGATCAGTCATATTATTAGTCATGCTTGGCAGGCGCCGCTGCGAAAATGGCGCGGCCGCTCATCCCGGCCAGAAGTCCATCGGATTTTCCGGTAATGACGCCGGTAATTTTAATGGACTGACTGACCGGATCAATACGTGCGCCCAGCATCTTGACCTTGGTCTGATACTCACGCTGCGTTTCTTCAAGAAAGACCTTAAACTCGGAGCCCGGTTTCAACCACGTCAGCCAGCTGGAAGGCACCAGTGCCGTGACTTCAAGCTGGCTGTCATCGAGAATATCCAGAATCGGATCGCCGGCTTTAACATATTGATAGCGCTGCACCAGACGTTCCGCCACGCGCCCGGAAAAAGGCGCGGCAATCGTACATTTTTGCAATACCGCTCCCATCAAGGCAATATCGGCTTTAGCCTTGGCGACCTCGGCAGCCGCCATTTCAAGTTCCAGCGGACTCATGGAATTGAGCTTGGTCAAACGGGTATTAACCGCATAAGTTTTTCGGCGGCTTGCACAATCGCTTGCGCCTTTTTCAACTGCGCTTGCTGTTCGGCGCAATTGAAAGCAACCAGCAAGTCCCCTTTTTTAAATCTTTCGCCTTCCTGAACATTAAGCTGGATAATTTTCGCCGCCATTTCGCTGGATAGGATGGAGGAATGCAGTGCATTCAGTTGAGCGCGAATTTCAGCCGATTCAGCAGCATGAACTGTGCTGAAAACGCTAAAGCCGGTGGTACAGATGAGCAATTTTAAAAAAGTACGCATAATATGCATGATAAGTCTTGGTTGTTAACAGGTTTAAACCTCGGCTAATTTTTCTTAACCACACTCGAATCAACAGCGGATAGCTTGTCTGCTCCCGGTTTCGTTACCACCGGAAACTCCCCGGACTGCCAGTTTTTATCAACTGCTTCAATCGAACTCGCCAAGGTAGTAATGTCATAATTTTCAATAAAGACCGGCAACGGATCAAGGCCCAGCGAGACGTAAACCCTGCCCAGTGAACTTTGAATACCGGCATAGGCTTCAAGGGTTTGTAAGCGGGACATTAAGGCGTTAGTCGTCGCCCGAATGCGTTCCAAGCCGGATTTGGCGTCATTTTCGGCATCCGTGATGATATATTTTGAAATCTTCTGATTGATTCCATCCAGTTCCAGGGTGCGCTTATACTGCTGATCCGCCACTAAAAACTGCTGATAGGATAAATGAACCTGCGTTAATACCGCCATGTAAACCGATAGCCGTCGGGTGTCGCCCAGCTTTTTCTGGGCGTCTATCTGGCTAAAACGCGCCGGAGCCGAAATCAACTCCATCAGATTCTGGCTGATAAGGCCGCTCAGCTCGACCCAGTTGTTATTTAACAGATAAGAGTTGGTATCGTAATTATAGCCAGTCCTGAGTTCAATGCCGGGAAGCAAGCGCAGCATGGCTTTGTGGGTCTCTTCTTTAGTAATACGGTTGTTGTAGATTTCCTCACGCAATTCGGGGCGCAATTGCAGGGCCATTTCTTCCATTTTATCGATTGCCAATGAAATCTTCGGGGCTTGAAACGCGAGTTTTTCAGGCAATTTCAGCTGAAATTTCTGGCTGGGCGATATACCCAGCAAAGAAGCCAGTTCGGTTTTGGCAAGACGTAGCGTTTCCGACAGTTCCTCTAATTTACGAATGATTTCCAGCAAGTCTTTTTTTTCATATTGCAGTATCGCCAGCGGTGCGGCCAGACGTTCGCTTTCAATGCCTTGGACATCCTTCAACGACTGCCTGGCGCTGCTCAGGATTTTATCAATTTCGCCTTCGAGTTGCTGGGTGCCCGCCATACGCCAGAAGGCAGTCCGCACCTCCTGCATCAATAATTGCGCAGTTTTACGGCGGCTTTCCTCGGCAACCAGAACCCGGTTTGCCTCCTGCTTAGCCTGAAAATAACTGATACCGAAGTCCAGCAAGTTCCAGCTTAAGGTGAAATCGAAAATTTTGCGCGACCGGTCCTGAGAGGTAGATGTTACCAACGACTGTTGGCCGGTGGCGGTTGATCGGCTGCTAGAGGCATTGAAATTATCGCGGCCCCGATAACCCGCCGTGGCAATCAGGTCGGGTAATAAACTGAATTTTGCCAAATCGGACTGTCCGTCGGCCACGGCATGCTCCATCAACTTGACGCGGTGATTAAGATTATATTTTAGCGCCCTGGCCATCGCTTCATAGACAGTGATGGGGGCTAAGATAGGTTCCTGTTTTGCAAAAATAACCTGTTTATCGGTATCAAGCGATGTCTGTTGTTCAACTTGAGTAATCGGTTCCGGCATGATGGCTCAACCGGCTAACAAAACAATACCGGAAAGACCGGAGATAAATTGCGGAGGCGGATAGTTCATAATTGGTTATAAATATTGTGTTGAAAGAATGACAGGCGGTTCTCCCGTCCTGGTTATATAAAAAAACAACCTGCTCGCCTAGGCGAGCAGGAGTTGAGCCGTGGGAGTGATAAGCACGGCGCACTCCTAAATCCAGGGCTAAGAGCCGCCTCGATGAGCGCTTCTGCATGTTCTCCTCCTGTGTCTTAAATTGATATCAGGCGGCATCTTTATCGTTGCTGGTAAGGCTGGCCAGACTGTCCAGCAGCTTTAAACACTGGGACTCAAAGCCTTTGCTGCCCATCCTTTGCAGCTGCTCAGTTAAACCCGGCTTACCGGCGTGAGCCCAGCGCATAGCGGTCTGCTCCAGCTGGCTTCGCTGATGTGGCCCGCTTCCCGGCGGGTTGTCTTCCTCGGCCGGCTGAGTCTTTTTGCCGTCATCCGGTTGCAGGTTTTCTTCCTGCTCCTGGTCTTGCTGCTGCGGTTTGCTCTCTTTGGGCTGCACTTTGACCAGCACAACCACTTGTTTGCCCTGACTGTCCCGAAGGATAACCTTCACCGTTATCGGGGCGGCCACGACCGTGCCTTCTTTTACCGTAACGGCGCCGGTACCGGGATTTACACTGATCCACGACGGCAAACTTTGTCCGCTGGACTGGGTGGCCGTAATCGTTATCGCCTCGACCGTGTTCAACCCCGCAAAAGCGCTGGACGGGAGGTTAAGAGTGCCGCCGGACGTCCCGTTTCCGTGTGAGTCGACACTCAGCTTCATAGCCACCACCAGAGTTGGGCTAATGCCGGAACCATTGCTGCCAGGGCTGGAATGATCGTTGGCATCGGCAGTATCCGAGCTAAAACTGAAGCTGTTGCCAGATCCTATAGTGCGGTTATCGCCGGCGCTGTTATCCGGTCGGAGACCATTACCGGTATCGATAGCTGAACTCGGCCTGCCATCGGTGTTGCCGGTGGTTTGACTGAGATTGACGGTCGTTAACTCTGCAGAGGCTACCGGAGTTGTTGCCGTACTGCTTACACTTTCAGCCGTACCTTGAGTATCAGTGTAACGAGCGACGACGGCGATGGTTTTGCCGGCTTCAGCTGCTGTCAAAACATAGCTGCTGCCGGTTGCGCCGGTGATGTTAATGCCGCCTGCTTTCCACTGGTAACTGATAGCGCCCAGCCCATCAACATCCGCCAGAGTATTGGCTACAGACAAAATGGCTCCAACGGAGGGTGTCCCGCTGATGGTTATTACGCCGGTGGGCAAATCATTAATGGGGTTCACGGTGATGGTGAAAGTTTGACTGGCGCTGGTATCGATACCGCCATTGGCCGTGCCGCCGCTATCGGTGAGCGATACGGTTATTGTCGCCGCGCCGTTGGCATTGGCCGCCGGGGTATAGCTCAGGTTACCGTTGCTGTCGAGTGTCGGCTGAACGCTGAATAGCGCATGGTTATTATTGCTGGTGGTAAAGCTCAGGGTTTGAGCGCTTTCGTCGGCCGGGCCTTTGCTGAGTCCGGTCGCCCAATTACCAATGGTTTGCGCACCAGCGTCTTCGTTGACTGTTTGATTGGCGCCCTTGGTGAAACCGGGCGCATCATTTACTGCGTTGATGCCGGCAGCGATGGTATTGGTAGCGGCGGCGATGGCCGCGCTGCCGCCATTGACGATACTGTTGGCGGTGATGCGGTTTTCCGTGCCGCCGGTAGTAGTGCTGAAGCCCCCGCTGTAGGTATTATCCAAAGCCCGAGTGGTCAAGGCTGTCGGGATACCGTTGAAATCGGCGGCCGGGAGGAAGTTTAGCAAAGTATTGGAAGCCAGAGCCAAGGCGCCGGTATCGTCGCTGACCGTGCCTATGGCTTTCCAGTTAGCGCCGTCGCTGGAATACTGCCAAACGCCTTGCGTACCGGCATCAGCGCCGTTACCTACCACTAGGACGCCGGAACCGATGGCGCCGTTGTCCGCATCCTGGTAGACATAGCCGGCCAAGGCACTGATTGCACTGCCTGCGGGTTGGACGGTATCTTCGTTCACCGCCGTTAAGCTCAGGTTGCCGACGCCTATCGGGGCCTCGTTGACATCGATGACGGTCACCGCCAAAACGGTGTCGGAACTGTTGCCGGCTACGTCGGTAGCGCGCACGGTAATGGCATGACTGGTATTGGCTTCGTAGTTCAATTGGCTGCCGTCCGCCACGCTGATTACACCGGTATTGGCGTTGATGGCGAAGCGGCCGCTGTCGTTATCCATCAAGCTATAGTCGATGCTGTTGGCATCCGTGGCGCTGACTGTTCCCCCGGCGGTTCCGTTGGCCGAATTTTCCGCTACGCCCAAGGTGCCGGTGACGGAAGACGGAGCCGTGATATCCAGATTGAAGGTCAAGGCAGTGGAATTTGCGGAGGCGTTGCCCGCCACGTCCAACTGGCGCACAATCGCTGATTTGCCTCCGTCGCCGGTCAGGGTAAAACTGCTGCCGCTGCCCGCGGTCCAGCTACCGCCGCCGTTGATGCTGTATTCCCAGGCGGCGCCGGATTGCAGGCCGGAGACGGTGACTGCGCCGCTGGTGGTAGTTCTGTCGCTATTGCTGTCTCCGCCATCGATGGTCAGGGCCAGACCGGGAGTGGCGGAAGCAGTGGTGTCGATGACGATGTCCTTGTTGGCGCCCAACGAGTTGGCGGCGCCGACCGTCGCCAGCGTCAGGATAGCGGTCAGGCTGGTAGAACTGTCGACGATCGTGCCGCCATTCAGCGACAAGGCCGTGGTCGAGCTGTAGTCCAGGTCGGCCGCCGTGTCGCCCGCCTGCACCGCGTAGGTGACGCTCAGCGTCGTGCTTCCCGATCCGCTGGCATAGGTCACCGCCCGTGCGGTGTTCAGGCTCAGTGTCGGCGTTCCCGTCACCGTCACCGGACGATTGAAGCTTACCGTAACCGTAACGGCATTGTTAATATAATATAGTTTCTAAATCACCATTCCATTTCAGCATTAATAACCTAATGGAATATTTGAGCATTTCCTGGCTTTTGCTGTAGCACTTTGATTTGCGTCGCAGCCGTGCCAGGAA
>JAQUOU010000032.1 GCA_028716975.1 Methylobacter sp. | reverse complement strand
AGATATCGATAAATTCAATCCACGGAACCAACACAACCACCGTTCGTCCTGAGCCTGTCGAAGGAAGCTTGTCGAAGGACCAGCTAATCATAAAGTAAATCTGTGGTTCGACAGGGCTCTCCTGAGTTTATCCCAGCGTGTCATGAGCCCTTCGACTACGCTCAGGAGAGCCTTGTCGAATGGGGCTCACCACGAACGGAAAAACTGAATGAACTCAACACAACCACCGTTCGTCCTGAGCCCTTCGATAAACTCAGGAGAGCCTTGTCGAAGGAAGCCTGTCGAAGGAAGCCTGTCGAAGGAAGCTTGTCGAAGGGAGCCTTGTCGAAGCACTGTATTATTAGAGGTTACTCTATAATTATCTTTCCTGATTATTTCCAATTTAGATAAAAGTTGTGCGCAATGGGATAATCTTTTGCTCCGGCGAGCAAGCGACTTCCTCAACAATCTGCACCCGCGAGGTAATTCCGCATACCAGGGTATACGGTATGGTATCGGCGCAGTGGGCAATTTCTTCGACAGCCAGACACTCTCCCCATAAGGTTACCGGGTCACCGGGCTTTGCACCGGGTTGAGCTGCCAGATCAACGGTAATCATGTCCATTGAAACCCTGCCTACAAGAGGGACGCGTTTTCCATTAACCAGCACCGGCGTGCTGGCCTTGGCATAACGGGGATAGCCATCGCCATAACCAATCGCAACAATGCCTAATGTTGTCGCCTTTTCACACGTCCAACTGCCGCCATAACCAACCCGGTCACCTTTTTCGATGGGCTTTACGGCGATCAGCCTTGAGTGTAATCCCATTATCGGCTTTAGTCCCCATTGCTCGCCGGTTGTATCGGGGAACGGTGAAATACCGTATAACATAACGCCGGGGCGTACCCAATCGGTTAATGATTCCTTCCAGCCTAAAATTCCCGCCGAATTCGCAATACTGCGCTGTCCGGAGTAAGCCGCGACTGTATCGTTGAATAGACTGATTTGCTTCAGTGTGCACTCATCAGTTTTGTCATCGGCATTGGCTAAATGCGTCATCAAACTGATGGACTGCTTTATGAGGGAGCATCTGTTTAATCGCTGATAAGCCGCACTAAAATCTTTCACTTTAAAACCCAGCCGGTTCATGCCCGTATCGAGTTTTAACCAAACCGCGATTTTCCCTTGCTCATTTGTCCTGTGCGGCACGGGTCTGGCTTCAAAAATTTCCAGCTGGGTAAACGAATGCACCACGGCATCCAATTGATAATGCAATAATTCATCCAGCTCTTCAGCGCAGCTAAATCCCTCCAAAACGGCAATCCTGTTTTTCAGCCCGGCCTTGCGCAATCGAATACCTTCATCAACCCTGGCCACTGCAAAGGCATCGGCATCTTGCAGCGCATCGGCGATCCGCAGCAAGCCGTGACCATAACCATTAGCCTTGATGACCGCCATAATTTTCGCATTCGGGGCGTAATGCCGAACCATCTGGGCATTGTGCCGAACCGCCTCCAGGTCAAGTACCGCATACGCTGCCGGTATCATTTATGGCCTACCCCGCAGTCATCGGGTTTGTGGTTATTCATAATCATCATTGCCATACATATTTCCTGCATGATTTTCAAAGCGGGTATATTGTCCCAAAAAAGTCAGCCTGACTATTCCCAAAGGCCCGTTACGCTGTTTGCCGATAATAATCTCGGCCATGCCTTTATCCGGACTGTCCTCGTTATACACTTCGTCGCGATATACGAACAAAATCAGGTCAGCATCCTGCTCGATAGCTCCCGACTCCCGCAAGTCAGACATCAGCGGACGTTTATTCGGCCGCTGCTCGAGATTACGGTTCAGCTGGGACAGCGCCACCACCGGCACATTCAATTCCTTGGCCAAGGCTTTTAAGCCCCGGGAAATATCGGAAATCTGCTGCACCCGGTTTTCGCCGCTGGAAGGCGATTGCATGAGCTGAAGATAATCCAGCACAATCAAGCCCAGTTGACCATGTTCCCGCATCAGCCGTCGTGCCCTGGAACGGACTTCGGTCGGAGTTAAGGCCGGCGTATCATCAATAAACAGCTTGGTTTCAGCCAGCAAGCTCATTGCCGAGGTCAGGCGCGGCCAATCATCATCTTCCAGTTTGCCCGTTCTGACTTTATGCTGATCGATGCGCCCTAATGACGACATCATGCGCATAGCCAGAGAATCACCGGGCATTTCCATACTGAAGACGGCTACCGGGCTGCCGCTCTTGATCGCGATGTTTTCCGCCATATTCATGGCGATCGTGGTTTTACCCATAGAAGGCCGGCCGGCCACGATAATCAAATCGGCAGGCTGCAAACCCGACGTCAATTTATCCAGCTCGGTAAAGCCGGTGCTGGCCCCGGTAATCGAGCCTTCTTGCGCAAACATGATTTCGATTCTATCGACAGCGCGCGCCAGCAGCGATTTAATCGGCATAAAACCGCTCTGTCCCCGCTGTCTCTGTTCAGCTATTTTGAAGACCTCCCGCTCGGCATTTTCAAGCAACTCGGAAGTCTCACGCCCGTCGGGATTAAACGCGGAATCAGAGATTTCAGTACCGACATGAATCAGCTGGCGCAGTACCGACCGGTCCCTGACGATATTGGCGTAAGTGATGATATTGGCGGCGCTGGGCGTATCTTTTGCCAGTATGCCTAAATAAGACAATCCGCCGGCATTTTCAAGCTCGCCTATCGCTTCCAGCGATTCGGAGATGGTAATCACGTCAAAAGGAATCTGTTTGTCGGCCAATTGGGCAATTGTCCTGAATATCAGCCGGTGATCCTTGCGGTAAAAATCACTTTCCACCACTTTGTCCGCTACGGAATCCCAGGTTTGATTGTCGAGCATTAATCCGCCCAACACCGACTGCTCGGCCTGAATGGAATTGGGAGGAACTTTTAAGGAATCAAGAGAATAATCACGATCAAACGAGTAAATTTCAGACATAGAATACGGTGCTATAACTTTTAATCATAAAATACAACATAAAAAAGGAGCTTGCAAAACCCCTGGCAACTGCCCTTAGCCAAGGCTTCCTTCGACAAGGCTCTCCTGAGTTTATCGAAGGGCTCAGGACGAACGGTGGTTGTGTTGAATTTATTCACTTTTTTCCGTTCGTGGTGAGCCCCATTCGACAAGGCTCTCCTGAGCGTAGTCGAAGGGCTCATGACACGCTGGGATAAACTCAGGAGAGCCTTGTCGAATCAACCACATACAGCCTTTATTGCAAATACCTCAACAGGCTTTCTGAAAAATACAGAAAGTTTTAATAAGAAACCAAAAACTCAGAAAGCATAACAACTATTCTAAGCTATGCTTTTTTTTTCGGCAGATAAAATTTTTCCTGATTACGCATAAATTTCAGTCAGAATAGAAGCAAAACTACCTTTGGAATGCTTAAGTTGCGTCACCCCGGCAGGAAGTGCCGGGGTCCAGGTTACAGGGATGTAAACTTTGGTGGTGAATCACATCCCTGTATTCTGGATTCATGCGGGGCTTTCCTGCCCCGCACCCCAACGGAGGTAAATGCCAATTCGCTTCTGGCGGATTGGTCCGGCGCCAATCTGTCTGGAACAGATTGGCATTTACCCGAAGGGTGGCAGGCAGGAGTGCCTGACATGAGTCCATGCCAGTATGACGTTAAATTGAAATATTGCTGCTTTAGCTGAAAAGTTTACGTAATCAGGATATCTTTTGACAGGGTCGAGTCACCCGCGGACTTACCAGCGATGCCCATGTTTCCGGTTAACTGATCTTATAGTCATCCTCAAGCAATTTTGCATGGGCCGCAGCCAGCCTGGCAATGGGTATTCTTGGCGCCGAACAGGACACATAATCCAGTTTGATATGATGACAGAAGCGGATCGATTGCGGATGTCCGCCGTGTTCGCCGCAAATACCAATTGAAATATCGGGCCGGGTAAGGCGTCCTGCCTCAATGGTCATTCTCATTAACTGGCCGATACCTTTGGCGTCAAGTACTTCAAACGGGTTGTCTTCAAGTAACCCGATTTCATTGTAAAGCGGCAGGAATTTGTTTTCTGCATCCTCGCGTGAAAATGAGAAAGTCGCCTGGGTTAAGTCATTAGTGCCAAACGAGAAAAACTCGGCCACTTTAGCCAATTCTCCGGCACGGGTACAGGCCCGGACAGTTTCTATCATGGTTCCGAATTTAAATGCCAGAATAATACCGTACTGGCTTTCGACTTCCTTCTGAATTTCATCGACAAAGGTTTTTACTTTTATCAATTCCTGCACGGTAATAACCTGGGGCACCATGATTTCAGGCAAAATCGGCGTGCCTTGTTTAGTACAGAGCGCCGCCGCCTCAAGAATGGAGCGGATTTGCATCTGGTAAATTTCCGGGTACGACATACCCAGGCGTACGCCCCGGTGACCCAGCATGGGATTGACTTCGTACAGTTCTTTAACTTTTTTTAGCATCAATTCCTTTTTAGCAATGGCTTTATTGATGACTTCCTCATTCAAATGAGTAAACGGCGCCGGTAATGTTGCCTGTAAACCCAGCGTATCCAGCGTGACCTGCTGCCCCTGAATCATGACTTTATAAAGATTCAGGGATTTGATTTCATCTTCCAGCTGGTGCTCACCGGGCAGGAATTCATGCATGGGCGGATCCAATAGCCGGACTGTGACTGGATAAGGCGACATGGCTTCAAAGAGTTGTTTAAAATCATCCCGCTGAATCGGAAATAATTTTTCCAGCGCTGCCTGACGGGCTTCCTTACTGTCAGCCAGAATCATATCAATCACCAAAGGCAAACGGTCTGCCGCATTAAACATGCGTTCGGTACGGCACAAGCCAATACCCGTCGCGCCATAGCTGACTGCCATGCGCGCGCGTTCGGGCGTATCGACATTGGCATGCACTTCCAGGTCGGCAAATTCATCAGCCCATGCCAATAAGGTTTTTAATTCTTCGGAAAATACCGGTTCAATCGTTGCGATTTTGCCTAAATAAATGAGTCCGGTACTGCCATCAAGAGTAATGACATCGCCTTCGCGAATATGCAAATCGCCAATAATTGCCTGATGGGAACGCACATCTATTTTTATATCTTCAGCGCCGGCAATGCAGGCTTTACCCATACCTCTCGCCACCACGGCGGCATGTGAGGTTTTACCGCCGCGGCTGGTTAAAATACCCTGGGCTGCAAAAAAGCCATGAATATCTTCAGGCTTGGTTTCTTCTCTTAGTAATATGACCGGTTCTCCCGCACGACCCATTAATTCAGCCGTGTCGGCATCAAACACACATTTACCAAAAGCTGCGCCTGGCGAAGCGGGCAAGCCTTGCGCCACAGGGTGAGCTTTATTCTCAGGATCAAGCTGCGGATGCAGCAACTGCTCCAGCAATTCCGGGTTAATACGCAACAATGCCTGTTGTTTGCTGATCAGGCCTTCGGCTACCATATCCACAGATGTGCGCACCATTGCCGCCGCGTTCATTTTACCGTTGCGCGTTTGCAGACAATACAAGACGCCGCGTTCAATCGTGTATTCGTAATCCTGAACTTCCTGGTAATGTGCTTCGAGCTTGTTGCGCAAATCGACCAGCTGCTTATAAAGATCAGGCATTTCATGAGCCAATTCCTGCACCGGTTTGGGCGTACGAATGCCGGCAACCACATCTTCACCTTGAGCATTAACCAGGTATTCGCCATACATTTCATTGACACCGGTGCCCGGATTGCGGGTAAAGCCGACACCGGTTGCGCAATCGTTGCCCATATTGCCAAACACCATGGCGACCACATTAACGGCCGTGCCATTGGCTATTTTGGGTGTGATATGAAATTCGCGCCGGTAATCAACCGCGCGTTTGCCCATCCATGAATTAAATACGGCTTTAATAGAAATTTCCAGTTGTTCATAGACATCTTCAGGGAAAGGTTTGCCGGTCTCCTCCAGAACGACCTGAAGAAACAGTTCACTAATTTGGCGTAAATGACCGGCATCCAGGCTCACATCAGCTTTAACTCCGGCTTGCTTTTTGATGGCGGCGAAATGCAGATCAAATTTTTCATCATCAATACCCAACGCAACCTTACCGAATAACTGAATAAAACGCCGGTAGGCATCATAGGCAAAGCGCGCATCACCGGTCTGTTCAATAAGGCCTGCCAGGGTTTGGGCATTTAACCCTAAATTCAGAATAGTATCCATCATGCCCGGCATTGATATGGCCGAGCCGGAGCGCACCGAAACAAGCAGCGGATTATAGCTATCGCCAAACTTTTTACCTGTCAGTGCTTCAACCTCGGCGATATGCGCCTTAACGTCTTCCAGTAAACCGTCGGGCAATTGATGGTTTTCAAGATAATCCAGACAAGCTTTCGTAGTGATGACAAACCCCGGCGGTACATTAAGACCCATCTGCGTCATTTCGCACAGGTTTGCGCCTTTGCCGCCCAACAATACTTTATTTTTTCCGTCGCCTTTTTGGAAGGAATAGATATATTTTTCAGTCATGATTAACCTCAACCTCCGGATGGCAATAGGTTTATTGTCTCGATAATCGGTGGGGCTTTAAATTTATCCTGGTTTTACCGGATAAGCCAGCCTGATTTATTAAACAGCCAAGGGGCCGCAATCTCACGAGTTGTTTTGCTGCTCGGCTAATTATTTTTTAAGACACCGTGTGCCATTAATGATTCACGCCTGCTTTAAAAGGATTTTAAGCAGGATGTTCCGTCATTTAAAATAGCTATCCAATAAACTATACTTCTCTACACGATATAATTTGTAAGGCGATAGGGAATCAGAAGTCGAGCTGGAAAAAGAAAGGAACGAAGTTCGCGGAAAATTGGACGAAATATGCTCGAGCATCCTTGTCCTCACAAATAAAAGTTAAATTTAAAAGTAAATAACTAATGACCAAAAAGGAACTTGAAGACTATCTTTGGGGCACCGCCAATATCCTGCGTGGAATGATTGATGCCGCCGATTTTAAACAATACATATTTCCTTTGCTGTTTTTCAAACGCATTAGCGATGTATGGGATGAAGAATATCAAACAGCCCTGAGTGAAAGTGATGGCGATTTTGACTATGCCGAATTTCGTGAAAACCATCGTTTCCAAATACCAAAGGGGTGTCATTGGGAAGACGTAAGAAAGAAAACGATTGATGTTGGCGCTGCGCTTCAAAAAGCTCTCAGTGTTATTGAAAAAGCCAATTTTGACATGCTGCATGATGTCTTCGGCGATGCGCAATGGACGAACAAACGCCGCATGAGCGATGCAAAAATGCTCGACCTGATTGAGCATTTCAGCCGGATGAATTTAACAGTTAGTAATGTTCCTCACGACATCATGGGCGAAGGCTACGAATACCTGATCAAGAAATTCGCCGATGACAGCGGCCACACAGCCGCCGAGTTTTACACCAACCGCACCGTTGTAAAACTGATGACGTTGATTACCGACCCGCAAAGCGGTGAAAGCATCTATGACCCTACTTGCGGAAGCGGCGGCATTTTGCTTTCCAGCATGCTGCATGTAAAAGAACAAGGCAAAGAATACCGGACACTAAAACTCTACGGGCAGGAACTGAACCTTATTACCTCCGCCATTGCCCGTATCAACATGTTCATGCACAACGTCGATGAGTTTTTAATTGTGCAGGGCGATACGCTGGAAAGTCCGCAAATACTTGAAAATGACGCGCTTAAAAAATTTGATGTCATTATGGCGAATCCGCCGTATAGCGTTAAGCGCTGGAATCAGCAAAAGTGGATGAACGACCCGTTTGGCCGCAATATCTGGAGAACGCCGCCGCAAGGTTGCGCCGATTATGCGTTTCAACAGCATATTATGAAAAGTCTTAATCCTGTTACGGGTAGAAGCGTGGTGCTTTGGCCGCATGGCGTGTTGTTCCGGGATGCCGAAAGCGCGATACGTAAACGCATGATTGAAGAAGATTACGTTGATGCGGTGATAGGCTTGGGTAAAAACCTGTTTTACAACAGCAGCATGGAGAGTTGTTTGCTGGTATGCCGGATGAAGAAGCCGGCAGAGCGCAAAGGCAAAATCATCTTTATTGACGCCAGGGAAGAATTGCGAATTGATAGAACCAATGCCTGGCTGGAATCACAGCATATCAAAAAGATAAGCGACGCCTACTGGAAATTTAAGGATGCCGTAGGTTTTGCCAAAGTAATGAGCAATACCGATGTATTGGAGAATAACGGCAACCTGAGTCTGCAATTGTATGTTAAGCAGGCAAACAACATTAATGAACACAATACCGAAGAATTGATTGCCGATATAAAAACCGGACAACTGCAAATCAATGCTCCGCTCGAAAATTTATTGTCCCAACTTAAACAGATTGGAAATCACGGATGACCAAGGAAATAACGCCGCACAATCTCTATGCAAAAATTGCCGAACTCTTACACGCGGCAAGGCAAACCGTTGTGCGTGCCATCAATCAAACGATGGTTTACACCTACTACGAAATCGGCAGGATGATTGTAGAGGATGAACAACAAGGAAAAGAGCGAGCCAAGTATGGCAAGCAGGTATTAAAAGAACTTTCCAAACAACTGACGTCTGATTTTGGTAAAGGTTTTTCGGTGGATAACTTGCAAAACATGCGGCAATTTTATCTTACCTACTCAATTTACGAGACGACTTCTCGTAAATTCGAATTGAGTTGGTCGCACTATCTTAAACTGATGCGCATAAAAATTGAGCAAGAACGCAATTTTTATGAAATAGAATGCATAACCAACAACTGGAGTTTAAAAGAATTGCAGCGCCAATTTGATAGCGCATTATACGAACGATTGGCTTTGAGCAGAGATAAGGAAGGCGTCAAGTATCTTGCCGAAAAAGGACACACTATTGAAAAGACGACCGATTTACTTAAAGACCCTTATATCCTGGAATTTTTAGATTTACCTGAACATCCTCATTATTCTGAAAATGATTTTGAGCAGGCGTTGATTGATAAACTGGAACATTTTCTGTTAGAACTTGGCAAAGGCTTTACTTTTGTGGGTAGACAAGTGCGCATCAGCTTTGATGAAAAGCATTTCAAGGTGGATCTGGTATTTTTCAACCGTCTATTACGCTGCTTTGTAGTAATCGATTTGAAAATTGGCGAGCTGACGCACCAGGACTTGGGTCAGATGCAGATGTATGTCAATTACTATGACCGCTTTGTCAAACTCCCCGAAGAAAATAAAACCGTGGGCATTGTGCTCTGCCGGGACAAAAGCCAAACCCTGGTTGAAATTACGCTGCCGGAAGATAACGACCAAATCTTTGCCAGCCGCTACCATACGGTATTGCCTGACAAACAAGCGTTTATACAGCTTTTAAGTCAGGGTGAAGTATGATGTTGAATAAAACTTTGCGAAACTCTGCGGTGAACTTTGCGTTACTCTGCGGTTTGATGTTAACCGCAAAGGACGCAGAGTTATGCAAAGTAACGCGGAGTAAATTTAAAAATATGGGAATTGAAGCGTGAAGTTGAGAAAGGATGAGTGGCATAAGGTTAATATTGGTGATGTCGCTTTCATTATCGGTGGTGGCACGCCGAGCAGATCTTTACCTGAATATTTCTGCGGTGAAATATTATGGATAGGGCCCACGGAAATTCCGAAAGATAGAATTCGTGTCATTTTGAATACTAATGAAAAAATTACAAAGACCGCAATAAAGAAATCCAGCGCAAAATTACTTCCCAAAGGAACCGTTTTATTTACAACTAGAGCAACCGTTGGTGAAGTTGCAATAGCCGGAACGGAAATATCAACATCTCAATCATTAGAAAATTTCGTTTGTAACCCTGATAGGATTGATAATTGGTATCTTGCTTATTGGCTTACTGGAAATAAAAGGCTTATTCATTCCCTATCTGCTGGCACAACCTTTAAAGGAATAACAAGAAATATTCTTGCAAAAATAGAAATTCCCCTTCCCCCACTCGAAGAACAAAAACAAATAGCCGCCCTTTTTCAATCCATAGAAACCGCTATTGAACAGGTAGGTGGGCAAGAGAAGAATTTGTTGCAGTTAAAAAATAAGTTGCTCAAAGATTTATTCAGTGAAAATCAGGAATTTGGAACCCTCTTAAAACCAAATGATTTTGAAAAAGTAAAGTTTGAAAAAATCGCGTTAAACATTTCTGAACGAGTAGAGCCTCAGAAAACAACCTTAGACACTTATGTTGGATTAGAGCATTTAGACCCTGATAATCTTGTTATCGCAAGAACAGGAAAGCCAGACGATGTTATCGGCACCAAATTAAAAATCTATAAAGGCGATATTATTTTTGGAAAGCGCAGAGCCTATCAACGTAAACTCGCTGTTTCGCATTTTGATGGCATTGCTTCTGCTCACAGCATAATTTTAAGAGCTAATGAAAAACATATTGAAAAAGAGTTTCTGCCTTTCTTTATGCAATCAGAGGTTTTCATGAACCGAGCCGTGCAAATATCCGAAGGCTCACTTTCGCCAACCATCAAATGGAAAACATTAGCCACACAGGAATTCATTTTACCCAAGAAGGAAAAGCAAAAAGAACTAACTGAAGTGTTCAAACAGTTTGACATTACAACTGAACAACTAAAACAACAAAAAACCACCCTCAACAACCTGAAACAAAAACTCCTAAGCGAGATTTTAGGATAATGCTATGAATATTACTCGTTCCCACGCGCCGCGTGGGAATGCAGTAACAGCGTGCCACGCTGTGTATCAATAAGAACCGACAACTATGGGACGTAGCCGCTACACTATCCGCGATGAACAAGCACCGCATTTCTTAACCTGCACCGTTATCAACTGGATGCCTCTTTTTACGCGCCCGCAAACCGTGGACATTATTCTAAGCGCGCTGAAATATCGGCAAGAAAACCACGGCTGGAAAATTTACGGTTATGTCATCCTGGAAAATCATCTTCATTTAATTGTGCAGGCTGAAAATTTAATAAGCGAATTGCCTCGCTTTAAATCCTATACAGCAAGACAATTAATAGACTATTTAAAAGAATGCCGTGCTGAACACCTATTAAAACAAATGGTGTTTTTTCGTAAAGCACATAAACAAGATAGAGATTATCAATGCTGGGAAGAAGGCTCGCATCCTCAGCTAATTCAAAACGAGCAAATTTTACGGCAAAAGCTGGACTATATTCATTTTAATCCTGTGAAAAGGGGTTATGTTGATGAGCCTAGCCAGTGGCGATACTCCAGTGCGAGAGATTATGCAGGACTGACGGGGTTACTTCCCGTTTATAAGGATTGGTTGTGAGGGTAACTTGGCGTAGCACGCCGGAACTGCGTTCCCACGCAGCGCGTGGGAACGAGAAATTTCTGCATGACTCTGCGCCTAACTTTGCGAAACTCTGCGGTTAAAAGAAAAATTCCTATGGCATTTAATGAACTTAACAGTGTAGAACATTTCATTATCCACCAGCTTGCCGGCGTTAACCTGAATCAGGTTCAGCATGGCATGGTAAAGCAGGATACCGAGTTCTATGGCGATAATGCAAAATGGAAATACATCCAACCTGAATTGCTTTCAAGAGACATTACTGATGTTTTTCTGGAAAAAGAATTAAAAGCATCCTTAATCCGCCTAAATCCCGCCATAAAATCAAATCCTGAACGCGCCGAAGAAGTCATTCATAAACTTCGCGCTATTCTTATTGCGGTCAGCAATGTGGGGCTTGTGCGCGCTAATGAAGAATTCGCTAAATGGTTACGGGGAGAAATTTCCTTAGCCATTGGCGAGAATAACGAGCATGTCAATATTCGGCTGATAGACTTTGAACAAATAGGCAACAACTCTTTTTTACTGACCAATCAATTCAAAATAAGAACCCGAGAAACAAAAATCCTCGACATTGTCATGTTTGTCAATGGCATTCCGCTTGTTGTGGGTGAAGCAAAAACTCCGGTTCGACCGGCAGTTAGCTGGCTGGATGGCGCGCATGACATTCATGTTATTTATGAGAATGCGGCGCCGCAACTTTTCGTTCCCAATGTGTTTTCTTTTGCGACCGAAGGCAAAGACCTCTTTATTGGCGGGGTAAGAACGCCGCTAGAGTTTTGGTCACCCTGGCGGCTTGAAGATGAAAAAGATGAACTGCATCATTTTGCCGGTTTGCAGGATGTCGCCAAGCAGATAACGCATTTGCTAAAGCCTTCTACATTGCTGGATATATTGCAATACTTCACCATTTACGCCACCAGCAGCAACAAGAAAAAGATAAAAGTGGTTTGCCGCTACCAGCAGTATGAAGGCGCCAATGCCATTGTCAAGCGGGTTGAAGAAGGTAAAATAAAGAAAGGTTTGATCTGGCATTTTCAAGGTTCCGGGAAATCATTGTTAATGCTGTTTGCCGCGCAAAAAATGCGTAAACAACAGGCGCTTGGAAATCCTACTGTCATAATATTGGTAGATAGAATAGACCTCGACACGCAAATTACTGCGACTTTTAATACTGCCGAAGTGCCGAATATGGTAACTACCGACAGTATTAAAGAACTTCATGACCTGTTGGAGAAAGATACCCGAAAAATCATCATCACCATGATTCATAAGTTTAAGGATGCGTATCCTGAAATGAATAAACGCCACAATATCATTGTGATGGTCGATGAAGCGCATCGAACACAGGAAGGTGATTTGGGCCGGAAAATGAGAAACGCATTACCGAACGCATTTTTATTTGGATTAACCGGCACACCTATCAATAAAGCCGATAAAAACACCTTCTGGGCATTTGGAGCGGACGAAGATGAAAGCGGATACCTGAGCCGCTATACTTTCCAGGATAGTATTCGTGACAGCGCCACGCTGCCTTTGCATTTTGAACCCCGTTTGCCCGATTACCACATTGATAAAGAAAGCCTTGATATTGCTTTCAAGGAAATGGCAAATGACCTGAGCGAAGAAGACAGAAACAAACTCAGTCAAAAAGCCGCAAAAATAGCCGTGTTTTTAAAATCACCGGAACGAGTAAACACCATAGCTCAAGATATTGCGGAGCATTTTAAAAGGCAGGTGGAGCCGGAAGGTTTTAAAGCCATGCTTGTGGCGCCTGACCGTTATGCCTGTGTCCAGTATAAAGAGGCGCCGGACAGGCTGCTTCCCCCTGAAGCCAGTGTTGTCGTTATAAGCACTTCCGCCAATGATGATCTGGAGTTCAAGCAAAAATACGCACTGGACAGGGATCAGCAGGAAAAGGTTATTGAAAAATATAACGACTCCAATTCGCCGCTTAAATTTCTTATTGTTACTGCAAAATTGCTAACCGGTTTTGATTCGCCCATTTTACAAACGATGTATCTGGATAAATCACTTAAAGACCACACGCTACTGCAAGCCATTTGCCGAACCAACCGACTCTTTCCCAATAAAACCTTTGGCCGCATAGTCGATTACTTTGGCGTCTTTGACGATACCGCAAGCGCCTTGGCATTTGATGAAGAATCGGTAAAAAAGGTTATCAGTAACCTTCAAGAGCTGAAAGACAAACTACCTGAACAAATGATGCTTTGCTTATCGCATTTTGCAAGTTTAGATAGAACTATTGGGGGATTTGAAGGCTTGCAAGCCGCCCAAGATTGTATCAGTTCAAATGAAAAACGGGATGCCTTCGCAAAAGATTTTGGTTTATTAGCAAAACTATGGGAAGCGCTTTCTCCAGATGATGTATTGAAGGAATATCAAAAGGATTACAAATGGCTCTCTCAGGTCTACATTTCAGTTAAACCGAGTTCCGATGATAACGGCAGATTGCTATGGCATGCTTTAGGCGCACAAACGACGGCGCTTATTCATGAACATATCCATGTTACCGGTATCACTCACGACATGGAAGAAATGGTTTTAGACGCCGATGTAATCGACAATTTAATGAATAAAAAAGACCCGAAAGATGCAGGAAAAATATTACGGATATTGTCTAGTCGGATAGGTAAAAATACTGGCGATCCGGTTTTTAGAGAATTAGGCGAAAGGCTGGAAGCCTTAAGGGATAAGGCTGAAAAAGGCTTAATCAATAGCATTGAATTTATTAAAAAGCTTTGTGAAATTGCAAAAGAAACGTTACAGGCAGAAAAGCAAAACGATAACGGTGAACAGCAAAAATCAGCAAAAGCGGCGTTGACTGAATTATTCCTTGAACTTAAAACAGATCAGACGCCGGCAATTGTAGAAAGAATAGTCAATGACATTGATGAGATTGTCCGTCTTGTTAGATTTGACGGTTGGCAAAATACTATTCCCGGCGAAAGAGAGGTGCAAAAATCTTTACGTAAGACATTGTTAAAATATCAATTACACAAAGATGAAGAGCTGTTTAATAAATCGTATGAGTATATTAAAGAATATTATTAAAGTATTATTTCGTCTGAACAGGTAGAAATTTTTTGCCATGAATGGCAGTCTCTGTGTAGCAGTATTTTGTAGAAAAATATAGTTATTCAGAGGAGTATATCTTAAAATTTATTTTAAATCAAAGACTTATATGGTGGCGGAGAGAGAGGGGTTCGAACCCTCGATACGTTGCCGTATACACACTTTCCAGGCGTGCGCCTTCGACCACTCGGCCATCTCTCCTGCTATCTTTCTTACCTGTTGACTTTGGCAAGCCGGAAAGGATAATGCAGATTGCGCTTTGTTGCAATAACTTTCACCCGGCGCTGTCTTCAGCAAGGGCTTCCAGCTCATTCCATCGCTTATAAGTCTGTTCCAGTTTCGCCTCGGTTTTTTTCAGTTCATCCAAGATCCTGGCCACTGCATTTTGGTCTTTTTTATAAAATTCAGGCGCGCTGATTTGCTGATTTAAATCCGCCTGTTTTATTTCCAGCGCTTCAATCATCTGCGGTAATTTATCCAGTTCCTGCTGATCTTTAAACGATAGCTTTTTCTTTTTGACGGCCGCAGACTTTTCCTGTTTAACCGGTTCGGGCATTTTTTTAGCGGCTTCAGCCTGTTTTAATTGTTTACTATGGTTAAACCAGTCGGAATAGCCGCCAATAAATTCATCAACTTCCCCCGTTCCATCAAGAACAAAAACACTGGTGACCACATTATCCAGGAAAGCTCGATCGTGGCTTACCAGCAATAAAGTGCCGTCAAAGGCAACCAGCTTTTCCTCCAGCAGTTCCAGGGTTTCCAAATCCAGGTCATTAGTGGGTTCGTCCATGACGATAAGGTTTGCCGGTTTGGTAAATAAGCGAGCCAGCAGCAATCGGTTTTTTTCGCCACCGGATAAGCTTTTTACCGGAGAACGCGCCCTGGCAGGAGCAAACAGGAAATCGCTTAAGTAAGACATGACATGCCTTTTGTTGCCGGCAATTTCGACAAAATCATTACCATCGGCGACCGTATCGGCAACGGTCATGTTAGGGTCGAGTTGCTCGCGCAGCTGGTCGAAATAGGCAATTTCCAGTTTTGTGCCCTGCTCTACCGCGCCGCTGTCCGGCTCCAGCTGTTTCAGCAATAATTTTAATAAGGTCGATTTACCTGCGCCGTTAGGGCCCAGCAAGCCAATTTTATCGCCCCGTTGAATCAGCGTGGAGAAATGATCGACTATTAGCCTGTCCTCATAGCCGAAACAAATATCATTGACTTCAATCACTTTTTTACCGGAGGCATCGCCTCTATCCAGCGCCAGTCTGGTTGTGCCCTGAACATTACGCCGCTGAGCGCGTTCATTACGCAGTTTTTCCAGGGCTCTGACCCGGCCTTCATTGCGCGTGCGCCGGGCTTTTACACCTTGCCTGATCCAGACTTCCTCATCCGCCAGTTTTTTATCAAACTCGGCATTCTGATTCGCTTCATCCTCTAGAGCTGCGGCTTTGCGGCGTAGATAATCGTCATAATTGCCCGGCCACGAAACCAGGTTGCCGCGATCCAGGTCAACAATCCGGGTCGCCAGTTTTTGTAAAAATGAACGGTCATGGGTCACGAATAACACTGCCCCCTGGAAATTCAACAGCTGATCTTCCAGCCAGCTAATGCTTTCAAAATCCAGATGATTGGTCGGCTCATCAAGCAGCAAGACTTCCGGCTCTATAACCAAAGCCCTGGCCAAAGCTACGCGCCGCTTCCAGCCGCCCGATAAATCGCTGATTTTTAATTCGCCGGGCAAATCCAGCTTGCTTAACGTGGTTTCAACCCGCTGCTGAAAGTGCCAGCCATTATGGGATTCCAGTTTGTGCTGCAAATCGCCCAGTTCATTTAATGCCTTATCGTCATCATAATCCATTGCTAACGACAGCGCGTGATAGCGGGTAATCCATTCGCCCAACTCACCCAACCCGCTCGCCACGGCATCATAAATAGTTGCCTCATCCGGCAATTCCGGCGCTTGCTCCAGCCAGGCCAGTTTCAGTTCAGGCTGCCGCCAGATATCGCCATGATCGGCATGGACGCTGCCGGCAATAATCTTCATTAAGGTTGATTTGCCTTCGCCATTCCGGCCCAACAAACCCACTCTTTCTCCGGCATCCAGCTGAAAATCGGCATTTTTCAATAAAGCATGAGTTCCAAAGGCAATGGAAATATTAGTTAAACGTAGTAAAGGCATTATAGAGTTTCTTGGTAGGGTAAATAGTGGATTAAACTTACATTATATAGAATATTGGGCTTATCTTTATCACATGATTATATGTACACCCACGAACAGAGACATCGCAATGCGCACTTGAATGATATGGCGCTATTCAATGGCCGGCAATTGCTTAAGCTGCAGGATGCGGTTTATGAACTGTGCTGGCTGCTTAATCGCGGCTATTCAAGAAATTCAGCGCTGCAACTGGTAGCCGACCATCATCAGATTAACAAGCTGCAACGTCTGGTAGTTTCCAGGGCAGCCTGTTCACGTGTCAACCGGGAGTCAAGAAACACCAAATGTCTCCCGATTGAAAAAATCAAGGACCGGCAACTGATTATTGACGGATTTAATCTGATTATTACCGTTGAAACAGCCATGGCGGGAGGATTGTTACTGCGCTGCTGCGATGGTTGCATACGGGATATTGCCAGCGTTCACGGAACTTACCGGCAGGTGAATGAAACCCGGCAGGCTATTGAACTCATCGGTAATGCAGTGCAATCCTTCGCACCTGGAAGTGTGTTGTGGTTATTTGATAAACCGGTCTCCAACAGCGGCAGGCTGTCTGAAATGATACGGGATATTGCCGAAATCCAGAGCTGGAACTGGCAGGCAGAGTTAGTTGAAAGTCCGGATCAGGTCATTTCCGGCAGCGAAAAAATTGCTGTTACTTCCGATTCAGCGATACTGGACAGGACGCTACAGTGGGTAAATCTGGGCGCTTATCTTGTGGCAACCTATTTTCATGATGCCTGGCTGATTGATTTTTCCAACGCATTGGATGAATCCGGACAAACAACGCCGTAAAGTCCGCCGGTTCGGCTAGGCGGGTGTTGACTCGGGGAAATACCAGGCCGCCAGACAATACAACCCAATCGCCAGAAGTACCAGCACAGTAAAGCCAAACTGCATCGCAATCAGGGTAGCCAGAATGGCGCTGATGACCGAGGCGCAGCCGTTAATGCCCCAGACCCACGGTATCAATGCGGGGGCCGTTTGACTGATTTTGGCCAGCCCCATCGGAAACGGCATGCCCATACAAAATCCCAGGGGCGCTATCAACAGAATGGAAAACAAATAGCGGCTCAGATTTCCTGTTTGCAGCAGAAATCCGGTAATGAATTCAAGGCTCATAATATAACTGATACTGAGCAACGATATGGCTGCTACGGGCAGTATAATTACCGATTTTGCCGCACTCGAGGATAGTTCTTTCGAGACCTGGCTGCCCGCCCCCGCTGTCAGTAAAAATGTGCTCAGCACCACGGTAATGGCGTAAAGCGGATGGTGCAGAATCAGGATAAATTTCTGGATAAAGGCGATTTCAATAAACAGAAAGGCTAATCCCAGGCAGAAAAAATATACGAGGATACGCAGAGGGCTTCCTGATCCGGGTTTCACGTCAGACTTTCCTGCCTGACGCCCTTCGGGTAAATGCAAATCTGTTCCAGACAAATTTGTAATGCCCAGTTTGCTTTTTCCCAACCAGAGCGGCAATGCTATCAGCAGCAGGCTGGCGAGTATGGCTTGCAATAACGCCGCGATTAATAACAGATAGCCGCTTTCCAGTAAAAAGACGCCGCCGCTGTCTAATAAAGATGCAATCTCCGGCAAGGTTCGCCATTTAAAAAAATGGAAAAAGTAAGGCCGGCCGTCTGTTGCCGGTTCGATATTGAATTTGTAATCCTCAATAAAAGCCTTGCCTTGAGTACTCAATAATGCCGTAGCCGCCTGGTGCAGATAGGGCTGTCGCTGAATATTAAAGCGGTTGACTTCCTGGTCCGATATGCCCGGATAATAAACCAGGTCAAAGCTGCGATCGTTGCAGAACTGTTTTAACCGGCTGATTTCCTCAGTAGAGATAACGCCGTTTTTTACCAGTAAGGTGCTGGTTTGCCAACTGCGTATCATGATGATTTGCAGGCCCGGCGGCTGGGCATTAGCCTGCTTGAGCGCATCAACAACCGTAGCCAAGAGTTTAGGCTCATCACGCGGCGGGATTTTAATCCAGCGGGTAATACTGAGATAACCGCCCGGACTTACATGCTGCAGATAGTCCTGTATGGCCTGTTCGGTATATAGATAATTTTCGGCCATTGAATAAAGGCCGGCCGCCGATACACCGAAAGCATCCAGCAATGAAATATTGATCAGGTCATAGCTTTTATCTGCCGTTGCAACAAATCCACGGGCTTCACCCACATGCAGGTCAATATTGGCGCGGTCATAAAGATGACCCGCAAAATCCGCATATTTTTCCTTAACCAGATCGATAACCTGCGGATTCAGTTCAACCGCATCGATGTGCTTAATCGCATGATAGTTTGCCTGCAGAATATCACTGCCGGTGCCCGCACCGAGAATCAGGGTATTTGACGGCTGCTTTAAATGATAAGGCAAAGCCGAGGTGGTTTGATCCAGATAACTGATCGTTTCAGGATTGCCGTTATACCGTGTGATGGCCGTCATATTGTCGGCGTCGGTAAAAACGGCAAGCTGCTCCGGCGGTTCTGTCGTAGCGTTCAGGCTCAGACCGGGCGCGTGGCGCAAAGGCGTCATAGTGCTTTTTACTACACTGAGCAACCCTAAGGGACTGGAAGTGCTGTCAATAATTTTAGTGCCGGGAATTTGCAGCAACTGGTTCAGGCTTTTATACGGAGAAATAGCCAGCCTGATAAAGTCCGCCGGAGCAAAAGTAATCGCCAACCCGAGGATAAGTGACAGAATAATCCAGGGCTTCATATTGTCACGCTGTTCGCGAAAGGCATAGCTCGACACAATTAAAGTTGCGAGAACACCTGCCAAGGTCAGCACCGTTAATATTTTTTGCGGAAATAGGATGAACAGCAGCAGGATAATACCTACACTGCCAATACCCGCTCCACATAGATCGGCCGCATAGATAGAAGACACCTGCTCCTGATATCGATAAAAGGACAAACCGACGACATTGGCTGCAAAAAAGAAGGGCAGCGTCAAAATCAGATAGATTCCGCATAAATACAGCAATTGCACGGGCGCCCATAAAATTTCAGCGGGACTAAAAGGTATTTGCTGGGCCAGCAGAAAACAGGCGGGTGCTGAAAAACTGAACAACAGCAGGTTAGTCATGATTGCCAAAGGAAAATGATCAACCAACCGGTCGCGGTTCAGCGCCAGAAAAACGCCGCTAATGCCATATCCCAATAGCGCCAGACTGATAATCATAGTGGCAAAATGATGCCATTGGATAATCGAAAACAGGCGCATTAATAAAATCTCATACGCCAGCGCAGAAGCCGAGATAATAACAATAGCCGCTAATAATGAGAAGCTTGGTTTTATTGTCATTTTTAATGTGTCCCGGTAAGAGGGACAAATCTTACCGGAATGATTTGTTGCGTAGATATCTTGCCATCGCTGGCTTTAGTCACTAAAACCAGATACTGCGTCATAAACTGAGCCCCCACCGGTATGATCATGCGACCGCCGGGCTTTAGTTGTTTTATTAACGGTGGCGGTATGTGGCTTGCAACAGCGGTCACCACAATACCGTCAAAAGGCGCCTCGGTTTCCCAACCGTAATAGCCGTCACCGGTTCGAATATGAACATTGGCATAACCTGTTCGCTTAAGGTTTTCCGCTGCCTGTCGGCTCAATTCTTCAACAATTTCTATGGTGTGGACATTCTCGACAAGCTCAGCAAGAATAGCCGCCTGATAGCCCGAGCCAGTGCCGATTTCCAGGACCCGGTCAGTTTTTTTCGGCTTAAGCAGGTCTGTCATAATCGCGACGATATAAGGCTGGGAAATAGTCTGCCCATAACCGATAGGAAGCGGCCTGTTTTCATAGGCATGCGAACGTTGATTTTCGGGGACAAATTCATGCCTTGGCACCTTGCCCATGGCATCAAGAACCCGTTCATCAAGCGCTCCCTGCCCCAGGAAATCACGCGTCATCTCTACATCGGCTTTAATGAGATTGACCAATTCGTGGCGTTGCTGCTGAAAAACATCTTCGGCTATGGCCTGACTGGAAAACAACAACAAAGCGAGGCCGATGAGAATAGGCCAACCTACAGGACGCGTTATTTTTTTCATATCGCAACCTCCTGAATCTAGAAGGAATAATTGGCGGCTGTCTTTGCCTGATGTTTTAAATGATGATTGATGATCCGGAATATTAATCCGACCATCTGTAGAAGTATTTGTTCGAAAATATCAAAAACATCTTCAATAGCTTATTTGATTAAGTGCTTAAGCCTTATGCTTAAGTGGTCCGGTTGATTGTAATAATAGGCAGCTTTTTCCGGTAGTAATTAGCAAGCATAGCCAGGAAAAACTGCAAACCATCAGAAGTGCGTAATTTGATGTTGCAAGGCAACATTATGGCTTTGGAGGTGCGGAGGTAAACGCTTTTTGCACCGAGCAGCCGTAATTAGACTCGATAGTTGCAAAGCACGATTTTGCAGGTTTTGAACCGATACTGGTCTGGATTTGCAGCAAAAATATCGTGGCTAAGTCCTTTTGAAATTTTTAGGCTTAACTACAGGTGAATAACCAGACCCCAGATGGCTACACAAATGCATGTCAAATCCGCCCTGCTGGGACTAGGGTGAACGCTAACACCCGATGCCGGAAACACCTAAATCGAAGCCGGCTAAAGTCCAGGTATAATGACGGACCGGCTTATTTTTATCATCAAACACTAATTTATAAATATGTCTTGCTTAAATCTATAAATTTGAAAACAATGAGTATTGTTTTCAAATTTATATTTATTGTAAGAAAAATAAATATATTGGTTTGGACTTATGCCGCTCTCTGTTTTTGGAGGGCGCCCATCTCAGAAAATAGATAATAACCCTTTTTAGACTGATCATTCCAGATTTCACTAAAATAGGTTTCGGTGACATTCATTTTGAAGGGGAAGCGTTCGCCATTGTAATTACAAGGTTCGCCAATATTCATCATCTTTAATCCGCTCCTTCGAATGATTTTTGCTAATGCGTTTGTCGTCAGGAAAAAACAGTTCTGTATATTATTGCGATAACCATATTCAGATGCTACCCGAAGTAACCCCCAAATTATACTGCGATTATTACAACGGGGGTTATGCAATAACCTGACTTTATGCGTCTCCTTGACTTCGCTTCTATCCTCAGGAATTCCATAAGGCGGATCAACATCATTAACTCTTCTTCTTATCTCCTTGACAAAGCATAATCTCGATAACTCAACAGATTTATCTGAATTACTTGTATCAGTAAATTCATGAAGTATGCAATGCCGTTCCATGGGTAATGGTTGGCCATTTTTGAAGATCAACCGCATTGCGCCTACCCATTGCCTTGAGGGTTTATGCCTGACGATAAAATGAATTGAATGATCATCATATTCATCAAATTCCTGCTCCAGAGGAAAATCATCCTTGTTTTCAAACCCCATTTCTTCACAATAAACCTGATATCGAATTGAATAATGTATTTCCTTACTCTTGTCTGTGTCCGCTAAAAAAAATTCGAACTGATCATCAAACATAGTATTCCTCATGAGGGTTGATTAGTTAAGTTAAAAAGCTGAAGCCGAAATTTGTTGCATTAAGGCTTGCCGTTTAATTTAGTCCACCTGTGTTAAAACTTGTTTAAAAGTTGTCGGTGTCATAAAACTCCACCATGACTCATTGATCCTAAAGTGTAATTCCGAGCAGACGAAATGAATTTTATCAGCCTAATCATTAAGAAAATCTTAACTCTTTAATGACCGGGGAAAACTTCATCCACATCTCGCCGCAATGCTACCGAATTTCTTAATCACTGAAGCCTCACCCCTTTCAGCCATATCAATAGGCGGATATTAAGAACTCGAGCTGAACGATTTTTATAGGCTAAATATCCCACATTTGCTTAATTCTAATGTCTTCTAAGCCGAAAACGACATTGATTAAATTTGAAAAATACTGGCTTGTAATTTCTACCGAGGTAAAAAATCCAGTATAAAGAAGTCTTAAAGCCCCCCGATCCATTATTTCCCAATACACAAAATCCAAATATCCGAAAACTATTTTACCCATCATAGCTATGATGGGTTCTAAAAATCTGGCGGATGTTATCTTTCCTGTTGAGATTTTTATCCATTTCTATTTCAGAGCAATGGCTGTAAGTTTTTTTTACATCATTTATATTTTTAAAATTAGAAAAAAAATCTTTTAAATCTATTTCAAAAAGGATTCTCTCTCCTTCATAGTGGCCTGACTCACCTATACGCTTCATGTTGAAGCCTTCCTTACAAATAATTCGGGCTAACGCATGAGTACATAAAAAATACCATTTTTTTATATTGCGCTCTTGGCTATATATTGCTGCTGCACGAAATAATCCTCGAATAATACTATGCTCGATCTCCTTGTCCTTGTCCCTGCGAAATATGATTACATTGTCTCTTCTTTTAATTTTATCCTTTTCACACGCTAGCTCACGTGAGGAATTGCCGGCTGGACTTCGTCTTTCAGTCTCTTTTACCAGGCACAATCTTGATACCTCAATTGCATGATTGTTGATTGTTTTGTCAATAACCCCATGCTCTTCTAAAGGTAGCGGATGCCCGTTTTTAAACACCATCCTCATTGCGCCGATCCATTGCCCAGTCTGCCTGGCTCTAACTATAAAATGAACAGAATCCTCATCCCATTTATCAATTTCCTGCCCTATGGGAAGATGGTGCCTGTTTTTAAAGCCTATTTCTTCACAATAAACCTGATATCTTATTCCGTAATGCTGTTTTTTACTTTCTGGTGTATCTGCTAAAAACACTTCAAAATGTTTATCAAACATAATTAATCTTCTCTCTAGATAACTTTATGGTTTACCGGTTATTTCGTAAAATTATTAGATGCTTACACAAAATCAAAATTTATTAATCGGTTTGAAAATGACAATAATTGATACTATTTGCCCCTAATAAATCAGGCATGGATCCAACTCATCAGTACCAACTATTTTTTGAATTTTATGAACGATCATATTAAGTCACTAACATTAAGTTAAGCCGTTCGTGCTGAGCCCTGTCGAAAAATGAATGGCTTAATGATGGAATTCGGGTTTTCATTCTCCTTTCGACAAGGCTCGCCTGAGCGTAGCCGAAGGACTCAGGACGAACGGAAAAACCCATAAACTTAATGGCGATGCACTTATTTAAGTGCAAAACTATTTTCCATAATTTAGAACTCTAGCCGAGGTTTATTAAAACAAACTTAAAAAAATTATTAATAGCTCTGAAAGATTAATGAGCAAATTGACACGATAAAAACCTTAAGTCTGAGCGTTGCATGATTCAAAGCTTTCACCCGGATTAGTCAGCATTTGACGGCATAAGTGCTGGATTGATTAAGCGTTAATTTGTTAGCCTGAGCTAAAAAGCGAAAAGCAAATCAAAATGAGCACAAAACGTTCATGACACTGGATTAAAGTGTTAGCTACTCAATCAAACTATACCCGGATGAGGCCCCAGTATGCGAGTAATAGAAAACAACGTGAACAGTGGTATCATCACAACTCTTATCACTTTATAATCACTAATCAGAAAAATCTTATAAAAACAATCTGAATAGAATCAGGAGGAAAATATGGCTGCAACACCTTCAAACATGATGCCTTTAGGCACCCTTGCACCGGACTTTGATTTACTCGACACGATAACCGGCTCCCATAAAACCTTGCAAGACTTAAAAGGAGAGAAAGGTACAGTGGTGATGTTTATTTGTAATCATTGTCCGTACGTTCTCCATGTTAAGGAGCAATTAATTGATATTGCCAGGCATTACAAACAGGAAGGCATTCAGTTCATTGCGATCAGTTCCAATGATATAAAAGATTATCCCCAGGATGCGCCCGATAAAATGAAAGAACTAATGGAAAGCTGGGGACAGCCTTTTTCCGCCTATTTATATGATGAAAGCCAGGAAGTAGCCAAAGCCTATCAAGCCGCATGTACTCCTGATATTTATGTGTTTGACGCGAATTTGATTTGCGTTTATCGTGGCCGTTTAGATGGAGCCACACCTAAAAATGCTGTGCCCTTAACCGGCGAAGACTTACGCAGCGCCCTGGATAATTTACTGGCAGGCAAGGCTATTAGCGAAAAGCAAATCCCCAGCATTGGTTGCAATATAAAATGGAAAGCAGCATAGATCTGGAAGAAATCAACTTATCAGACGTTAATGATTGCAGACTTTATCTGTCTTCGCAGATTACAGGCATGGACTGATTTTCTACATGGACGATTAGTTTAATCTCTTCGGAAGGTTCGGGTTTCATATGCCATATGAAACCTGCAAGCATTCCGACCCTGAATATTTTATTAGACAACGCCTCGCTGCTTTCGAATTTATATGGCAAAACCTGATTATTCTTTATTAGAAAATCTTGATTTCAATTTCATTATTTTTGAATTGGATGATTCTAGCCATCCCTCCGTAATACTTCCTCTCATTAAACATATTAATCATTCTGCAGCAGCGCTTTTAGGCTACAGTAAAGAGGAACTTGTACATAAGCCGCTTGATACCCTCTTCCCCTCAATAAATACAATCTGGCAATGCAAGACCATCCTTGCAAATTTAGCCGATAAAAATCTCAGCAAAAGTTTTGAAGGCAAAATAGTTACCAAAGCCCATAAGAAAATCCTGGCATTATTATCTTTTTCTCTTTTACCAGGAGAAAATCCGAAAAAAACCGCCCTTTTGCTTATTCAGAATCTGATTGGCAAGAAGCAGCGAAACCCAGACCCTTCCATGATGCACCTGGCTGTGGAACAAAGTGCCAGTGCAGTAATTATCACTGACCTTAATGGACGTATTGAGTATCTTAATCCGAAATTTAGTGAACTCACGGGTTACACTCCAGAAGAGCTGGTGGGACAGAATGCAGCCAGTCTGCATCCTGACGATAGGTCGCAGGAGCACTATCATGTCAGGCGGGAAATGCTTTTTAGCTGGGGAGAATGGCGTGGAGAAATTAAAAACCGGAAAAAAAACGGTGATGTTTATTGGGCCCATGAATGCACCAGCACCATTAAAAATGCGCAAGGAGAAATAACTCACTTTTTAACTGTTGCAGAAGATATTACACAAAAAAAAGAAGTTGAAACAGCGTTATCCGAAAGTGAAGAACGGTTCCGGCAAATGGCTGAAATGACCGGCGAATGGTTATGGGAGCAAGACCCTCACGGCTATTATACTTATAGCAGCACAGCCGTTAACCAAATTCTGGGTTATAAACAAGAAGAGGTTATCGGCAAACACTATACCGAATTTTTAACCGCCCAGGATAAAGTTAACCAGCAGTCTTATGCAGGAAGCCGGCAACCTTTTTATGCGCTGATTAATCACTATCAGCATAAAGACGGGCATGAAGTCCTTACTGAATCGACCGGCTTGCCGATTACCAACACGGAGGGGCAACTGCTCAAATGGCGTGGCGTAGATAGGGATATTACCGCCAGAAAACATTTTCAGGATGCCCTCATAGACAGTGAAAAACGCACACGGCTTATTATTGAGAGTTCCTTAAGCGCCATTGTGATCATGAATTCCTACGGTATTATTATCGACTGGAATTATCAGTCTGAAAAAATGTTCGGCTGGCTACGCATGGAAGCAATAGGACAACGTCTGGACGAGTTGATCATCCCGCCGCGCTTTCGCAGCGCCCATCGGCAGGGGCTAAAAGAGTTTCTGCATTCCGGCAAAGGGCCCTTCCTGAATCGTCAGATAGAACATCTTGCCATACGTCGTGATAGTTCGGAATTTCCTGTTGAATTCAGTGTTTCTCCGTTGAAGTTAGGCAATGCCTATATATTCAGCGGCTTTATTCACGATATCACTGCTCGAAAAGCGGCAGAGCGGCAGATTCGCCAGGCGCAGGTTAATCTGGCAATTGTCCAAAGCGAAATAAAGATAGCTCACCAGATTCAAGCGTCCCTGTTGCCCTCAGCCCCGATTAAGTCTGAGCACTTTGAAATAACCGGATTTTGCTGGCCCGCGCATCAGGTGGGCGGCGATTATTTCGATTATTTCTTTCGCAATAAAGACCATCTGGATATGGTTATCGCCGATGTTTCAGGTCATTCTGTCGGTCCGGCTCTATTTATGGTGGAAGCCCGCAGCGCCATTAGAACCCAGGCAAGCGGGACAGGAACTCCGTCAGAAACCTTGAAAATACTCAATAATTTCCTTTTTAAGGATTTAGATAAGGCTGACTTCTTCATTACTCTTTTTTATTTGCAGTATGACATCACCCATCATCAATTAAGTTTTGCCAATGCGGGTCATCCGCCCCCTTTACTTCTCAGCCCTTTTCAATCCGAATGCACACAACTCGACGCGGAGGGGCTGATACTAGGCATACGTGAAAATGTAGTTTTTGAGGAAAAAACTATGTCCTTATCACAAGGCGACCTGATTCTTTTTTATACCGACGGCTTAACTGAAGCGGAAAATACTCACGGCGAATTTTTTGGAATAAAGCGCGTCAATGAAATTTTTATCCTTTACGCTCAACAGGGTCCGCAGGCCATTATTAATGCCTTGCTGGAGCAATTAAAGCAATTTTGCCAAACCGAATCATTTAAAGATGATGTGACATTAATGATATTCAAACGCAGTTGAAGTTAATAACCAAGTGCCCTACAGCATCAATTCCCGCTCGACACAATAATCAAAAATCCGCGAACCGATATAACAATTTTGACTCCTCGCATCTTATTGAGGCCACATCCATCTAATACCTTTGACTATTTCTGCCGGTGATCAACGCTACGACCAATGCTTTCAAAAATGATGGAAGTCTTTGGGTCAATAATATTAAAAAACCCTCTGAACTCAGGCTTTCGCCCAGCCGTCAGAGTTCATATCAAAGAGCAGATCCATAGCTGATTTACGAATAGTTCCAACCTCCTGATCAATGCCTATGCCTGTGACAAAACGGTTCATGCAATTAACGACAGCGCATATACAAACAGAATCCAGAAACGCCTGCTCATCCCATCCTGCATCAAAAATTTTTTGAGCATCCGCCTGCGTTAATTGATGAGGCGTAAGTGTCAACTTTTTAATATAACGGAGAATAGGCTTTAATTTCTCATCGACATTTGCAGTGCCGATATCATTTTTTAGCTGATCGAAGACAGCTTCATCGATACCCAACTCGGTAAAAACAGCTTTATGAGCGTTGTAGCAATAATCGCATTGATTCAAAGAGGAGGTGTAAGTAATTATCAACTCACGCATTCCTTTGCTTAGCGGTGAAAAACTCCTCTTGATGTCTTCCAGTAACTTAAACAATAAAATCCCTCGCCTGGGATATTTTGTCAATAAGCCTGCTACATTAGCAAGATCGGGGCTTGAGGGTAGATATGACATTTTTTCTCCGTAACAACCCTATTTGCATAAGAGAGGAAACTGCAGGATTTTAGAAGTTAAAGGTTTCCACTTCCGCAATTAAAAATAAAGGCGCGCCACCGCTAGAAATTTCAACAGCGTGTCCCGCTGTTTCCTGCCCGCCCGGTGAATTTAAGCAGTCTTCCAGGTCTTTCATCGAGGGAAAATAGACTTCCGCAATGCGATGATAAGGCGCTTGGTCTTTGCCTACGGCTGAAGTGATTCGGGAGGCTACAAAGCGGGTTTTTCCCGCGAGTTTTTCTACCGCCATCGGTACGTGTTCATCTGCATAGCGCCGCTCAAAAGTTTCGATGTCTGTAGGAGTGGGATACATTACAATCAATTTTGCTTCTTTCATAGGTTTCTCGTATAGTTTGTTGAGGTTAGAGACAATCTTATCAGTTAATAATCAGTAGGTAAGTTATAGAGCACATCCCGATCATTATTGATATACGGTTAAAGTTTATAAGTAATTTATGTGGATTGTAAAATACCGAATTACTATGAAGCAATAGGTATTGCCTATATAAAAGAGACTATCTATGGAAATGCATCAAATACGCTACTTTTTAGCTGTTTGCGATCACGGCAGTTTTACACGCGCCGCGCAATTTACTTACGTGGCGCAACCTTCTTTAACGCAAGCGATAAAAAAACTGGAAGATGAATTAGGAGGAGAGTTGTTTACCAGAGATAGATCCGGCTGTTTATTAACGGCTCTCGGCCGCCTGGTTGAGCCTAATCTTAGAAAAATTTTTAAAGAAACCCAGGCCACTAAAGCGGATGCGATTCGCTTTACGCGGCTGAATAATATTCCCTTGCGCGTTGGCCTCATGACCACCATAGGCGCACAACGCTTGAGTTCTTTTTTTGCCCGTTATCAGCAGGAATATCCTCACATCGAATTGGAGTTGCTAGTCGACAGCGAACCTATTTTGCTAAAACAATTGGAATCAGGGCTGCTGGATCTGGTTATCAGCGCTCCAACACAGTTACTTGGACACCCTTACCAGTCCACCCTGCTTTATGAAGAACGCTATGTCGTCGCTTTCAGCCATGCCCATCGATTTAACCAGCTCACTAAAATTGACTTAAAGGATATTCAGTCAGAGCCTTATCTGGATCGGCTGAACTGTGAATTGAAAGAGAAGCTGAGAAGTTTATGTCAAGATCGCGAAATCAATCTTTATGCTGCTTACCGGAGCAATAACGAGGAATGGATTCTACATATGGTGCGCGCCAATATTGGCGTGGCGCTCATGCCCGAATATACGTTGCCTAAGAATGCCGTAGACGTAAAATATCGTTACCTTGCCGATCCTGAGATCAGCCGTCAGGTTTACGCCATATATGCGCCGCAAACGCTAAAAAAGAGTGAGATGAAGGCATTGATTGCAAATTTAACCTGTCGTTTATAGATTTATTGGTGTCAGGTGTATAGTCACTTTTAATAAGTAATTAGATACCTTGGCTCTTCCTCAATCAGAGCCAGATAATCCTGACTCAAAAATTAATTCGACAAAAAAAGGGGCGGTAATACCGCCCCCATAACCCATAAATTTAGAAACGCGAAGTTTTACTTCGTGCGTGGCAGACCTTCCGACTTCATGATCGCTTCACGCAGCTTAACCTCGTCGGCATCCGGTCGGCTGAAGTCGACATTGGCACTCAATGCAAGCCATGTTGCGTTCGCTCCTTTGGCATGTTGTACCGGTATGGAAGAATACGGCGTAAAGTCCGGCTTTCCGGTGAAGAAGTCACGTAGGTCGGTCGCCGCGGCATCGTACTGGTTTAGCGGCGGCATCCCCAGGATTAGGTCGATAGTCTTGAAAATACTGGAAAGACTTGTATGGGTCTTGCTCACGTACTCGCGTTTAGCCCAGGGACTGATGGTCAAGAAGATAGAGCGATGCCCGTCTACATGGTCGGCACCGTTCTGGGTATCGTCCTCCATCACAAAGATCACGGTATCTTTCCAACATGGACTCTTGGATATGAGTTCGACAGTCATGCCCAAAGCCGCATCGTTGTCCTGAACAAAGCGCCTGAACGACCATTCTGGACCGTTGGGTTTAATGTCTTTAGCACCGCCGCCGTGGTCGTTCGGGTAGTAGAGATCCACGAACGCAGGTAGCTTGCACTCACCCTTCCGGTTGTCAACAAACTGATCTTCAAACACCTGCTTAAAGCGGCCGAAACGACTGAAGCGCGTCGGATCTTCAGGCAGCGGAGCGTCCGGAATGTGGGTGTTATAGGAATGTGGGTGTTATAGGTCGGAAACAGATGGTCTGAGTTGTCGCGCACCACTTTCTCCATAGGCACATTGGCATGCTGACGTGCGCCGGTTGGATCGGCTCCGAACGGTTCGTCGATCACTGCAAACTCGAAACCGTTGCCAAAGTTGACGAACGACTTGTGGTGGCGGTGCAAGTGCATATAGATGCCGCCGTGCTGGTTGTAATCGTTCGGCTCCGGTGAAGAATTGGCGTCAGTAAAGCCGATCCGTCCCGGATAATTCGCAATAACTTCCGGATCATCGCCCGAGTCCCTACGTTTGCCGCCATAAGACGCCGGCCAGTGGGTTTCCATGAACTCGGTTGTGTAAGTGTTGGTAAGCCAGCGATGACCGTCCGACGATACCGAAGGTTCAAGGAAGAAGTTATCGCTTAAGCCAAAGGTCAGCGCGAGCTCATGGTGATTGGGACTTACGTCATAGCCGAGCGAGTAGCTCGACTCGCCATTCACCGGCACACCCTTACGCGTCTGCGTAATATCACCCAGTATCAAGTCGTGCGTAGCGTTCTCCTTGTTGATAAAGATAACATGCTTAATCTGCTTGCTGACCACACCCGCTTTAGTCGGAATTGGGTTACTCTTATCTGCAGCGATGTTCTGTTCGACAAAGCCGTTGTTGGCATAGACACGCGCAGTATACAACACACGTTGCTCAACGGTCGGCACAGAAATGATGTTGACTGTACCTAACGTGCTACTTGGGCGAGCCGGCTTCAGATCCAATGACGTTGTTCGGACCGGCACCGCGACCGCTGGCGTTTGCAACGTAAAGGGTACGCCCATCGGCGCTCACCGCGACACTGCTAGGCCACCAGCCGGTTGGAATGTGGCCGATCAATCGGCCCGACTGGCCTTCAAGACGAACAACGCCCACAGCATTGATACCGGCTTCGGCAACGTAGAGAAATTGTGCATCCGGACTCAAAGCCAGCGCCACCGGTTGAACACCCTTAATCTTGCGGTTTTGGCCTTTCAGCAGCGATAGAGGAATACGCCCGAGTTCTCTAAACGTGCGAGAATGTAGAATCGAAACGCTGTCATTGTTGCCATTGGCAACGTAGACTGCCTCTGGTCCAAACGTGATCGCGTTAGGATGGCTACCACTGTAAGTGTCTATGTCGTATTCCTTCTTACCGACCAGAGGGCCGGTTTTGACGATTTTACGCAGCTGCGGTGCGGTTGGAGCGCTCACGTCAAGAACATAAACTGATGACGATTTGTCGTTATTGGGGCTACCGAGGCCTGGTACGCGGTAGTCCATGTCATTTTCTACATAGCCGCAGCGAATACCATCACGGTCGCGTAGCGACGACGGCAGGTTAAGAGGATCTACTTTCTTGATCTCAATAGTGCGATCGCGCTTGGTCTCGTCCGGGTAGCCTGCACCTGGGTAGCATTGTAATGGTCAACAAAAACCGGACACTTTCTTAAGACACTTTCCTATAAAATTCTCGCTCAAATTCCAATGGCGATTGGTAGCCCAATTTTGAATGTGTGCGTCTGCCGTTATAAAAAGCCAAATAA
>JAQUOU010000031.1 GCA_028716975.1 Methylobacter sp. | reverse complement strand
TCAATGCAATAGATTGGAGATAGAACTATTTTATCATGAATAACAATATCTTATGAATTACTCTCGCATCTGCTTCAACGGATCAATGCGGCTTGCGGGGGAGATAAAATCAACAGCCTGTTAAAAGCATGACTGGCCATGCAGGCAGTCGCCATACCAACTAATTTGGTACTGTGGCCGTATGGGGAAAAATCTGGCATTTGTAGTTGGGAAAATTTTCAAGCAGTGAATGGATAAAAAAATTCTTACATCAAATTGTTCGTTTAGCCAGAATGAGTTCGAAAATCGCGCGCCCTGGAATATGAGAAAAGCAGGTTGGGATGAGCTTGCGAATACCAACAGGAGTGACATCAAATGTTGGGTTTCGTACCTCAAGCCAATCTACGGCCCTGTTTGGAAAAATCCCAGCGAGAATCAGGTTCAAGACTCCGTTCGTGGCGGATTGCTACGCGAATCCGCCTTACAGCGTTTCGCAGTAGCCCGACGTGCCGCACCAATAATCGGCGCAATGCTCCCGCAAAGTTACCGTAAAAAAATATGTTATACCAGCAACCCGATTCCGCCGATATAACACTATGCCAAACTTCAATGAGTTCGAAAATTGCGTAAAAAATCGCGTAGCCCGTATGTAGTGCAGTGGATTACGGGATGATCTGAGCCCCGGATTCCACTGCACTACATACGGGCTACTTGCTGATTATCCGCTAACTCCCCGGAATCAATTATGAGCCTTGATTATTATTTGAAACTGACCAGTGGCTTACGATCCTATGGGGGCAGACAGAATTAGACATACACGACCCATGATTTATACAAAACGAAAGTCTACCTTCGCATTACCTTATCTTAAGGTACGTTCATTCCAACGTAGATAATGCATGCCACTCTGACTTTTCCCTATGATTGTATAGTTTTCATTTATAACCCTAATCAATTCTTGTGGAGCAAATGCAAAATCTACAAAGAGTTTAAATTCATTATGTTTACTTAAAAATAATATTTCTTTTTCAAAATCATTAGCTAAAAGAAGTTCTGTAGAGCCAGGTATATTAGCTGGGTTCCTTAATCCTGTGTTTCCATAATAAATGCCATCAAAATGTGGCTCACAGATAATGAAAGCTTTCTCACCAAAGACTGTATTGCTTCTAATAAAATCAATATTTTCTTTCAGTGCTGTAATAGGATAACGAGTGGTGAATGAATCAAAGCCCCGCCGAGCCTGCTTAATTATTAAAAGAGATTTTCCTGAAAATAAAAGCACAGAAAGTGCCACGATAAAAATACTCATGATAACTAACAAGTAAATTTTACCCGGATATAATAATCTTCCTGCCTTCCAATTCAAAAGAAGGCGATCTGCGAAAATTGCCCATAGTAGAATTGCAGGATAAGCTACTATTGTTAGGACTACATCATGGGATCGTCCTTGGTAGTATGAGAATATTCCAACACCTAAAATCGACAACAGAAAAATCATGCGGTCTTGATATGTATTTTCCTTTTCTAATACTGCTCGAATCGAAATAAAAAGCCCAACAATATACATCAGGATAATTATGTTCCAGATGTGAAATAATGGCATACTCATCATACCGAATCCAGATATATAAAACGTTTTCTGGTATTTAAACAAAGTTTGCCAATCAGGATAATTGCCGCTCCTTAAGTGAATAAAAAGACTAAATATAGCAACAACTAATAGCAAAATTATCAGATTCATCAATAAATGCCACAAAATTCGTTTGACTATCAACCTCCGATCATTTTGAAACAGTTGGTCATAGCATAACAACGTTACCCAAGAAATATATACCACTATGCCACTATCTAAATTCCATAGTATTCCTACAGAGAAAAGGATTACAGAAAGGAAATACAACGCCTTGTTATGACATTTAAAATACAGGCTTGCTATTAACAACACCAAGCAAGGGAATAGAAAGCGGATAGGCCAGTATTGAAAATAGATATCCCAGTATAAGTAAATCTTTGTCAAAAAATAATTGAAGGTAATGACTGCCCCAAAACCAAGCCACAAAATGAATGGATTCTGAATCGTATTTTTTAGAAAGATTAACAATCCTAAAAAAGAGAAGCACACAAGAAGGCTCATTACAATAGAATATGTTAGGACATCAAGCCCAAACAGCTGGAATACCGGAGCAAGAAAATGAGGAAATAAACCCTATTGACTGGTAAGCTCAACCAGAATAGAGTTGCCATTAAACACTTGGGCTACAGAATAATAGACTGCGTTAAAGTGATATATAGTTCCAGGGTAGCCATTCTCACCAAATATATTGATTAGAAATATTACTATCAGCATAAACAGCAAAGAAATATTAAATAAGCCATTTATTATCTTTCCAATTCCCCTTTTATAATCCACTAATACTAGAAAAATAAAAAAAGGTAAGCTCAAGAATGTTAGTGAGATATACGTGATTAATTTTGGGAAAATTTGTTGCCGTAATTCTACATATGGCGCTGTTTTTTCAGTATAAAAATAGAAGTTTATCGGATCTTTTTTTAAATCAAAAAAAACAAGAACAAATAGTAACGACAACCCAATGGGAACAAGCAATGTATACAAGTAATTAATATTTTTCTGACAGCTAGCCAATACCTTCTTGGCTGCTATATAAAAAATTAATAGAACAAAAGGCGTTACAATAGTTGTTGTTTGGTACTGCAGTCTTTCTAGTGGTTCAGGATTTAAACCAGAAACAAATTTAGGTATGAATAACGGCTTGTAACTCTCTAAAAGTAAATTTAAATCAATACGAAAAAATTTAACAATTAGAAAGTTTATAAAAATTAAACCCATTATTGACAAGCCGACCGAAATAACCTCAGTTAAATAAGCTCTCTTGTATAAAAAAACGCTTGACATGTCACCTTTAAGTATCATTTTTCATTACCAGTTGTAAATCGAAGGCCAACTACACAATTAAAATACACATGCAAGCCAAAAATAATTGAAATAACCCTACCTAATCTAGTTCTCTGCCGGAATCAGCTGCAATTTCGAAAGCGTTAGATACTCATCGTGCCCTTTAAGCTCTAACCTAAAAAAATCTATATCTATTCAGTAGAAACAACATCAAAGCCCTTGAATTTGACTGAAGCCAAACTTTCAAATGTGATATTGATGAAATTACCTAGGTTCTGTTGACGTTTCATCTCAGCCATAAAAGCAAGTAGCCCGTATGAAGTGCAATGGAATACGGGACATCGAAGCCACGAAATCCCGGATTCCGCAAGCTCCATCCAGGCTACTTGCTGATAATGAGTTATTCGGAAGAACTGACTATCCAGTCTTTGATTTCTTCAATTAATTCGTCCATTTCTTTTATACGCCACGGCACAGAGTCGAATTTATTTTCTACATTCTCTTCCATAAGCTAAAAGCTGTAAAGCTGTAAGGCGGATTTGCCGTTAGGCAATCCGCGGTTTTCCTCGCGGGCTTTTCCAAGTGATTTTTGTCCAATTGATTTTGATGTTGTGCATTGATAAGCGGGTTGCTGTCGCGAAACTGCCCTGCACTTACTACTTGCTTTTTGCCCAAATTGCAGATCGGATTGTCAATCCTTACGCGAATTCAGCAACTTTTTGAAATTTAAAAAATAGTTATTGACTAGCCGCCTGTTTCAGCACCTCAACTGCCCACTGATTCAAACTTTTACCGGACGCGAGAGCGGCTCGGGTAACAGCAGCATGGTCTTCAGGCGGAATACGCAAAACAAACTTCCCTGAATACGCTTTAAATGGTTCAACTCTGTCTTCCTGACAGGCATCCATAAATACTTTAAGCGAAATCGCTCCTTCGCGCCTTAAGCCTTCGGCATCGGCGGCATAAAAATCAGCACCACCGTTAAGCCCGATAAATTCGCCGCGAAACAGATCGATATCCGAATCATAAGTAATGACGGCTTTAACGCCGTTAATGATCATTTGATTAATCATGGTTTTACCCCATTGTCATTGAGCCAGTCGCGCAAACTGGCGACTGCGCCTTTATCGGTCATCGGTGAAGGATGCGGTCTATGAAAAACTCGCCGTTCATCGAACAGCCGGATTAACATCCGCGAACCCTCGCGCTCTTCAATACGTGCGCCCAGTTCCAGCAATAAGGTCTCAACTTCAGACCAGCGCACATTAGCTGAAGCCGGCCTGGAAAAAATCAGCTCAAGGGTTTTTAGGTGTTTTCGTTTCATGATTAAATGGTATCATTATTTAGTATCATAATTAAATATTTTATGATAAATATTGATCAATATCCCCCAACAACCATAACACTACTACGCCCGCCCCCCAATTTTTCGATCACCACCTTGGCCCCAATCCGTTCAACCAAAATTGGCACATGCGAGATAACGCCGACTTTCCTGCCAAGAGCTTGCAGGGTATCCAGGCTGGCGATGGCTATGTCCAGGGTTTCCGGGTGCAGGCTGCCGAAGCCTTCATCGATGAATAATGACTCAACCTGGGTTTTATTGGATGACAGCGACGCCAGACCCAATGCTAGCGCCAGAGACACCAGAAAGCTTTCACCTCCTGACAGGCTGTGTACGCTGCGCACATCGTCGGCCATGTCGCGGTCTATAATTTGCAGTTCCAGATCGCTGCCGGGCACGCGTTGCAGGGCATAGCGTTTGGCGAAGTCTTTGAGATGCTGATTGCTGTGCGCAAGCAATGCTTCCAGGGTCAGGCTTCGGGCAAACACCCGAAATTTGACGCCATTTCTTGAGCCGATTGTGTCATTCAGGCTTTCCCATTACTGCCAGCGGTTTTGTTGGCTGTCCAACTCCGCTTTCAAAAGACGCCCGGCTTCGATTTTTTTATCATCTTCCCTAAGCAGTATGACGTGTTCTTCTTTTTGGGTATGCGCAAGCTGTCTTTGCTGCTGCAATTCGACCGATAATTTATTGGCGTCTTCCTCTGATTTAGCGACAGGGTTGCTTTGATGTTTCAGGCAATCGGCCGTTTTTACCTTTAATAATGCCGACGACTCCTGCGGGGCGCGCTCCAGTGCCGCCATTTGGGTTTTTTGTTCAGTCAGCCAGAGATCGTCTTCTTCCAGCAACCGGCTTAACTGATCAAGATCAATGGCCTCCTTTTCCAGTGCTTGGTTGAGCGTGCTTAGGGCTGTTTCCAGGTTACTGTAACGCCTGCCGGTCTCAGTTTGCCAATGCTGCTGATTTTGTTTATGAGTTGCCAGCTCGGTTTCCGCTTGATTGACTGTGTTACCGGCCTGCTGGTGGGCGGCTCTTGCTGCCAGTACATTTTGGTTAATGGTTTGCTCATAACTGTCGGAGGTAATCTTTGGCAACACGGCGTCGCGCTCTTGTGCCGGTTTTTGCTGTTCTGTTGTTTGGGCATTTAACTCGGCCTGTTTAATCCGGTATTGTTGCCTATTTTGTTTTAGCACCTGCTCGGCGAGTTTTTCATCATGATTGATTTTTTCCAGTGCTTTGGCAGCGGTTTCAATCTGCTGTTCGGTGCGCTGGAATTGATTTACTTTTGCCGTACAGTCTTGCCTGAATTGTGCTGTAGAAGCCACTAAACAAGATTGCCAGTTTTCCAACTGCCGGAACGGTGTCGCCAATAAATTGGCAATTGCTTTAAGCTGTTTTTCCTGCTCCTGAATTCCGTTGGCGATATGCTCCAGGCCGGCTTTGTTTTTAGCGTAGTGTTTATCCAGCGCGGCGTGTTCTGCAGATAAGTTTTCCTTGTTCTGCTTGCCCGCATTGAATAAATCCTGTGCCGCTTTAAGCTGTTTTTGTAATGCCAGGGCCGCTTTTTCCTGCTGCTTGATTAGCGTCAACGAAGAGCTTATTTGTTCATCGTGACTTTTAAGTGCTGGCAAAAGCTGAACATTGGTGATGGAAAAATCAGCTTTATCGTACAGTGCTAAAGCGCTCCAATCCTTGCCGCATTGAGCCCGTTTTGTCTGCGCCTCGGCCAGCTTCCCTGCCAGTGCGGTTTTCTGATCCTGTCCCTGACTGATACCTTTATTCAATTCAGCGATAGCTTTAATCAGCATTTCATTCAGGCTTTCCAGCTCGGAAACTCGAACTAACTGTGCTGCGACATGTTCGTTGCCTATGCTCGCCTGGTTTTTCCAGGGATGTTCAAGCGCGCCGCAAACCGGGCAGGGCTGATCATGCTGCAATAAAGAGCGGAATTGTTCGGCGTTTTTATGCGTTGTCGCCTGTATCAGTTCCAAAGCCTTTTTTGCCTCGATCAGAGCGGCACTATTAGCCATCTGCCGCCGGTTTAATGTTTGCAGTTGCAGTGTGCTTTCATTAATCGTCTGTTCGGTAGTTGCCAGCTTATCCTTGTCCTGCTTGATACTCTGTTGCAGTTCCTGTACATGATTTACGAGATTCAGTGCAAGAGTGACATGGTCGCGTTTGATTTCAAGCTCGTCTTTTGAACGATGCAGGTCTTCAAGTGACTGGCGGCTGTCCTGTGTTTTCAGTTGCGCCAGCGTCTGTTGATGCTGTTCAAGTTTATTGTGACTGTCGTCAATAGCCAGCTTTAACTCAGCCAAACTCAGCTCATTCCTGGTAACCGCCCGCCTTAACTGCTCAGCATTTTGTTCGGCGTCTGTTTTCCGGCTGTTCAAGGTTTGATAGCGTTCCAGCTCGGCATCCCATCGACTCCATTCGGCTGCGATGGGTTTAATCGCCTGATTTTGTTCCAGCCAGCCGTTAAGCTGTTGCCGCGCAGAGATTTGTTCACCCTGCTGAGTTAATAGGGATTGATGCTCTTTTTCGGCACTGTCCAACACGACAAGCAGCCGGTTTTCTTCAGCAGCCAAGGTGCTGACCGTTTGTCCGATAATTTCAATGCGGGTATCCAGTGCCCGCGCTTTAATTAATACGGGCTGCGCCTGTTGCTGCTGCTGTTCGGCTTCGGTTAACGCAACAACCAGAATTTCAAGCTGTTCCTTTGCGCTTTGCAGTTTTATATCAGCGGCTATTTGTTGAGCCCTGCTGTCTTTGAGTTTTTGTTCGGCATCCCGGTGTTCGGCGTTTGCTGTTTGATACTGGCCTAACAGCGGTCTTAAAGGCTGCGCGGCTTCGACTTTCCGTATTAACTGCCGCTCAGCGTCTGCAGCATCCCAAGCCTTTTGGCTGCCGGTAAGAATATTGCGGGCGACCCGTTCAGCTTCTTGCAGTTTTTTCAGTTCGACATGCCAGTCGATAATTTTCTGGTTGCTTGCGATTTGTTTATCCAGATCGGCTAACTGGGCTATGAATTGATCCCGTTGCTGCGCCAGCAGTTGACGGGTTTCTTCATCCAGCGGGATTTGATCCTGCATCCGGCTTGCAATCCGCTTTAGTTCGTCTTTTTCCTGTCTGGCCCGCTCAAATGCGGCGATAGACAAGTCGGAATAAAGTTCCGTGCCGGTAATGCGCTCCAGCAAACTGGAACGTTCGTCTTTTTTTGCTTTTAAAAATGCGGAAAAATCGCCTTGCGCCAATAAAACCGAACGGCGGAACTGGTCAAAATTAAGGTTGATTAAGTCACTGATCATTTCCAGCGTGTGTCTCTTACCCTGACCAATGCCCTGACCGCTGACAATATCAATCAATGTGACTTCCTGCGCCTGCAAACGGCCATCCGCTTTGCCGCGGGCTTTGCTGACTTCCCAGCGCGCACGATACATACGTTTATCCTTGCCCATAAAATCGACTTCGGCATAAGCGCTGCCGGTTCCGCGGCGTAATATCGAGCGCACATCATTGCTGGTTACGCGCAGATTTTCATCCTCATCTTTATGGCCTACTGCAAAACCGTGGCCATCGGGCAGACGCGGTAGTCGGGCATACAGCGCCAGACACAAAGCATCCAGAATCGTACTTTTACCGGCGCCGGTTTGTCCGGTAATGGCAAATAAACCAGCCTGCTCAAGCGGGCCTGCATTCAGCAAAATCTCAAAAGGTCCGGCAAGACTGGCCAGGTTTTTTCCACAAATGGCTAAAATGCGCATAATTTGAATTCCTTGCAGACTTTCAAGCAACTCATTAAATAACGCATTCATGGCTTCGGGCGCTTCCTGGTCATACTTATTGTGGTAACAGCGCTGAAAAACATCCAATGGTTGAAGCTCCTCCAAACGTTCTTCGATTTTTAGATCAGCCAGGCTTTTTTCGCTGCCGCTGTAAGCCGTAGTTATATTCAATAAGCGCATGGGCAGTTTGGCGATCATTTCTTCAATTTGCTGACGCAGACCAGGCTCCGGTTTTTCCAGCTTGATTCTCAATTCAACGAACGGCCATTGCTCCTGCGGAAGGTTATCTTCAAACTGCAGGTCTTCCATTGAAAAACCAGCTCTGACAGCACGGCAAAATCCTTGCCGTTGGGGATTCTTATCAGCTCAATACTGCGGGGAATTTTAACGGCCATGGTTTCTAGGGGCAGGCCGGGTTTAATATCGACCTGAACAACTTGGTGCGTATACCCGGCTTCATCAAATGATAGAGGAATCGGCGAGCCGCTGTAACGAATATGCTCGTTTAAACCTACCCGCTGGGCCAGATGCAAATGGCCTAATGCTACATAAGCAATATTATCAGGAAACAGCTCGACGGGCAGTGCATGCTGATTGCCGCCCAGTATTTTACGCTCGCTTAATTCAGACAAGCAGCCATTCACCATATAGCAATGCCCGGTCAGGATCAGGCTTTCGCCCGGTGTTGACTTTTTCTGCAACTGCGCAATCAATTCCGCATAAAGCATTGTAACGCCGGCAATTAACGAATCGCTGCCTTGCTCCCCGGCCGGTAAATCGGCATTGCGTAAAAACGGCATGGCTCCGCACCAGGCTGTAATTTCCCCCGACTTATTAGTCAACGGCACTATCAGCCGATCCCAATCAATACCGCCTTGATCATCGCGCATCAGGCCGCCGACAATTTTGACGCCCAGGGCATTTAAAATAGGCGAGGGCGCATCCAGCCGGGAAGCGGAATCATGATTGCCGCCGATCAATATCACATCAAGATCAGGCTGCCGGGTTCGGGTTTTTACCAGGAATTCATAAAACCGCGCTTGCGCAGCCGCTGATGGATTAGCCGAGTCAAAAATATCACCGGCAACAATAAGCGCATCGGCCTGTTTGCTCAGCAACTCACCCAGCAGCCAGTCAAGAAATCGCTGGTGCTCAAATTGCCGCGATACGCCATGCAAATAATGGCCAAGATGCCAATCCGCCGTGTGAAATAGGCTTAACATGTGTTCTCATTTTAAAGAGGTTGATGGTAAGAAATATAGCGCGGATTAAGTTATAGTTGTATAAAACGTCGGGTTGTTTTAGTCTAATTAATACAAAATCGTGGGTATTTAAAAGACCGGCAAGCTTGTCATGGAGGGTAGTTAAGCTAATTACCCTTGCTGGAAAAGCCGGGATAAAGTATGAATACCTAACATTTATGAGTCATTTTCTACGTGCGTAATCGTACAGACAGGAGATGATCCAATAGGTATATATTTAAAATTCAAGCAAAGGGTTAATGAAGTCTGCAGTCACTCCCTCATATAGAATAAATCGGGTAATCTCGTTAAAGTGCGGAATAACAGGCAGTGCCTTGTCAAACCTTGCCTGAACTATTATATTCAGGAACTTAATACAACTCGCTCAGGCTGAGCCAGCAGGAGAAAAACCATGATTAATACCGACGAAATTAGGCCTAATATGCCTGTTGTCTGCTCCCAGGAGGGGCAGTTCGCTACTGTCGATCACATGGAAGGGACGAGTATCATCAAGTTGAAGAAAGATAAGACCGGTCAGCATCATTACATTCCGGCAAGCTGGGTAACCTCAACCAGGGACGGCAAGGTTAAAATTGATCGTCCAGGGGAGCAGGCAATGCGGGAATGGGAGATAGATCCGCCAGTCTATTTATAGGCGGATGTCCTCTGGTGAGAGAGCAGTAAGGGATAGAGCTGCTTTCTTCTTCCAGTTGGCGGTTATTTAAACGATAAACGCTACGTCATTGGCAACGTCCGATGTATAGAGTAGGAGGTGAGCTTTTGTTTCATATGCAAAAGGCGTACATTTAAAGCGCATTAATGTTCTATGAATATGCGGGGTGAGTTTTCGCGAGGAATGAGTTTTATAAACTTAACTTTTTAATTAACATCAAGCATATGAATAATAATAATTGGAAATTAAAAATGAAACCGGTCACTAAGACTTTTCTTAAAGGGTTAATCGCTATTATTCCCCTTACACTCACCCTTTATTTGCTCATCTGGCTTGCCGGTACTGCAGAATTGGCGTTGGGAAATATCTTCAAGTTCTTTTTCCCCGACAGTTGGTATATAGAAGGGATGGGATTTGTTTTAGGTCTTGCCGTAGTATTTATTTTCGGAAAATTTCTGGAGTCTCAAACTTTCCTCAAGATATTCAATACCTTCGAAGAGCTTGTAATCCAGATTCCCTTTGTAAAAAGCATATATACAGCGATACGCGACTTCATTTCACTTTTTTCCAGTGAGCAGAAAGGAAAATTCAAACAAGTGGTTTTGGTTAATGTACCTCACGGTAACGGCTTACAGATAGGCTTTATTACCGTTTCAGATTCTGAGGAGTTTTCAAGCTTTATTGCCAGTGATCAAGTTGCCGTATTTCTGCCGTTCAGTTATCAAATGGGAGGAAACACGGTTATTTTGGCACGGGAAAATATAGTGGAAATAGATATGTCTGTTGAGGATGCCCTGCGTTTTATCGCAACAGCCGGTGTGATAGGCAATGTTGGCGATGAAAAAAAGCTAACCTGATTAATTTTCGGGCTTTAGCCCTGACTCCATCCATTTTTCAAGTGAGCGTCAAGGTTATTTTCGGCATTATGGGCGGAGGAATACTAAAGCCAGGGATTGCACGCAAGGTTCATGTCCCTCTAATCCTTATAGCTCGACTGAAAGATTTATGTAATCGGGAAGGTTAATGGTTGAGTTTTTTTAAGGAAGCTCTGAATAAGTTGATTCTGTTCATGGTTCGACACGCTCGCCATGAGTGTAATCGAAGGGGCTCTCCTGAGCGTAGTCGAAGGGGCTCTCCTGAGCGTAGTCGAAGGGGCTCTCCTGAGCGTAGTCGAAGGGGCTCTCCTGAGCGTAGTCGAAGGGGCTCTCCTGAGCGTAGTCGAAGGGGCTCTCCTGAGCGTAGTCGAAGGGCTCACCACGAACGGAATCAACGGCGTTCTCCTGAGCCTAGGCTAAGGGTTACCGTTCGTCCTGAGCCTGTCGAAGGAAGCTTGTCGAAGGACTTGTTCAGAGTTTCCTTAAAGCGAAAAGTTATGCCAAGTTCATACCCGGCCTTCGCATAACAATCAGCCATTTAATTGTTTAAGCATTGCGGCCAGCTCATTTTGACCGGCGGCATCCAGGGGTAGCAAAGGCTGGCGTGGAATGCCCGCCTCAAACCCGCGCAACTGCAAGCCTGCCTTAATAGTAGTGGGGAGTCCTCCCTTAAGAATGAATTGCAGTAGAGGAAGTTGTTTGTAGAAAACTTCCCGCGCCTGTTTTAAATCCCCGGCTATGGCCGCCTCGTAAAGCCGCAGCGTCCATGCGGGGATCAGGTTGGGAGCAGCCGTGCACCAGCCGGTCGCCCCGGCGGCAAAAGCTTCCAGCGCCAGGGGATTGCTGCCGTTATAGAAGGGGATTTCCCCATCAGAAAGGTTAAAAAGCCGGTGCATGCGCTGGATGTCGCCTGAGCTTTCCTTCACCATCGTTACGTTATCAATTTCCTTAACCATGCGCACGATTAATTCCGGCGTCATATCAATGCCGCTGGTGGCGGGATTATTGTAAATCATGACGGGAATGCCGATGGCTTCGGAGATTGCCGTGTAATGTTGGAAGATTTCCCGTTCACTGAGCTTCCAGTAAGAAATAGGTAGAACCATGACCGCATCGGCGCCTGCTTTCTCGGCAAATTTTGCCCTGTGCACGGCATTTCGGGTAGTGAGGTCCGATATTCCAACCACAACCGGCACGCGTCCTGCAACTTTGTCTATCGAGGCTTCAGCCACTTCATGCCATTCATTATCGTTCAGGTAAGCGCTTTCGCCGGTGCTGCCCAGGGGTGCAATGGCATGGGAGCCGTCCTTGATGAGACGATCAATCAAATGCCCCAGAGTTTCAATATCAACTCCGCCATCTTCGGCGTTAAAAGGTGTGATCGGGTAGGAAATAATGCCTTTGAAAAGAGTTTTTGACATAACAGTAAGTCCTTTGGTAAGTGGAATAATAACCTCAATAAAACAACCGGACTCCGGTTTTATAATATATGTAGGTAACCTAATTCAGACAATCGGGATGAGCTCTTAAGGCACGGCGGGCATAATACGCGAATGACGCCTGGTTGCGTTTTGCAGTTGATATCCAGTCATGGGCCTCGCGGCCCAATGCTTGCGGTATGGGCTGAATTTCCCCGGCTCCCATTGCCATCAGCTGCATTTTCGCGGCCCGCTCGAAAAGCACGGCAAGCACGCAGGCTTCTTCAATGGTGCTGCCCGCTACCAGTTGGCCGTGATGGGAAAGTAAAACCGCCCGTTTGCTGCCCAGCGCTGTTGAAATAATTTCGCCTTCCTCATTGCCGACAGGTATGCCCGGCCAATCCTTCAAAAAGGCGCAATCTTCAAATAGCGGACACATATCCATATGCGACACGATTAACGGCGTCTCCAGCATAGACAGGGCGGCAATATGCAGCGGGTGGGTATGAATGATGCAGTTCACATCGGGGCGCGCACGATAAACCCAGGTATGAAAACGATTGGCGGGATTAGGCATTCCCGCGCCATCGAGCACATTTAAATCTTCGTCTACAAGCACTAGGTTGGACGGGGTAATTTCATCAAAGCCGAGACCGAATTGTTGAGTGTAATAGGCGCCGGGTGTCTCAGCCCGTGCGGTGATTTGCCCTGCCAAGCCGGAATCATGCCCTGCATCGAAAAGGATTCGGCAGGTGAGAGCAAGTTTTTCGGTCATATTCCACGGGTTATCAGCCAGTTCGAGCTGCATTTGCAAATGCGCCTTGGCGACAAGTTCAGCTTTCTGGGTAAGTAGCGTATTAGCCATATTATTGAGTCATCCTCTTGCAAAGATTGAGATTGAAAAATGTGACTGCTGCGATGTTTAGAGGTTCCCATGATTTATAGGAAAATGCAATGCAGGTAAGCTAACTTTACATTTCTGGCAGGTTAGGTATTAAATAACCTTCAAATTCATTTTTTCGTAATGGCGAATTCAAAATTAACAGCAATCTTCCTATATTGACTTCCATCATCCAATTCGAACATGTATCGGTCAGTGCAGGTGGAAAAACAATCCTGTCTGACATCAGCTTCGATCTCTTGGCGGGTGAAAAAGCAGTCTTATGCGGTAAATCCGGTTCCGGTAAAAGCAGTATTTTAAGAACCTTGCTAGGACTCCACGCCCTAAGCGGGGGTGTGGTTTACTTCCAGGGAAAACCGCTGGATTATTTATCCATTCGGGCCATACGAAGCTGCACGGCTTATATCGGGCAAGAGCCTGTGCTGGGCGCTGACACTGTGCGGGAAGCACTGCTGTTGCCTTTTCAATTTAAAGCACATTGCGGCGAACAGCCCACGGAAGCTCAACTTATTGCGGCATTGCAGCGGCTGCATTTGTCAGCGGAAATTTTAAAGCAGGAGAGCAATCATATTTCCGTGGGTGAAAAGCAACGGATCGCCCTGGCTCGCGGTCTGCTATTGGGCAAAAACCTGTATCTGTTGGACGAGGTTACCAGCGCACTGGATGAAGCAAGCAAACAAGCCGTTTTTGCTGTGTTTTCCGACCCCAAGCTCACGGTTTTGTCGGTAGCGCATGATCCCGACTGGATAAACCGCTGCGATTTTGCCCTTAAACTGGAAGAAGGCCGCTTAAGCCAGGTAACACGCCATGAACACGCTTGATATTGCCGTGCCGCAGATGGCGCTGCTCTATGGCCTCTGTTTGCTGCCCTGGCTGCTGCTGTGGCTGATTGGCCTGCGCTTGAGCCGGGACATCGCCATCAGCATTCTGCGCATGAGCATTCAGTTAACACTGGTGGGTATTTACCTGAAAATACTGTTCCGTCTCAACGACCCCTGGCTTAATGGACTCTGGATATTGGTGATGCTGCTGGTCGCCGATTGGAGTATTTTGCAGCGCGCCGGGCTCAAAGCCCGCCATTTTTTCCTGGCCACCTTTACAGCCATTGCCTCCAGCATTTTGTTTACCACAGCCTACCTGGTGATACTGGTCATTCAGCCTGCACACTACTATGACGCCCGCTATATCGTGCCCCTGGCAGGCATGATTCTCGGCAATTGCCTGCAGGGCAATGTCATTGCTTTGGAACGCTTCTATTCAGCACTGCGCAAGAACGAGAGCGAATATATAACCTTTTTATTATTGGGCGCGTCACGCTGGGAAGCCGTGCGGCCTTATTTTCGCCAGGCCGTTAAAGCCGCCATCAACCCGACTATCGCGAGCATGGCCACTATGGGGCTGGTTTCACTGCCCGGCATGATGACCGGGCAAATTCTGGGCGGCAGCGAGCCCTGGCTGGCGGTAAAATACCAGATCGCCATCATGATCTGCATTTTTACCGGCACCACCGTTGCCTGTATTATTAACCTGAAACTCAGTCTGGCTATTGCATTGAACGCTTTTGATGTATTGAAAGAGGACGTGATTGATAAACACTGATGTAACGGTAATTCGGGTGGTTTCAAGGTTTTTATATCTTAAGTGCTTTATCCTAAAAACCGCAGTTGAGCATACCAAAATTCCGTTCATCCTGAGCCCTTCGATTACGCTCAGGAGAGCCTTGTCGAAGGGTGGGCGGAATTTTGGTATGCTCACCAAAAGCATGTGAAAGCCGTTCATGCTTCGACAGGCTCAGCACGAATGGCTTTCACATGCCCCAAGTGCGGTTTTTAGGTTTATAAATCCTGATTAGCAGGGGTTGTCAGCTGAATAAAGACAGCGTCATGTTTGATCGTCCTATCAAGCCGGTTTTGCTGACCTAATTGAAGATCGCATATCACTTACTACTCAATAGTTAATCTATTTTATTTCATTAGTTTGTTGACAAGCTACTTTCATTTATGCATTAATTACAGCTCACTATAAGCGTTAGAAACAACACCTTAAATGCTGTTCATTACCCAATAGGAGCTTGGCCCATCAGTAGCGGCCGCCTACCTTCCTGTCACACATCCAGAGGAGATGCATATGCTGAGTCTATTTTTAAGAAACACCGCCGTCATAACATTTGGAGCCACCCTTTCTTTGCCGGCTTTGGCGACTACGATCACAATCGGAGCCAGCAGGGATGCGACCATCTACGAGAATAACACTAATAACAGCAACGGTGCGGGGCCCGTCCTGTTTGCCGGAACCAATGGGGGAGGGTCTCCGCGGCGCGGACTTCTTGATTTCGATATTGCGGGGGCAGTTCCCACTGGAGCTACGATTAACGCCGTACAATTGACCTTGTCCTTGGGACAAGTGGCCGGATCAGGTGGGGGTGTGGGAGATCCAACTCCCAGAAATATTGAACTCCATACTCTTACAAGCAATTGGGGCGAAGGCACAACGGGACAGGGTCAGCCGATCGGTGGGTCGGGTAACGGGTTTCCTGCGAACACGGGTGACGCTACCTGGAATGCTCGGTTATTTCCGGGCACGCTGTGGACGACACCGGGTGGCGACTTTGCTGCCTCAGCCAGCGCCAGCACGCTCGTCGACAACGTAATCGACAAATCGTTTACATGGCAGTCAACCACGGCACTGGTAAACGATGTGCAAAGTTGGCTGGATACACCGGCAACCAACTTCGGATGGGCAGTTGTCAATGCCGACGAATCCACTATCCGTGACTTCCGTGCCTTTTATACGCGCGACTTTGCCAATGCAGCTTTAGATCCGGCATTGCAAATTACCTATACTGTAGCGGCGGTCCCCCTGCCTCCAGCCATAGCACTATTTGCCAGCGGCCTCTTTGGCCTCCGCTGGTTACGTCGCTGTAAAAGATAGCCCGATTACACTTAAGGGTTGCCTATGGCAACCCTCTCGTAAATGAGGAAAAGATTCGCTTAACCACCGCTTCCAGACCGGCATCGAGTAGCTCGAAAGTGTTGGGGCATGACAATTGGATGCCGCAGGCATTGAGGAGATCGCGCACAATCGGCGACTGGTTTGCGGGTTTGAATGCCAAATAAGCTTTCGCAAACATAGCGTTCCCTCCTTATCCCGAAACTTTTACCCCTGAAGAAGGAGATTATCTAATGTCAAATGGAAATAACTTAATTATCGGTCAAGATAATAGCTCGGAGTCTACGACAAGGCTTAGCCGATTCGGTGAAGACACGGATAGCCTGCAGTTATATATCGTGAACGAAGGTGACAGCCTGCGGGCCGACTCCTTCCTTGGCACGGCGGTGGAAGGCCAGAACCTCGGGCTCTTTGGTACCGGACTGAAGGGCACCAGTAGAACGGGTCCTGGCGCGCTTGGCCGCAGTTCCACCGGTCCGGGAGTGAGAGGTACGACCGAACAGGCTGCGACTAACCTCCAGGATGGTATTGGTGTGCACGGTATAGGACGCAACGGCGCCACCGGCGTACTGGGAATCACCGAAGGAGCCGATCCGAAAACCGGCATTGGCGGTGCCGGTGTGCACGGTGTAGGCCCGGTTCCCGGCTTTGCGGGATTATTTGACGGCCAGGTTCGTATCGGCGGAACTTTGGCTGTGGCCGGCAGTGCATTTGTCAACGATACTCTCTTCGCAGGCACTATCGAGGCGCAGAGCAAGCTCTTCCGGATTGACCATCCGCTAGACCCGGCCAATAAATATCTTACTCATACCGTGGTCGAATCCTCCGATATGAAGAATGTTTACGATGGGGTTGTTAGTGTGGATGCTAACGGCGAGGCTAGCGTGGAGCTTCCCGAATGGTTCGAGGCTCTCAACAGGGATTTTCGCTATCAGCTAACAGCAATCGGAGCGCCCGGACCTAACCTGTATATAGCACAGGAGGTATCGCATAATCAGTTTAAAATAGGTGGCGGAGCTGCCGGCATGAAGGTTTCCTGGCAGGTGACCGGCATCCGGAAGGACAACTGGGCCGAAGCTCACCGCAATGCCGTGGAACAGGAAAAGCCAACCGATGAACGGGGTCTTTATCTGCACCCGGAGCTTTATGGAGAAAGTGAAGAGCGGCGGATTGTCCGGGGAGGCTTGCAAAGTAGTTTGCAGATAGAAGAACAGCAGCGGCAGATGGAAGAGCATAAGCACTGGATTGAAGCAGACGGTGCGGAAGTCGAAGTCATTTTTTCACAGCAAAAACAACCCATATAAAAACACTCTTGGGCTACTTCGCACTTGTCCTTATAGGGGACGCTGGAGTAACCCGCCACTTGCAATGGGATTCGTGTCCCACTCCACCTTAATAAATATATCTATGGGCTTCAATAAATATATCTATGGGCTTCGTAAGAAGTCTACTGATAAGGAGCCAATATGTTTCCAACATCTTATCCGCAACTTACACTTGATAGTCGAGGTACGACTGCGTTCTGCCTGAACAAAGTCGAGGCAAGATATCTTCACGATCATGATATCCCCAACTATTTCCGGCACGGTATAACTGTACGCGGCGGCGATACCGTATTTGATGTGGGCGCTAACATAGGCCTGTTTGCACTCTCGGTCTATCGGCAGTGCGGTGGCGATGTACGGCTTTTCGCCTTCGAACCGATCCCGTCCATTTTTAAGGTGCTGCGGCTTAACGCCTCTCGTTTAAATCCGGATAGATTCAAGACGTTTTCGATCGGGCTTTCACGCGAACAAAAAAGCCTAAATTTTTCTTACTTTCCCAGACTGCCAAGTTGGTCCTCCGCATATGTGGACGGAGCAAATTTAAAGATTGCGCGCACTCGTTTCAAACTCTCCCTCCTTGCCGACCTCGAAGCGGGTCAGCTTTTGCCCTGGCTTCGACTGCTTCCACTGCCGATCCGTATGGTTGTGCTCGATGCTGTAGTTAAATGGCTATCGAAAATCAAACATTTTGATTGTAAAGTGAGAACGCTGTCGGAGATCATCCGCGAGCAGCGTATCGACCGTATCGATTTGCTCAAAGTTGATGTGGAGGGCAGCGAGCTCGATGTCTTGATGGGTATCGACAAGCACGATTGGCAGAAAATCAGGCAAGTCGTTCTGGAGGTCGAGCATTTCTCCGAACGGTCACAGGAAGTTGTGGCATTGCTGGTTAAACAGGGCTTTTCCAGGGTCAAATCAGAGCAGTTTAATGACGCTCAAAGGGCAACCGATTTAGGCATGGTCTATGCGTTTGCGAGTAGATAGTGTTTTCCTCTAACTCTTAATGTAGAAGATAGCCGGATGCAGGTTGGGTTAGCGATAGCCTAACGCAACATTTTTAAGGAAGTGCTGAACAAATCGATTCCGCTCATGATTCGGCAAAGATAGCCGAAGGGCTCACCACGAACGGAATCAACACCGCTCTCCTGAGCATAGACGAAGGATTACCGTTCGTCCTTTGGTTATTTAACCCCTAATTGGAAAGATTTAAAAATGTATCGTCCTGACAAAAACAGCACTTACAAACATATCGATACGCTGTTTTCGGATACAATTGACTGGAAACTGATCCAGACTCATTTGCCGGATATGTTATACGGGTAGTTCTTTCTATTAAGGCTGGCAGGATTACTGCGTCAACGTTGTTGCGAAAATTGGGAACTTACAGCAAGAAAAATAGGCTATATCAAGCGTTTCGTGAGCTTGGACATGTCATCCGAACAGAGTTTTTGTTGAAATATATCAATGACTCTGAATTGCGTGTACTTATCCACGCAGCTACTAACAAAAGCGAGGCATTTAATGGATTTTCTCAGTGGCTAGCTTTCGGAGGTGATGGCACAATATCGACAAATGATCGGGATGAGCAGCGCAAAATCATTAAGTACAACCATCTCGTAGCTAACTGCCTAATTTTCCATAATGTATTCTCTATCAGTAGAGTATTGCAAGATTTACAGCGCGAAACCTATCCGCTGGAATCTTGGCAGATAATTGCACTGAGTCCATATTTGACTTGGCATATGAATCGCTTTGGTCGGTACGATTTAGATATGGAAAAACAGCCACCAGAATTGCTCTATGACCTATGGACACATGAGAGTCAAATCCTTATGGCCCAAAAATGAAGAAATCGTTGTCGTACCCCTAAACGGTGTGCCAGTTGCCAAAGCACGGCGGCAGACCGCCCCATTTGCAACCGTGCTCCGCCACATACAGGATGGCGTTGAGGACTTGAAGGTTGGAAAGGCTCACATTGCCCCGCTGGGTCGGGAGGCAATGCACAATTCGTCGATACTGGGATTCGCTGATTTCCATAAGCGAATTCTACCCGATATAGTGTTAACACGCCCTAGTCTAATCGGTTTAACGGGTCTTGTTCGTTATCGCAAAGCCACCTAGAGGACAATTGCTAGTGTAACGTCCGCAACGTTTCCTTAGCTTTGGCGACTTTGGCCAAGATGGTTTCTGGGATGGCGGTCCAGTGGTACGGTTGGGGATGGGCGTTGCGTTGTTGGACGTAGTCGTTGATGGCACTCTTTAGTTCGTCCACGCTGCGGAACACACCGCGGCGGATCCGTTCTTCTGTGATGTCGCGGAAGAACCGCTCCACTAGATTCACCCATGACGCGGAGGTCGGCGTAAAGTGCAGATGGAAGCGCCGATGTTTGGCCAGCCAGGTGTTCACGTTGGGATGCTTGTGCGTGGCATAGTTGTCCACGATCAGGTGGACGGCCAGGGTTTTATCGGTTTGCCGGTCGATGCGCTTGAGGAACTTGCGAAACTCGTCGTGGCGATGGCGGGGCAAGCAGTCGCCGATGATCGTGCCCGCCTGGACATCCAGGGCGGCGAACAGCGTGGTCGTGCCATGGCGTCTGTAATCGTGCGTCATCGTGGCGTTTTTTTCCGGGTTTCAGGGGGAGCCCGGCCTGGGTGCGATCTAAGGCCTGAATCTGGCTTTTCTCATCGACGGAAAAGACGACGGCCTCCTCCGGCGGATCCATATATAGCCCCACCACATCTCGCAACTTGGCCTCGAACTGAGGATCGGTGGAGACCTTGAAGCCCTTGATCTGATGTGGCTTGAGCCGATGCTCACTCCACATACGATGCACCGCCATGCGGGAAATGCCCGTCTGCCGGGCCATCGTCCGGCAACTCCAGTGGGTGGCATAGGCGGGTTTACCGGTCATCGTCAAGGTCAACACCTCTTGCACTTTCTCCAGTGGCAACGGCGCGACGCGCGAGGGGCGCGTTTTGCCGTGCTTCAAACCCTCGACGCCCGCTTCTAAAAAACGCTGGCACCACAGACTCAGGGTCGGCGCACTGATCTTCAGCGCCGCCAGTCTGGCCAGGAACCGCGGCTTTGAGAATGGCGATAGTGGCACTTCGGCCAATAGCCGTTCTCACCGAATCCGGTTGGCAAGCCTTGTTTGCGGTTTGGGCAGTTTATGTTTGCAGTTTGTTACATCTATCCTTTACAACAGGATGATTCGAGAGATACGATACAATGCGGTTTACATTGTGATTTTTATCAACACTAACCGTTAGTCTCCGGAGGAGGTTATCATGGCAGATGAATACGCTATCGACTCGATCTTGCAAAAATTGAAGAATCGGGCGGTCTTGTCGCCCGAAGAGAAAATAAGCTTGCAGTCGCACATCGACCAACTGGAACGCGCTTCAGCGACCCCGAATCATGACACACATACGTCACCGGGCGGTCATTTTACCCACCATCACCCCAGCATCGAAATCGCCGGCGGAATCCTGGAGCAGATAGCCAAGAGACAACAGCTGTCAGAGAAGTAGGACTCGATCCGTATTGGAGAAATTGATGAGTGGCGGGTCTGCTATGCGCGGTAGATTGCCATTTGATGCAATAGATGCGCTACTCGCGCAACACGCATTCGGCAACAGTGACTACATAACCGAACAACTGCACGTCTGCTACCAACGCCGCCTGGGCAAAGTTTCGACCCATCTCCCCACGGCGGCGGAACTGCTCGACGCTCTCGACCGAACAGACTCCTATGGCCGGTATCGCACCTTCGGCGATACGGTGGTCCGCTGCGCCATTCAACACGCTCAAGCGCGACTCGACATGGGAGTTCAGTACGGCCCGCCGATAGAGCAATGCCAGGAAGTGTTCCAAGAGACTACTCGCCTTCTCGAGGAGGGCAGGTTCGGCCCAATCGGATCCGGGCTCGTCAACCGCTTAGGCCCAGCTCCGTACCACGGATGGGTCTGGAGCGAGGGACAGCCCAGCACCGTGTTAACGCGGGCCTTCCGGCAAATAGTCCGGGAGAACAATTACGAAGAAGAGCTCTGCACGCCCGAAGCCGACGAGCTCGTGGTATTGGCCAAAGGCGCACAGCTACTCAACGAACTCTTGCCCCTCACATCGTCCAGCTCACTGAGTCACACCCATCTGATCGCGGTCTTTCCCAGAGTCGGCCTCTGGGCAACAAGAATGTCGAGTTCAGAGTTCAGGGTGAGCGGCACAATCTTCCTGAGCCGTCGCCTGCTTTCCAATCCATGAACGGCAGCCGAGCACTTGTTACACGAATCTCTGCATCAGCAGCCGTACGATTTCCGCCGCGGGCACACATTGCTAAATCCGGATTTCGATCGCGCCGATGCACCATTGATTCATTCCCCCTGGAATCGGCCAGATCCGGCGAATGGAAACTATTGGGACGTACACGCGCGCTTGCGGCATTCCACGTGTACGTCCATCTCGCTCTTCTCGCAATCGTAGCGGAGCAGCGTGCACCCAGCCTCGAAGATTCCTACGGCCCGATCAGAATGGTAGGAAGCCGCACCGCACTGGCCCGCGCACATTATCTGGGGGAGCAGCTCCGAGCGCTCTGTTGGCAGGAACTGGGACAGGCCGGTAAACAATTCGTGGACTGGTTCAGCTCGATTCTGGAGGTTCTCGACCCCACTCCCCCCGTGCCAGGCTCCCGCATTCATCTCCTGTTCGACCACTACTGGCGGGCAGCACGGGAAGTCGGCAATTTCCCGAGCACAGCCGAACGCCCCGATATTCGAGACCTACTGAGGACGCTCACCCGAGATGAGGTGGAGAGCGCTCGCACCGTACTTACCACAATGAACGAGGACCACCGACAATTCGATGACTCCTTGGCCTCCTACGCCTCGGATGATCCGGTCACCCAATTCGTATCGGCTCGCCTCCTTATCGCCGAGACCATACTGAATCTCTCGCCACACAAGTACAAACTGTCCGAGTCCAACATGGCCGACGATACAGTCAAATAAATGGTTGAGGAATCCAGTAAAGCCCTGATGCCAATCCTCTCGTGAATTCCCGTCACCCCGGTCTGAATTCCATTCTGACCAAGCTCCACCAGTGTGAGCATCTGACCTATGACGAGCTGCAACGGCTGCAGCGGCACCTCGATGAACTACGAGAGAACGCGCGCGAGGGCTCTCGACGATTTGAGCCCTCTCCAAAACCCGTGCAGGGCGAGAGGTTCTCTGGACACGCGACCGCGGAAGGGGGCGAGCGTTTCGCGGCGCGTTCCAGCAAAGACTGTGCGGCCTTCTATCGGACGGCACAAGATACTGTCATCTCGAGCATCGGCATAGGCACTTATCGCGGCGGAATAAACAACGACACCGACGTCGACTATGCCATGTCGGAGTGTGCTGCCTTTCAAGCCGGTATCAACCTGATCGACACGGCGCTGACCTACCGGCGCCAACGCTCCGAGTGCATGGTTGCCACGGCGATACAGTCGTTCATCGACACTTGCGGTGGCAGTCGCGATGAGATCGTAGTATGCACCAAAGGCGGATACCTCGTACCCGAGGCGATCACCGCCGGCACCCTCAAAGCCGATGACGTAGTAGGCGGTGCGCACTCCATAGCACCGGCCTTTCTCACCGACCAAATCGACCGCAGCCGACAAAATCTTGGTCTGGAAACTATCGACATCTACTACCTCCACAATCCGGAAACACCATTGGAGTTCGTAGATTCGCTTGAGTTCATCACGCGAATTCGAGGCGCGTTCGAGATGCTCGAACGCGCCGTCACCGATATGGATTGATTCGGTACTACGGGACGGCGACAGGGGACGGCTACCGTGGCGACACCCTCTCCTTACGCTCACTGGCCGAGGTCGCCAATGAGATCGCCGGAGACAACCACCACTTCCGCTTTATCCAGCTTCCTTTCACCTACGGGATGCAAGAAGCCCGACTACCGCCGAAGGACGGTGACCGCAACGTCCTCGATCTCGCCGCGGAACTCTGGATCACGGCAATCGCGAACGCGACTTTGTTACAAAGTCGCCTCGCACGTGACCTGCCGGAAGAGCTAGCGGGCCTCCTACCGGGCCTGGACACCGACGCCCAACGCGCCATCCAATTTTCGAGGTCCACTCCCGGCATTGCATCGGCACTCGTCGGCATGCGCGACACAGCACACGTGGCACAGAATCTCGCCATCGCCACCGTCCCACCCCTGACTCCGGAAGAGTATCAACGCCTGCCCCCCTCCGGGAGCGTTGCGTGAGAATTATCGCGACTATCTCCGATATGGTCCGCTTGGCCGTAATCGTGGATCTCGAGTCCGGGACGACGAACTCCATTCCAATTCGGCCGGAATTCATCGACCCGAATCCCGATGGAGTCTTCCCTTGTCGGCCTTTCGGTATTACATGGCAACAGGACGAGCTATACGTCGCCAACCATCGCCAACTACTGGTCTTCGACAAGCAGCTGCAGTATCTTCGCACCCTGCTGATCCCGCTGCAGATCAATATCCACCAACTGGCCTACCACGAGGGCTGGGTGTGGGCCGTCAGTCCACGAACCAACTCTCTGATCGGCATCTACCTGAACTCGGATTCCGTCGCCGTCGAATTCGACCTTCTGGACCAGGAACTGTATCGCTATAGCCCACGCCACGCGCCCGAAGCAGAAGATAAACACCATTTCAATTCACTGCTCTGGACTGGCGAATACCTGTTCGTCGCAGCGCACAACTTCAGCAGACCCAGTTTTATCAATGCATACAAAGGAGCCACCTGCCTTCTGGATTACGTACTCCCCGATACGGGATCCTGCATTCACGGACTCGCATTCCTCGATGACGAATTATTCTGGATCGGGACTCTGGAAAACGAAATCCGCTCCAGCCACGGTTACACCCTGGCGCTATCGAAGCCGGGCTATCCGCGCGGCTTCGCGATGACTCCCGACCATTTCATAGTGGCAACCTCAGAGTTCCTACATCGGAACGAACACCACCATGGCGGCTCCTGGATTCAAGTAATTGACCGACGGGGGTGAACTCTCGTCAATGAATTCCATTTACGCGGAACCGGCAGCATAAACGATCTACGTCTGTTGGACAGCTTTGACTACGCGCATTGCATAGATCCATCCTGGACCTATGCAGACGGGCGTAACCTGTCTGCCGCGCCTTGAGCGGGGCAGTTGCACGGGACAAGCGGATAGCGGAGAGTGAGTTCTCCAATCAATGGATGAAGGCGCAAGCGTTGACGACGTCTGCCTTCATCCCTTCTCACGAAGAACTCACAAGACGATGATGCAGCAGGGGATGAATGAAGACAAGCGCCGACGCTACGAGCAGGTGGACCGGTTGTGGCGGACCTTCGAAACCTTCGCCCAGGAGGGGACAGCGGTTCATGCGATGGAGTGCCATCTGTTCCGGGACCGGATTGGCTATCTTGTTCCGCTACTGGTCGGACACGGAAGCCCTGGATCCGGCCGCTCGCAAGAGGGTCGAAGGGGGTCTGCGCCTATTTCGAACAGCATCAGGAACGGATGCGTTATCACGAATACCTGGTGGCAGGCTATCCGATCGCCTCTGGGGTGATCGAGGGTGCCTGCCGGCAGGTGGTCAAGGATCGACTGGAGCGAACCGGGACGCATTGGACGATCGATGGCGCGCAGGCCATGCTGAAGTTACGCTGTGTGGCGATCAACGATCAATGGGACGAATTCACTGAATTCCGCATCCAACGCGAAACCCAGCGGCTTTATCCGCACACCACGTTATATGCGATCGAGGAATGGCCCATGAAGGGGGCTGCCTGAGTCTACTGCGCGGCAGGCGGGTTACGCCCGATGCAGACTAGGCATGGCAACTGAGGCATGAGCTGATGGCTACGAAATTCCTGGTACTGGGTGGCACCAATCTCATTGGTCCAGCACTGGTCTCCAGACTGCTCGAAGACGGGGCAGATGTAACAATCGCTACCCGCGGAATCACACTGGACCCTTTCGAGGACACCGTGACCCGGGTGAGGATCGACCGCACCAACCAAGCATCCCTTCAAACCCTCGCCGCCCTCGGACCGTGGGACGTGATCTACGACCAAATCTGCTACACCGAATCTGACGCCAAGGCAGCATGCGAGTCATTCGCGGGGCACGTCGGCCGGTACATCTTCACCTCATCAATCATGATCTACGCTCCAGGCTCCGATCGCACAGAAGACGACTTCAATCCATACAACTATCAAGCGGATTCGAACGCAGAATGGTCATCCCTCCCACAACACCTCCGCTACGCCCAGGGCAAGCGAGCCGCCGAAGCGACCTTCTCCCAACAGGCCAAGTTCCCAGTAACCGCAGTTCGCTTCCCCAACATCCTCGGCACCAACGACCCCTCCCGCCGACTCGACTGGCACATAGCCGCCGTCCAAAAACACTCACCAATCTTCGTCCCAAGCCCCGACGTGCGCCAATCACTAGTCTGGTCGCAAGACGCAGGTCGCTTCTTGAGATGGCTAGGCAGCCACCACCACACAGGACGGATCAATGCCGCCTTAGCCGGCCCAATTTCCATCGGCAACCTCCTGCTGCTGATCGCCACTATAGTGGGCTCACCCGTCATATATGCCAAAGAGCAAGCCAGAGAAAGCTATTCTCCGTTCGGCTTCTCAGAAGACTTCACAATCGGCACCCAACTGGTCGAATTATTGGGGGTTCAACTTCACAAGGGTCGCCGATTGGCTCCCAGCCCTGATCAGGGAGCGAATCGCCAACGGCCCTCAGAGTTCGCAAGACCCCCAATTGCATGTAATCCTCAACAAGATCCATAGCGGAGAAGTCCTCACCGGCGACGACCTCGAGCTACTGGGCATACGTCTCAAATCCCTGCAACAGCGCAACGATCCACCAAACGATGCCCCAGAGTGTTAATCAACATGGAAAACTTTCCAGGAGTCCGGGGAAATTAGGGGAGCGTAAGGATTCCTTCGTAAATGAGTAACATCCTCCAGAAATGCATAAAATTAATGCATTTAAGCTATCCCTTATTCTTCACATAAGCATAAAGGGTGGGCTTGGAAATCCCCATCATTTCTCACAAGGTGTTAATCGGTGTTTTTTTCTGTTCATACAGCTCGATTAGCAATTTACGTTTTTCAGCATCCAAGGCAGTCGGTCGGCCTCCTTTTCTTCCACGTGCTCGGGCTGCATCTAATCCGGCACGTGTACGTTCCCTAATTAAGTTACGCTCGAATTCTGCTAACGCTGCAAATAAGTGGAACACAAGCTTACCGTTTGACGTTGTGGTGTCTATTGACTCCTGCAAGCTCTTAAAGCCAACGCCATCATGTTCGGGTTTCGATACCCAATCAATTAAATCTCGGATCGACCGGCCAAGCCTGTCTAATCGCCAAACTACTAAGGTATCCCCTGAGCGTAGTTGTTCTTTTAATTTATCAAGACCTGGTCTGGATGCCACCGTGCCGCTCACTTCATCTAAAAAGATTTTTTCACAACCGGCCGCACGAAGCGCATCTTGCTGGAGGTTCAGGTGTTGGTCACGAGTAGAGACTCTGGCGTAACCGATAAGCATAAAATGAGTTAATTAAAGGTAAAAAGTATTTTATTATTGACTATGATTATTTTACTGGGTTTATTATCCACTTTTAGCCCCAAAAGACAAATAAATAAAGTTGAATTGAAAAGTTAAACAAACGGGCGTTTTTTTATAGCTTACACAGTATCTGATCGTTAGCCCGTGCAATCCAGCGACACTGCCTATCCCCGGTTCAAAAGCCGTCTTTCTCAATCGGAGTTAGAGGAATTCTATACGCTTTCGGATACCGAATTAATGTTTTGTTCGGATACCGAATTAATGTTTTGCAACAGCATGACTCGATCAACCAGCACACGCTTAGGTTTTGTCCTGTTGCTGAAAACGTATCAACGGCTCGGCTACTTTGTGTCTTCCAAGCAAGTGCCGAACGCAATCATCGAACATATTGCCGCTGCTGTCGATGAACCTTATGACAAGGAAAACCTGGCGCAATACGGCAGTTCCCAAGCCAGACGCAAACATTTGTCGGCAGTCCGGAATTTTCTAAACGTCAAACCATTTGGCAATGACGGCAAGGCGCTTATGCGGCAAACCTTTTCCGAAGCTGCGCTGACCAAGGAAGATGTCATCGATATTGTCAATACCGGTATCGAAACCTTGGTGCGTCATCGTTATGAGTTGCCGGCATTCGATACTTTGGTTCGAGAAGCGCCTGTCCAACGGGTTTCGGCAAACCAGGCACTCTTTGCAAAAATTCATGATGCGCTTACAAATGAGGGACGAACCTTTATCGATCAGCTCTTTATTGTCGGCGACGATCCCCGTTGTGTGAGTTCCTGGAAGGACCTGAAACGGGATGCAGTTAAGCCAACGATAGACGGAATGCGCGACCTGCTTGCCCGTTAGGATAATTTAACGGCTTTGTCATGCCATACTGATCCGCTAAAAACGATTCCGGTCATTAAAGTCAAACAATGGGCGCTCGAAGGCAATAGCCTGGATGCTGCGCATGATCGATACGGCCGCCGCCAAACGCTATACGGTTGCCTTGGCATTAATCCGGCACCGTTTGGCGATAGTGACCGATGACCTGTGTGATATTTTCTGTAAACAGATGCGGCGTATAGAACATCTTGCTCAAGATGCATTAGAAAAATATCTAAAAGACAACCAGGAAATGACGGACGAAATCTTACGCCGTTTCGCATTTTTGGAAACCATATTGAATTCAAGCCGACCGGAAAGTGAACAATTGCACAGTATCCGCCAAGCCGTGACCAATCGTCCCGACCTGTGCGAATTCTCGCGGTTACATGCCGAATACGGCGGCAAAGATCCGTTTCGTTTTATGCGTCATTATTTCAAGCCCAGGCGGGCGGCGTTGTTACGGATTTTAAGCAAATTAAGATGGGTGTCCACCAGCCAGGATGCCGGTTTTGAACGGTCGCTGGCCTTTATGCTGGACACCGGCAACGGCATAACGAATGGTTTGAGTTTAAGTCCAAAAATAAACACCAACTAACGCCAAATGACCTCGACTGGATAACGGAAAAATGGTGGCAGCTCGTGACAGGGGAAACTCAACGCAATGTGGAAGTGACCAAAATCAACTACCGTCAATTTGAGCCTGTGTCTGTTGGCAGATGGTTTTGGAATTGAAGTCGGGTGATATGTGTGTGGTCGGTAGTGATGCTTATTCAGACCATCGGGATGAATTGGTGCCGATGGAAGAATGCGGGCGCACCCGGCATGAATACGGCGAGGAGGTGGGGTTGCCCCTGAACGGATGCCTTTATCAATCACGTCCGCACCTTGCTTACGGATGCGGCTCACCAAGCCGATTCAACTTACCAGGACAATCTTTATTTCAAGAGCATTGATGGCCGCCCAAAATTGCTTCGCCAAGAGAAAAAACCGGTTCCGCCGGGTTTTAAGCAACTGGACGAAGCATTGACACGAAAACTGGATAAGTTGGAGCTATCCCTGCTGGATGTGCTTGCCGATACATTGCAATGGGTCGGGTGGGGCAAGCATTTTGCCCCATTGAGCGGTCATAAAGGCAAGCTCCAGGAAGAAGACCGCCGTAAAATTCTGACGGTGTTCGCTTACGGTACAGGCATAGGGCCAACCCAAATAGCCAAGAACATTGCCGACATTAGCGCCCGGCAAGTGTCTTTCGTCAACCAGCGCCAAGTCACCACCGAAAAACTGGAATCGGCGATTACGATGGTAATCAACGGCTACAATAAATTTGAATTGCCTGGCTATTGGGGCGACACGAAACGTGTGGCTGCCGACGGGACGCAGTGGAACCTATACGAAAACAATTTGCTGTCTGAAAGCCACATTCGTTACGGTGGCTATGGCGGTATTGCCTATTACCATGTCAGCGATAACTATATCGCCCTGTTCTCACACTTTATCCCTTGTGGGGTCTGGGAAGCCGTGTATATCCTGGACGGCCTCACCAAGAACAAGTCGGATATTCAACCGAATACGGTGCATGGCGATACCCAGGCGCAAAGCGCACCGGTTTACGGATTGGCTTTTTTGTTGGGCATCAAGCTAATGCCACGTATCCGTAACTGGAAAGACTTAAAGTGGTTTCGCCCGACGGCTAAAGACGCTTACCAGCACATTGATGATTTGTTCACCAAAGATAATATTGACTGGAATTTGATCGCCCGCCATTTGCCGGACATGCTGCAAGTGGCGCAATCGATTCGTGCCGGCCGCATTTCGCCATCGACCATCTTGCGTAAGCTGGGGACTGCCAGCCGGAAAAACAAGCTGTATTATGCCTTCCGTGAGTTGGGTCGGGTCATCCGTACGATCTCCTTGCTGGAATATATCAGTGACCATGAACTCCGCCGAATCATCCAGTCGGCGCAGAACAAATGCGAAGGCTTCAACAATTTTGCCCAATGGGTCTATTTCGGTTCTGATACGATTGAAGACAATGTACGTGACAACCAATTAAAGATCATCAAATATAACCACCTGATTGCGAATTTGCTGATCTTCCATAATTGCCATACGATAACACAGGCTTTTAAAGAACTTGAGAAGGAAGACTTCCTGTTAACGCCAGAATTAGTCGCGGCATTCAGCCCCTACCGGACGCACCATACCAATCGCTTGGGCATGTACGAGCTACGGGAACGGGAATTGGAACCCATTGACTACGGGGTGACATTTGATTTCGACTGAAAACAGGGATGTTACTCATTTACGAAGGAATCCTTACCGTCCCCCTATTTGTCGGGCACGCCGTTTCGGGCGATTTCATCGGGTGAGTTTATTGAGGAGCAGATTTATAACTGGACCTATTCAGACGAGCAACGTGCAAAAGAAGCGTGGGGAAGTAAAACCGAAAATGCAGCAAATATGGCCGTTCGCCCTGAGCCTGTCGAAGTCAGTCTACAATCTGACAAGGCCCTTCGACAGGCTCAGGGCGAACGGAAATTGTTAGATGCTGCATTAAAACCGAACCCTTACGCCAGTTTACCGCGCATGGTGATGCTGACGTACCAGTTGCCCGATGCGATCCGGGATGTCGCCATGAAGGGTGAGTTTAATGAATTTGACTTAAACGAATTTTTCAAAGCTACGGGTGAAGGCGTTCTTGCCAAATTCAAATATGAAAGCGAAGTGCAAAAATGGCTGGATTTAATCCGTGGCGCGTTTGCCGGAACTACGATTGATATTTTGAAATTGGGCGCTGAAAAACCGCCCATGCCGTTTTCCGATGTGCGTTTGCTGAATGTGCTGTCGCATACCTTTTGGTTTTTACCCACGGTGGCGGCGTGTCACGCCATGAATAATTTAATCGGGCAAAAGCATAATAAGTTTTATCAGGATTATGAGGTGATGGTGGCGGCTGGTTCTGATGCCGGCATTGGCGTGGCGGCTTTACCACCGATTAAAAAAGCCATGGGTAATCCGCTTAAAACCAAGACCATTACCTTATCTTGCGGCAAACTCACCACAGGGGTATCCGTTGCGCCGTGGACAGGCATGCTGATGTTGCGTAACGTCACCAGCCCTGAAACCTATTTTCAAGCGGCGTTCCGGGTGCAAACGCCGTGGGTATTGCGTGGGCATGATGCCAATGATCCCAATAATGAACTCATCGTTAAAAACGAATGTTATGTGTTTGACTTTGCGCCTGATAGAGCCTTGCGCCAGATTGCCGATTACAGTTGCCGCCTGAATGTGGATGAGAGCAATCCCGAAGCCAAGGTAGCCGAGTTTATTCATTTTTTACCTGTGCTGGCGTATGACGGCAGCTCGATGAAACAAATCAACGCAGCGGGCATTTTGGATATGGCCATGAGCGGCACCACGGCTACCTTATTGGCGCGGCGCTGGGAAAGTGCGCTGCTGGTGAATGTGGATAATGGCACGCTGGAAAAGCTGATGCGAAACGAGGCGGCCATAAAAGCCTTAATGAATATAGAGGGCTTTCGCAGCTTAAACCAGGACATTGAAACCATCATCAATAAATCCGAGTCGGTAAAGAAAGCTAAGGCGGAAGCCAGCGAGCGCGATTTAAGCAAGGAAGAAAAGAAACAGATGACGGATGAAGAAAAAGAATATAAATCCTTACGCAAGCAAATCCAGGAAGAACTCATCAAATTTGCCACGCGTATTCCAGTGTTTATGTACTTGACCGATTACCGTGAGCGCAGTTTGAAAGATGTCATTACCCAGCTTGAGCCTGACCTGTTCAGAAAAGTGACTGGCTTGACGCAAAAAGATTTTGGGTTGCTGGTAAGCCTGGGGTTGTTTAACAGTGGGCTAATGAATGATGCGGTCTATAAATTCAAACGCTATGAAGATGCGAGTTTGGAATACACGGGGATTTCTAAACATGAACAGGCGGATGTCGGTTTATATGATACGGTGTTAAATGCAATCGATTATCAGGATAGTTTTAAGCCGTTGGCGTTTTAAATTGTGATAACTAGAATCTTCAAGTCAGCTTTGGTTTATTTGGTAGGTTATTTTTTCAAATCCTGCTGTAGTTTATTTTGAAGTGGCTACATTAAACCGGACACACAATAAAATAACCTAAAAATAGAGAGTGTGCCGAAAATGGATCAAGAAAAACAAAAAGTAAACGTATATAGTGCCGAATTTAGAGAATCTTCCGTGAAGCTGGCGATAGGCTCAGACCAGCCGATCACCCAGACAGCCAAGGATTTAGGTATTAATCCCAATAGGCCAATGGTAAGGATTCCTGGGTAAATGCGTAAAGTCGGAGTTTTTAAATGAAAAATATTCGTTCCAATTAAAACCTACTTTAATTAGCACAGCCTTTTGTCTAGGCAGAATGCGGGCTACAGAGCTACTTTACCGAAATGGTTCAATTGGGACAGATTAGTGTAATCGACAACCATTGATAGTGATATATTATTTAAAAGCTATATTTGGCAAGGCTTTCAGGACGACTTTACGCATTTACCCAGGAATCCTTACGATTAGCCGGGAACGCCAAATTACACAGGTACTGGAAGAATTGCAGAGCAGTGGTGCCATTATTGTGGCCGAACTTTCGAGACTGGGCCGTAGTATGCTGGAATGTATGGAAATTCTGGCGCTTGCCACGCGCAAGGGTATCCGGGTCTATTCAGTGAAAGGAAGTTGGCAACTGGACGACAGTATCCAGAGCAAGATCATTGCCCTGGCGTTCTCGATGGCGGCAGAGATCGAACGCGATCCGATTTCACAGCGAACCAAGGAAGCTTTGCGCTTCAAAAAAGAACAGGGCATCACACTGGGTCGACCCAAAGAGCCAGGCAAAAGCAAGTTGGATATTTTTAGACCGGAAATCGAGGGTCTGTTGGCGTACGGCTCGACGCAACGGTTCATCGCGCAGCGTTATCACATGACAGAAGCGAATTTCCACAATTGGCTCAAGAAGAATGGGATGAAAATGCCCAAAGCCCAAACGCTGCCATGAGCAATATTAAGAAGAGATCGCGTAAGCGAGCTAATTTAGTAGATTTGTGCCTTGTCACCGCTCAAAATCTTATGGAACTTTAGTGTCGTTTGTTTAAACTCAACCCATAAGGGTCGCTCGATTGACCGTAATGTTCGATCTGTTGAGAATTTTGCCAGTTGATCTCTGTTAAGATAAACACTCATTTAATAAAAGGCATGACTAATAAAGACAAAGAAGAATCTGTTAATTTTCTTGACGCTCCAAATAAATGGCGAGCGCTTTTTGCTGAAGCATGGGGAACCTTTTTATTGGTTCTTGTAAGCGCCGGAGCCGTCGCGGTATCGGCCATGACCGGCGAAATTACCAAAGAAATGCAGGTAATAGCTCCTGGTCTCATGGTCATGGTGATTATATACTTCATGGGAGCCGTCAGTGGGGCGCATATCAATCCAGCCGTTACTGTTGCCTTTGCCTGCAGACGCCATTTTCCATGGAAACGAGTGCCCTGGTATCTATTAGCCCAACTCATGGGGGCTCTGTTAGCCGCCGCTTTTCTAAAAGCAATGTTTGGCCCTATGGGAAATGTGGGAGCTACTGTTCCCTATCCGGGTTTTGGAAATTGGAAGGTATTAATAATGGAAACTGTTTTAACGACAGGATTGATCAATACCATTTTAGGCACCGCCGCGGGGCCTGGCAATATTGGCAATAATGGCGCGCTAGCGATCGGAGGCTATATTGCTTTGGCAGGATTATGGGCAAGTCCTTTGACGGGCGCCTCGATGAATGCCGTTAGAACACTGGCGCCTGATTTAGTCAGAGGTGATTTAAGTACTACCGGGATTTATGTGCTGGCCTCGCTTTTGGGAACTCTTATCGCCGTGGGTTTTGAATGGATTTTGAAAGGCAAGCCCAGCCATCATGCGGATAAAGAAGCCCAAGGTACGATAACTAAAGATGGAACATAACAGTGTCTGATGCTTACTCATAGAATAGATAGCTCAATAGCGGGGTTGCTACCGCTAAAAAATCTTCACTCCGCCAAAGCTTCGTTTCCAGAATTTTTCAGCGAAATCGCGTTGTGCCGGAGCAAACG
>JAQUOU010000030.1 GCA_028716975.1 Methylobacter sp. | reverse complement strand
TTTAGTAGTGAAACTGGGTACTATAATGGTGCCTTAGTAGAGGCTTGAGCCGGATGAGGTGAAAATTTCATGTCCGTTTCTTAGGGGAGGGAAAGGTAGTAATGCCTTTTCCTTACCCGACACGACACCAAAGTCCCATAGGATTTTGAGCAACGACAAGTCGTAAACTTTTATTAAGTTAAGTAACCCCGTTCTCTGCCATCATCAGATGTCGATTGCATTTCTTCCTAGACTTGTGGTGCTTTTGGGTGTCTGTAAAGCCTGTCTCCAACAATATCTCCTGCTCCCCAATCATTGAACGTATCAAGATGTTTAGCTAACGGATGGGTGGACACGGCCTCAGGTGTATTCAAGGCGCTATAGCGATCCTCATCTTTCCGGCTCTTAAACAAATGGTTGAGACTATTAGCCAAAACATCAGCTGCTAAGACAAAACCATCCTCATCCTTCACGGGTATGATAGGGTACCCGTAATTGAGTTATAATTGGGCGGAGATGATCACCACGAACCCTGAATTAATTGAATAGATCGTATGAAAGCGAAGTCTCAGAGCTTGATTGGTTTTCCTGTCGACGAGAAGGTCTATAAAGTCGATCTCGAATTGCAGGATCGTTATACAGCCTACTCTGCCGAGATCCTCAGACTTGCTCTTCTTGGAATTGCAGGTTATGGTTTCCTGCTAAAGGATCTCGTGTTTGCAGAACATTCGCCTACCTTGTTTGTTCACCGCGCACACGATGTCTGGTTTCTGTTGATTGGTGGAGTGATCTGTCTGGGAATTTCAGCTGTTCTTGCACTTCAGCACCGCGTGTGTGCAACCGATTGCGTTGCTTGTGTAGCCGCGTTCATTCGCAAAAACGCCTGCGGAAGACAGGACGAGGCTGAGGCAGATAGGGCTGCTTTGAGGACGAATCTCAAGAGGGCAGCAGTATTACTTCAATTCAGCGCCCTTTTGCTTGCTCTTGGGGCTAGCAGCGTCGTAGCTACGTTTTGTTACATTTTATGGCAGTAGATTCAGCGTAACGCCATCGCCAACTTTAATGTTTACCACAATGAACATAATTATTTCATTGTACGCAAACATCCTAAACTCATTTCTGATCGGCCGGTTTCGGGAAAATTAAGTTATAACTCTGAACTTCCGTTGTGGGTCGCTTAGTGCTGTTCAAAGAAGTGGTAAATACACATCTCTCTCCAACGCCTGGTTTTGAGAAACCCAGCACATTTCGAAACCTCCCATCTGCGATTCATCCTTTAAACTTCACCTCAAGCTTGATTTAACAATACTTATTCCGTATTGATGTAAGGTGGGGTAATGATATTACCACAATGGCAAACATATTTTCTCTGTCTGCATTTGTTGGGTTCGCACATAGGTCTCCTGAATGACCAAGGCATCAGTGCTGGCACGGTGACGGGTAAGGGCCAAGTCGGCCATCACCTGCCGTTGTGTTTCTGTCCAAATTTCCATTTGTGGCTCTTTTAATATATATTCCAAAGAACTCAGGAAAAAACTCGGTATTATTCCTGAACTATAAAACAATCGCGATAACCAAGGCTTATCCACAACCCAACCATCACTGTATACCGTCTTATTTTCCAAGAAAGTGTTCAGCTCCCTTGTGACGGTGTGTATGGGTTTGCCGTGTGACCACAAAAGTTCAAGGCTTAGCCCGTGAACTAACTCGGCCTTTTGGTCCCAATACAGCCAATCATCGGCTGGCTTGATTAAGGTGCAGTATTTTTGCCCAGTACTGAGCACGATACCCACTTCGATTGGGTAACTGTCAACGCCAAATCCGGATGCTTCAATATCAATAATGTTTGGTCTTAATGGTTGCATTAATTAATCCTATATTGCATTGGTTAAATATAGTTTACGCGATGTTCAACTTTCAAATTTCAACCAATGCTTCAAAGTGTAACGGCTGATTCCCCAGCATTTTATTTGGCTATTTGTAAAATCGGGTAGGGTAAAGCGAAATCTCATCATAGCGAAATTATTCTGATTTGTGCAAAATCGGGTTGGAATAACCGCCGAGAATGATCATTTTAAATGTGGATGATTCTGAATTCGAAAGTCTTAAAAGACATCATCAAGGACATTCGAACAAGGTGAAGAAAATGAGCCAATACCTTCTGTAAAGCAACGCATCTGTTGTAAAGAAGCAGCGAGTAAAACTTATAAATTCTTCATTATCAATAATGGATGGTAAAACAAACGTGGCTCAAATTATCTTGTTTCTTCATTTTCTAAAATCACCTCTCGTTTAGGGATCCCTCCCGTAATCGTTGTCCTTACATTCAGATGAGAACCATAAGGCCAACGGCATTAAGCCCCCATTCAGCGTAGCTATGGGAAAGTAACCACTAACTTAATTGGTTCCATTACTAACGCTTGGGCGAGGATTTTTACTATGAAAAAAACAGCAATACTCGGCTTAACGATGATTTGTGCTTGCAGTACAGCAATGGCCTACGATTATGTTGACGAAATGGCTTATCGGGATATAGCTAACATAAACGCCCAAGAGCAAGCCGATGTCATGCATGAAGTGAGGGAGGGTGATTATAGGGAAGCCCAACAAATCATCCAATATGACGAGGTCGTAAAGAACGAGATACGTCGGGAAGAAGCCATGTATGACAGGGCAAGGGATATGAACCGATTTAATTACGGTTACTCTAACGGTTTTTCTGGATGGTAAATGGATTTATTTTTTGGAAACTATGGCGGGATTCGAACCCGTGACTGCCATAAGGAATCCCTCTATGTAATTCGATGGCAGATCAAGAACCTCGTATTCTTGCGTTTCAGAACGGAGCAAGATTTTTATGCCATTGGCAATCCCACTTTCTAGTTCTGGCTGTGATAAATTCATGCCAAACCGATCCCGGTACAGGCACGAGGATATTAAGCTGTTAAATATGGGGTTTAAGGTGCAGTGGAACGGTTATGGGAAGCTTCCCATAATTGGTCCATTGTTCCCCAAACCCCTACCTCTACTAAGAAAATAAACTATTCTAATATCAGAACGAATCAGCTTGTTAGTTAGCTTTAAACACGGCTGTCTTTATCCATGTCGTTATATCGACCGATTATTGATCTTTACTTATGGAAACCAGCAACTTGCTGCGGCATACGATAATCGAAGGCCTTATACCGCAGTCCACAGAAAAAGCTGCGGAAGTTGCGATTGACCTGTGGGAGCGGCTGGCTGCCCAAATCATTTCGATCGTCGGCGAGGGCGGTTTCAATTCACTTTACGCGAGAAGCTTATTCCTCGCCCAGTCCACATTTCCCTGGCTCGCGGCAGGGCCTTCGCCACCACAGACTGATCAGCGCTTTACGGAATTGAAAATGAGCTTTGAAGGACAAACGCCGGCGCTTGCCTTAGAAGCTGTCTGAAAAGTAGCATTGAAGCCAGCAATTTGAGAAACTGCCCGCTTTTTTTACCCGCCCGATGAGCCGTAAATCTCACCAGAACAAACCAAAACGCTATCCATCTGATTTAAGTCAAGGTGCCTGGAACCTTCTCAAGCCGCTCCTGCCAGCTGCCAAATCGGGCGGTCGGCCTCGCGAAGTTAGCCGGCGGCGCGTGATCAACGGTAAATTCTACGTGCTGGTAACCGGGTGTCAATGGGCCGCACTGCCCCCGCATTTTCCGAATTGGAAAACGGTATACCACTACTTTTGGATATGGCGTAAGGATAAGACCTGGCAACGGCTACATGATACCTGGAGGGCTTGGGTTCGACAGAAAGCAGGGCGCCATAAGCACCCAACGGCGGGTTGTGTGGATAGCCAAAGCGTCAAGACCACCGCCCTCGGTGGTGAGGCGCGTGGCTATGATGCCGGTAAACAGGTGAGAGGCCGCAAACGCCATGTATTGGTGGATACGCTTGGATTACTGCGGGTAGTTGTGGTGACTTCGGTCGGCGTGCAGGATCGTGATGGCGCGCGGCTGTTATTTCGGCGACTGACGGGAGCCTGTAAGAAACTGCGCTGTATCTGGGTGGATGGCGGATATCGCGGAACCTTGCTGGAGTGGGTGGCCGACAGGTTTCAATTTGCATTGCAGGTTGTCTTAAGGTGCGATGATCAAAAAGGTTTCAAGTGGTTGCCCAGGCGCTGGGTTGTGGAACGAACTTTCGCTTGGCTGAACCACAATCGCCGCCTCAGTAAGGATTACGAAGTCTTGCCGGAAACCGCTGAAACCTTCGTCTATCTCGCTATGACCCGCTTAATGCTCCGCCGACTGGCCGCCTGAGAAAACTTTTCAGACGGTTTTTTAGACTCCCTATTTGGTAATTAACAGGCTATGTGCGCTGACGTATATACAAATTCTTTCCGATTTTTTACTATATAAAGCCTTTATTAATTTTTGAAATAGGCTGTTAAGTGAGAGTTAGACGTAATACTCAGGAACGGCATTGACACATAAACAACTGAAAGTCCGTCTCATCGAAATATAAATCCGCGCCAAACTTATCAGGAGCTTGCAGAAGTTCAGAACCTATCTACCCTTTATAAAATGTTTCCGTAGCCACCTTAAAGATGAGTAAATCCCATGGCTAAATCCCGCCGAATTCATCTGATCAATCCCCGTGCCGATACCTTTGCGACTCGGCCTTTATTCTTTGGCAAAGCGCTGTATTCACCTGTCGCCGGCCTTCTTGCCGTAGCGGCACTGATTCCTGAAGAGGAATATGAGATTATTCTGACCGACGAAAACATCGAACCTATCGACTTCGATCTGAAGGTCGACATGGTCGGTATCTCGGCGATGACTTCCTATGTCAATAGAGGCTACGAGATTGCCGATGCCTTTCGTGCGCAAGGCATCCCTGTCATCATGGGCGGCGTCCACGTCAGTTATTTACCGGAAGAAGCACTTAAACATGCCGACGCCGTGGTCGTTGGAGAAGCCGAACTCCTTATGGACAAGATTCTCGACGATCTGCGCCACCATCGATTAAAGGGAATCTACAAAGCGGAAACGCTGCATTCTATGATCGGCATGCCCAATCCTCGACAAGGGTTGCTGAAGAGCAACCGTTACATCAATAAAGGCTTTGTCCAGACTTCCAGAGGCTGCCATCACGGCTGCCTGTTTTGCGCTGAACCCACTATGTATGGCCTGCGCTTTCGCTACCGGCCTGTCGAAGACATTATCGCTGAAATCGAACACATCGAAGAGCGTGTTATTCTGCTCAACGATGCCGATTTTTTCGGCACGCCAAAACGGGCGATGGATGTCATGAAGGCCTTTAAAGGACGTGGTCTGCAATGGCAGGCTGCAGTGAACAGTCGTGATGCTCACGATGAGCGACTGTTGGAACTGGCTGCAGAAAGCGGTTGTTTTATGCTCTCCATCGGTTTCGAATCCATCTCCAAACAAACCCTGCGGAACGTCCATAAACTTCAGAATAATCCGGATTCCTATCACGAACTAGTCGAGAAATTGCACCGATACGGGATCATGGTGCTCGGCCTGTTCATGTATGGCTTCGAGGGTGATGAGTCGTCGGTATTTGAAGAAACCTTGAAATTCAACATCAATGCCAAATTCGATATGTGCGGCTATTCCTTACTGACTCCTTATCCTGGCACCATCACCTGGTTTGAAATGATGCGTAAGAAGCAGCTTGTGTCATTCGATTGGGATAAATACGACCAATCCCACATCGTTTTTAAACCGGGAGGGCTATCAGCCGATCAGCTTTATAGTGGTTATCTGGACACTTATGATGGTTTTTATACAGTGTCTTCAATGTTACGCCGCTTTCCATGGGATGGTTCTCGCAATCGTGCTAACTGGACTGTCTATAATGCTTTCTTTCGAAAAGGTGGCGTCGTGACTCGAGATTACGATTTACTCGTCGCAAAATCGACTCCAGAGCCGGAGTTCGCCGCTATGCCACCGTTAATGCCGCAAAAAGCCGCATGGCGGGAACTGGTATTGGGAACCCGTGAAGTAGAGTAGTAATAGCAACCTTTGCAAAGAAAATTGTCTAGGTATGCTAGAAAATAAAGCCGAGCAATTTAATATAATCAGCGCTTTAACGGGGGCTATAGTCTCGATTTTCGGGGTTGTTTGGTTGATTGCGCTTGCTATCCATCAGGGTGATCCCTGGAAGATTTCAAGCTTCAGCATCTATGGGCTTACACTCATTCTGGTTTATGTTTTTGCGACCCTCTATCATGGCACGAATGGTCGAGCCAAAGCCGTTTACTCAAAGCTGGATCACCTTTCCATTTATCTGTTGATAGCCGGCACTTATACTCCTTTCACACTGGTCACGCTTCGCAATAGCGTGGGTTGGCAACTCTTCGGCATTATTTGGGGACTGGCTTTGGTTGGGATCATCCTGGACATGATGCCAAAAGCGGGTAACCGACTACTTCCTGTTTTTGTTTACCTTTTGATGGGCTGGCTGATGGTTGTCGCATTGAATCCTCTGTTGCGAGCCTTGCCGATGCCGGGCTTCTATTATCTTTTAACGGGAGGTTTATTTTACACCGTCGGCATTGTATTTTATCTTCTCGATGAAAAAGTCATCTATTTTCATGGAATATGGCATCTTTTCGTCATATCGGGCAGTCTGAGCCAATACCTTTCGATACTATTTTATGTAGCTTGAAATGACTTGCTCTAATGGAATATCCTTACTATTTTACATAAAGCATTGGCTAATACTGGACTGACTTCATTGTTTTTACTGGGCATAAATCTGGGTGTTTTAATTCGGGATACATGGACGCGGGTCAAGCCGGGCGCTCAACTTTGCGCAGAACGGGTGGTATGGTAAAATCATAAGACAGACTATTGATATCCGTCTTGCAATCTTTAATAGATTGCGTATGATAACAATCCTTGTTTAATCCGCAACACCGCAGGTAGCTAGATGAGCATTGAAACCATCGACCACAACACCTTAATCCGGCTTGTAGAAGCTGGCGCCGTCCGGGGCGCTCATGTCATCGGTCAAGTGGGGGGGTGGAGCTTGATGATTAAATACGGGATACTGGAGCGGCCTTTATCCGCTACCCGCAGCAAAAAAATCCGCACGTTCAAGAAACTGGAAACGCTGGTGGCTTACCTGAAGGAGATCGGCATCAGCCGCTTTGATGTGGACGCGACGCAGTACGACCCCACCACCGTGCAGACCTATACGCGTCCGGATCGAGCCGAAGCTATGCGCCAAGCGCATGAAGCCGTGGCACATGATCACTGGTTCCGGGAGCAAGTCATCTTGTCGCTAAAGGAAGCCGACGACCCGGCGACGGTGTAGCTATCTCACGACCTGGCAAAAGCCGACATGCAGCGGCAGCGCGAACGCCTGTTAGCCCGCATCGTGAAAACTGAATAATGCTTATCAACTGGACGAGTAGAGCCGGAAGTGATCGAGAAGCCGCCATTGACTACATGGGGTTCTAAGCCCTAACCCTGATATTTTTTTAACTGTTATGAATCAACAACCTGAAAAATATATATTTTTCAAATTCATTTTTCTATCCTATTGATTTTTAATGAAATGGAAAATTACGCGGTTTAGGGCTTAGAACCCCTATTTGAGCTGGCTCCAGAATGAAAAACTATTCCATCAAGATCGCCATTGGAGGCGTAAGTCCGATGATCTGGCGTCGCCTTCGTGTTCCTGGGTCTACGTCATTAACTGCTTGCTAAAATAATATCGCCATAACTGGTGGTCATGGGCGCATCGACAACCGCTTACCCATCAGGTAATTGATAGAGGATGTCGTTCGAAAAAACGGTAGTACTGTTTTTTAGGGGATAGACTTGGTTTTTGGATACTGAATTCTCGCGGTTACTGACTTGGAGCTTTCAGACCGGGAATAGACCGGCTAAGGAAAAAAGGCCCTGCATCACTGCAAGACCTTTCTTAGTATTGCTCCGGACGAGTTCGAACCAAACATTTCGGGCGGCGGCTATAAAGATTCTTAGAACTCCGGAAAGACCGGAAAAAGACTAACCTTTACCTAGCCCAGCGTTGTACCGGAGGCACACCCGCTCAAATGTCTGCATTCCAACATCGACGCACTTCTCCTCATTGGCAAGTGACCGACGGATCGGTGCAGTACGCCACATTCTCCCAGCTGAACGGCTGGTTATTCCTCGGATTAATGGTCAGGCGCAACCATTCGGAAGGAGCCGTAGTCGATCCTTGCACAGTGATGCGGGTCAGATTTGGCACTGACTGGGTGTGGTGAATGCTGCCAGTTGAGCTGCTTTGGTCTGCCAATGGTTGGTCCGAACCGTAGACATGGGAGTCGCCATTCAACAGCAACACGGGACCACCGAAGTCCTCCACAAGGTCAGCCAATTTTTGAACGATAGGTGTGTAGTTGGAGAGTTCATTGGTTGTTGCCGTGATAGCAGCGGGATCCCACATATCAGCCTGAATCCCAATGACCACTGCCCGAGCGTGTTCTTTTTTCGCCATTTGGAATGCCGCGTCCAACCAACGAAAATCAGCGCTTGTGCGCTCGGCAACTTCCTGAGTCTGGGCGAGCGGATTAGAGAACGTATCAGCCCAAGGCAAAGTATCATTGTTTGAACCTGGTACGTTCAGTGTAACAAATACGACCTTGCCTTGTTGCCACATAACGTTTTCTACGAATTGGGCATCAGTGGGATAAGCAGGATCGAAATGTTGCGCCTGACTCAGCACTTGTGCTTCTTTACCCAAGGTGAGGCCGGGTTTGGCAAAGAATTGGCTGCGTAAGCTTGCCAATTCTTTCAGAGGGTCGCCACTTTTGAATTGCTTGGATTTTTGGCAGTCGGTCCACTCATTGTCGCCCGGCGTGTAGATCACTGGTTTATTAAACTGCTGGAATTGGAAATAGACTTTTTGGTTATAACCTGGATTGGACAAGGAAATTGGTGGCAGGATGTCAGCGCTAGTGCAAGGCATACTGCCGGCATGGATATCGCCCACGTGTATTAATCGGCTAACATTGACATCTTCGTTGACGGAATCGCTCAACAGGTGAGCGTTGTCGAGCAGAAGCTTATTGTACGGCCAGTCTCCAATGACTGCGACTGTAACCGGTCGATCAGAATTTTCATCTTCGTGGCGCATGTCATTGGCGTAAACGGACGTGGCAGAAATCAATCCAGTGGCGCATAAAGCTGAAACTGACAGTAGATTTTTCAATCTCAAAAGTGGCATTTTCATCGTAAGTTATCCATTGCTAATTGTTATTGATGGCAAAGACAGATTTACCCGCAGGTCAGAAAAGAGGCGAACGAAACTGTACAGCACCAGCAAAATAGGGCTGCCAATAACTTGATCATCAGAACTCGGCCTTACACGTAGATCAGCTCCTCGTCCGCTCGAAAAACGGATTTTCCCTATTGTAGATAGGTCATATTGCAATATGATGACATTACTGAAGAAGATGCCCTCCTATGAAGCAGCATCAAGCGTTGAGTATCCAGCTTCCAGCTAATTATCAAATTGATTTACCGGTGCTAATTGCAATAGGCAACTGCTCAATCGCCTGGAGTTTAAATCCAATCCTTATGTTAATACGGCGCTTTGGGATGGCTTACGAGGCGGACAAGGAATATGTTTTCTCCCGGGTTCCCGGATACAGTCGTGGGTTCGGTATTGATAGCACAAAGCACAACGGTTAAGCCGACGCTGATAACGGCAATACGCGCAAATTGTTAAGCGGTCAAGACGTTCCAGTCTGGAGTTGCTTGCTGAGGATGGCGAAACTTCAATGACGAGCAATGCCGCATAAAGTTGACGCGCTTGGTTGATTAAAATGTCATTGTCCATGGTTTATCCACTGAGTCAGAATAGAGCTTTTTAAGCCTGCGAACATACCGATGATTCTACAGCTAACAAATCGGCAAGCATTATAACTGAATACTCCATCAAGGCATCTCCAGATTATGAAAAAAAGAAATAGGGATTGGGGATGATAGAGCCGGCCCTCTAAAGTTTTGACGTTAACACTGCTACCACAGTAAAAGCGATCATTGAATCACTCAATGATCGGGCTAAGTTAAGCTGAGTTGAGATCATGACGTCAAACTTCAGAGGGCCGAAGCGATAATTCACATCAATTTATCAGTTTATTGAACCTGATCTTCTTTGCGGTTGTTATTGAAAACATCAGGACCGAATGGAGCTAGAGCGGTTTTAGAACTATAGCCAAGATGACCCAAACCATCGTCTCCACCTTCATGCAGTCCGAGTAAATCTTCATAGCTGCGTAATGCTGAGAAGTGGTTATAACTACCGGCAGTATTGACGCTGCCAGGTTTTATATAGTGCTTGTTGAAAACAACAGCGCCTACTTTTCCACCGCCAGGATAAACATTGTCTGCTTTAGGTGGTTGTTGAAGACCAAACAAGCCCAAAACTTGACCGTAACCAAAGTTATTAACATTGGGGCTGGAAATCAGCTTTCAATATTTGCCAATAATCAGCGTTGGGTTATTCTGCATAAAAGTAGGTAACGCACCCTAGGATTTGTTGCAAACTCTTTCATAGCCATATTTGCCGATGATCTTACGGTCACCAAATTTTATCTTCAATTAAGCGGTATTTTTGGGGGCTGTATGCCGACAGAAACCTGGAGCTTTTCGTCTGAAAATCATATGCCCAATAAAATTAAAGTGCCCGCTGGCAATAAAATGGCTGATATCCAATGAGCTTAATAGTTGTATAAATCTATTGCGTTAATGTTTGATTATTCAATGGGTTGTGCATCATGTGAAGCGACATAAAGACTCGCCCTGTTGCGCAAATAAATGCTTGCCCAATGCTGTCAATTGTCGTTTCTGAACGTCTCAAAGACAGAACCGTCATCGTATTTTACCGCTCTCTGTTGCCAAGAACCAAAAATATAGTTGGTACACATCACCCTAACGGGGCTAGAAGTAAAGTGTTGAATTCCTAGGGTGCGGTACGTACCTTTATGCAGAATAACCCAGATGTAGCGCTATAAAAGGTTAAAGCGCGTGAGTTTAGCTGCTATTACCCTTTGCCGAACGAATCCTTGCGGTGACCCTATAGGCGCATTTTTGGCCACACCCAGAAAGCGCTGATACTGCCGCAGCAAAAAACGGAAGCGTGGGGCAGTGCGTTTGCGCTTAACAAAATGACGAGCCTGAGCATGCGGGTGTCCGTAAAAATCTAACTAACGTTAGAAATGGGGAGCTTTGGCCAAATTTTGATTTATTCAACAACGCCTGCCGTGTGTGTAATTTCCTGCGGATCGTCCACCTCGGTTTCTGGCTCCGGCTCTGCGGGAGCCAACTCATCCAGGATCGGATCCAGACTGGTCATGTCTGTCATCGCCTCTGGATCGTCCACTTCGGTCTCTGGCTCCGGCTCTGCGGGAGCCAACTCATCCAGGATGGGCTCCAGACCGGTCATGCCTGTAATTTCCTGCGGATCGTCCACCTCGGTCTCTGGCTCCGGCTCTGCGGGAGTCAATTCAACAAGGATCGGCTCCAGACTGGCCAGGCGCGTAATCGCCTCCGGATCGTCCACCTCGGTCTCTGGCGCTGAACTTAACGCCATATTCTTCCCTTCTCCTTGCACCTGTTGCCTCTGTGGAGATAGGGCTCGTGCTACCTCTGAATCTTTTCCCTTGGTGTTGAAAACCTTTCCGTTGATGGTAGTGTTTTCGCCCTGGCTGCCCCAAAAATAGATGCCCGTCACTGTCAATATGACGGCAAGAGGCTTAAGTACGCTTTTCATGTTTGGCACCTCGTCATTGTCCGCTGCTGCAGGCTCTTCGGGGCTGTTTGCTAGAAGTCCTCTGGTATTGTTTCTAAGGTCAGGTCGTTCTTTTAGACTGTATGTGACTTCCGAAAAACAATCTGCGTAGAGCGGTTTCGTTCCACTGGACTTCAAACCTCTAAATAGAACAGAATGGCTGGTTGAGTTAACGACGGCGGCCAACCCAACCAACGCTGTTTTAACTAGATCATCAGACCGCGTAAGACAATACCGATGCAGTTAAGTAATAGATGTCGTTTTAATTGTGCTTTGAAAATCTGACAGTACCTGAGTTATCCAAATAGTTGCCAAGACGTTTGGCTACATAAGACTCTATGGCATTATCCGTAGTACTGCGTTTGGTTTCAAGGCCAACGCCACATTCATATAATTGGGCATCCAGGATTGCAATACGGCTATTATGATTTTCGTTGATTTTCTTAGCTATATAATTCGCATAAGTGTTTAATGCTCCTTTGGACGTATCAACGACGACGGTTCCATCCGATAATGTCACAACAACCCGGCCTTTGGGAGTTTTGAGGGCATCAGCATTGGCTTCGGCCAATAAGGTTGCATAAGTGGCCTGGTTATGAACGGCATCAAGCTTCGCTTTTATAGCAGCGACATGGGGAGTGATTAAAGCGTTCAAGGCATTATAAGGCTGCACCAGTAGCTTAGAAGGAACAAGTGGCGCACATGATACTGCAGCAGACGCGTTAAAGCTCATAATGAAGAGTGGGGCAAGCATCAGAAATAAAGGGATCTTTTTTGTTTTCATGTGGAGTCTCCAAAGTTTTTAAAGTGTTATGCTTATGCACAATACAACTTGGTTTGTTTAAATGGAGTTATGAAAGCGTCGGTTGAGTTAGACATAAAACCACAGCAAAAGTATTGTGTTTTTGAGTAGCTGATATTAGCAACTGATTGTTACAGTTAGTTTTCATAATGGTTACAGTTTAGTTGCAATAGAAGTTAAGGTTTTATAACGGGTCCATCGTCTCTTTCGCGGCGAGACAAAAATTGAGTAGGGTTCGGTTCTGTCGCAGCTATTTACGAAGACCAAGCCGCCTTCATTTGTGGACACGATTATCCTGCTAAAGCCATAAACTGCTTAGGGGGTTTAAGGTGCAGTGGAACGCTTATGGGAAACCCATAATTATGGAAAATATCCTAACTCGCCGCAGTGCCGGGAGGTAATTGTCAGGCCAGTTGGTCAAGAACGCGCAGAATTACTTTCCATAATATTACCGTTTTGCAGGACACCACTGAAAAAAAACAGGTTAACGAAGCGATAGTGAATCTGGACTTCGAACATAAGGCTAGCCCAAACGTAGTGCAATAACAGACTCCGCCAGCGCCATCGATTGACTAAGAAGTCCGATCGATGAATTACAGGGGAATAGTTTTTAAGTAGTAGGATTATGGGAAGTGATTAATACCTGGAACACAGTTACTATACCGTTTCTGAACTTTTTGTTCCCATAACGATTTTCTTTCCATAAGAACGGAAAATTGGGTTAGAGGCTAAAGTAAGCGGATTTATGGCCACGTTGGGTACAAACTCAACTCAATCTGACTAATTGCTGTCAAATTATAAGAAAGCCGTGTGCAAAGTGAGCAGTTTTGAAGAGCCCTGTGCGGTAATTTCGCACACAGGGATCTGTGAGGGGGCAATTGGGTAATTGGCTGTTCTACCTCGATTATTAGTTGACTTTTTGTTGAATTTGATTTATAGCGACACTACCTAATCACTACAAACAGATGGGAGCGTTATGATGAAACACAAATTGATTCGATCTAAACTTGTCGACAAGCGGTTTCTGAGTTACGGATTTATTTTATTTCTATACCTTTCTAGTCACGAAGCCATGGCGGCAATCGCTGGAGACCAAGCTGGAGTATTCGTTGACGGCTCTATCAGGTCTTTATTTCTGATTTGTAATACATGTACACCCGCTTCGGAAGTGGACGACCGCCAGAACGTGGGCAGATTTGGCGATAATGGTCCAGCGATTGTCGATGGATTTGATAGTCGGGGTACTGCCACTACAAGCTATAGTGCACGCGCTATTATTTTTGGGGCCGATTTGCTTCCCCAATTAAAGGCGGTTGCTTCTGAAAATCCGGGGGTAGGGACGCACGACGGTTTTTCCGGAACAGGCGCTTATTTTTTGCCGACGTCTGCGGATGCTAAGGCTATCCAGTACTACACTTACCACGGATCTGTTCCAGCAACTTACACCATCAGCTATGTAATCGACGGGGATGTACAAAGCGATACGACTCAGGATGCGCCACTGGTTTCTGTTAGCGGTGGGATGGCCCTTTTTGATGACGGCGATAAGTTAGGTGGCGAGTTGCCTATGGGGCATCTCGTCGATATTAGTCAAAAAACATTCGACGGTAGCACCCATAGTTTTCGCGATGGCGGCATGCTCGCTATCAACGTGGACCCTGGACATTCCTTTTACTTATCGGCCTTTCTTTCTGCGGGCGTTACAGGGCTGGCGGGAGGTTTTGCCGACGTAGGGCACACCTTCAATGCAAGTTTCACAGGAGGGGATACGTCTTTACTGACCGGATTATTGCCCGCCAGTCCTGTTCCTATACCTCCGACTCTTGGAATGATAGTACTCGGGTTAACTATTTTGCTCAGCATCGCACGGGTCCGTCAAAATGTTAACCAGGGTTGAATTTTATTAGCCTGCGATACATTAAGCAGATAAGTTCGTTTTAGATACCTACGTCAATCTGTCCGCTTGCGGCAGATTGACGTAGTCGCGTTGTTGAAGGTTCCAGGATTCAACCATTTTTGCGGCTTTGTTAAATAAATCAAAATTTGGCGGCGGCTTCCCGTTTTCCGAGTTCTTTGACCGTTGCGGCCTGGCACTGCCGCAACGGTCAAAGAACCCCATTTTCTGACATCACTCACAGTGATAATAGCTTCAGTCGCTTAAGGCCATGATTAAAAGTATCATAAGGAGTCTCCGCTTTACCGCTTTACTTGTCGTGGTCATGGGTGTTCCTGGGTGTAGCCGAAATGTTCGTGACCAGTCCGCCGATGCCATAGCACAAAGCGTAAGGCGTGTCTCATCAACACCAGGCAAGGCTGGCTTGACCTGGATCGCACCTGAATTGCACACCAGCCATTACCGCACGCTCTTTTATGGTTACGATACCGTCGATTATCGCCTAGCCGCAAATGAAAACGCCAAAACCCGTGCAAACGACAATTTCCTGGTATTCTTTGATGCCCGTTATGGCGGGGATAGCCGGCATTATGAATTTGCCAAGATGCCCGGCGCCCCGATCCGTGAACTTAGCGATCACCAACACGATGCCGAACGATGTCAGATATTCAACAGCCTGATCTCATCATGCCTGTACCGGGATCGTTTTAGCTTGGTCTTGTCCCTGCGTGAACTCGAGCGCGCACGGGATACGGGCTTACAATTTTCCTTGGCTTCCAAAACCCGAGACTTCGAACGGCTGGATCTTCCCCCGAACTATATAAAAGGGTTTCTCAACGCCATCGGGAACCGGTAATTCAATGTTTGCCTTTTTCGCGCTTTTAGATTCATCCCAAACTGTCCATATAAGATATAGCTTAAGCTGACATTATCAAGTTGTTGGCAGGGCGGATATGATCGAAGGCTGTTCACACAACGCGGACGGGTGTTTTGCCCTATTACCATGGCTTTGCTGAATGCTTGTCTCCCTTAACGTACAATTTTTTCCGTTTCGTGAGTTGGCCCCATGATCTACTTATTTCTTTTTGTTGCAGCGTTTATTGCGTTTTCTCTCAGTGCATTTTGTGGCGGTGGCGCCGGATTGTTACTGATTCCAATCCTTGGCTATTCTCTTCCGGTAAGTCAAGTGCCAGCAGCACTTACCCTCGGAACCGCAACAAGTTCATTTTCCAGAATCTGGATATTTTTTAATGCCATCCGTTGGGATATGGCTAAGTTGTTTTTGCCGACGGCTATGTTGGGAGTAATTTTAGGCGCGAAGATGTTGAGTTATCTGGAGCCGATGTATTTAGAGTTGTGCATGAGCCTATTTCTAATCTCTAATCTGCCTTGGCTTTTTAGAAAGCAGGAACTAAAGCATACCGCATCCGCATCGCTCACTATTTCACCATGGCAGACCAGATTGGTCGGCTTTTTAGCAGGTTTTATTTCTGGGCTGACCGGCGCGGTTGGTGTCCTATTTAACCGCTTCTATTTTCGCTATGGTTTGGACAATCATGAAATCATTGCTACCAGAGCCGCAAACGAAGCCTTACTCCATTTGATCAAGCTCTATCTTTATGCTTCATTGGGTTTATTTCAGCTAAAAACCATGGGAATCGGCCTGATCGTCGCGCTGGCCGCTGTTCTATCCTCTAGTTTCATGAAATTTGCATTGCCTAGAGTATCCAGGGGACTATTTATGCGAGCTGGCTATAGTACCATGGTGGTTTCTGGCATATTGATGCTGAACAGCGCGGTTGTCCACATCAAACTTGCAAACGCCCCCGATCTTAGAGTGACCATCCTGGCTGAAGAACTAAACGCTAGATTGACTTGGAACACCTTGATCTATTTTGCAGAGTTTAATTACGGCGAAGGCTTGGAACTCGAAAAAGTTGTTTCGCTGTTATCGCTCTCGCCTGATCGACAACACTACGTCCAATCATTGCAGAACGGTGCTGAAAAAGTCGATATTGAAAAAGTGTATGCTCTGACAGGAATCTCTTATGAAGCCTATTATTTTGATGGTCAAAACCGTCTAATTAAGAAAATCGAATTTGACTGAGAATATTAGCAATACCGCATAGCTGTCACTCCTAACGCGATAGGCTTCAGTGAAATTTATTAAAAATTTGGGGCGTTAAAAAAAGGGATTGAGCGCTTAGCGTACTATTTTTTCCGAATTCTGCAGCTCCCCCTTTATGGGAAGCTTCCCATAAGCGTTCCACTGCTCCCTAAATCCCATCTCGCTGTTGACATCGGCTTTGACAATCTGATGACAACGACTTAGAAAAGTGACAGCAGCACCGGACAAAAAAAACCGCCCGGTAAAGGGCGACTGAGAAGAGGTAAGGCAGGCATCGTAGGGTTGGCCGATGAGTTTAGTTTAGCGTCAAGACTTTTAGCTGATCTGTGCGTTACACTGTATAGTGGCAGAGTGAGTCTAGGCCGATCCCCGAACGAAGCATGAACACCTTTCCGGCTCACATCACGTTCCGGTGGAGAGTAGTAGCAGCGCCTACGCGCTTTCAGGGTGTTGCCAAAAATGCGCTTAAAGCGTTGTATGGCAAGCTCAACAAGATGGCGCAGGCCATCCGTCCCTGTTGCGCAATGGCTTGAATACATTGGTCTCGCTGTGTGTCGCCAGCGTCTGAACAGACGGCGTTCTTGTGCGGTGGGACCACGACTTGGGCATTGGGTTGCTGGTTTAAAACAGCTTGAGAAACCGGTTCGCCATCGTAGGCACCATCACCGAGGAAAGTATCGAAAGAGGCGGTAATTTGAACAAGCAGATCCGGAACTGCGGTGGGATCGCCCACGTCCGGCGTGGTCAGTTCGCACGCCAGAATCTGGTGGTTTTCATCGATCGCAAGATGCAGTCTACGCCAAGTACGCCGGGCAGAAACAGCGTGTTTTTCCTGATGCCATTCATCTTTGCCATAGACCTTGATCCCCGTGGAATCGACAATGACACTACGGCCTGGCTCCACTGCTTTGGCCAGGAGATGCCTGGGTAAAGTGATGCAGCGCTTGGAAATGCTGCTGAAGTCAGGAATAGCAATGTCAGCTTTCAGGATACGGACCAACGACTTCATGAAACCTTCGGTTTGGCGTAACGGCAGATGAAAGACCTGGCGAATAAACACAGCAGTTTCTATGGCGATATCAGAATAAAGTTGCGGTCGACCGCGGGCTCCCGTCTTCTCTGGGTGCCACTCGGCTATTGCCTCTTCAGTAAACCAGATCGTAACATCACCCCGTTGCCGTAACCCAGTGTTGTAATCATGCCAGTTCGTAACTTTGTAACGAGATTTTTTGATTTTATGGCGGGTTCTCATTATGTTTGTAGGGCATGGTCAATTGTGGGTATAAAAAATAAATCTAAAATGATGCCATATAACCAACTTGAATGCTGAAAAAACCGATTTATTCAACAACGCCCCGCTCGGCTGGGAACATATCAATTTGACAGGCGATTATCACTGGGATGCAGAGCTGTCATTGGGGCTAAATCAGTTCCGGCCACTGCGTGGACAGAGCTATTAATGGCATTTAGATGCTTAACGTGCGTAAAATTCCGTTTCGTGTGTTGTCCCCTGCTAGGGATGCCTGTGTCCGTTAAAAATTAGCGGAGAACCAGAAGGGGTCATGGCGGCCAATGTTTGAATTATTCAACAAAGCCTTTCAGAACAAGGGGTACGGTTGGACACTTGCTGAATAAAAAATTTTACACAAGATGAACCTTTTGGAAGGTAAATGGAATCGACAGATGGGGTATTAGTGGATTGCCCAAGACGAGATTGAGTGTATTAATGGCTAAGAGAGCCGGAATTGGTTTGGCGATCTATTTTTTACTTATTGCCCCATAAGGAGATGATTGAGGGCAACAATTAACGACATTCAAAGTGAGGTTTTATAGTTAATGTATAAACAATTTCTTCACTCACAGCAATTAATTCAGCAATTTTTTAGACTTAGCCGCATTTCGCGGCGCTCTGATTTCCCGCTAACTGCGGAGGAGCCTCTTATGAAAAATCCATGTCTAGCTGGCGCTCTGTTAAGCATCGGCACATGTCTTGTTTCGCTGCCATGCACTGTGTTCGCTACGAGCGAAAACCCTGACCATCAACCTGCCAAAATTACGGAGGGAATCAAGCCTCCACCTCCATGCCATCCGAATCCCAACGCTCAACGGGATATAAGAACCGTGCTTACTCGAGGAGATATCCGCCATTTACCGGATGCTCTCAAAGGCCGGCTATCCATTCTGGCCGGGCGGCCGCATAGCCAGCTACCTACTCAGGCTTACGCTGAAGCTCAAGAAAATGACAAGCCAAAGCCCAGCCAGCTGTTTCAGTATTATCTGCTCGATACGAAAGGCTTCGAGCCGAATCCCTTCACCAGCCTGATAAGCGGTGTTAACGACCAAGCCATGCTAACCGCTACGGGTGCTGACTGTGGTCTGCCTACAGTTGGTGCTGTACGCGTGGTCTTGGAGCCTAAACCCGGCTTGCCGACGAATCCCAATGACCCCGGCGCGTTCATTGATATATTCACCGACATAGACCCGTTATTTGTCATCAACAATGAGAGCGGCTGGTATGAAGGCTGGATGATCCATGATCTTCTGGTAGCACCTACGGACGATCCGCGCCCCGACGGGCACGCGAAGTTCGGGAAGCTCACTAAGGCGGATGCGGACATACTGAAGACAATGGGGACGTTCCACAATATCTTCATTCCAAGCCATCATGTTATTTTCACAACGGATGGCAAAAATGAGCATTTCCCCAGTCCAATGGACCTGTTTCCGGACAGACAAACTAACGTCGTCCCTATCCAGCTAAGCATGGGTGCCTACAACTGCCTGCAGCAAAGCGACTGTCACGCTTATTGGGAGTTCAACTACACCACAAACTGGATTCATCCCCTGTACGAACTTCCATTCACCGGCGGCATTCCCGGGACGTTTGAGGCGGGTAAGGTCGGAGCGCTTCAGTCCATCGTTCCTGGGTCTGGGCCGAACGGCGTGAACAATGACGCGGTGCATTATGGGGATAACCCGAACAATAAGGGAGTACTCCAGGCGTCCGGCCCGCGCGATCCGGATAAATTCGACCTCGCCTCAGAGGAGGATACAGACGACTCTCAGCGAGAGTTCCGCATGCGCTTCATTCCCAGTGGTTTAGCCAATGAGATCATGCTGGATGTATACGAACGACTCGGCTCGTTTGAACCAGGAGTTACCGACTTCAACACGCGTCTGTTCGATGCGTACGCGGCAGAAGTCGCGCGAGTAGAAACTACAGTTACGGGTGGCGTTATTGACGGTGTTATTTCAGCGGTGGAAGGTGATATCGATACCGCCTCCGATGGTTTCAAGGACAATAGCCGACTTTTTCTAGCGGCGCCGACGTTCAAACGTTTCGCAGTAACGCGGGAGATCAACGACGGCTTGTTAGCACCTCGGTTTGCGCCGAGCCAGAAGGCTTGGGTACTCTCCGGAAAAGTAGTACCCGTTAGTCCGTCTGTACCTGCCTCGGCTGGAGAGGATGGCGATGATCGGTAAAAAATCAGAAGGCGCTTGAAAATACAACCCAATAGCCCTTTTTGATGGGTGTCAGTTAGGTCGGTCTATTCACCTCGCTGATACCGGTCAAGGAGGGCATCACTGTAAAACGGGGCAGTTACCACATAGCTGTAATAACCACCGTCTTCGCCAGAACTATAAACTACTTCATTATAATCAACACATTAACATTTTTAAGATTTAGCCTGTAATTTTGATATTAAACCTCGCAATGCCCCTACCAATAGGGCAAGCCCTAGTGAGGGGGTGTAAGCCGGAATCCCAGAAAATTTTGTCACACAGAATAATCCTATTTCCAGCCCCCGTCATATTCATTCCAATAACGGCCTGTTGATTCTTCCTGGAGTGACAGGTCGGTTATTTCGCAATTGCGAAAATCAGCTATTTGATGAATCTCATCCAGAATTTCGTCGATTTGTTCTTTCAGATCGGCATCGTCGGCAAACTGAATCATAATCCGAGTTTCGCTATCGTTCAGTTTCTGCCCTTGGTAACTAGTTAAAAGCATCCCTGTGATTTTCTCTCGTACGGTTTTTTTGCCGCGCGTAAATTTGCTGCCATTCTCAATATGAACCCAAAGAATAATTGCAACGGATTTCTTCGATTCGACTTCTGGATCGGCGCACTGTGTGCTTACTGCCCGTGACGTATATTTGATTGCGCTGCTTATCGTACTGCGACTGCATTTAATGGTTTTCTGTACAACGTTCCATGAACTACCGCTTGCCAGCAACCGGTTAATTGCATTGTAACGCTCTAAGTCAACCATACGCCCACGGTATTTTCCGGCGCTTCGTGCTTTTTCGATACCTTGTTTTTGCCGTCCCCGTCGCTGTTCATAGTCACGCCTAGCAATAGCGGCCAACATATCCAAAAGCATGTCATTGATGGCTCCAAACATACGCGCATCAAACTCGTTTTGTATCGGGGATAAATGTTGCCAAGTGGTTGGCACATTCACCGCTACAACACGTACCTCTCGTTCCCGGATAATGCCTTTTAGTTTTTCCCATTCGGCGTTGGCCAAACGCGAAAGCCGGTCGATGTCTTCCACAAGCAAGACATCGCTTGGTCGGCTATCAGCCAACAGCCTGAATAACTCCGGGCGCTTTAAATGAGCACCGGATTCGTTTTCAGCATAGTAGTTACAAATGACCACACTGTGTTCGTGCGCAAAGCGATCCAAAGAACCGCGTGCACGTTGGGCGTCTTGCTCATTGGTAGAGGCTCGAAGATAAGCACGGATAAAATGGGGCATTGGTACTATTAGGGTTGTTTAACCGAACCGGTCTGATTAGAGTTATACTTTAAGTTTATAGCGTACCATTTACCACTAGTTCGATAAAGGGTTACCTTATTCGAACTAGGAAAGGGTATCGAACCGTGATAAACTAAACCATATAAACTAAGTTGAATCAGGTTGTCATCATGCAGACATATAATATTCACGACGCTAAAACCCAACTATCCCGTCTGGTAGAGCAAGCCGCCAAGGGTGAACCGTTTGTCATTGCCAAGGCTGGCAAGCCGATGGTTAAAGTGATGGCGCTTAATGCGCCGGAGCCTTCTCAAATCAAGCGGTTCGGTTTTATGGCTGGACAAATCCATGTACCGGATGATTTTGACCGGATGGGCGAAGAAGAAATCGTACAGCTATTTGAGGATGGCGCATGAAGCTGCTCTTGGACACCCATCTGCTGCTATGGGCGGCGGAAGGTTTTGAGTATTTGCCACCGGATGCCCAGGCGCTGATGAGCGCCCCTGAAAACGAGCTGCTCTTCAGCGTCGCCAGTTTGTGGGAAATCGTTATCAAATGCGGCTTAGGCCGCAAAGACTTCCAGGTCGATCCGCGCTTGTTACGGCGGGGGCTGCTGGACAATGGCTACAATGAACTGCCGATCCTCAGCGAGCATGCGGTCACCATCGGCACCTTGCCACCCATCCATAAAGACCCTTTTGATCGCCTACTTGTCGCCCAGGCCATTGTCGAAGGCATCACGCTACTGACCTCCGATGCCTATGTGGCCGAATACCCAGGTCCAGTTCAACACGTCTAATGAATGGCAGCAAAAAATAAGCTGCTGACCGTACTATCGGGAGCCGAGCAGTATGCTCTATATGGCCTGCCAGATTTTGATGATGCTCAGCGGCTGGAGTATCTGGGGTCTAAAGTCCAGTGGTACGACAACGTACGCTAAGACCCAATAGAACCAAAAATTAATATTAAAACTGTCTCTTAAATCGATTTATAGACAGATCGTCTATAAATACGCTGAAAAACGATTTGGTAGACATGGTTTTTTAGTGAAATTTCTATGTCTGTAAACTTGTAAATTAGTGGACACTTAAAATCGCCTAAAATGGTGTCGCTTCAGAAAACGGAAAAAATCGTACGCTAAGCCTGCGCCGAGGCTGGCACCCAACGGTACAACGTAGGAACGGACACGCCAAGGTTCTTGGCCACATCTTTGGCTGGGACGCCGCTGGTCAGCCGCTTCTTGGCGGATTCGATCTTGCTCTCGGTCATTTTTGGCTTACGTCCACCCTTGCGGCCAAGCTGTCGGGCGACTTTCAATCCAGCGCGAGTGCGCTCGACGATCAGCTCGCGCTCCATTTCGGCGAGGCTGGCCATGACGTGGAAGAAGAACCGGCCAGATGGCGTGCCGGTGTCGATGGCGTCGGTCAGACTCTTGAACTGGACGCTTTGTTTGTGCAATTCGCCGACCAGATCGACCAGTTGTTTAACGCTACGTCCTAGGCGATCCAGCTTCCAGACCACCAGGGTGTCGCCCTCACGCAGCATTTCCATCGCCTTGGCCAAGCTGGTCGGTCAGCCCGCGTGCCACTTACTTTGTCCTCAAAAACCTTCTAGCATCCAACCTTGCCCAAGGCTTCCCGCTGCAACTCAAGATTCTGATCCTGCGTCGAGACACGAGCGTAGCCGATCAGTATATCGTGTGATCGTCACCCAATGTCGAACCGACTATGGGGGCCATATCGTTGTCACCATTTGGCAGAAGCTGGGAGCGGGCTGTTCGCCGATGGCTTGACGCACCATTATCTTTTGAAAACCTGCATAGGCCATTGGATTGCCTTCAATTTCGGCAAGATGGGTGTTGAAATAGTCTTGAATGCTCATGCCAGTGTTTTCGGGCATTGGATTTGGCATGTTCGGCGATTGGGCGACAAAATTGGCCAAGCGCCTCTCCGTTTCTGCGGAGGGTGGGGAGGCTGGATATTCGCGCCAAAAAGCGACCATGATCTGGTTTGCCTGATATTCGGCCTGCCAACGATTCAACGGCCGTTGTGCTACCTCTTGCAGCCAATGACCGAGCTCGTGTGCCACCAGCAGGTTATTGAATACCTCGATGTATTGTTCACGCCCGGACAAGCCAAGCGTTCCGATGACGGCAAAGCGATCCATGGCGGCACGGCGCGGCGGCGGGAGCACCTCATAGGGGACGAGAATCACGGCACGGGACAGAGGGTCATACCTCGTCGCGTCTGGTGTCGTTGCGGTGACGATTGACGGTTTGAAGGGTGGCTCGCGACCACACGCCAGGACCCCGTCGTAGAAGGCGTCGAGGATCGGCTGAGCCTGTGAGGAGACTAGATCAAGCTCTTGTAATGGTGGCACGGTCACCTTTCTTTATCGAAACTCATTGCGATAGTAAGAGATCGAGAATAGCATTTCAAGAACTATATTCAAGAACCGCAACGCCTTGATTTCAAATGCCGCTGCGGCTGGCTGAGCAAACCTCTCGAAAATCCTCATTTTCGAGAAATCTTTTTCGTATCCAAATTTGGTAGTGGGTCAAACCTGTGATTAGGCATAAATATCGCGACCGAACTCGACCTTATTAATCAGCAGCCCAATGACAATATCGTGCATCTTCTCCAGCTTTGAGAAGCAAAGGGGGTGGCGCGCCAATCGTTTGATCCCGGTTCTAAAGTTCAGGTTTTTGCGCTCACTCTTTTGAGTGTTTTGCTTGCCCACCTCATGCCCGCCCACGTCGAGGTGGCGCTCATAAGCCCCCAGTCGTCCGTGTAGTAGCGGCTGATGTTGAAGGGCGCAAGCCGCGCCTTCAAGCCTTGGAAGACGGTGTCCTTACGCTTGCCAAACACATAGGCCAGCACGGTGTTGCTGGCGTGGTCAACGGCGTGCCATAGCCAGCGCTGGTTTGACTTTTTCCCACAAACGACCCTTGCTCGTCCAGCTCAGCCTCCACGCCGATGAGCTCCAGTCTGACCTCCAAAGGCTTACCGGTGTCTTGGGCAAGAACCAGCGGGGTCACCTGGACCAAGCGGGCCTCTTTCTTTTTCAAGGTGCTGATCACGGTGTTTTTGTTGACCTTGAGCACCCGCGCCGTGTCTCGGATGCCACTGCTGTTAATGGCCATGTCAACTATTTGCTCCTTGATGCCAGGTTCATAGGCTTTGTAGAGGTAGTTAAGCATGAAGGTTTGGGTTGGGCAGCCCGCGTGTTGGCAACGATAGCGCTGTGCGCCGCGCGCGCTCCTTCCTGATTTTGTGATGTCGTTGCTGTAGCAATTTGGGCAGGTGATTTCTTGGTAGCAGGTCATGTGGGAAATTATGCGGCCAATAAATCATTCAGTTATCCCCTTATTTTCATGTTATGTCACAGCTTTGACCCACTGCCCCAAATTTAACTGTGTTTTGCTCGAATGATACTTATCAAAAATGGTTCTCGATATAAATTCTCAAATCATCTTTAGAATGACGGGTTTTAAGAAGTAGACTTTTTACACTCATCAACGTTTTTATCAGGAGATACCAAGTATTAGCCTTTGCTTATTTTTACCATTTCGAGGATATGTGGAGTCCAGGAATATGCGGAGTATCCTAGTCAAGGATGGCAGTAATCTTCTAGAAATCATCGCCTTAACACCCACCTTTTACTGATTTGCTCGGCATATTACTGCCACCTCCCATCACACCAATTGAAGGAGGGCAGTATGCTCACAACATATTTCAAACGCAAGACCACTCTCACAAGTTATTACGCCAGCCCTGCCGGGTCATATCTGGATGAGTTCACTGATTGGTTGACGTGGTGCGGTTTCCATGAAGAAGTCATCTGTCAGTATCTACCAGGTATCGTTCAATTTGGCATATGGGGCAAGAAAACCTATGGCAATCTGACCTCGTTACCGGTCGACGCACTCAGTCATTTTCGCGATTCTCTCGCCAAAAACGGCCGATTGTATTATTCAAAAGGACAGCACTCAATACATTGGCGGGGAGTTCAGCACTTTGTCGAGTTTCTTCGTCTTCAGCACAAGATCGCATGTGCCCAGACTTTACCGCAAGCACCTCAACCGGAACTTCTGCAACTGTTTGAATCCTGGATGCACACGCATAGAGGCGTGATGCTCTCGACGTTGAGCAACTACCAACAGCATATTGCTGCACTGTTATCGACGCTCGGCGAATGTCCAGAAAAGTACAATGCGAAAGAACTACACGCCTTCATCCTTGCCTCCGCTAAGGACCGCAGGCATTTATTAAGAAACGGGCGACGGCGGTTCGCATGTTTCTTCGGTTTTTAATTGCTACCGGTCATTGTAAGCCAGGTCTTGATGCGGCCATTCCCCCTATTGCCGAATGGCCACTTGCAAGGTTGCCGCGTTATATATCGTTGGAAGAGTTGGAACGTGTCCTTGCCTGTTGCGATGACACCGTACCGATCGGGATACGGGACAAAGCAATCCTTCTGCTGCTCGTCCGGCTGGGCTTGCGTGCCAGTGAAGTGGCTAACTTAAAACTTCCTGATATCGACTGGTTTAATGGGACATTTATAGTTATCGGCAAGAGCAGACGCGAAGCGAAACTACCTTTGCCACAAGACGTTGGGGATGCCTTGTTGAAATATCTCAATACAGCACGTCCCCCAGTTGAAACGAACCGCATTTTCCTCACCGCCATCGCGCCCTGGCTACCGATCACCCGATATGTTGTTAAGCATGTCGCAGCCAAAGCAATTCGACATGCTGGGGTCCATGCCCCTTCGTTTGGTGCCCATGTCTTACGCCATTCAGCCGCAACAGCAATGTTGCGCCAAGGTGCATCGCTGCAAGCCATCGGTGAGGTATTGTGTCACCGTAGCATTGAGACCACGGCGCATTACGCGAAGACTGATCTGTCGTTGCTGCAACGGGTCACGCGGACGTGGCCTGGGGAGGCACCATGTTAAAAAAGGCCGTCGAAACCTATTTGGGCATCCGCCACGCAGCGGGCTTTAAGCTTAAAGACGATGCCTTTTATCTTTATGATTTTGCCCGATTTGCAACCACGCAAGGAGATACACATGTAACATCACAGACCGCCATTGCCTGGGCAGGGCAAGCTCGTTTAGAGTCGCAACGGGCGACCCGCTTGAAGGCCATAATTCGCTTTGCTCGTTTTAGTTATACCGCGGACAACCGCCACGAAGTCCCACTTCAAGGTGTTTTCTGCTTTCAGCGTCACCGACCAACACCTTACCTATATTCTGAGCCGGAAATCCTGGCGTTAATGGATGCTACAGAGCGACTGGGACCGGCAGACTCGTTTCGAGCGTTGATGTACCGGACCCTAATTGGGCTGCTTGCGACTACAGGGTTGCGAATTTCTGAAGCTCTCGGATTGCAATTCAAGGATATCTTGACAGATGGGTTGTTGATCCGCGAAACGAAGTTTTGCAAAAATCGGATAGTGCCGCTTCATCCAACCGCACGATTAGCATTAGAGAGATACATTGGCGAACGCAGCAAGCTGGCCACAACCAATGATTATTTATTTGTTTCGACACGGCACCGTAAGATGTGTCGCCAGTCTGTCTACGGCACCTTCAAAAAACTTCTGATGGGATCCGGTCTGCCGCGTCAAATTGGACAACCCCGGCCACGTCTTATTGATTTTCGGCACACGTTTGCTTCAAACGCTTTGTTAGCGAGCCAAGAAGGACGCGATCATATTGGCCAGCATATGTTGGCGTTAATGACGTATCTTGGCCATGCCCATCCAAGCAGCACGTTTTGGTATTATGAAAGCTCGCCGCCCTTAATGGCTGACATCGTTAAAGCCTGTGAACACTTCATTGAGGAGAATACGCTATGATCCCCATTGCCCCACACATAACTGCTTTTTTTGTCAGATCTCATAATTTCTTAAATAAATCTCACAATTCTTGTACGAAATCTCAAAATTTATTAACCGGCAGGCATTGCTAGACCGCTACAGCTACCGACCCCTTGTTGTCGGTCATCTATTCAAGTCAGCTATGTTTTCTCTATTTCAATCTACAGACATTTCACGTTGATAACGTGTCTAAAGAGAAGCGAATTTGACCAGTGAAAATGACGCAGTTAGAATGGACCAAGGTTGCCCACCATACTTGCACACGAGTAAAAAAGGCCTTGTCTCTTTAGTCATTGAATTGTTATTTCTTTAATAGCCTCGTCGTCGGGGAATTAAACGTGTGCGCCTGACCCGATTAACGACTTGGCGTTGGGGAAGTAATCATGACTATCAAAGAATTTGCCTATTCGGCGCAGCAGCACCTCGAAGCCCAATCGGGTGAGAAATTCAAACGTACCCACATTTACGAACTTTTAGCGGCCTCATTTGGCTACAACTCATTTGCAGCCCTTTGTGCTGAATCTGTTGTATTCCAGGGAAAACAAGCGTCAAAAAACAGCTCGCAGCACAATTTAGATTTACGCCAGCGTTGCGCGGAATTGGGATATACCTCCGCAACGGCTGACATCGTGTTTGCTGAATTACCACCATTGATTGCAGAGCAACGACTTAGTATCGTCAATATTCCGGAGTTAATATCAAAGTTACGGGGAGAATTTTCTTATCAGAATGGGTATCCAGAATCGGATGCTGATGATTACGACGATGAAATTGAAGACAATGCTTTCTTTACTCAATCTGATGCAGAAGACCACTATTATCAGGATGATTTATCGGCGGAATTGCTAGCAGGACTTGAGTTGGCGGCAGAAAAGGGAAACTCTCAAGCTCATTACGCCATAGCGCTTTTTCTAATGCCTAATCCCGATTCTGATCAAACACCTGGTTCTGAATATTGGTATACCCAGGAACAACAGGGCCGCGTATTAATTGGTGTTGAAAAGGAATGGGCTGACGAGTATGTTCAATCGATCAATAACGCTCAGAAATTTGAATTTCATCTTAGAGAGGCTGGCCGCTTAGGTAATGAGGATGCGCTTCTTGATCTTGCTGAACACTTTGATGATCCATCATTTTTTGAGCAATCTAGTAATGGTGAGAATCACGATCCCCTTAGAGTGGCAGAGATTGCAGAAAGCTTGGGCCGAATACATGACATTCACGAATGGCTAACCAAAGCAGCGGAGGCTGGCGATACCGAAGCAATGCGGCGACTTATCGAAGAGTTCGATCAGGACGATCTACAACGTTGTTGGAGCTGGATTTACTTAGCGCAATTATTAGACACTGATCTGATGCGTGATGACTACTATGCCATACATGAAGACGGCTCTGATTATGATGACGACGTTGGCGGCAACATGTATATGGATGGTCGTGATGGTATTAAGCTTCCACCGTTGAGTGGTGATCAAGATGCGTTGGTCCGTCAGACTGCAAAAGCTCTATTTGAGAAAATGCAGTAATTTGTAAATATAACCCTGGTTTGTTTACCACTTGCCAGGGTTATTCTCTGTTGCGAACATCGCAGTCAGCTTCGCAACTAATACATGTCTCTGGCCAGCAATGTTTTCCAGTAGTCCACATGTCTCAAATTGGCCGAAACTTGCCGGTCTTGATTTCATTAATTGTAATATTTCATCTGGTTTTCACCTTTAAATATGAGATTTTTTACGAAACAGGAATTTCATAATTTATGTAACAGATTGATTTTTTTAAATGTTGCCATTTAACAATTCATGAGATTCGACATTTTTACAAGAACGATTACCGCTGCAACGTGCCGCCAGCGCACATACTTGCGACAGTTACGCTTATGCCTTTAAGCTGCTGTTTCAGTTTGCCGCCGTACGATTTCGGGTTACGCCATCGGCATTGTCCCTTGAACAAATCGATGCTTCCTTGGTAATGGATTTCTTACAGTTTCTCGAAACGGAGCGGGGTAACAGCCCGCGCACCCGCAATACCAGGCTCGTGGCAATCAAGTCGTTTATGCGATTTATGGAGCATCGTACTCCGTCAATATTGGAGCAAAGCCGACGAATCTTGGCCATACCTGCGAAACGGACAGACACGCGGTTGATCAACTATTTGTCATTGGAGGAGATGCAAGCTGTGCTTAATGCACCGGACCTCAAATGCCGTTACGGCATTCGTGACCGGGCTATGCTACACCTATGTTTCACAGCGGGACTGCGAGTTTCCGAACTTGTCCAACTCCCGCTAAATGCAGTGGAGTGGTATCCTTTACCAAACGTACGGATTCACGGCATAGGTCGGCGTGAGCGTCTTCTGCCGCTTTGGAAGCAAACAACGAGCGATCTTCGTGCTTGGATTGCTGTGCGTGGCCAACCGGCTACAGCAGAGCTCTTTATCAATGCACATGACGAACCTATGACTCGATCAGGTTTCGAGTATATTCTTGCGAAGCATGTTGAAGTAGCGGCGGAAAAGTGTCCATCACTTAAGCAAAAGCGGATTTCGCCCCACGTCCTAAGACATACCGCTGCAATGGTGGTATTGCAAGCAACAGGAGATATTCGCAAGGTTTCGCTGTGGCTGGGACATACAGATATACAAACGACCGAGTATACAAACGACCGAGGCATATCTTCGCGCTGATCCGACAGAAAAGCTGGATGCAATGAGCGCAGCGGTTCCACTTATCCTTAAACGGGGGCGGTTTCGGGCACCTGATAAATTGATTGCCTCATTGCGGGGGAATTAGAATATGCTGAGCGGAAAATCTGAAAGCCCTATATTTGTCGGCTCTTCCGCTCTCTACTCCGCATATTCCTGGACTCCACATATCCTCGAATATGCAGTGCACAGCATATTCGAGGGAATGGGCAAAAATAGCCAAGCATCAACAGATCGCAATTTGCTGCAATTTGTGTTTCTTAACCCCAATGCTCAGCGCTTAATAGCCGATTGGTCAGAGCGTACTCGACGCTTGGTTGGCGAATTCCGTGCTGACTACAACCGCCGCCCGCAAGATTCAGATTTACAAGGGCTGATTGACGAGCTTTTGGCTAGAAGTCCAGAGTTCTCACAATATTGGCGAGAACAATCCGTGCTAAACCGGGAAGGCGGGGAGCGTTATTTTAATCATCCATTAAAGGGTGAGCTGATTTATTTACAAACAACATTGATTGTTTCTTCGCAACCCGATTGCAAACTGGTTTGTTTGACACCGTTGGAAAAAAATAACGATTAGATAAATGGCTTTGATTTTTTAGGTGGCTGATTCTTGATCAATGGAGCCAGACGTTCATTTGCAATTAAAGTGAGCTCTCGAAAATGAAATGCGAGCCGGAGCCTATAATTGCAAGCTCATTTGCATTTAATCTGAGCCGAGCTGCATTTTCATTTTCACTTAATTTGAGCCCAAAACAGCGTCAAATGCAAGCCAGACCATTTTCAAACGCGAGCCGTTACACTTAGGAAACGCAGAACGCCAGTGCTTCTGCACAAGATGTGGATAGAACCACTTAAAGGTTCGGTAACCGGATGGAGAGGAATACACCCAGCGCGTTATCATTTCGCTAAAACTCATGCGAGGCGGGCGGTTGCATTTCTTTTCACCGTGAGTTATTCGGTTTTTTGCCATTCCAGAATAACGGTCTGACAAAAGTCATCACCCTCGCAAAATAACCGTGTGTGTTCAGGGTGGGCAGGTCTTTGAGGGACAAAGGGAGGTTGGAATCCCTATTTTTCCTGAGTTTACAAAAACCTGCCTGCTTTTTCTTATCTCGAATTGAGGTTAATTAATTCAACTTTATGCGGTATAACACCGAACCCACTCTGTTTACTATTTGCTTCCATTAAAGTATTAATTCACACTTTTGTAGTGAATGGTTTCACCGACAACAAGTTTAAACATCCCTATACTTGAGCTAGTTTCAATGTTTGGACTTTAATCTTATTTACCTCATCGGACTTATATTGCATTTAATTAATCAGAATTAACATCTGGTTATGTAAATAATGATAATTCGATATATTCATACTCTTAAAATTAAAGAATGAACATAAAAACTAATAAAACTAAACCTACTGCAAGGTAGGGACAGAAAGTCACGGATCCAATAGGGAAAGCCGGACTGCCGATGTTTGACCTGCGTTAAGGTCTATCTTTGAATAAGGTAGGCATCATGAACAGATATTTTTTGGATACAAATACTACAAGTTCCATTCAAATCAGACCATACAAAAGCTATTCATATCTTATAGGGATCATTACTTTGGCTTTGAGTTATGGATCAGTCATAGCCGCATCAGACGTGCCCCCGTTTCTTCATCCTGGCAACCTACTCCAGAGATTCAATCTGCCTAACAATTTTCCGTTCCCAAATTCTTCCGGATATGCTGCGACTTATAGTAAGAATGGATTTATCGACCTTGGCAATGAGTTCTTTCAAAATCTCGGCACTAATGGACGAAGTTGTGCAAGTTGTCATCAACCCCAAGAAGGCTGGACTATCACACCGGCTGGTGTTCGAGCACGGTTTAAACTGACAGCGGGAAAAGACCCTATCTTTCGCACCAACGATGGTTCGAATTCCCCTGATTTAGACGTTTCTAGCGTCGCTGCCCGACGTTCCGCGTATAGCATGTTGTTGAGCAAAGGCCTTATTCGTGTCGGTATAGGTATTCCTGAAAATGCCGAATTTGAGCTTATCGCAGTTGATGATCCCTACAATTTCGCTAGTGCTAAAGAGTTGTCATTGTTTCGACGGCCGTTACCATCAACTAATCTGAAATTTCTAAGTACGGTTATGTTTGATGGGAGGGAGACATTTCCTGGACAGACCATACATTTCGACCTTGGACACCAGGCGAACGATGCCACTATTGGACATGCGATGGCTGCGGAAGATTTGTTGCCCACCCAGGTGGAGTCAATTATAAACTTTGAGACGGCACTAACTACCGCCCAGGTTTTTGACAGGCGGGCTAGATGGCTAAATGCTTCCGGTGCTAAAGGTGGTCCTGTTAACCTGGCCAAACAGAATTTTTATATTGGCATCAATGACAACTTTGGCGATAGCCTAACTCATTTACCTTTCGATAAAGTTGTATTCAATATTTATGACACTTGGAACGAATTGACCGGTAATGCCGTTATGCAGGCCCGTGCAGCGGTAGCCAGAGGGCAAGCAATCTTCAATACTAAATCCATCTCAATCGAAGACGTTTCCGGGATCAATGACGAGGCTGCATTTGGTAATCCAACGAAGGTAATGGGTACTTGTACGACCTGTCACGATACACCTAATTCGGGTAACCATTCTGTGGTAGCACCCCTCAATATAGGTATTAGCGATGCTTCGAGACGTACTCTCGATATGCCTCTATACACCTTAATGAACAAGACTACAGGAGAGACAGTGCAGACGACGGATCCTGGTCGTGCACTAATTAGTGGTAAATGGAAACACATTGGCCGATTCAAAGGTCCAATTCTTCGTAATCTTGCTTCTCGTGCTCCTTATTTTCACAATGGTTCAGCACCAGACTTAAAAGCCGTCGTCAATTTTTATCAACAGCGTTTTAGCGTGATATTTACCCAACAAGAAAAAGCTGATCTTGTGGCGTTTTTAAATACGCTTTAGTAGCGGAACTGTCAATCAGCCTGTGATTTTTCTAAGTTGGTGACATCGGATTGTCAAAGCCGATGTCATCGATTAAGCTGAGGCTTCCCTTAGTCGCTGTCAGCAGGTGTGACATAGGTGCCGATTGCACGGTATAAAGTAGCATGATGGCAGTTGAGCATTCGGGCAACTTCTCGTACAGAAGTTCCCTCCGAACTGAGACGATGACCTAGTGCTATTTGTTCAGCGCTGAGTTTTGGCGGCCTCCCGAATCGTATTCCCTTGCTTTTGGCAGCAAGTCTACCAGCAGTAGTCCGTTCAGCAATAAGCGAACGCTCAAATTCAGCAATCCCAGCAAAAACAGTCAATACCATCTTACCTGAAGGCGAGGTTGTATCTGCCCAAGGTTCGCCAAGTGATCGCAAGCCAACACCGGCACGATTTAGAATCTCCGCCAACTCCAGCAAATCCCGTGTCGCACGGGCCAGCCTGTCCAGACGGGTCGCCACGAGCACATCGCCTTCACGCATATGATCGAGCAACTTATTTAATTCCGGTCTTGCCCGTTTGGCTCCGGATATTTTTTCTTCGTAGATACGTTGGCAACCAGCAGCGCGAAGCGACGAACGCTGGTTGTCGAGGTGCTGATCATCGGTCGATACACGGGCGTAACCTATTAGGGGTAGTTACCACATAGCTGTAAAAACCGCCATCTTCGTGGGAATGAATTTTCTGTACCCCAAAAACGTAAGAACTTTTTGCTAAAAAGCTCTATCAATTAAATGAATCTAATGATAGTATCATTGAACTATTTAAATCAGTGTATGAAGGGATTCAATCGTGAAATGGCAATGGCAAGCAGATGAATTACATGCCCATTGGCGTTTGACTGGTGAAGAATCCAGTCTGCTGTATAAAAAAACCCCTCATGGCCGTTTGGGTTTTGTCGTGTTACTCAAATATTTCCAAAATGAAGGCTATTATCCCGAACATTGCCGTCAAATCCCAGAAGCGGTTTTGGGCTATTTGGCTTCTCAAATAGGGGTTTCTGCCGACCATTTAAATCACTACGAATTCACTGGACGTACGGGTACTCGTGACCGGTCTGAAATTCGTTCCTTCTTGGGAATTCGTCGTGCCAATGAAAAAGACAGGTCTGAGTTTACCAAGGTAATTCTGGCCGATATGTTGCCGTCCGATCCAACCTTTAACTCGTTGCTGGACTTCGCTATCCACTGGTTCAAGAATCGCCGCATAGAGCCCCCTGGTTCAGTTCGGCTTGAATGATTGATCCGCTCAACGATACACACGTTTGAAACGGATTTGTTCAACCGGATAACTAAAGGCTTAAATCCGAACACGAAAGCAT
>JAQUOU010000029.1 GCA_028716975.1 Methylobacter sp. | reverse complement strand
AGAATAATGGGATAATTAATTGATTTAAATATTGCTTAATTTACCCATGACCTGTTATCACGAAATCATTTGCCCAAAATGTGGCGGCAACAACATTGCAAAATCAGGCTTAAGTGCGCATGGCGCACAATGCTATCGTTGCCGACACCCGGATTGCCCGACCCAGACCTTTATGCGCAACTACCGTTACAGGGCTTATGAGCCCGGCATTAAGGCACAAGTTGTCGAGATGGCCATTAACAGCAGCGGCAACCGCGATACGGCGCGGGTGCTTAAGATTAACAAAAACACGGTAATCAATACTTTAAAAAAAGTGTCCGCCCTTGTGCAAGTGAACCCGTTCTATCTTAAGGACGCAGGGAGGCCACGGGAAGTGAGGCTGGAACCGGCCTGTCAAGAAGCTGAATTGGCCGAGCAATGGTCGGTAAGTCAAACTCGCATTGGCGGTGGTACGCCGTTGACCCCCGCCACTAACACCGTGCTGGCTTATGTGTTTGGCAAACGAATGGACATCGTTTTCCAAGACGTGAAAGCGATGCTTGCCCCGTTCAATAGTAACCGTTACTTCACGGATGACTGGGGGCTTACCAACGGCATCTGGAAGTTGGCAGGCATGAGATCGGCAAGCGCAACATCCAAAAGATAGAATGCAAAAACCTGAACTTCAGGACCTGGATCAAGCGACTGGCTCGCCGAAGCATCTGCTTCTCGAAGCTGGAGGAGATGCATGCTGTTGTCATTGGACGGCTGATCAATAAGATCGAGTTTGGGCGAGATATTCATGCCTAATCACAGGTTTAATCCATTACCTCTTTATAGGTAGGCTTTGTATTGCGGAGGGTTGTATCTTTCAGTAACTCTTTAACCATTTGCAGTAACTCCGGTTGCAGTAACAGTGGAAATTAGCGGTTACTGTAAATGTTACTGCGTAAATTGTCGAATATTATTGAATGTTACTGTATACATTGCTGCACATTAAAAAAGCCGCTATCCCTTGTAGAATGCGGCTTTATGTACTTCGTTGAATCTTGTTGAATCGTTAATTTGGTGGAGGCGGGGGGAATTGAACCCCCGTCCGCAAGTACTCCGCCATAAGGTCTACATGCTTATCCCGCTCTTTGATCTAGCTAATGACTACCCGTCGGGCCAAGAAAATCATCAGCGATTCCGTAAGGTTTTAGCGCATCCACACCGGACGGATTTCAGCGCGATCTTATGTAATATGACCTCTGAACGTTCTTTTACCCCGAAAGGTATAGGAACTCCACCCGCATAAGCACAGGTGATCAAAGGAATGGTGCTGTTTTTAAGCAGCTAAAGCCATTGAGTAGTTTTCGTCATTTGCGAATACTTAGTTTCAGTAGATTTTACGAGGTGTACTGTCCTCGGCATGCACTTAAGGTTTTGCTACCCACGTCGAAGCCATGTCGCCCCCTTAATAGGTATTGTAATAAATTTGAACATTTATTACTACGAAAGTTCATATTATTTTAAGAATTGCATAATTACAAAAATGACATGATAAAGATTGACTCTAGAATTAATTTTATCCTAAAAAATCAGTTAGGCCTTCTGAAACGGGTGGGCGTGCTAAAGGCCGTTCATGCTTCGACAGGCTCAGCACGAACGGCCTTTGGCGTCTATCAACTGAGTTTTTAGGTTTAAAAAATCCAGGGATTTGGCACTCTGCGGAATGCCCCTTCTTCCCGGGTTATTTTTCAAAAATAAAAATATTATTGAGGTTCCGTAAAACGAATCAAGAGTTTGAGTATGCCTAAATCTGTTATAATGCCTATTGAATCAAGTAGGCGTACACAGTACGCATACTCCCGCAGACCTTTGTCAGCATGCTATCGGCAAAACGCTTTCATACACCCCAATTCAATTGAAACACAGTGGATTTAAAACATATTAGAAATTTTTCCATTATCGCGCATATCGATCATGGTAAATCGACACTTGCCGATCGTTTTATTCAACTATGCGGCGGCCTTAGCGCAAGAGAAATGTCCGCGCAAGTCCTTGACTCTATGGATATTGAAAAAGAACGCGGCATTACTATTAAAGCACAGAGCGTTACGCTGGATTTTAAGGCTAAGGATGGTGAAACTTATCAGCTCAATTTCATCGATACTCCCGGACATGTTGATTTTTCTTATGAAGTATCCCGTTCATTAGCAGCCTGTGAAGGCGCGCTGCTGGTTGTCGATGCGGCCCAGGGTGTTGAAGCGCAAAGTGTTGCAAACTGCTATACAGCGATAGAGCAGGGGCTGGAAGTGGTTCCTGTGCTGAATAAAATCGACTTGCCTTCTGCCGAGCCTGAACGCGTGCTCACTGAAATAGAAGATGTGATTGGAATTCCCGCGGACGAGGCGTTGATGATAAGCGCCAAAACCGGCCTGGGTGTGGTGGACGTGCTGGAACAACTAGTGATTAAGGTTCCGCCTCCTCAAGGCAATATTGACGGGCCGTTACAGGCGCTGATTATCGACTCCTGGTTTGACAGCTATCTGGGTGTGGTGTCGCTGGTCAGGATTGTTCATGGCAGCATTCGCAGAAAGCAGAAGATTACCATCATGTCTACCGGCAAGTCGTTTATTGCAGAAACGGTAGGAGTTTTTACGCCCAAACGCCTGGAAAAAGAGATTTTAAATACCGGTGAAGTCGGGTATGTGGTTGCCGGAATTAAAGATATTTTCGGCGCGCCGGTAGGCGATACCATTACCTGGACAGATAAGCCGGCAGCGGAACAGCTCTTAGGTTTTCAGAGAGTTCAGCCGCGTGTTTTCGCCGGCTTATATCCGGTCAGTTCCGATAATTATGAAGATTTACGTGGCGCTCTGAACAAGTTAAACCTGAATGATGCGGCTTTGCAATTTGAGCCGGAAACATCTCAAGCGTTAGGCTTTGGTTTCCGCTGCGGTTTTCTCGGCATGTTACATATGGAGATTGTGCAAGAGCGTCTGGAAAGGGAATATGACGTTGACCTGATTACTACAGCCCCTACCGTAATTTACGAGGTCATCACTCAAAATGACCAGATTCTCATGGTGGACAATCCCGCCAAATTACCCGATATCGGCACCATCAAGGAAATAAGAGAACCTATAATCCGGGCCAATATTCTTGTTCCCCAGGACTACCTGGGCGGCGTTATCACGCTTTGCATTGAAAAGCGCGGCGTTCAGAAAGATATACAATATGTGGGCAGACAGGTTTCTCTGCATTATGAATTGCCGCTGAGCGAAGTGGTGCTGGATTTTTTTGACCGCCTGAAATCCGTGAGCCGGGGCTTTGCATCGTTTGATTATGAATTTCTGCGCTTTCAGGAAGCCTCTCTGGTTAAACTGGATGTCCTGATTAATGCCGAAAAAGTCGATGCCTTATCTATTATTGTTCATCGTGATCTCAGTCATAACCGTGGCCGTGATCTGGTTGAAAAAATGAAAGAGCTGATTCCACGGCAGATGTATGAAGTTGCGATTCAGGCGGCGATCGGTTCAAAGATTATCGCAAGGTCCACCGTTAAAGCGTTGAGAAAAAATGTAACCGCCAAATGTTATGGCGGCGATATCAGCCGTAAGAAAAAACTGCTGGAAAAACAAAAAGCCGGCAAGAAACGGATGAAGCAGGTCGGTAATATTGAGATTCCTCAAGAGGCATTTCTTGCCGTGTTACAGCTCAATAAAAAATAGTTCCAATTCTTTTTCTTTTACTCACAAGATACTTATAAATTATGGACTTTGATTTTTCCTTTTTCCTGTTGGTTGCAACTGTAGTTACCGGAGTAATTTGGGGCGGTTATCTGCTGATCCGCAAACCTCCTGCTGACGGCTTCGCTGAAAAAAAAGAACCTTTGATTGTAGAGTACGCCCGTTCTTTTTTTCCTATTGTATTGATTGTGCTGTTGCTGCGCTCATTTTTAGCCGAGCCCTTTCGTATTCCTTCGGGATCAATGATGCCGACTTTGCTCATAGGCGACTTTATTCTGGTTAATAAATTTACTTACGGAATACGCTTGCCGGTGATAAATAAAAAAGTGTTTGAAATAAATGAACCCAAGCGTGGAGATATAGTTGTTTTTCGCTATCCCAAAGACCCGTCGGTTGATTATATTAAACGGGTTATTGGCTTGCCTGGCGATAAAGTGGCCTATGAAAATAAAAAGCTTTATATCAATGATGTACCTGTTAAGCAGGTTTCATTAGGCCGTTATCAAGGCTTGGGGCAAGGTCAGGATATGACGGGAGCAGAACACCTGGAAGAAAATTTGACCGGTATCGAACACAGTATTTTGATTAGAAATGGCGTGCCTTCAGGCCAGTTCGTCTATGTTGTGCCGGCAGGAAATTATTTTGTCATGGGCGATAATCGTGATAACAGCAATGACAGCCGCTACTGGGGAACTGTTCCTGAAGAGAACCTGGTTGGCAAAGCTTTTTTTATCTGGATGAGTTGGGATTGGGAACATAAAGGCGTCGGTTTTGATCGTATTGGCACGGTGCTTAATTAAGCTACACTTTATAAACACCGCACGAATCATCCGGAAACAAAATGAATGTATCGCCTAAACGTCAACAGGGTTTAACCCTAATCTCAATCGTTTTTATTCTCGGCCTGATCGCCTTTTTTACCTTATTGGTCCTCAAGATAGCGCCGATTTATCTGGACCACAGCAAAGTAGCGAATGCGCTGGCTGCGCTTGAAAAATCCACTGATATTGCAACGAAAACCGAATATGAAGTCAGGGATAGCCTGAATAAACGATTTAATATGAATTATGTCTATGATGTGACCCAGGATGATATTAAAGTCACTAAACACGGCAATTACCTGAAAGTAGTCATCGAGTATGAAGTGGTTAAAAAAATTGCCGGCAATTTGAGTATTTTAGTCGAATTTAATGATCTTATTGAGGTGGGTCAGGAGTGATACGAAATCCGGAAGTTTTACATAAAAGGCTGGGATTGACATTTAGGAATCCAGGGCTGTTTACCGTAGCTTTAACTCATCGAAGCGCAGGCGCAAATAATAATGAACGCCTTGAGTTTTTGGGCGATTCAATTTTAGGTTTTGTTATTGCCCATAAGCTGTACGAGCTATTCCCGGATGCCTGTGAAGGTGTTTTAAGCCGGTTACGCGCAAGCCTGGTGAATGAGGATTCGCTGGCAGGTTTAGCCAGAAAGCATCAATTGGGCGATTATTTACGATTGGGCTCAGGTGAACTAAAAAGTGGCGGATTTCGTCGTGATTCCATCTTATCCGATGCGATGGAGGCTATCGTAGGCGCGTTATTTATAGATCAGGGCATAGAAGCCTGCCGGCAATGGATTGAGTCTATATTTGCGGAAAAACTGCAAAGTTTGTCTCTGGATAATTGGCAGAAAGATCCAAAAACCCAATTACAGGAGTTAATGCAGTCCAAAAAATTGGATTTGCCTGATTATGTTTTACAGACCATGTCAGGGCTTGCGCACGAACAAACGTTTAAAGTTAAATGCACAATTCCTCTAATAAGGGAATCCTGTATTGGCGTTGGTGTCTCCAGAAAAAAAGCCGAGCAGTCGGCGGCAGAGCAAATGCTCGAATTATTGAATAAGGACAGTAAATGAATTGCGGTTTTGTTGCCCTGATTGGGCGTCCGAATGTGGGCAAATCAACGCTAATGAATCACTTACTGAAGCAGAAAATCAGCATTACCTCTCGTAAGCCGCAAACCACGCGTCACCGGATTCTGGGTATCAATACCACCGAAGCAGGGCAGGCTATCTATATGGATACGCCCGGTATGCATAAAAATGAAAAAAAAGCCCTGAACCGGTATTTAAACAGAACAGCCGAGACTACATTGCTGGGTGTCGATGTCATAATCTGGTTAATCGATGGTTTATCCTGGCATGATTATGATGAAGTTATCTTTAAAAAGCTGGAACAGGCAGGCTTGCCGGTTATTCTTGCGGTCAACAAAGTCGATAAGGTAAAAGACAAGGATGTTATCCTGAAATTTTTTGCCGAAGCGCGGCATCGATTTCCATTTGAACATTTAATCCCCATTTCGGCCCTAAAAAAAACCAATCTTGAGCAACTGGAAAGTTTAATATTTCAACTATTACCGGAAGGTGAGCTGATTTATCCTGAAGATCAGGTTACTGACCGGCCTGAGCGTTTTTTGGCGGCTGAAATCGTTAGGGAAAAATTGACCCGGCGCTTGGGAGATGAACTCCCTTATGAATTAACGGTCGAGATTGAACGCTACGAAGAGAACCCCGAAATTACTAAAATATATGCCATTATCTGGGTGGAGCGGCTTACCCAAAAAAATATCGTTATTGGCAAGCAGGGAGAAATGCTGAAGAAAGCCGGTACGGATGCCCGGCATGATATAGAGAAACTGATCGGCCGGAAAGTTTATTTGCAGCTTTGGGTTAAAGTTAAAAAAGGCTGGTCAGATAATGAACGAGCTTTACAAAGCCTGGGTTTTAATGACTGATACGACTGTTTATTTACAACCTGCCTTTATTTTACAGCATCGGAAATACCGTGAAACCAGCTTGATTATTGATATATTAACAAGAGATTTCGGCAGACTTTCGCTGCTGGCAAAAGGTGTAAGGAAGGCCAAGTCTAAAACCGCAGGTTTATTACAGCCCTTTATTCCTTTGGCTATTTCCTATATGGGTAAGGCAGAGTTAAAGACGCTGACCGATGTTGAAGTGACTCGGCCATTCTCTGAATTAAAAGGGGTTGGACTCTATTGCGGCTTTTATATTAACGAGTTGATAGGTTTTTTTTTGCACAAATACGATCCTCACCCGGAAGTATTTGCTTATTATGAAGAGTGTCTGTCTCGCTTGTCAGACCCTTCAAAAATAGAGTCGGCCTTACGAATTTTTGAGCTTGATCTAATGGCTAATATTGGTTATGGATTGCAGTTAAAACTGGATGCCGGTAATAAAATACCCATAGATCCCTCCAAAAAATATCAATTTGATGTTGAGTTGGGACCGGTTGAAGCTGAGAATGGCCGTTTTTCAGGACAGACTTTACAGGCTATGAGTATGCGCACACTTACTGATCCTCAAGTTTTAGCTGAAGCTAAAATACTGATGAGAACAGTTGTAGATACTCATTTACAGGGTAAGCCGCTTAAAAGCCGGACAGTCATTAATAAAATTATGCAGCACACTAAAAATGGATAAAAAGCACATCTTACTGGGCGTCAATATAGATCATGTCGCCACGCTAAGACAGGCCAGGGGCACCCGTTACCCTGAGCCTGTTCAGGCGGCGCTGGTTGCCGAGCAAGCCGGTGCGGACAGCATTACTGCACATTTGCGCGAAGATCGCCGTCATATTCAGGATAGAGATATTTTTTTATTAAAAGATATGATTCATACCCGGTTGAATATGGAAATGGCTGTAACCGACGAAATGATCAGAATTGCGACGGAAGTAAAACCCCAGGCATGTTGCCTGGTGCCGGAGAAGCGCGAGGAACTGACAACCGAAGGCGGACTGGATGTAGCCGGGAATTTGCCCCAGTTGCAATGGGCCTGTGATAAATTGGCTTCAGCGGGCGTTGAAGTGTCTTTATTTATAGCGCCTGAACAAGCCCAGATAGATGCCGCTATAAAAGCGGGTGCGCCCGTTGTAGAGTTGCACACAGGCCGTTATGCCGAGGTGAAACATCCGCAGCAGCAAGCGGAAGAACTGGAACGCATCAGGCAGGCTGCGCATTATGCTCATAGTGCAGGCCTGCAAGTCAATGCGGGACATGGTTTGCATTTTTATAATGTTGAAGCCATATGCAGGATACCTGAAATAGTCGAGCTTAATATCGGCCATTCAATCATCGCCCAAGCCCTATTTTCAGGCTTGGCCCAGACTGTGAAGGATCTGAAGCAGCTCATGAGAAATGCAAGATACAAAGCAGTTCATGCTGAGAAATAAGTGGAACTGGAATTTTATCAATTAACTTCGACAGGTGATCGTGAGAATAATCAAGATTATATGTCATATATCATTGACGACTCTTATGCGCTGTTCGTCGTCGCAGATGGTTTAGGCGGGCATCAGGCCGGGGAAAAAGCGTCCCGTTTTTTTTGTCAGGGATTGCTTGGCGTTGCGCCAACCTATATCAACTGGATGGCGCACAATCCTGTCGAAACTTTTTCAGCCTGGATTGATGATGCTGTCAGCGAAATAAAAAAGTTATTTGCTGATGATAAATTGGCTAATAAAGCCCACACAACCTGTGCAATTCTTTATATGGATGAGCAGCAAGTAGTAACGGCGCATTGCGGAGATTCGCGGATATACAGGATGAATCCACAGCAGATTTTATGGCGGACACTGGATCACTCCATTCCGCAGCAATTATTAAATGAAGGCTTAATTACTGAGCAAGATATAGCGCTGCATCCTGAACAAAATAAACTAACGCGCAGCATTAATGCACTGAAACAGCATGAATCGGAAATCAAACTGTACCCTGCTATTAAAAAGGGCGAAACTTTTATTCTTTGTAGCGATGGTTTCTGGGAATATATCAAGCAACAAGAACTGTTGCAATTAGCGCAATTAAGCAGCGGTAAAGCTGAGTTGGGCAAACTGATGCGATTACTGATGTTACGCGCTCAGGGGAAAAGCGACAATATTACTGCTCAATGGATAAGATGCCATTGAATATCTAATAAGATCTATTTATAACTGCGTCTGGTATGCGCAATTTCCTGACTGTCTTATGATTTACCTACCTGCAGATAGATTTCGAAATGGTTTTTTATACTGGATTAATGTGTTGCCAAACCGTGTTTTTGCATACGGTATAATAAGGTATCCCTCGATAAACCCAATAATTTAGCGGATTTGCTTCGATTGCCTTTAGTGCGGCTTAACGCTTGATGAATTAAATCGGCTTCCAGGGAATCAAGCTGCAAACCCATTTCCGGCAGGGTAAATTCTTTCGCTTCAGGAACATTGCTGTAACGGCTAAATTCATGGGGAAGATTTTCCGGCTCAATGGTTCTACCGGCAAATAAAATACTGAGCCTTTCACATAGGTTGCGTAATTCACGAATATTGCCGGGCCACTTATAAGTTTTTAACATTTTTAAAGCCTGATTACTGAATTTAGGTGCAGTTATTAAATGCTCCTTTTCAAACATAACCATAAAGTGTTTAATTAAATGCTCAATATCTTCCGTACGCTGAGATAAAGGCGGTAATTCCAGCGGAACGACATTTAACCGGAAGAACAAGTCGCGCCTGAATTCGCCCTCGGCAATTTGTTTCATCAGGTCAGAGTTTGTCGCTGCAATAATGCGGACATCAACTTTATAAGGGTGGGTATCTCCAACTCCAAGACACTCGCCGCAATCGAGGAATCGCAATAATTTTGCCTGGATGGAAACGGGTAACGAATTGATTTCATCGAGAAATAAGGTGCCGCCGTTGGCTGCCTGAAAAAGACCGGGGGTGTTGGTTGTAGCCCCTGTGAATGACCCCTTTTTATGTCCAAATAATTCCGATTCAATCAGGCTTTCAGGCAACGCGGCGCAATTGAGAGTTATAAATACTTTATTGGCGCGTAAACTTTCTTTTTGAATAGCGGTGGCGAGTACTTCTTTACCCGTGCCTGTTTCACCCTTAAGCAGTACAGTTACATCGGTAGCGGCAACCATTTTGGCGCTACGAATTAAGGAATCCAGTGCAGGGGATTTACCAATGATCGTATTAAAATGATCCATAGCTGCCTCGTTAATGATTACTTAAATGGGTGGTAAATGCCATGGGGTTAAGCCAAGGCAGGGCGGCCAACACAGCAAGGGCAAGCATAAAAAGACCAATGGCCTGCTTAAACCGTTGCATTCTGGATAACCTCGTTAATATGCCGGTCATTATACCTACCCCCATAACTGCAGGTAAAGTCCCTAATCCGAAAGCCAGCATGGTTAGTGCGCTTGTGCTGACTGCGCCGGCCGTTACGGCGAGGGCTAAAGCAGCATATACCAGGCCACAAGGCAGCCATCCCCAGACCATGCCAAAAAGATAAGCCTGGGTAAGATTTTTTACGGGAATGATTTTACGGCCATAAGGTTCAATTATTTTCCAAAAGTGAGTTCCGGCTTTTTCTATATAAGCAAAGCGTGGAAACCAGCCGGCGATATAAAGCCCGGCCCCAGCCATGATAGCGGCTGATAATAATTGCAGTATTCTATGTCCATGAATTTCTCCCAGGGGCCAAGTAATTAACGATTGAATAATTCCGGCTAAGGCCCCGGCTACGGTGTAACTGGTTATGCGTCCAAAGTTATAATTAAATACAAAAGGTAATAGCCGTGATTTTTTATTTCGTATTTCCTGACTGAGACTTAATGTGAGCGTTCCGATAATAGAACCACACATACCTATGCAATGCATGCTGCTAATCAAACCCATCGTAAAGGCGACTAAATACGAGGTAGTAAATGAGTGATCAAATTCCATAAGGACTGGACATTACCACAGGTAGCGATCTACTGGAATTGCGAAAGAATTTGTTGCTGAATTTTTTCAGCTATTTCCCTGCGGTTATTAGCGTCACGAATAGGCCGGCCGACGACGATATAATCAGCTCCATTTTGAAAAGCCCTCTCTACGCTGACTATACGTTTCTGGTCGTCATCTTCGCGATTATCAACCGGCCTGATGCCGGGAGTAATGATCAATAGCCGATGATCGAGTTCTGCTCTTAGCATGGGCGCTTCAAGGCCTGATGAAACAACGCCGTCGCAGCCGATTTGCAAGGCTCTTTTTGCGCGGGATAAAACCAAATCCCTGACCTCGCATTTAAAGCCCAAATCATCGAGATCGCCGCGATCCAGACTGGTTAAGGCGGTAACGGCTAAAACGTTTAGATCGCCTTTTTCTTTAACGGCAGCCCCCATAATGGCATCATTGCCGTGGATAGTCGCAAAATCAACGCCTTTACTGCTTAAGGCTTTGATGGCTCGACCTACGGTGGCGGGGACATCAAAAAACTTTAAATCAACGAAAACTTTTTTATTGCAGTGTTTTAACCATTCAATAAAACCGAAGTAATCACCCGACATAAATAATTCCATGCCGACTTTATAAAAAAGCACTGAATCACCGAGTTCTTCCACTAATGCCTGTGCCTCGCGAATACTGGAAACATCCAGTGCCATAATTAGCCGTTCACGCACTGGAATAGATTTGGTCGAGATAAATGGTACGGTCATATTATAATTATAAACTGATTGCTTAATATCGGACTCGAAATGGAATCGCCTCCGGATCTAGCGCATGAGAAAGCAAACGCAAACTTGGCGCATAACCCTGGTACTCAGTCAATTTAGATTTGACGGATGTAACAAAGACCTAGGAGGTTTTAAAAACCTCGTAGGTCTTTCGATGAATTGAAAAACTTTACCCGACATAATTAAGCTGACTGAGTACTAGCTTATCTTGCCATGACATTGTTTATACTTCTTTCCCGAGCCGCAGGGACAGGGGTCATTACGGCCAATTTTTTTTTCGTGCCTGATATAAGGCTGCTCGACCGCTTCCGGTTCGGAAACAGGTTGAGAAGGCTCTTTTTGCTCCAGGGCAGGGGCTTGAGCATGCTCAAAATGCATTTCTTTAGGCGCCTGCCTTTGTTCGTCTATAACCTGAACATCTTGTTCCTGCCTGACTTGAACTTTAAACAGAATTCCTATTACTTCATATTTAATATGTTCGAGCAGATTAGTAAACATTTCGAATGCTTCACGCTTGTATTCCTGTTTGGGATCTTTTTGCGCATAACCTCTAAAATGGATGCCCTGGCGCAGATAATCCATTGCCGCAAGATGTTCTTTCCAGCTATTATCCAGCACCTGCAACATCACTGACTTTTCAAAATGCTGTAATACTTCCTTGGTAATCTGTTGTTCCTTATCTTTATGGTTCTGTTCCAGAATATCGATAACCCGCGTACGAAGCGATTCTTCCTGCAGGGAGTGATCTTCATCGAGCATTTTAGCCAATGGAATTTTAACATTGAATTCCTGGTGCAGATGTTCTTCCAGGCCCTTAATATTCCATTGTTCCACCATGGTTTTTGGCGGAATATATTGGGTAATCAGGTTGTTAACCACATCTTTGCGGATTGCGGTAATAATATCGGATATTTCTTTCGCCGCCATCAGTTCATTACGCTGGGCGTAGACTACTTTACGCTGATCATTTGCAACGTCATCATAGGCGAGAATTTCCTTACGCACGTCAAAGTTGCGTCCTTCAACCTTACGCTGCGCATTTTCAATAGAGCGGGTTACCCAGGGATGTTCGATAGCTTCGCCATTTCCCATGCCTAATTTTTGCATTAAGCCCGCCACACGATCCGATGCAAAAATACGCATCAGATCATCTTGCAATGACAGGTAAAAACGTGTTGAGCCAGGATCACCCTGCCGGCCCGACCTCCCTCTTAATTGATTGTCAATACGGCGTGATTCATGGCGTTCTGAGCCAATTACATGCAAACCGCCATTGGCAATAACCTGATTATGCCTGTCCAGCCAGGCTCCGCGTATTTTTTCCTTCTCCTCTTCACTCGCTTCTGCTCCTAATGCCAGCAATTCCGCATCAAGATTACCGCCCAGTACGATATCGGTGCCTCGCCCCGCCATATTGGTGGCGATAGTTACCGCACCCGGCATCCCGGCCTGTTGGATAATATGAGCTTCACGCTCGTGTTGCTTGGCGTTGAGCACTTCGTGCTTAATGCCTTGTTTTTTTAATAACTCAGAAAGCCGCTCTGAATTTTCAATGGAGGTGGTTCCAACCAGAACGGGCTGACTCCGTTGTACACAGTCTTTTATATCCTCGGCAACGGCAATATATTTCTCGTCAGCCGTAAGGTAAACCACATCACCCAGATCTTTACGAATCATGGGGCGATGCGTAGGAATTACCACAACCTCAAGACCATAGATCTTGTTAAGTTCAAAGGCTTCAGTATCGGCAGTTCCGGTCATTCCGGACAGTTTGTCGTACAAGCGGAAATAATTCTGGAAAGTAATTGAAGCCAGCGTCTGGTTTTCATTTTGAATGGGGACATATTCCTTGGCTTCAATGGCTTGATGCAAACCTTCTGACCAACGGCGTCCCGGCATTACCCGGCCGGTGAATTCATCAACAATGATAACTTCGTTATTCGCGACGATGTAATCCACATCTTTTTTGAACAGTACGTGTCCGCGCAATGACGCAGTGAGATAATGCATCAAGCGAATATTGGAGGCGTCATACAAGCTGCTGCCTTCAACCATCAAGCCGTGTTCAACCATCAAGCGCTCAACCCGCTCATGGCCTTCTTCGGTTAAATACAGCTGGCGTACCTTTTCATCGACAGTATAATCTCCCCGCTCGCCTTCTTTTTCCTGTTTGGTCAGGAAGGGTATGATCTTATTGACTTTAATATAAATTTCGGTACTTTCTTCCGTAGGACCGGAGATAATCAGCGGCGTTCTGGCTTCGTCAATAAGAATGGAATCGACCTCATCAACAATAGCAAAGCTCAAATCCCGCTGAACTTTCTGCTCCAGGCTAAAAGCCATATTATCGCGCAGATAATCAAAACCAAATTCATTGTTAGTTCCATAGGTAATGTCGGACGCATAAGCTGTACGTCTTACATCGCTCTCCATCTGACTGATAATCACACCGGTACTCAGCCCCAGGAAGCTGTAAAGCCTACCCATCCATTCAGAATCGCGCTTGGCCAGATAGTCATTAACGGTAACGACATGGACGCCGCGGCCCGGCAAGGCATTCAAATAAGCTGCCAGCGTAGCCATGAGGGTTTTACCTTCGCCGGTCTTCATTTCCGCAATTTTACCGTCATGGAGAATCATCCCGCCAATAAGCTGCACATCAAAATGACGCATGCCGAAGACTCTTGTAGAAGCTTCCCTGACTGTTGCAAAGGCTTCCGGGATCAGGTTATCCAACTTTTCACCCTGCGCGAGACGCTCACGAAACTCCTGGGTTTTTGCTTTTAATGCATCATCCGATAACTTTTCGTACTCCGAAGCTAATGCGTTGATCTTTTTAACCAGCTTCCCTTTTCTCTTTACTAGCCGGTCGTTACGGCTCCCTACAACTAATTTAACCAGCTTACCCAGCATGCTTTTTTCCGGTGTGAATTAAGTAAATGATTGAATCAAAACGCGTGATTATATACCGTCCCATGTATTAGTTACAGATAAACATCCTACATTTGCAATATACGATCTTTAGCCCGCCTGATCATTCAACTCGCCTTTCTATTCACCCTATGGGCTCCGGTAGTGGTCATGGACCCGGATGGGGGAACCCCAGTCTATGATCTACAAGGTATGGCAGCGCCTAATTTCCCTGCAAGCAGATGAGGGGCTAACCTTATATTAAGTATGATCTTGCGGGACAGTTACGCTGTGTCACCTAATCCCATGACGCTTATCCGGCTTCGTTGTGATAACGTCAATCATTTGATCGAAGTCAAAGCCCATACAGGCAATATCCGCACTAATACTCAGGCTAACCCGATCAAATTTTTACTAAAACCGTCAACTACCGGATGGCCGTTTTACAGATGGAATTTTTGAGTTACAAAAGCCGGTACTTTTGTCGTATTTGTGACATTGATCAGTCCGGCCTTTTATATTTAAATGCGTTGCAGGAATAGCCGCGAAGGGCGCTGCCGCTTGACTTAAAGCCGTCCGATAGCCGATACCAATACAGTTATTTGCGGGTTGGCCTTATTATTGAATGTTTTTTACTCACCGCGCTCCGAAATCCATAAGAGCCATAGCATCCGCTTAGTGTGACTGTCCAGGATTGGAGCTTGGAACCGTTTACGGCGACCGAACCGGATCTTGCTCCGCTGAGCAGTCATTTGGTTTACGGACATCGTTCGCTGCAATTGGATCACTGGCAAGACAAGCTTTATTTTTGCGGGACGGAAACCGCGCAGACAGCCGGCGGCTATCTCGAAGGCGCATTGGAAGCCTGCGATCGTGTTTTTACCGCACTGACACTTTAAACCAGGGATATTCAGCATGACGAACGACCAGAATAACGCCGACAGCATTGCTCATTTCTGCCGGTATATCGCCGAACAAAAGCCAGTGTTGAGAAAGCAATATGAACAGTTGCTCGCTCAAGATCTTTCACGGCAACAATGGGATGGCTGTTTTCAGCGCAATGTGCTGACCGTTTTGGAACAGGCTTATGACGAGGCGCTGTCGTTTGTGAATACGCTGCCGTTTGATAGCACGACGAGTCAGGTCAATCATGGTTTATCGGAGTTAACCAAGCAAGCGCTGACGACTTTCGACGGATTCGTTGACGATTTCTTACTGTTTGTCGTCGATAAACATCGTACCTCCTGCGCCTTATCCAATTTTCCGGACGAGCATAAACCGGATAAACCTTACGTTAACGAGGTGAAGCGTGAAATCGCCGGGCTTTGGCAAAACTTTGCCTTAAACGTGAATGATTATTTTCTGGAATGCCGGTAACGCAATCCATTCACAACCCATAAGGAAATTTAATGAAATTTTATTTAACGCCCGGCTCCTGCTCGACAGGCCTTCATATTTTGCTGGAAGAACTGGAATTGGTTTTCGAAGCGCATCTCGTCAATTTATTGGCCGGGGATCAAAATAAGCCGGACTACCTTGCTATCAATCCCAAAGCCACCATCCCGACGCTGGTGCGCAACGACGGCGCTGCGCTGACCGAATTTCAAGCAATCGCCTATTGGCTGGCGCGAAGCTATCCCAAAGCCAAGCTGTTGCCCGGCGATCCGGACGGCGATGCGCGCGTCATTGAACTGATGGATTACGTGGTCGGTACTCTTCATGGCCAAGGCTTTGCAAGAATTTTTACGACCGACCGTTTCGCGATCAACGAAGCCGATTTTGAGGCCGTGAAAGCCCATGGGCTGGATATCGTTAAACGAGGTTTTTCTATTATTAACGATGCTTTGCCGCTTCAAGGTTATGCCATGAACACTTTCACCATTGCCGATGCGGCTTTGTTTTATGTCGAATTCTGGGCCGACAAAACCGGAATTTTCCTGCCGGAAAATTGCTTGAAACACTATCGCCTGATGCTTGAGCGTCCGGTGGTAAGACGAGTCTTGATGGAAGAGGGCTATCGTTTGGCTTAACCTAAAAACCGCAGTTGAGCATTCCAAAATCCCGCTCATCCCTTTCGACAAGGTTCTCCTGAGCGTAGCCGGAGGGCTCAGGGCGAATTGAATTTTGGAATGCTCCCCGTAGAGATAAGGGATGGAAAGCCGTTCGTGCTGGGCCCTGTCGAAGTATGAACGGCTTTCATACGTCCTACTGCGGTTTTAGAATTAAACTTTCTATTAACTCTACTTTGTCAAATCGCGCGCAAACGCGTCATACTCGCCGGCAAGCGTGTATCCAGTGCCAGGGATGGCAAGCTTAAACCCCAGCCATGGAGCCTGGATTCACAATATACATCTTTGTACATTGCCCTTCGAGTAATAAATGCAAATCGGCTATCCTGCCGATTTGTCCGGCACAAATTCGTCTGGAACGAATTTGCATTTACCCGCAGGGCTACGGGCAGGAAAGCCCGTAGTGACTAATCCGTCGGGAACGGATTAGCATTTACCCGAAGGGCGTCAGGCAGGAGTGCCTGACGTGACTCCATGCCGGAATGACGATGTTGGTAAATATGGGTCATGTAATCTGACAAAGTAGAATTAACAAATGAGGTGACCCTAAAATGACATTGATCGAAAAAACCGACGCACTTATCGTGGGCTATGACTTGCTTGATAACGATCATGATGCGTTCATTAGCCTGTTAAACGGGCTGGATGCCGCCAGCAATGCGGATTTCCCGGCCTTGTTCCAAAAATTATATGAACAGACCGAGCAGCATTTTGATCGTGAGAACCAATGGATGAAGCAATTTTCTTATCCGGGAAAAACCGACCACAAAGACGAACATCTGCGTGTGCTCGGGTAATTCAGGCAATTTAAAACGCGGGTTGATAAGGGACTGATTGCATTTGGCCGTTCGTTTGTCAGAGATCGCCTGCCGCAATAGTTCGAACTGCATGTAACGACTATGGACAATGCGCTGGCGGCGCACATTAACAAACAGCCTCAAGCGTAAGGTTGATGATAATTTGCCCAGAAATTGAGATCATTGAAGATTTTTATGATGCCGCCGAATGCGAACGCATCTTTCGGAGTTTACTGCATGAACATCTGTGGCCTGATAATCGCTATGTATTTGCCGGCCGGCAATTTATCCTGCCCCGATTACAGACCTGGCACGCCGATCCGGGAATTCGCTACAGTTATAGCAACAACCTGCTGCAAACCCGGTCATGGACGCCTTTGCTATCCGATATTAGAGCCGAAATAGAAGCTTACTTAAATTTTTCCTTTAATTCGGTATTGGTTAATTTATATCGAAACGGCAACGATTATGTCGGTTGGCACGCGGATAATGAAGAGGAACTCGGCGAGCAGCCTTTTATCGCTTCATTGACATTCGGCGCGGAACGGCAATTTGAGTTCCGGCACAAAAAATCTTTGGAAAATGGCCGGGTATTATTACGCAGCGGCGCCTTACTGATTATGCAGCCGGATTTCCAACACCAGTGGCTACATAGCATTCCCATCGATCAAAATGTGACAGAAGGACGAATCAACTTGACTTTCCGCAAGGTTATCACTGCAAGCAGATGAATTTAGGAGGTGATTCGGGGGCCTGGATCAGGCAATGAACGGTAAAGCTTTCAAAGCCTGGTTATGCGTTCAGTCTGTCTTAAATGACTGAAAATTCTTTACTATTAATCCGACCTTTTAAAGTTTTATTCCGTTCGCCTTGAGCCCTTAAGTCTGTGCTCAGGAGAGCCCTGTTGAAGCTACCTAGCCTTTCGACAAGGCTCTCCTGAGCACAGACTTAAGGGCTCAGCTCGAACGGTTTCAAACATCATAGGGCCGGAGCAATAGTTGGTAATGGGTTAAAGCTGTGAAACGACATAGGAATAATGGGATAATTAATTTATTTAAATACTAACCGTTATTTCATGGATGACTGGGGCGCTTATGAACGCCATCTGGACGCCGACAAGCATATCGAGTTGGGGCGCGATATTCACAATGAATCACCGATTTAACTCACTACCCAATATCGCGCCCGGGAAGAGTAAGGGAACTGTTATCAAAGGGAACTTAGTTTTCAAAATGAATTTGATTCCCTTGGATGCTTCATTGATAAACGCGAGGAATAAGTTTTCGATAGGAAATACTTCTTAAATACCAAATTGCATCTTAACTCTGATGGACGTGCAGTTAGAGCAGGATTGTTTATTGATGCAATACGTAAAAATGTACTTTCAGGAGTTTGCAACCAATAGTTCAGCCCGTAAGCGTTACCGTTAAAGGGTCTTCCGCGTCAAGCTCTGGTTCTATATTCACTTTCCCCGGATAATCATGGCTTGTCCGGTTCGATCACTACAGCATTAAAAAGTATATGTTTTAATTAGCGACTCATACCCCTGCCGCATCTATGATCCTCGGCCTGCTAAAACTGCTGAGTGATCATCGCTAAGGCCTCTGGTTCTTGCTTCCAGAACTCGCGCATTCCCTCCAGAGCCATATGGCGCAACTCATTCGTTTCAATCGAAAAAACACAGCAGGAAGTTGGAATAACTTTCATGGACTCATTCCATTTTGGATATACACGATGGGCGGCATCTACACGCGTCAATACGTCTTGCGAGCTACCGAATTGACGTTCGTCTTTAACCGATTCCATCCGCGCATATTCTTTAGCGATAATCTTGAATTGCTCTTTCGTATCATTGGCCATTTTGTATTTGGTCGAATATTTAGTTCGATTTTTATCAAAATCCCAAATCAAAGATGAAAAAGGTCATCGTTACGATGTAATTCAAGGAAACATGACACCCCTTTATGCGAGCTGCCCTGGCTTAACAATGACTTGCAATGTCTTAAGGCAAGGGCTATGCCAAACCTTATAATCTAAAAAATAACTATATAAAACATAGTGATATAGGATATTTACAGCGCTGTTGAAGATCCTGAAAACTGTCTGATTATTAGACACTGTCCAGTTACAGGACATACAGTCTGTCAATATTTGATGCGCATTGAATATTGTCCCGTTCGCCTGCAAGCGCTTAACTGCGACAGCTTGCCGCGCGACAATATGTCATATTTTATAAATGAACTTAATAGCCTAGACTTATTGCAACTCTTAATCAGTGCTACCTCCTAAAGGGTTTAAGAGTTTTTATGCGGCCAATTCCATTGGCCGCTTTTTTTTGCGCACTGATCAGCCAGTCCCATTTCCTTTCTTGAGACATTTTGTCGCGCGGCAACATGCCGCATGTTTAAATTTACCCGGTCAAGCTAGAATCAAACCCGCTATATCCATTGCATCCAGACTTAATCGAGAACTAACTCATGTTTAATCAATCGGATTTTTTAACTATTCGCCAGCTTGATCTGGAAAACAAGTTGATTTTGCCGACAGCAAAACTCTATAACCAGGTCAGTTTTCAAATGAATGCTTTATATCAGGATATTCATAGGGCATTAACTGATGCTCACCGCACTATAGCAACCGCTGTCAGACAGGTTTACGAGCATCCAACTGAAACGCTGACCGCATGGTATGAACAGGCTGTTTACAGCGGCACAGCTTTATATGCCCAGACTCAAGCCGCCGTATTGCCCATTTACCGGGACTGGCAAGCCAAGGTGCATACAAACAAGGGAAATACCGGGCAATTTTTACACGCTTTTTGGGATAACCCAGAACAGGTAACCTTGGCGACGCTTGAACCGGTGACGCGTTATGTGACAGCCGCGACGGAACAGTCTGAACGGTATTGGCAAGTTTTCCTGGATAATCCCGAACAGTTTGTGGTAACAGCGCTCGCTCCGATAACACATTATCTGGCCGCGTTTGGCGATAATGCCCAAGCAGCCTTGATCAGCACTTACTACGCATTGGCGGATTTGTTCAGTTTATTGATGACGCAGCCTTCTGTGACCTTACAAGCTGTTTATCACAACGCCTTATCGGCTTTGCTTAATATTTATTTTGAAGTTATTTCATCCCTGTTAGTCATAACGTGACTTTAGTCCACCGTAAACTCGCGATCCAAATGCTTCGGCGCAATTGGCAGAGTGCGGCGAAGCCTGCTTTCACTTTGAATTTTCGTTTGGTTTTATAGGCTAAACCTGTTTCGCGCAGTGTTTCGGCCAAGGACAAAGTTTTCGGCCGGAGGCAAGCAATAATTTGCCAGTCGACGGCCAATATTTACGGTTTTCGCTAGACCGTTCTTTTTGAGCAAACAAACGTCATCAACCATAAATTACCCTGGCCAAGCGGGCAATTAAGGATATGGAAATGACTAAAATACCATTTATAATGTTTTCATAGAGCATAAACGGAGGTGTTACGTATGAAGACAACGGCCCTGGCACGGGATGGGGTGTCTACGGAAATGGCGGGCTTGATTTCGCGCTTGCGGTATACCTCTATGACGGCTAAGACCGTCTACGATGCTCTGGTGGAGAAGGGCTGGCCAGCAGAATCCTTGCCGAAAACGGATGGGATATCACCATCCATCCTAAACGGGTATTTCTATAATTTCTTGATCCTTAAGTTTTTGCAGATAATCGCATTGCAGGGCTTTGAGCCCGTTAGGAAATTTAATTCAAGGTTCCGAGAACCGAGGGTTAAAAAATAGCTCCAAATAGCGATTTCCATGAGCAGATTATGAAATATGGGTATCTAAAATCACGGGAGTTCTTTATATGTCCAATGCCAATCCAACTTCAACCCGCTTGAGTAGTGTTCTCCGCTGGATTGGCATCATTCTCCTCGCCTTATTCCTCGCCGGTTTTGCCGTCATATTTTTTATGCCCGGCGATTGGCTGCGCAATATGGCCGGTACTAAAGCAAGCGCTTTGCTCGGACGCGAATTTGCCATTGATGGCGATGTTAATATCGATTGGGACTGGACGACGCCCAAAGTATCCCTGCATAAAGTGCGAATTGCCAATATGCCTGAAAGCAAGGAACCCAATATGGTGGCGATTGACGAGATTGATTTCCAAATCAAAATCTGGAAACTATTGTCAGCAGAGCTGAATTTACCCAGCCTGAATTTTGTCAAGCCCAAAATCATATTGGAAAAGTTTACTGCTGCTAAAAAAAACTGGGATTTCCCGTTACTTTCCGGGGCTAATTTGGCGAGCAAGGCGGTATTGCCCGAAGACCGTTTTAACTTCCCCATTATTGGCCTGCTGTCGATAGATAAGGGCAAGTTAGTCTACCGGGATAATCCTAAAAAACTGTCTCTAACGCTGGATATCGATACTGCCAAGGGTGGGACAGGGCCTCAAGCGGACAGTTACAAACTGTCCGGTCAGGGTACTTTACAAGACAAGCCGTTCAATATTCAGGCCAAGGGCGGATCGCTTGACATGCTGCGCAATAACACAGTTCCTTATCCGCTTGCTCTTTCTATCAAGATGGGCAGCACCAGCATAGGCATAGAGGGAACTTTCGTTGATCCCGTGCAGATGACAGGCATTGATGCGGGACTTAATATGCAAGGCAATAATCTTGCCGACCTGTTCTATCTCACCGGTATTCCGCTGCCGCCGACGCCGCCCTATAAATTAAGCGGCCATTTGCAAAAGCAGAACACGGTCTGGGAATTTCAAAAATTCAAAGGGCAGGTGGGTGACAGCGATTTATCGGGGGACTTATCCTATGATATTAAAAGCGAACGCGGCTTTGTAAAAGCCAACCTTGTTTCACACCTTCTTGATATGAAGGATCTTTCCGGCTTTATCGGCGCTACGCCATCGAAAGGAACCCTGTCCCCGGAACAAAAGGCCCAGGCCGAGCGCGACAAATCCAATCCGCGCTTATTGCCCGATGTTCCCATCGATTTAACACGGCTGCGTGCCGCCGATATGGAGGTGCGCCTTAAGGCCAATAAAATTAACGCCCCGGATTGGCCGATTAACAATCTGGATATAGGTTTCAACCTTAAGAAGGGCGTATTACGCCTGGAACCGTTTAATTTCGGCGTTGCCAATGGGACGATTGGCGGCAGCCTGATATTGGATGGCCGGAAAAATGTTCCGCAAATTCAAACGGATCTGCAAATTAAGCGATTAAGCCTGAAACAGTTCTTCACGGATCCAAAATTTGAATCGCTGTCAGCAGGGCATTTTGGCGGACGGCTTAAAGTGAAGGGCAACGGCCGCTCCCTTGCCGATGTGCTGGCCACGAGCGACGGCCAGATTACCTTGATGATGTCGGGCGGCAAAATCAGTTTGCTTATTATAGAAGGGGCAGGGCTTGATATCGGACAAGCAACCCCGTTACTCCTGGGTAAAGACAAGTCTACCGATATACGCTGCGCAATCGGTGATTTCAAGGTTGATAATGGTTTATTGAACTCGGATATTTTTGTGTTTGACACAACCGATTCAAATATAGAAGGGACTGCGCGCATTAACCTGAAAGATGAAACCCTGAATGTCAAAGTAGAGGCGCATCCGAAAGATTTCAGTATTGGTAGCGCCCGTACCCCCATAACAGTTACCGGCCGCCTGAAAAATCCGGCTATCGGCCTCGACCCCAAAGAGCTTGCAGCCCGCACTGCAGGCGCCGTAGTTCTCGGCGCCTTTCTCACCCCCTTGGCCGCCATTATCCCGTTCATCGAACTGGGCCTTGGCGAAGACAGCGATTGCCGGGAGTTGATTCAGCAAGCCCGCAGCCATTCCGGGCCTCAGCCTGCGCCTGAGAAGACGAAAAACAGGCGATCTAAAACCCGCACCAGGAAACCTTAGCTGGGGTAGGATGTAGAAAAACGTCTGATTACTTGGATGCCGTGTTGCATGACTTGGCTGTTAATCTCTTGATGGGCCGTGGCGGCTACTCGCCCGGGATACAGGAAACAGAACCGGCAAACATCTCGTGTATTACCGTCAGATTGAAACCGCCGGAATCGAGATTGTCCTTATTCTCTATGAATGCATGGATGTCGAACAGCGTCTTTCGGAATCCTAGGTCTGGATAAGGGGGTAAGCAGCTTTTGCTTGTTCATTTGGCTGACAAATTGGTGTGGTGAATTAGAATATTATTCGTAGCTCCATTGCTTATTAGTCATTCTGCACTAAGCTTTTATCGATCAAGCGGAATTTTTAATCTCCTTTAACATCGGGGTAATGCAGAGAGGGATGTTTGTGTTTGGTAAATTATTCCCCTATCAAAAACTTGAAGCCTTGTATTTAAATCCGTACTGAGTCTGTGCCGGTGTTATACGCCGGCGATTGAAAATTTATAGACACCTAAATAGGTGTCTACTTAACGTTATGCATAAGGAGGAAAAAAATGAGCACAGCCCTTGGAATCGTCGGCTTTCTGGGATTGATGGCCTTTGGTATCGTTCAGCTTGCTGCTGGTTTCGCTGGCATTGAGCATGGCCTCGGCTCATTCTGGGCGTGGGCAGCCCTCATTGCTGCGGTGCCATTTCGGTTCACGTTACCCATCACCATTGGCGCGTTCTTCGGCGCAATGAATGTCTGGGGGTGGCACTGGGCTTTAGCGGCTCTGTTCACGGCTCCGGGTTTGTTGTTGGTCATTCCCGGTGTGCTTGCCTCACTGCTCTCGTTGGTTAAACGCTAATGCCTACGGCAGTCATCTACATCTGTGCAGCCATGCTCTTTGTCGGCGCGGCTCCACTGCCCTATGGGTACTATATGTTGCTTAGGTTGGTCGCGTGCGGTGTCTTCGCCTTTGCAGCGTTTGTCTCGTTTGACCGAAAGCACAAAACACTGCCTTGGGTCTTTGGCCTAGTGGCGCTGTTGTTCAATCCAATTATCAAAGTGCATCTTCCCAAAGAGGTTTGGGCTCTTGTCGACGTTGCGACAGCAATCCTGCTCCTTGCCACTGCCAAACCGGTGAAGTCAAATGCATAACCCTGCGCTCAAGCGGGACTGCGCACACCCGTAAGACGGTTTCGCGTTAGCGAGTAGCCTCGATGTAACGCAGTGGAATCGAGGATAATCGGAGCCCTATAAATCCTCGATTCCGTTTTACTGCATCGAGGCTACGACAACTGCATTGCATCGAGGCTAAGACTATTACGACTCATGATGCATCCCAATTGGTATAACAATGGTCAATTACCGGCGTAATTTTGTTCTCGGTGGAACGTATTTCTTCACGGTTACTTTACGGATGCGGAATTCACGGCAACTGGTTGAATCGATTGATCTGTTACGGCTAGCTTTTCGTAAAACCCGGGAGGCTAAACCTTTTCAGATAGACGCTATGGTGGTTTTGCCGGAGCATTTGCATAGCATTGGGACTTTACCGCCAAACGATAGCGATTATCCGGCGAGATGGAAGGCTATTAAGTCTATTTTTACTCGCGAGCTGGAAAAAAGCGGAGTACCTGTTGGTAAACGTAAAGACGGTAGCGCCTTAATCTGGCAACGCCGCTATTGGGAACATACGATCCGTGACGCCGACGATTTGAATCGCCATATCGATTACATTCACTTTAATCCGGTTAAACATGGCTTGGTGGAGCGTGTTATAGATTGGTCTTATTCGTCATTTCATCGCTATGTTCGGCAAGGTTTATTGCCGCCAGATTGGGCGGGTGAAAATTTTGACGATATGAAATTGGGAGAGCCTGATTTTAAAAGTTGACATCCTCGATTCCGCTTTGCCTGCTAAACGAATTCTTCTTGCCATTTTTTAACTTTTTATCGAATATCCCCCCTACATCTCAAGCTTTAACCCGGTAAGTTGGGGTTTGTAAACTCAGCCCCATACGCATCAACTTAATGAGGTTTGCGAAAAAAAGCGGTTCTCTATACGATACTAAACAAAGGCTTAACAACGTAGAGGACACTTTCATAAACAGCCTCTATGTAAAAGTAGCCAGTCTCTTGCCGTGTGTTTTAAATGGCCGGGCCAATGAACTGGGCAAAGAAAGCGGCTTTATTATCCGCCAACGGAAGCTGACAGGTTCCAATTTCATAAAAACCTTACTGTTGGGCTGGCTACAAACTACCGACCCATCGGTGGATTGTAAGGGTCAACTAAAACCGGACACTTTCTTAAGCAGTCTTCCTATAGAATTCCCGTTCAAATTCCAGCGGGGATTGATAGCTTAGTTTTGAGTGCATGCGTTTTCCATTATAGAAAGCCGAATAATCAATAATACTCAGCTTGCTGCCTCTTTAGTTCTGAATTTCTCGTAATTTAGTTGCTCGTGTTTTAAGCTTCGGAAAAACCGCTCTGTTGGCGAATTATCCCAACAGTTGCCTTTACGGCTCATACTTTGTTGCATCTTCATTATCCCCAAGTGCTCTCGGTATTCCTGGCTTGCGTATTGGCTGCCTCGATCAGAATGAGGTTGTAACCCAGGCTCCGGCTTTCTCCGCCAAAATGCCATTTGTAAGGCGTTGACGCACAGTGAAGTGCGCATATGATCATCAATAGACCAGCCCACCACTTGCCTGGAAAACAAGTCGATGACAACAGCAACATAGAGCCAGCCTTCAAGCGTCCAGACATAGCTAATATCGGTAGTCCAGACCTTGTTGGGTATAGCCACCTCAAATTGCCTGTTCAAATGGTTCGGAGAAATCGCATCAGAATGATTGCTATCGGTGGTGACTTTGAAGCGTTTCGGATAGCGGGGTTTCAAGCCCAATTTCGTCATCAATCGCCGCGCTTTAAAACGCCCGACCTGAATATCTTCTTTTGTGAAGGCTTCAGATAAACGCCGAGAACCATAAACGTGTTTATTCTCCTCAAATAGCTGAATAGCTCTAGCTTCAAGCTGTTTTTGCTAAGCTTTTTTGTCGGTGTCTTCAGGCGCTTTGGACCGGGCCTAAAAGGCACTGGTACTGACTAACATGACTTTACACAGCACGGTAACAGGAAATGTCTTCTGTTGCTCTCGAATAAAACCGTATTGTATGGGAGCTCTTGCGCTTCGATGCCTGCGGCCTTTTTTAATAGCTCGCGCTCCCTCCGCAACTGTTCATTTTCTTTAGGTAAACGCGATAATTCCTCTTGATCCGGCAAATGCAAAACCTTTTTCTTGATTACAGATGTGTTTGTCGGGCCTTTTTCAGCTCTTACCCATCGCCCAATAGCGCTAAGTGAAATGCCTAAATTATCGGCAGCTTGCTTGTGAGTATAGCCTTTTTCGTTAACCAACTTGGCCGCATCTTGTTTAAATTCGATCGTGTATTTGGGTCGTTTATGTTTATTTTGTTCGCTCATTATTCACCTCTTTGACATTATAAATCTGTCTTTAAAAGTGCCCGGTTTTATTAGACCATTTCATAGTCAACCTGGTTCACCCATGTACATTGTCCGGTGAATTACCGGATTTATGACAACGCCGCCGGCGGCAAAACCAAAAACGACCATTTTAAAGAGATGCTCGTCAATGCCGTTGCTGACAAAGACTTCTAAGCGAAAACGGTGTTGTGCGACAGGGGGTATGGCTCTTGGGAAAACCTGAAGCTCGTCTACGCGCTCAAGCGAACCTTTTACACAACCCTAAAAGCACCCGCAGGGACAGCCTGAGTAAAGAAGCCGGCTATGGGCATCTTGATGCGCTCGAGTGAACGCCGGAACGGCTCCTATCCGGCATCATCGTCAAACTGAAAAAAGTACCGTTCAAGGTTAAATTGTTCAAACGGATCGCCCCACGGCGACATTGACTTAGCTTTTACCCATGAGCTGGATGACAACTTGACCGCGCAGGTCGCTCAAGACGCGAACGACGTGTGCAGGCAGGTCGAAGAATTTCACCGTGAACGCAAACAGTTGACCGGTGCCGAGAAATGCCCATGTCGCAAGGTTCTTCTCAACGCAATCATATCGCTTGCTGCTATCCCGTAAGGATTTCCTTGAAAGTCAAAGCGAACGCCTTGAAGCGGGGAGTCGCTATTTTTGCGAAGGCTTTTATGAGCATACCTGCCCATAAACGGATTGGCACGCACGCGACCGCTCATACCTGCCGGCCCCAGCCATTCCCTCACGACGACGCTCAGGACAGGCTCTGCTTCTCTCGTTGCCTACCCCACCAAAGGTAGGCAACAGCGTTCCCGCCATGACGCGATGCGATGAAAAGAAAGCCTGCATTTTCACACCACAAAAAGACGCTTCGTGAAAACACATGCGCTATCGCTTCTGGGGACTACTCGAGGCCCGTCTCGCAACGGTTGTGATACGGCATCCCGTATAAGCACATGATAATATCCTTAATAAGGAAATCGTTTTACAAATTTGTTAAGATTTTCAGTAACGTATTACCTCCACGCTTTAAACGTCATGGGCAAAAGCCTGGCCTAGCGGATTGAGTTGCATCCTTTCACAACCCAACTTTTTGAAGCTTCTATGTGTTGGGTTAACGATAAAGCGGTTAACCCACCTACTTTCGCTATTTGTTGTAGAAGCAGATACATGACGAAGCCTCTCTCCGTTTTTTAGCAGGATTTAGGATGTGGCAATAACCGTAATATCGCCCGCGGCGAAAGCGGGTATTATCGGTTATCCAGCTAATGCGCAGTCAAGTTATGAGTGGAAAGCCATTTATTTATTGGCTTACGCCGATTCCAGGGTTAATTTTTCCAGCAGTTCGCTGATAAACTCAAGCTTCTGTTCTGTTGATTCAAACGGTCTTATAAACCTTAGTTTGTCGGCGCCATCGAATTTATAACACTGCGCCTGTGTTTGTATCAATGAAATCAGCTGTTCCGTGTTGATTTTAGGTTCGGCTGTAAATACCAGGCGTCCGCCTGCTGCGCCGGCTTCTATTTTCCTGACGCCCAGTTTTTCAGCTTGTTGTTTCAATTCGGTAATGTTGAACAACGTTTTAACCGGTTCCGGTAATAAGCCGAAACGGTCTATCATTTCTATCTGCAGTTCGCGTAAATCGTCTTTGCTTTCAGTGCTGGATATGCGTTTATACAACACCAGGCGGGCATGGATATCGGGCAGGTAATTTTCCGGAATCAGCGCAGCGGTTTGCAGATCGACCTCCGGCCCTTTATCCATGGGCGTATCGAGTTCCGGCTGTTTGCCTGATTTTAAGGCGTTGACGGCGCGTTCCAGCAATTCGGTATATAAAGTAAAACCGATTTCCTGGATCTGACCGCTTTGGTCATCGCCTAATAATTCCCCGGCTCCGCGAATTTCCATGTCATGCGATGACAACATAAAGCCCGCGCCCAAATCGCCGGAGGCTTCGACGGCTTCCAGCCGCTTAATGGCATCGTTGCTCATTAAGGTTTTCGGCGGCACGATAAAATAGGCATAAGCCCGGTGATGAGAGCGCCCTACCCGGCCGCGCAATTGATGCAGTTGCGCCAGCCCCAGTTTATCAGCGCGATTGATAACAATGGTATTGGCGCTGGGTATGTCGATACCGCTTTCAATAATGGTGGAACATAACAGCAGGTTAAAACGCTGATGATAAAAATCCAGCATGATGCGTTCGAGCTCGCGTTCCGGCATTTGTCCGTGCGCCGTTTCTATCCGGGCTTCAGGCACCAGCTGCCGCAATTCGGTGGCCATTTTCTCCATGGTTTTTACCTCATTATGCAGAAAGAAAACCTGCCCGCCGCGTTTAATTTCACGCAAGCAGGCTTCCTTAACCTGAGAGTCTATCCATTCGCTGATAAAGGTTTTAATGGCATGGCGATTAGGCGGCGGGCTGGCAATAATGGAAATATCCCGTAAGCCGGACATCGCCATATTTAAAGTACGTGGGATAGGCGTGGCCGTCAGGGTCAGCATGTCCAGCTCGTTGCGCAATTTCTTGAAGTGTTCTTTTTGCCGAACCCCAAAACGGTGTTCCTCATCAATCACCACCAGTCCCAGCGCTTTATACTTAATCTCCGGGGATAATAACTTATGGGTGCCGATAACAATATCCACCTTACCCTGCTCCAGATCATGAGCAATCTCTTTTTGCTGCTTGGGCGAGACAAAACGCGACGTTACTTCGATACGCACCGGCCAGTCGGCAAAGCGGTCACGAAAATTCTGGTAATGCTGTTGCGCTAGCAAGGTTGTAGGCACCAGTATTGCCACCTGTTTTCCGCTTTGTACGGCAATAAAGGCCGCGCGCATGGACACTTCCGTTTTGCCGAAACCGACATCGCCGCAAATTACTCTGTCCATCGGCTGAGGACTTGCCATATCTTCGAGTATCATTTCAATGGCGGCCTGCTGATCAGGCGTTTCTTCAAATGGAAACGCATCGGCAAAAGCCTGGTATTCAATATCTTCAATAGTAAAAGCATGGCCCTTTTTAACGGCTCTTTTGGCATGAATTTCCAGCAATTCCGCGGCAACATCCCGAATCCGCTCCATAGCTTTTTTCTTGGCCTTGCTCCATTGATCACCGCCCAGTTTATGCAACGGCGCGTTTTCAGGGCTCATGCCGGTATAACGCCCAATCACATGTAGCGATGAAACCGGCACATACAGTTTGTCGTTATTGGCGTATTCCAGGGCCAGGAATTCTGCCGCTATGCCGCCAAACTTCAAGGTCTGTAAACCCAGGTACCGGCCCACGCCATGCTCCTGATGCACAACGGGCGAGCCTATAGTCAATTCATTGAGGTTATTGACAATATTTTCCAGTTCACGCGCGCCGGACTTGCGTCTGCGGCGTCGTTGCTGAACTTTTTCTCCTGAAAGCTGGCTTTCAGTGATAATGGCGATGTCAGGATTTTCCAGCCATAAACCCTGATCCATCGGGGCCACAAAAATACACGGCGATATTTCGGACTTCAGGAATTGCTGCCAGCTTTCAACCTGCTTCACTGTAATTCCGTGGTGCTTTAATTTTTCAATCAGCGCTTCTCTATGCCCTGCGGATTCTGCAACAAATAGAATTTTCCCGGCAAATTCATCGATAAACTGTTGCAGCTTCTGCGCCGGATTTTTCAGTTTGGCATCCAGGGTTAAATCAGGCAGAGGATGGCAGTGGAAGTCGCTGTGGTTATCAATGGGCTTCGTGCCTTCAAGCGTAATGCGGGCAAATAACGTTGTTCTTTGCAGCAACTCGTCAGCCGATAAAAATAATAACTCCGGGTGCAGCAGCGGCCGGTCGACATCGTATTTTCGTTGTTGAAAACGGTCTTCGGCTTCCGCATAAAAAGCCTGCGATGTGGAGCTGAAAGCCTCCGATGTCACTAAAACCGCGGAGGCTGGCAGGTAATCAAACAATGTCGCCGTGTGCTCTACAAACAGCGGCAGGTAATATTCAATACCACCCGGCGTAATACCTTTGGTGACATCATTGTATAAATGATTTTTAGGCGAGGTTTCAGGAAAATAGTCCCTGAAAGCCTGCCGAAAATGTTTGATGGATTCATCGGTAAAAGGGAATTCCCGTGCCGGAAATAACTCAATCCGGTCACAGATATCCAATGACCGTTGCGTTTCAGGATCAAAAGTTCGAATGGATTCAACCTCATCATCGAATAATTCAATGCGAAAAGGCGCCTTGCTGCCCATCGGAAACAAATCCACGATCGAGCCCCTGACCGCAAATTCCCCATGTTGATAGACTTGCGATACACACTGATAACCGACGCTTTCCAGCTTGAGCCTGTTCAATTCCAGGTTAAAATCATCACCGGTTTTAACGGCAAAGCTATTGGCTAAAACATGTTCGCGCGGCGCCAGCCGGTGCATTAAGGTTGTTACCGGAACAACCAGCGCACCTCGTTTCACCTGCGGCAGCAAAGCCAGCGTTTTCAGCCGTTCCGAGATAATTTCCGGCAGCGGCGAGAAAACATCATAAGGCAGGGTTTCCCAATCGGGAAAATGCAAAATAGGATGCTCATTTTGCAAAAAGAACGACAACTCATGTTCAAGCCGCAAAGCCGTTTGATTATCCGGCGTAACAATAACAAACAGACGCGCTTCATTTTTAATGGCTGACGCCAGCGCCAGCGAATCTCCGCACCCGGTTAAGCCGGTCCAGATGAATGCCTGATCTTTTTTTTGCGGAACCTGAGGAGAAAAAATTAAAGTGTTAGCCATTATTAATGAGCTATGAGTGAATTATTTAAAGATGAAATTATGAGGACATTGCAACCCAATGTCTCTATCCATTTATAAATTATATCAATAACCCAAAAATATCACATCGTCATATCCGAAGAATTGACTCAGGTCTTGCGCCGCCACATCTTGCTTTTTTTATGTAACATTGACGTATTTTTGCACTAACCTACCCGCTTAAATATAATCGTCCTCAATTCAATAGGATATGAGTAGCCAATGAAACTTAACATAATCAGTTTTGTTAAAGATGATATTTGGCTGTTACACGAGCAAAAACTGCCGCCAGTCAAAGCGGCAATCATCAAATCGATAAAAATAATTATTTTATCCATCCGGGGTTTCTCCTGTGATTTATGTCCGCTACGAGCCTCCGCATTAACGCTTTACAGCCTGTTGTCGATAGTGCCTGTCATCGCCATGCTGTTTGGCATCGCCACAGGTTTCGGTTTTGAAAAAATGCTGGAACAGCGATTAATCGAACAAGTACCGGCTCAGGAAACCATGATATTGCAGCTAATCAGCTTTGCACAAAATCTGCTGCAAAGTACTAAAGGCGGAGTGGTTGCGGGGATTGGTATTGTTGTCCTGTTTTGGACCATTATCCAGGTAATTGGCAATATCGAAGAGTCATTTAACGCCATATGGAAAATAAACCAGGGAAGATCTCTAAGCCGTAAATTTAGCGATTATTTATCTTTAATGTTGTTGGCTCCGGTTATATTGATAACTTCCAGCAGTATTATGGTATTCCTTAAAACCCAAATAACCTGGCTAACAACGGCTATTCAATTACCGGAATTTGGCACCTGGCTGGTAATTAGAGCCTTAGGCTTGTCGCCTTTGCTGCTGATGATTGCACTATTTGCATTTACATTTATTTTTATGCCTAACCATAAAATTAATTACAAGGCCGGCATAATTGCCGGTATTGTCACGGGTATTATGTATCATCTGGTGCAATGGGCTTATCTAAGCCTGCAGATTGGCGTATCGAATTACAATGCTATTTACGGCAGTTTTGCCGCGCTACCGTTATTTGTCGCCTGGTTGCAAATTGGCTGGATGATTGTCCTGTTTGGCTGTGAGATAGCTTTTTTTCTACAGAATTATGAGATTTATAAAAATAAAAACCGCATATCCGATTTAAGTTTTTCCCTGAAAAAACTCATTGCCCTACAGATTACTCATTTGGTTATTAAGAATTTCGTTCAGTTCAAAAAGCCATTAAGCGCGCCCGAAATAGCGGCAAAGCTGATTATACCGATAGCATTTATTCAGCCGATTTTATCAAACCTGGTGGCAAGCCATATTATTCTCGAGATTAAAAATCAGGACGAAAATGAGGAAATTTATCAGCCTGCAGTTGACATCAATATACTGACCATCGCTTATGTTATTAACGCTCTGGAGCAGTGTGGACAAAATCATCTCCAGGAAATCAATCAGGAGCAGATGCTTGTTGATGCAGTCAACAATTTCAGGGAATTGATGGAAACTTCTAAGCAAAACCGTTTGTTAAAAGATATTTAATTCCTAAGCAAAAAAACCGTTCTTTAAAAAATCCATTTAAAAACATCCATATAATATTGCTAATGTAGGAGCTATTAACAAAGCCTCAGTTCATCATTTAGCCGCAGGTGGTCTTAGCCAAAATTTTATCGCTTTTTGGTAACTTGTAACAATGCGATACAATAATTTCGAGTTGTGCTAAATACACCCAAAGACAGCATGGAGGGTAATGGAATATCGCATTCCACCCTGTTGGTCAAATTCAAATAAAAAAAGAGGTAACATCATGAAAAGAAGTTTGTTTTTATCTATTGCGATATTGATTTCGGGCAACGTTTTCGCCGCTACCGATCATTATGTATTACGCGATGGCAACTATGTGCGTCACTTAAAAGTCACCAGTATCAATGGAGAATTCATTGTCTACGCGGATGTGGACTATGAATCCCCTGCCCAGGAATCCGGCAGTAGCCACTGTTCGGTAGATATTGCCGGTGAAGCCAAAAGCACTGGTAAAAACGAATTGGTCATGAAAAAACACTCTGAAAGCGAAGCCAGTTTCTGTGAGCTAAAAATTCAACTTGGACTGAACGGCGCCAAGATGGAAGAATCGAAAGATTGCGACAATTTTGCCGTAGGCAAATGCCACTTTTCCAGCAATGGCAAGGAACTGATCAAAATTAAATAGTAAAGTAGAGGGCGAGAGCGAAACCCAACTGTGAAGGCTATCTCTTGTTGGGTTTCGAGTCTCAATCCAACCCTCCTTTTCCGTTAATTTATCTATTTTTTGCTCTATTCATAGACTATTGGCTGATTGTTTATTAAACTTTAAATTGTTTATCTAATGTGAAGGTGCATAAGGTGCATCATGATTTCCTCCGTATCCAATATTAGACTCGCTGCCCAACGAACTGATTATTCTCAGCAGCAACAGGTCGCCTCAGCAAATAATTCAGATCCGGATCAGGAAATTAAACAAGATCCTGCATTAAAACCTGATAATTCCAAATTAACGGCACTCAAAAAAATCGGCGAACTCTCCGAGGCTGATCTGAAAGTAATCAGTGAACTTAAACAAAGGGATACTGAAGTCAGGGCGCATGAAGCAGCGCACCTAAGCGCCGCCGCCGGTATTGCCTTGGGCGGGCCCAGTTTTGTATATCAAAAAGGTCCCAATGGTATTCGGTATGCAATTGGGGGCGAAGTCGACATAGATACTTCCGAGGTTGCAGGCGATCCTGCCGCAACACTACAAAAAGCCAACACCATCAGGAGAGCCGCCCTGGCCCCAGCCCAACCCTCCGGCCCGGACATACAGGTTGCGGCACGAGCAACGGCGATGGCTGCACGTGCCCAAGTTGAATTATTCCAGAAAAATCAGGATGCCCAAAATGGTCAGAAAGACTATTTAGGATCTAAAGTTGATGTGTCAGCCTAGTACTAAACTTTCACCATTCCTTCTATCTATTTCATGAAATCAGCTACTCAAAAACATCGCATCGCCATAACTGAAGAATCGGTAAGATTTATCGATAGCATGACGATAGGCATTCATAATAGGCTCGTAACCGGCAAACGCTGAAACCAGCATCAGCAATGTGGATTCAGGAAGATGAAAATTGGTCAGCATGGCATCGACCCACTTGAATTGATAGCCGGGCGTAATAAACAAGTCCGTATCACCAAAACCGGCTTCAAGTTGGCCGTTTTTAGAGGCCGACTCCAGTGCCCTGACTGCTGTAGTGCCTATCGCAACAATCCGTCCGCCTCTTTCTCTTACCTCACGAACAGCATTGACTGTTTCTTGCGGCACGGCAAAGTATTCTTTATGCATGATGTGGTCGGATAACAGCTCCACCCTGACCGGCTGAAACGTACCGCTGCCGACATGCAGCGTTACAAAAGCCGTTCGGACGCCTTTTGTTTTAATTTTTTCCATCATGGCCAGGTCAAAATGCAAGCCGGCCGTAGGCGCTGCGACCGCTCCCGCTTCCCTGGCAAAGACAGTTTGATAACGGCTCAGGTCGGATTCATCATCGGCGCGGTGAATATAGGGCGGCAAGGGAATATGGCCGGTTTGCTCTAATAATTCGAGTATATTCGCACCCGCAAAATCTAATTGAAACAGATCCCCTTCCCTGCCCTGCACGACACAGCAATAACCCCCATCCAATTCAATCAAAGCTCCCGCTTTCGGCGATTTGCCGGCTTTAACATGAGCAAGGGCTTTATTCACATCGAGTATCCGCTCAATAAGAATCTCGACTTTACCCCCGGTTTGTTTTGCACCATACAGCCTGGCCCGGATCACCTTGGTATCATTGAAAACCAGCAGATCGCGTTCATCGATTAAATCAATAAAATCGGTAAATTGCCTGTCAATAACCCAGCCTGTTGCCCTATCCATGCACAACAGGCGGCCAGCATCCCGACTCTGTAACGGTTTTTGCGCGATTAACGCTTCAGGCAGTTGGTACATAAAATCACTTTTTTTCATAGCGGGCGATGTTATCAGGTTAGACAGCTGAATACACCTTAAAAATAGACTGGCAATAGTAAAGATGTTTACTTATAATAGCGATTCTTTGCCGGGGTGGCGGAACTGGTAGACGCGCCGGATTCAAAATCCGGTGGTGGTGACACCGTGCCGGTTCGATTCCGGCCCTCGGTACCAAAGATATGTTTTAAGCGATTCAACGAAGTATATAAAGCCGCATTCTACAAGGGATAGCGGCTTTTTTAATGTCCAGCGTAGTGTGGCAAGATACAGTAATACCAATTCCAATAAATTTTTAGACTATCACAGCCCATTTTCGAGAACAAAGTGTTCGGATGGCATCGGGTTGCTTAGCGAATCGGCTCCAAGCTTGGCAACACACCTCAACAATATCGTCATAGTTTTTAAAGCAGCGATTTGCCCCATCCGAGTGCCGTAGCTGCTGCCCTACTTGTTCGACGGGGTTCAGTTCTGGAGAATAGGGCGGTAAGGGCAAGAGGGAAAGGTTGGCTGGAACCCGCAATTTTGCCGTGACATGCCAAGCCGCGCGATCGACCACCAGGACGGCGTGTTTACCCGAGGCGACCGCCTCCGCAATCACCTCGAGATGCTGTTGCATCGCTTCGCTATTGGCCTTGGTCATGCCCAAGGCGGCGGCTTTATCCTCGGCAGGGCAGACCGCTCCAAACCCATAGGCCGCTTCGAACTGTTGTGGCCGGATGACCCGAGGACGACTCCCTTTAGGGGCCCACATGCGCGTCACCGTTCCCCGCTGGCCGACGCGTGCTTCATCTTGAAACCAGCTCTCAACCGCCTCTAAGCTGAGATCGTTAGGCGCCCACGCGATCACCGCGTCGCGAATGTTTTTTAAAGCGGTCTTGGCTCTCCTGACTTTGTTTCGGAGGTTTCGAGCGAACCGTGATCCAGACCAGACCCAATCGAGCCAACAGATTATAAACGCTAGTGAGGCGACAGCTGACCTGAAACTGTTCTTCCAGCAGGGCTCGTATAGCCGGCCCGGTTATGCGTCCGCCCGATCGTTGTTCTTGAAGCTTCACTACGGCTTCCTTGAATTCGGCTTCCTGGCCTGCCGCCCATATCCGTTTCGCACCACTTCGCGCAGATTCCCTTAAGCCTTCCAGACCCGCTGCCTTAAATCGTTGCACCCACCCTTAGACGGTGATCTTAGAGACGCGCAAGGCCGTCGCTATTTCAGGGTAAGTCAGGCCTTCTTGGAGGTGCGCCATGCCCAGGAATCGAATACGTGTGCGTGGATGCGGCTCTGTTTTCGCAAGGGAATGAAAATCATGCGCTGGCAACGTTTCGGGTAAATCTCTGGGCCGTGCGATGGTCGCCTCCATCTTTAGGCCTTACCTTAAAGCTTTATTATAACCTTATGGTGTTAATATGAAAACTTGTTGGGATTGGTATAACACTCGACAATTCGGTAACGGGTTAAAACTGTGAATTGACATGAGAATAATGGGATAATTAATTGATTTAAATATTGCTTAATTTACCCATGACCTGTTATCA
>JAQUOU010000028.1 GCA_028716975.1 Methylobacter sp. | reverse complement strand
GATTCAGCAGTCCATTATTGATTCGATTGGCTTTCTGGAAAAACAACTCACTAAGTTGCAACACGACATCGACGATCACATCAACAAACATCCCACTCTCAAAGCCGATCGAGATTTGTTAACAAGCGTTCCGGGGGTTGGGTCTCAAGTCGGCAATCACCTGTTGTCAGTCATGCATAATCATCATTTCCAATCCGCCGAACAACTGGCGGCTTATCTGGGTTTAGTGCCGGTGGAACGCCAGTCTGGAACCTCTGTGCTGGGTCGTCCTTGCCTATCCAAAGCTGGGCCAGCGCGTATTCGCGCCGTCCTGTATAGGGCTGCAATTGTCGCAACTCAACATAATCCGCACCTCAAAGCGCTATACCGACGCTTGCTAGAACGCGGTAAATCTAAAATGTCTGCGCTTGGAGCTGTTATGAGGAAATTAGCTCATTTGTGCTTTGGTGTGCTGAAAACACGTCAACCTTATAAGGCCGATTATGGCATTTCAACTTGACTTTTAAGACGGTATCTTACGGTACCCTGAATAGCGCAAGATGATGGAAAAGAATCACCAAACTATTGCCGATTTTTTGAGTAAAAAGGATTTTATCGTTCATCAAGCTACTCCTGGCGTATCAAATTTACTTTCAACGATCCGGATCATCGTTAATTTCCAGCCATAAGGCGTTAATGATAGCCATTGCACACGCCAAGCCGACCCCTAAAATCCATGCGAAATACCACATGCTGTTTCTCCTTAATACCAGACGTTTCGATTTTTTTGAATATCCTCAACCGTCAATTTGCCGCGCAGAACGTGATAGACTCAGGTACTGTAGGCCATAACGATAGGCATCATCAATACGGTGGCGAAGAACAACAACTGCAATGTGTAGCGGCTGGAGCTGGAGTCCCATACGGTCAGGCTGCTCGTCGGGGAGGTGCCCACCGGTTATAAACGCTATTGAGGCAACAGCTGACCTGAAGCTGTTCTTCCAGCAGGGCCCGTATAGCGTGCCCGGTAATGCGTCTGCCCGAGCGTTGTTCTTGTAGGCCAATCACCGCATCCTTAAGCCTGGCTTCTGGGTCCGCCGGTAATTTTCGTGTGGCGCCACTTTGCGGTGATTCCTTTAACCCATCGAGCCCCGCAGTGTTAAAGCGTAGCGCCCAGCCGGGCACAGTGGTTTCATGAACGCGTTGTGCGCGGCGCTTTTACCGGAGAAATCAAAGATCATAGTGGTCTGTTTCAACGCGCACAGGGCGGAACCTTATTTCTGGATGAAGTCGCCGAACTGCCGCTTGAATTGGGGGGACCGTAAGGATTCCTTCGTAAATGAGTAACATCCCTGATTTGGTTACATCTGGAATATCACACCGTAGTCAATCGGTTCCAAATCCCGCTCCCGAAGCTCGTATTTGCCGAAACGATTGGCGTGATGCGTTCGATATGGGCTAAACGCTGCGGCTAATTCTGGCGTCAACTTCATCCCTTCCGCTTCCAGTTCCTTAAATGCCTGCGTCATCGTATGGCAGTTGTGGAAAATCATCAGATTAGCAATCAGGTGATTGTACTTGATTATCTTCAACTGATCTTCGCGCACATTTTCCTCGATGGTGTCCGACCCAAAATACGCCCACTGCGCAAAGTTGTTAAACCCTTCGCACTTGTTTTGCGCCGCCTGGATGACTTGGCGTAAGGCATCGTCGCTGATATATTCCAGCAGGAATATGGTGCGGACGACTCGGCCCAACTCACGAAAGGCGAAATACAGTTTATTTTTCCGGCTTGCAGTGCCAAGCTTACGCAAGATGGTCGATGGTTGAATACGCCCGGCACGTATCGATTGCGCCACTTGCAGCATGTCAGGCAAATGACAGGCAATCAAATTCCAATCGATGGCATCCTTGGTAAAAAGGTCATCAATGTGTTGATACACTTCGTCGGCGCTAGGGCGAAACCATTTCAAATCTTTCCAGTTGCGAATACGCGGCATCAGTTTGATACCCAGCAAAAAAGCCAAGCCATAAACCGGCGCGCTTTGCGCCTGGGTGTCGCCATGCAAGGTGTCGGGCTGAATATCCGAATTGTTTTTTGTCAGCCCATCCAGGATATACACGGCTTCCCAGACACCGCAGGGAATGAAATGCGAAAACAGCGCAATATAGGTATCGCTGACATGGTAATAAGCAATGCCGCCATAACCGCCATAGCGGATATGGCGTTCCGACAGTAAATTATTTTGGTACAGATTCCATTGCGTACCGTCTGCCGCCGCGCGTTTTGTATCACCCCAATACCATGGCAGTTGAAGTTGATTATACGCATTGATGGTTGTTGAGATAGCGGCCTCCAGTTTCTCCGTCGTGACTTGGCGTTGATTGACGAACGACACTTGACGTGCACTGACATCGGCAATGTTTTTGGCAATTTGTGTCGGTCCCAAACCTGTGCCATAGGCAAACACCGTCAAAATCTTGCGCCGGTCTTCCTCCTGCAACTTACCTTTGTGACCGCTCAACGGGCCAAAATGCTTACCCCACCCAATCCATTGCATGGTATCGGCAAGCACGTCCAACAACGATAGACCGATGCTATCGAGTTTTCGCCTTAATGCGTCATCCAACTGCTTGAATCCGGGCGGCGTCTCTTTTTTCTCTTGCCTACCCAGCTTTGGCCTGCCATCAACGATCTTGAAATAAGCATTTTCCTGATAAGACTTCAGCTTGCTGTGCCGCTTCGGTCAGCAGGGTGCGAACATGCTTAATAAATGCAGCACACTCGACTGGCAAACCTACTTTTTCGCCATAATCCGCTCGTGTCCTTTCGCATTCCTCCATCAGCACCAGTTCGTTTCGGTGGTCAGAATAGGCATCGCTGCCGATCACGCAAAGGTCGCCGGATTTCAGTTCCCTAACCATTTGCGAACACACGCAGGCTTCGAACTGGCGGCGGTTGATTCGGGTCGGGACTACATCCCGCTTGATTTCGCCTGTCACCAACTTCCACCATTTTTCTGGAATCCAGTCCAGATCGTTATCAGTTAATGTTATGTTGCCTTTGCTATTAAGCGATAGCCACGCGATTTGCCGATGGCTATTCTCCAACATAAAAGCCAGCGACCGCTCAAAACTGGCATCCTGACTGGTGGATTCAAGTTTTAGCTTGCTCAAAATCCGTAACATTTCCGCCCGCCGTGGCTTGAAGAACTGCCAGACAAAACGGAATTCGTTCTTTCCGCCGTATTCCGCATGTAAACGCGAGAATTCGCATAAATCCGGGCGAGCCGTCACTGCCTGGCGAACGCCTTTTAATTGTTCGTCTGCCGATTGGCTGGAATTTAAAAGTGTTTCCAGCATCGCAAACCGGCGTAGAATCTCATCGGTTTTTTCTTGATTGTCTTCCAGATATTCTTCAAGCGCTTCTTCGGCGCTGTACAACGTTCGCTTCATCTGTCTGCAAAAAATATTGCACAGATCATCGATCACAATTGCCAGCCGTTGCCGAATCACTGCCAAGGCGACGGCGTAGCGTTTGGCGGCAGCCATATCCATCATGCTGGCGGCATCGAGACTATTGCCTTCCAGCGCCCATTGTTTGATTTTGATGACCGGCATGGTTTTTAATAGGTCTGCGTAGCAAGCGAGCTTGGTCAGTCGGTCATAGCGTTCAACCAACTCCCGCATGCCCTCTATCGTAGGTTTGGCGGCATCTTGCTTGATGTCGTTCCAAGGACTCACTCGACGCGGGTCATCGCCCACGACGAAGAGCTTGTCGAGATAAATCCGGCCAGCATCTCCAAGAGCATCGTGAATTTGCCTGTGCAGCGCCTGATTCGTAGCAATCCGTTCGACACGAGCTTCCCGCAGCAAGGTATCGAATGCCGGCAACTCGTAACGATGACGTATCAAGTTTTCGATGCCGATATTAATAATATCGATGACATCTTCGTTGGTCAGCGCCGCTTCGGCAAAAGTTTGTCGCATCAACTCCTTGCCATCATCGCCAAATGGTTTAACCGCTAAAAACTCTCGCACCGCCGACAAGTGTTTGCGCCTAGCCTGAGAAACATCATACAGCCGCAAATCGTAATATAGGGTTAAAAGTTCTGGCCGGTGCGGGTGCGCAAATCGATACGACCACCTCAAACGGGAGGCTGTTCTTTGGGATTTTTGCGGCATTAGCCGAATTCGAACGGGAGCTAATTGCCGAGCGTACCCTTGCCGGACTTGCCGCAGCTAGGGCACGGGGACGCAAAGGTGGACGACCCCGCAAAATGGACAGATCTACTTTAATGATGGCTATGTCTGCGATGGCTGATCCAAAAGCCAATGCGACGGATGTAGCTAAACGCCTTAGTATCACGACCACAACACTTTATATGTATGTCAATGGGGACGGATCAGTAAAAGCGATGGGGCAAGCTATTCTTAACCAAGATTAAGGATTGTAACTACATTTATTTTTTAACTAAATTACCTCTTCATCCAATCCATATTCAGAGCAGGCATATTGCTGTTTGGTTCTCCGCTATTGTTACTGCTCGGATATGCGTTTATTGAGCGTATTGATTGTGCAGATGCTCATTTCGCTTGTCATTAATTTATTGAAAATCTTCCAACACCCTAACATTACAAAATTGTATAGTTTTGGGAAGCTTCCTGTAATGTAAGACAAGGTACTCTATATCCCACGTCAAGCAATCCCGCCTGATAGAACCGAGGATAGATAGTATGAAAACCCAAACCCCTAAAATTCTGACAAGCTTGTGCGCAATTGTAATAATCGGCAGTATGGCTAATTTGGCACAAGCTGAAAATTCTAAAGACAAAGAAACCAGAGAGTTGCAGCTTTTTAGCCAAGCCTCAATTTCGTTACAGGACGCGATTAAAGCAGCCGAAGAGAAGACTGGCGGCAAAGCTATGGAAGCAGAAATTAATGATGAATCGGCCACGGTGCAATTCGAAGTCGAAGTTTTTAAAGACGGTAAAGTCTATGAAGTGATAGTCGATGGAAAAACCGGTAAGGTGCTAAAAGTATCCCTGGAGGATGAATCTAAAGAAACTTCAGAAAACGAGAAGGACTAAATTATTAAAACTGGAACGATACTCCAGCCTTATTTTTCATGAAAATATTAATCATCGAAGACGATGCCCAAACCAGGGACTATGTTGCCGCAGGTCTAAAAGAGGCCGGCCATACGGTTGATGCGGCGAAAGACGGCTACGAAGGCCTGTTTCTGGCCCAAGAAGCCAGCTATGGTTTGCTTGTTGTGGATCGTATGTTACCCGGGATGGATGGGCTTAGTTTGGTAAAGAAACTGCGCGGTGCAGGCTCGTCCGTACCGGTATTGTTCCTGACTACGATGTGCGGGATTGATGACCGTGTTGAAGGACTGAATGCGGGCGCGGACGATTATCTGGTCAAGCCGTTCGCCTTCAGCGAGTTGGAAGCACGGGTCAATGCCTTGTTACGAAGGCCCAGGGAAACGATAGAACAAAAGTTTTTAAAAGTGTCTGGCCTTGAAATTGACCTGATGAAAAGATTGGTCACCCGGGATGGGCAATGCATCGACCTCCAGCCCACCGAATTCCGCTTGCTTGAATACCTTGTCCGTCATGCCGGACAGGTGGTCACCCGCACCATGCTGCTTGAGAATGTTTGGGATTTTCATTTTGACCCTAAAACCAATATTGTCGAAACCCATATCAGCCGCGTGCGCAGCAAGCTGAATGTCGGGGATAAACCCGATTTAATCCAGACCGTTCGTGGTGCAGGCTATAGGGTTTATGAAACTCTCTAACCTTGTGGGCACCGCCAGTTTTAAGTTATCAGCGCTCTATTTAGGGCTTTTTTTATGCTCGTTCCTGGCAATTGGGACAACGGTCTATTGGTTGACCACGCATTCTCTTGAACAACAACTGAAAAATAATTTAGGGTCTGAGATAGCCCGGCTTCAATCTGAATATGAGTCGGGGGGTTTACCCGAACTCATCGCCGAGATTAATGAAGTGATCGATCCTAAATCCCATCATCTTATGGAATATGGCCTATTGAATCAGGAAGGGCAATTGGTCGCCGGAAATCTCAGTCAATTTGAGCTTGCTGGGGGTTGGCAAACCCTTAAACTTGCTTCGCCTAAGTCGAATCCAAACGAAAACCACGGCCTTCTTTTGACCCGCGTAGTTGCCTTACCCAACCACCTGTGGTTAGGCGTAGGCCATGAGAGCGATATTATTGAAGATGTCGGCGAAGCGATTATACAGGCGTTTTTATGGGGCGTCGTGTTGGTTATTGCGCTAGGCGCAGCAGGTGGATTTTATATTAGCCACCTCTTCCTTAAAAAAATTGACCGGATCACCCAATCCGCCCAAGCCATTATTGCCGGTGATTTAAGCCACCGCTTAACGGTTTCAGAAAATCAGGACGAGTTAGATAAGCTGTCAATACTGCTAAACCGGATGCTGGACAAAATCGGTGCATTAATACAAAACGTGCAGCAGGTTTCCAACGATATTGCCCACGACTTACGTACCCCGATCAGCCGTTTGAAGTTCCGGCTTGAAGATGCGCTTAAAACAAACCTGTCGAAAGCCCAATATAATGAAGAAATAGCTTCTGCCATTGTCGAAATCGATACCATCTTGGATACCTTTTCGGCACTCTTGAGGATTTCCCAGATTGAGTCCCAGTCCCGCCGCAGCGGTTTCAGGGTGGTTGATCTTGGCGATATTGTCGCTTCCGTGGCGGATGCTCTTTACCCCGTAGCTGAGGAACAAGGGAAAATCATTCAAACTGACATCGAAAACCATACTGGATGGGTTGGCGATAAAGAATTGTTGACCCAGCTTGTGTTTAACCTGCTGGAGAACGCCATCCTGCATACTGCAGAAAATGCCCAGATTCTAGTCAGCCTGAAGCCACACGGTAACCGGGTTGAATTAATAGTTGCCGACAACGGACCCGGGATTGCCGATGAATACCGACAAAAAGTATTCCAGCGCTTTTACCGGCTGGATCAAAGCCGCACGACGCCAGGCAACGGCCTGGGCCTGAGCATAGTAGCAGCCATAGCCGATCTTCATGACGGAACAGTGCTCTTATCAGATAACGACCCGGGCCTTAAAGTGGCAGTCACCTTTTGCAACAGATCCCTGTAATAACGCATGAAAAATTACGGCATTCACTCATTAACGGCAGGATGGTTTTGTCTGCTGCTAGGCTGCACCCACTATCAGTCAAAACCATTGACGAAACAAACCGTGGAGCTGCAGCTTGAAACGCCCACAGTGCAGCAGCTAAGCGTTCAGGCTACCCAGATCAAGCATCCTTTGCTCAAACCGGTAAAGTTTGATATGGCAAATGGTTTATCGCCCGATGAAGCCGCTATTTTGGCGGTATTACGCAATCCGCAGCTGCGCGCAGTACGAGATCAGCATGCCATCGCCAGTGCGCAACTGTTGCAGGCAGGGCTATTGCCCGACCCTCAAGTCTCCTACAGTTTTTCGGCACCTTCCGCCGGCACTAATCTGGGCACGAACAATGCCTTTGGCGTCGGCTTGAGCTGGCAGGCGACGGCCCTGGTTTGGCGGCAGAACCAAATAACGGCTGCCGGGAAACAGCAACAGGGCGTCGATTTGCAAATCGCCTGGCAGGAATGGCAAATCGCCCAAGGGGCAAAACTGGCGGCTTATCAATTGATTGTTTACTCCCGGCAACAGGGGTTACTTTCCGAAATGGCGCAGCGTCTGGAAGACAACCGTGCGCGCTTGCAAGAAGCCGCTGAACTGGGGTTGGTGACAGAGCTTGAGCGGGTCGCCGCCGTGTCCGCGAAAAATCTGGTCGATATTCGCTTGCTCGCTCTTAAACTGCAAATAAAACAGCAGCAACAACGCCTGAACCGGGCCATGGGACTCAAACCCCACGAGGCAGCCACACTGCAGCAAGATATTGAACTCGTTACCGCTATGAACGCTCCGGCTTATGACGCCTTAATACAGAATATAGAAAACCGGCGGCTGGATTTAATGGCCTTGAAACGGGGTTACGAAAGTCAGGAAGAACGCCTGCATATCGCCGTAATGCAGCAATTTCCGAAAATCAGTATCGGCTTTGATTCCGCCCGGGATAACAGCAACCTCTATACCATGGGCTTTGGCGTCTCGATGACAGTACCCGTATTCGACCGGAATCAGGGTCAAATCGCGTTTGACCGGGCGACGCGGCAACAACTGTTCGATCAATATACCAACCGCTTGTTTCAAGCAAGAGCCGATATTGCCGAATTGCTGGTCACTATCGACCCAATAAACAAACAAATTCAATCAGTTCGTTATGCCATTCCCGATTTGGCCAATCTGGTTAAAGCCTATCAGTCAGCTATCGAAAACGGCCAGGTTGACGTATTTAATTATTACGTCGCATGGACTAATCTGACGGATAAAAAAATTGACCTGCTGACCCTGGAGCTGCAGTTAGTGCAGGCGGGGATTGCTTTGGAGGTAGCGAGCGGACTTTATCATGTGGCTCCTGATTTTAATGATAAAAAATTATGAAATCTTATTCCAGAACGACCGTTGTCATAGTGTTATTGCTGATTTTTATTATCGGTTGTGCATTGCTTTACTGGTTGGCTAAGCCGACCGATGAAACCGGCCCTGATACGCCGGTTTCCGAACCGGAGCCAGTTGCTCAGGTGAGAACGGTTAAACTGCATAAAGGCGAACTCAAAGAAACCTTTACCGCCTATGGCGTGGTTTTGCCATTTCCGGACAAGTTGACGACGATCAGCGTACCTTATATCAGTCAGATCGATAAAATGCTGGTTAATCAGGGCCAAATTGTTCAGCAAGGCGATTTGTTGCTGACTTTAAAGCCGGGCGCGAATGCTAAGCTACAACTGGAACAGGCGCAAAGAGAACTGACTGCGGCAGTACGTGACAATGAACTGCTGCAGGAACGCATCCGTCTGAAATTGGCAACCCAGCAGAATAGAGTCACAACTCAATTACGCGTCGAGCAAGCCCGAGTCATGGTCAAAAATCTGCTTGACCAAGGCATAGGTAAAGAACAGCAAATCAGGGCGGAAAAACCCGGCATTATCTATCTGGTCAGCGTTCAGCAGGGGCAAATCGTTGCAGCCGGTGCGCCGTTGCTGCAACTTGTTGATCAGAACCAGTGGATGGTGCGCTTAGGGATAGAACCGGAGGATTACAAGCATCTGCAAGCCGGCCAAGAGGTGTTGATGAGACCGGTCAATACCCCCGCTTCAGAGCCGGTTAAGGGCCGTATCGAAATCATCACCCACCAAATTGATCCCAATACCCGTCTGCTCAATGTCTTTGTCAGGCCAGCGTTAAATCAGACTTTGCTAATCAATGACTTTGTTGAAGGCCGGATTATTATCGCCTCGGCCAATACCTTCGCGGTTCCCCGACAGGCGGTACTGCCCGATAATGGCGGCTACAGCCTGTTTACGGTTAAAAATGGCCATGCCGTTAAGCATCGAGTACAGATAGGTCTGGAAAATGACCGTCAGGTTGAAGTGATAGCGGCCGATTTAAAGGCCCAGGATGATGTGGTGGTTTTAGGCAATTACGAACTGGAGCCTGGAATGACGGTGTCCGCGATGCCGGCCGATAATAGCGGCAAGGGAGCTGCGCAATGACGCAATGGGCTTATCTGCACCGCCGTTCCATTTTGTTTGCGCTGAGCCTGATTGCCATCGCGGGCTGCTTTGAAATCTACAATACGCCGGTCAGTCTGTTTCCTCAGGTGACCTTTCCAAGGGTGGTCATTAATCTGAATGCCGGCGACATGCCGGCAGAACGTATGGCCGTTCAGGTCACCTGGCCGGTGGAAGAGGCCGTACGCGCCGTTCCGGGTGTTTTGACCGTGCGTTCCGCGACCAGTCGCGGCAGCTCCGATATCGCCATTAATTTCAACTGGGGCAGCGATATGGTATCGGCCATGCTGCAGGTTGCCTCGGCCATTAATCAGATTCGTTCAACGCTGCCCGCAACCCTGGCATTTGGCGTCAAACGCATGGATCCGACGGTATTCCCGGTGCTCGGTTACAGTCTGACATCCGGTGTGCATAGCCTGGTCGAACTCCGGGATATGGCGCTCTATCAAATCAGACCGATCCTGTCGGCTATTCCCGGTGTGGCCAAAGTGGATGTACTGGGCGGCGCGATAGCGGAATACCAGGTGCTGGTTGACCCGGCGCGGATCAATGCGCTGGGTTTAAGTCTGAACGATATCGCCACGGCTCTGTCGGCGGCCAATGTGATTCAGGCGGTCGGCCGGCTGGAACAAAACTATAAGCTTTACCTGATTCTAGCCAATACCCAATTTCAGGGTTCGGAACAAATCTCGCAGACTATTTTACGCAGCGGCCAGAACGGGCTGGTCTATCTTGGAGATGTTGCGCAGGTCGTTAAAACCACTGCGCCTCAGTGGCAACGAATCACCGCCGAGGGCCATGATGCCGTTCTGTTTCAAATTAATCAACAACCTGGCAGCAGCACGGTGGAAATTGCCCGCAACGCGCAATCGCAACTGGAACTCATCAAACAGCAGCTCCCTGCTGATATCAAAATCGCCAAATGGTACGACCAAAGCGATCTGATCGTCGCCTCCGCCCAGAGCGTCAAGGAAGCCTTGCTGATCGGCCTGGGACTGGCCATTGTCATCCTGCTGGTGTTTCTGCGTAACATCAAGGTCACCCTGATAGCCGCCATTACCGTGCCCATGGCATTAGCGGCGACCGTACTGATCATTCATTTGCTGGGGATCGGCTTTAATATCATGACGCTGGGCGGCATGGCGGCCGCCGTTGCGTTGATTATCGATGATGCGATTGTCATGATCGAACATATCATCCGCCGCCTGCGGGAAGCGTCGGGGACTTATCAGGAACGGATTCATCTGGCCACCAACGAATTTACCAAACCGTTGGCCGGTTCCTCGGCGTCAACAATCATTATTTTTGCGCCCTTGGCTTTTTTATCCGGCGTCAGCGGCAGTTTTTTCAAAGCCTTGTCGATCACCATGGCTTCTGCCTTGTTTATTTCTTTTATCGTGGCGTGGCTGGCTGTGCCGTTGCTGGCCGCTCATACCCTCACCCAAAAAGATACCGAACAGGAAGAAAACGGCCCCGTGACACGCTGGTTCCATCACCGCTATCAAAGCCTGTTGCAGGTGATGTTGCCAAGGCCCTGGCTGATATTGGCGGCGCTGATTCCGCTTTTGGGCGCAGGTTTCTTCGGCTGGCAACAGACCGGGTCGGGATTTATGCCGTCGATGGATGAAGGCGGCTTTATTCTCGATTACCGGGCCGCGCCAGGTACTTCCGTGTCGGAAACGGATCGGTTATTAAGACAAGTTGAAAAGATTCTGCGCAAGACGCCCCAAGTGGATACTTACTCGCGCCGCACCGGCAACAGTTTGGGCGGGCATATGACCGAAGCCAATCAAGGCGACTTTTTTGTGCGCTTAAAGCCCTTGCCTCGGCGCAGTCTGGATGAGGTGATGACTAGCGTCCGGGAACAGATTGGCAGGCAAGTCCCGGGGCTTAGCATTGAACTTGCCAAACTGATGGAAGACCTGATCGGTGATTTAACGGCGGTTCCGCAGCCGATTGAAGTCAAATTGTATGCCAATGACGGCCAATTACTGGAGCAATTGGCCAATAAAATCGCTCCAGAGCTGGCAAAAATAGCGGGCGTCGTTGACCTTAACAACGGCGTCATTCCTGCCGGCGATGCGGTCAATATAAGGGTTTTACGCGATAAGGCCGCGCTGGAAGGACTCAGCCCTGCCGCCGTCCAGCAGACCCTGAATAATTATCTGACTGGAACCGTTACCACCCAGCTGCAGGAAGGACCCAAGATGGTCAATCTGCGGGTCTGGATACCGGCCAACGAACGCGGGGCGATGCGGGCGCTGGAGCAGCTGCGGATTCTGGCTCCCAACAGTACTCCAAGCAGTTCTCAAAGCAGCGCTTCTAACAGTTCCATTAACAATCATTGGGTGCCGCTTAAACGGATTGCGGAAATCGCCACAGAAACAGGACAGGCGCAAATCGCCCGCGATAATTTAAAACGCATGGTGGCCGTTACAGCGCGTATTAGCGGCCGGGATATGGGCTCTGTTATTGCCGATGTCGTTAAAACCTTGGATCAGCCCGGTATGTTACCGAAAGGCGTTTATTATGTTCTGGGCGGTTTATATGAACAGCAACGCGTCGCATTTCATGACCTGATTATCGTGTTTATTGCAGCGGTGGCGCTGGTTTTTATCCTGTTGCTGTATTTGTATGAACATTTTCATGTGGCGCTGGCGATGATGCTGACGACTTTATCGGCCGTAGCGGCCGTGTTTGTCGGCTTATGGCTGACGAATACCGAATTGAACATCACGGCAATGATGGGTATGACTATGGTCATCGGCATCGTCACTGAGGTCAGTATCTTTTATTATTCGGAATATCAAAGTCTGCCTGATTCAGAGAGGGGCGTCCAACGCATGATTACGGCCGGCAACAACCGAATGCGTCCGATTGCCATGACCACCGTAGCCGCCATCCTGGCGCTCATGCCGCTGGCATTGGGCATCGGCGCCGGTTCGGAAATGCTGCAACCCCTGGCGATTGCCATCGTGTCCGGACTTATTGTCCAAATACCGTTGGTACTCATTGTATTGCCGGGGTTTTTACAGCAATTTAACCGAGAGCAAGAAAAAAACCGCTGATTAATTTATGCAAAAATGTATTGTGTTGACCGATAAACCACGCACACAATGGGCAACAATCATGAAGCCCCTTCTATTGCCCTTGTGCAGCACTGGCCTGGTACCTGACCGGCCTTCGGTCAATATTGTTTCCTTGCTGGGCGCGATCATTGGTATTGGCGTGGTTGCGAAAAACGGTATCCTGATGCTGGATTCGGTACACCGATTTGAAGCACAAGGGCAAAACTTGGAGGATGCGCTGGTGGAATCAGGACGGCGGCGTTTACGCCCGGTTTTGATGACGTCGTTGGCAGCGGCGTTAGGCTTATTGCCTTTGGCTTATGGAATCGGTGCTGGGTCGGATATGCTTAAACCATTGGCTATTGCGGTAATTGGTGCGTTAACGCTGTCCTTCCTCCTGTCCCTGGTCGCGCAACGCCCACCGTTTATTTTGTCATGCGGAAAATGCAAAAGGATCAAAACCAAGCGCACCATGAATTTGCGGGCAAATGAGTATGACACGCGCTTTCCCGAAACTGAAAAACCCACCGCCCTCTCAAGTTATGAGGTCGCATAAAACTGTGAAGCGATCATTTATCCTGAAATAATTTGAGCGGAACATACATAAACGACCATTCAAAGATTAACGTACATGGGCTCCGGCATAAACGGAGCCGATCATCAGTCGGAAAAGGTAAACATTACGAAATGGTATAGTTTTGGAAGGCTTTCTGTAATGTGCGGGAAGCTATTCTATAACCCAAGTAAGGCAATCTCGCCCGAAAAATGTTGTTTCTTTAGGAATCACTTATGAAAATTGAATATAAAAGGACGCTTGAGCATTTTCTTGCATTTTTAGTTGTTGGCAACACGGTGTTGTTTTTGCTCTTGGCTTATTTCCATTTGCTGAGTACCGCCCCCAAAGCGGCTGTATTTATTGATTTTTGGGGAAGGTTCACTGTGTATTCGATGTGGTTTATTGGTTTTGCCATTTATCTAAAATTTATTGCAACATCCAAACTCTTAAGGGTTATTGCCTTAACCGTTGTATGTATAAATATTCCTCTTTTTCTTGTATTGGCTTATTTTGACAAAATCAGCAATACGCCTGACACTATCGTCTTTGTGGATTTTTGGGGCAGGATTACTGTGTATTCGCTTTGGGTTATTTGTTATGAGTTTTATAAAAATCATATCGCTATAAATACACACCAAAGCGCTACCCCATCATCCAATAGGGACTGGCTCCCTGCGAGTTCCTTAATTCAACGCTAGGTATCCCATCATGGCAACCTCAAGCAGTTGGTTCCTCTGGGCGGCGCTCTCCGCCGTATTTGCCGCCCTTACGGCGATCTTTGCGAAGGTTGGAATTCGGGGTGTTGATTCCGATCTGGCAACACTAATCCGCACCTTTATCATCGTCATAGTGCTTTCTTGCTTTGTCTGGTTCGCCGGTAAATGGAGTAACCCGTTTGTGTTCTCACCGAAGACATGGGGCTTTTTTGGCCTGTCCGGTTTAGCTACCGGGCTCTCTTGGGTCTGTTATTTTCGGGCGCTGCAAATAGGTGATGCCTCCAAGGTCGCACCGGTGGACAAGTTCAGTCTTGTTCTTGTTGCAATTTTCGCTTTCGTATTTCTCGACGAGCGCCCATCCTTGCGTGATTGGCTTGGCATTGCCCTTGTTGCCAGTGGGGTTGTGATCCTTGCCATCAAGCGGTAATTCGAGCGACCTATACCAAGACTATAAGTCTTATAGTGCTACTGATTGACTTCAAAGAGGGATTCGATTTAGCTATGGAAAATAGATGTTACTCATTTACGGAGGAATCCTTACGGTCACCCAATTGCAGGCTAAACTGCTCAGAGTAGTGCAGGAAAGAAACTTTATCCCGGTGGGCGGCGATCATTCTATTGAAGTGGATGTACGCATTGTGGCGGCAACGCACCGCTCTTTGCGCGAAGAAGTCAAACGCGGGCGTTTTCATGAAGATTTAATGTACCGGTTAAGAGTCGTCCCTATTTTTATCCCGCCGTTACGGGAGAGCCAGAAAGACATAAGCTTATTGATTTGGCATTTTATTCAACGACATAACGTCGAGAATTCCAGAACAATAGAAAAAATTGATCCGCAGGCCATGCGTGTTTTGCTGGACTATTCGTGGCCGGGCAATGTTCGGGAACTGCATAATGTCGTGGAATATGCGTTTGCGGTAAGACGGGGCTCGACCTTGCGCGTATCCGAGCTGCCTCCCGAGTTTAGAGAGCCGCGGCCCGTGACTAATTCGCTTGCCCTCTTTGCATCATCTCCGCAAAGCACGCCCCCTATCAGCAGAAGAAGAAATCGCTGCCATTCGGCTGGCGCTGGAGCAAAACAATGGCAGGGTAACGTCAGCCGCACATTCACTGGGTATGAGCCGGTCCACTTTCTGGCGTAAACGCAAGCTGTATGGGATATGAGATTTATAAGGCCTATCCTTGCATATACGGGGAGGCGGCTGGCTGGGACGAATTAACCGAAAGTATAGCTAACCTTTTAGTGGCAGTCGCCGGGCAGAGGCAGACAGAATCAGGAGCCGGAATGGTACCCTTCTTCTTCACGCACTTTGCCGCGAAAAACGGCATACTGATAGGCGTTGTAACCGAGCATCAGCGGGATCAGCATGCCAATGCCGGTCAGCATGAAGACCAGCGTTTTAGGGGAAGCGGCGGCTTCTGTCAGTGTTATCGTGGTTGGAATAATATACGGATAGAGACTGACGGCAAGGCCAATGAAGGAAAACAGAAAGATGCCGAGGCTCCAGAAAAAGGGCGCGCGCTCACGGCGCTTTTGAAGGCTTCGCATCAGCATCAGAAAACAAAAAAAAGCGCCTGCCGGCAACAGAGCAATGTAGAAGAAATTCGGCCAGACAAACCAGCGTGCTGCCACATAGGCATGTCGCAGCGGTGTCCAGATTGAAATGCCGGTGGCGGCGATCAGCATCAGGCTGGCCGCGATCCTCGCATAGCGGTAATTGCGAAGCTGTATGTCACCCTCGGTCTTGATAATGAGATAAGTAGCGCCCAATAGCGCATAGCCGAACACAGCCCCTGTCGCTACCAGCAGCGAGAAGGGCGTGAGCCAGTCCCATACCTGCCCTGTGTAACTGCGGCCATGCATGGGAATGCCGCCGATAAAACCGCCCAGGATAAGGCCTTGGGCCAGCGTGGACAGGAGGCTTCCGAGGCCGAAAGCCACATTCCACGGCGCTTTATTATCGGCATTCTCGCGAAACCCGAAGGCCATGCCGCGGAAGATCAGGCCAAAAATCATCAGCAGCAGCGGCAGATACAAGGCCTGCAGAATTACTCCGTAAGCCAGAGGAAAAGCGCCGAATAACACACCGCCCAGAATGACCAGCCAAGTCTCGTTAGCGTCCCAGATATGGCCCAGACTGGCCATCATAATGCCGCGGCTCCGTTCGTTCCTTGCAAACAGTGACAGCATGCCGACACCCAGATCGAAGCCATCCAGCACCACGTAAAGCACCAGCACCAGTCCGAGCAGAAAGAACCAGATAGTAGCGAGAAACAGCTGGAGATCCTGCATGGCTTAATCGCCTCCCAGCGGTTGCCGGTCTTCCAGGGCAGGGCCTGCGCCTGCCGGAGAAGGGGAATGTTTTTCCGGCTCCGGCAGGGGACTGGTCAAATCCGGCCCCTGGCTGATAATTCGCCTGGCGAAGAATAAATAGCCAAACAGCAGCAGCCCATAGATGAGCGCATAACCCGCCAGCGAGGTCATTACCAATCCTGCCGGTAGAGAGGTAGCTGCATCTTCGGTGCGCATCATTCCGTAAACCACCCACGGCTGACGTCCTACTTCGCGGGTGATCCAGCCTGACTCGACGGCAATATAGCCTAATAGGGACGAGCCTACCCAAGCCCGCAATAAAGGACGCTGACGATCAATATGCGACAGGGTCAAATGTCCCTTGATTAATACCCAAGCGCTCCAGAGCATCAGGAACGTCAGGGCGAAGCCGATGATTATCATTAAACGGAAGGCGTAGAACGGAAGCGCTACCGGCGGCTGATTTTCTTTAGGAATATCACGAAGCCCGGTGACTTTGCCCGTGAATGAGCGAGTGGTTAAAAGGCTCAGCCCATACGGGATTTCAATGGCCCATTTGTTTTCCTGTTTTTCCCGATCAGGCCAGGCAAGGGCTACCCAAGGCGCGCCTTGGCCGGGAAGATTAGTCTGCCAGTGCGCTTCCATGGCCGCGAGCTTAGCAGGCTGATGCCTGGCTACCACATCGCCCGAAAGATCGCCCAACACAATTTGCAGGGGAGCGATGACGATAGCGCTGAGCAAAGCCAGCCGGAATGAGATCAGATAAAATTCGCGGTAGCGATTTTTGAGAAGATGCCAGGCGCTGATGCCGCCGATAAGGAATAACGTGGTCTCAACGCTGGCCACCCACATATGCGCTATCGATGTGAAGGCGCTGGGATTGAAAATGGCGGCCGAATAGCTGTCCACCACAATCCTGCCGTTCTCCAGATGCACGCCGTCCGGCGTTTGCATCCAGGCATTCGCCGCCATGATCCAGAACGCCGACAGCGAAGCCCCGAACGCCACCATGCTGGTGGCGAATAAATGCACGCCGGGCGCGACCCGATCCCAGCCGAACAGCATGATGCCCAGAAAGCCTGCTTCCAGCATGAAGGCCATGGCCGCTTCAAACCCCAGGATATTACCGAAAAAATCGCCGTTCTGTATGGAAAACGGCGCCCAATTGGTGCCGAACTGGAATTCCAGCGGTATGCCGGTCACTACGCCGACGCCGAAGTTGAGCAGAAACAACCGGCTCCAAAACCGGGCATGACGATAGTAAACTTCTCGGCCGGTCTTGAACCAGAAGATTTCAATAATCAGCAAAAACAGGCTGAGGCCGATCGAGAGCACCGGCCAGATAATATGGATAATCGTTGTCAGCGCGAACTGCAGGCGGGACAAAAACAGGGAATCAAGGAAAATGTCCATCGTATCTCCTTTGGCGTTTGCCAAAAGTTGCTAGGAAAAACAATTTAAAAAGCAGTGATGGGCAATAAAACCGCAAGCCTTATTTAGAGCAAATTCAATAATTTAAAACCGATAGCCAGAAACCAGCCTCAACTATCCGGTTTTTGGCTTTAAAGTCAAGCTTATTATCTTCCTTAACTTGCCTCCACTTTATTACTTTTAATATTCACGTGGTTTTTATCAGGTAAACAATGAGCAATATACTTACTAAAAAGATAAATGCAGTAAGCAGGGTAATGAGCAAGGATGAAGGAGAAAGCAATCCATAATGTGACCGAATTAAATCCCTGGACATATTGACTATAACAGTTCGCATTCAATTCACACTCGGGGTTTTTTAAGCCTGCCAAGTGGGGTAATTGACTTGCTATAATTAAGATGGAGGCGCCGCTGGTAAAGCCCGTCAAGACCGGATGGCTGATAAAATTCACCAGCCCGCCCATGCGTGACACCGCCATCAACAACATGATCATGCCACTTGCCGCAGATAGGATCAACGTGCTTTGCACAGGATTACCTAACGCACTGATTTCGGGTGCCTGTAAGGCGCTGGCAATCATAATGGCCGCTATGGAAACTGGACCTACCGATAAGGTCCGGCTGGTACCTAACAGCATATATGCTATCGGCGGCAGAATGCTCGCATATAAGCCAAATTCAGGTGGCAACCCCGCCAGTATCGCATAGGCAATCCCTTGTGGAACGAGCAAAATGGCCGTTATGACGCCCGCAAACAAGTCATCGTTAAAATCCTTAAAGCTATAGGATTTTAACCATCCGATGAAGGGTAGGCGCTTTGTCAGTCGTGACTTAGTAAGGGTGGATTCAATCATAGTCCCGGTGCTTGTGTTTGAATGAAATAGGCATGAGAACCCAGAGATTAGGCGAAAGGTACTCAGCGACTGGCACCCTTTCGCTAGTTCTTATCAGCTATTCTTCATCCATAAAGCGATTGGCGTAGCTTTCCCGGCTCGGAATATCAAACCGTGAACCTTTAATCATTAAGCTCCAATACATCCATGGGAAACCGATTTTTTTCCCTATCCACCAGATAAAACGGTTTTTTCGGGGATCTAGCCAGGGGAATGATGGCGTCACTTTGCCGCCATAGGCAAACTCCGCCAACATAACCGTACTCAATGAGGTCGTTAAGGGACAGGAGCCATAGCCGTCATATTTTTCTTCGACGGCTTTGTCGTTGATAAGATGCAGAATGTTATCCACCAGAATCGGTACCTGTTTCCGAACCGCTGCGGCGGTTTTGGCATTGGGCGTTGAAGTGGCATCACCCAAACCAAAAATGTTGGGGTATTTAGTGTGCTGTAGCGTTTTATCATGCACATCTACCCACCCTGCTGCATTCGCCAGCGGGCTTTTTTTGATAAAATCCGGTGCACTTTGTGGCGGAGTGACATGAATCATGTCAAACGTTTTAACGACTTGCTGCTTATTACCATCGCTGTCAGTCATCTCAAACGTGGCAGTTTTAGCAGCACCATCAATCGCGACCAGATTATGGCCAAAGTTGGTTTTAATCCCATAGCCTGCAACCACTTTCATTAATGCTTTGGCAAAAAAAGGAATACCGAACATGGCAGGACCGGCATTGCAGAATTCAATGTTGAATTTATCTAAAATGCCCTGTTTACGAAAACGATCTGCCGCCAGATACATAATTTTCTGCGGTGCGCCCGCACATTTAATAGGCATAGGGGGCTGGGTGAACAGTGCAGTGCCGGATTTTATCTGCTGGATACATTCCCAGGTATATTCCGTCGTCTTAGGGGAGTAATTGCTGCACACATTGTTTTTACCCAGCGTTTCCGGTAATCCTTTAATTTTGTCCCAATCCAGTTGCAAACCAGGGCAGACGACCAGATAGTCATAGCTGATCTTATCGCCGGAACGCAGGGTGACGCTATTTTCTTCCGGCTGGAAAGTGTCTGCATAATCCTTTATCCACTTAACGCTTTTATGGATGAGGTCTTTTTCGTTCCTTGTTGTCTGCTTGAGTGTGTAAGCGCCGCCGCCCACAATGGTAAATCCAGGTTGGTAATAATGCTGTTCAGACGGTTCAATCAGCGCAATATCGATCTTAGCATTTTGCCGCCGCATATTATTGGCGACAGAAACGCCAGCGGCACCGCCGCCGACGATTAAGAGTGTGTGTTGTTGTGACATGTTGTCTCCTCGGGTTATGTTGTTTTTGTGTTGTAGGCTAACTGAGTGCGTTAAATAAACAGCTTTCATGTCATACAGGGTTCATACATTGCTGAGATTGAGGTGTTCTAAATCACTTTCTTTATTAGGGTGTTAAAATCGGCTGCCCGTCATGGATCCCTCGCTTATATGCAAGAGAATAATCGACACCCAAACCAGCACCTATAACAACCCGGTTCACACAATTGACAAGGGCGCATATAAAAATTGAATCAAGAAAAGCTTGTTCATCCCAACCGGCATTAAAAACAGGCTGTGCATCTGCGAGTGTGATTTGGTCAGGCGTCAGAGTCAATTTTTGAACAAAACGCAGCAGCGGCTTTAAGTTCTCCCCGATATTGGCACTGTCAATATCGGTCTTTAACTGACCGAAGACGTTGCCATCAAGATCAAACGCTGCGAATACGGCCTTATGAGTATTAAGACAAAAACCGCAACCATTCAAATCCAGGGTATAAGTGACAATCAATTCACGTATTTCACTGCTTAAGGAAAAACCGTTACCCTTGATGTCTTGCAATAATTTATACAATAAAATCCCCCGGCGAGGGTATTTAGCTAACATATCGGCCAGATTGACAAGTTTCGGACTTGAGGGTAAATGCGACATGGTTTTTCCTAATTAATCCTAGAACACGAACAGAGATATAAAGATCAAACGGATAAGTCATTGGATGACGTCCAGTTTCGAAGAAACCCAACAACCTATAGCCCTGTTAATTCATGTAATCGCCGCCTTGATACTTTAACCGCCTTTCTGCCACGCCTCATATCCGCCGGCAATCGAGAGCACATGGGTATAGCCCAGTGTTTTCATAGATTGCGCTGCCAGGGCTGCGCGTCCTCCAGTACGGCAGTAGATCAGCACAGGCTTGGATTTATCCGCCAGCTCCGGAAAATTTCCTATCTTGAATTCCAGTACACCGCGTGGTAAGGGCACTGCTTGTTCAAGATGTCCTGCGGCATATTCGCTTTCCTCGCGGGTGTCGATTACAGTAAGGTTGCCTTCAGCAATCAGTTGTTTGGATTTTTCCACGTTGACTTCGGTAATCTGTTGTTTTGCGGCGGCGACCAAATCTTGAACTGTCAAGCCGCTGGATGGTAAGGAACCTCCATAAGTCGCACCTGGAGTTTCTTCTGTTTTCGTTTGTTCTTTAGCTGTTTCTCTCAGAACAACTGCATCCTGACGTTCATTTTCTTCCAGGCCGCAGTAACGGTTGGCGGGCACGGCTTCATCAATCAGTTTCGGTTTAGGAAGGTTGAGATTATTCATGATGTCAATGTATTCTTCCCGGGTTTTACCAGCCAGTCGCGGGTTGGCGGTGCGTTCCTGCATAATGCTGCTGACCCAGCGTTGCTGGTAGTCGTGGGCTGGATACACCAAGGTTTCATCGGCTAAGGTAAATAAGCGTTGCGTGATGCTGTCGTAGAGCGTCCCGGCATCGCCGCCCTGAAAATCGGTGCGACCACAGCCGCCAATCAACAAGGCATCGCCGGTAAACACGCGGTCTCTCCACAAAAAGGAGAGACTACCTACCGTATGCCCCGGCGTAGCAATGACCTTAATCTCCTCACCGTTGGTGAAAGTAAACACATCGCCGTCATTAATCTGGAAATCCGCCGTTTCAGCTCCGCATAAGGCGCTTACACCTGTTTGAGCGCCCAAGCGTTGCCGCAACAAGCCGCTGGCGGTGATATGATCAGCATGGACATGGGTTTCCAGCGTATATTTTAGTTGCAAGCCTTGCTTGGCCAAGATTTCCAGATAATCGTCAATATGTGTGTTGACGGGATCAATCATCACAGCATCTTTGTTGACAGGATCAGCAATCAGGTACGTGTAAGTCCAGGTTTCCGGGTCGAATAATTGTTTGAATATCATGATCTTCTCCTCGTTGTTGGGTTATTACACTATAAATAGGTGGTAGCCTAATTAGATATTAAATATATGAGCAAGACACATGCCAATCATAAATAAGGCGACCTAATGTATTGTTTTAAAATAATTCTTTGTCAAATATGAGCGCTCTGCCCCTCTTCCTTGAGGTTGGCTATGTTTCATTGAAACATATTGATGTTTCATTTGTTTCCTATCGGCCGCATGAAACAACACCGGATGATGCAGGGGTACTTTGAACAAGGTTTTATTTGCTATACAGACGATGCGCGATAAAGCCCAGATAGATAGAACCTATCATCACAATCGCTTCAAAATTTCCCAAGCCTAGCCCGGCAACAGAAGGTCCTGGGCAATATCCGCTAATCCCCCATCCTATCCCAAAAATTGCAGCGCCAATCAATAACGGCTTATCAAGGGCAGACTTGCTTGATAGATAAAATTTCTTGTCAAACAACGGCCGTGGGCGTTTGAGTATCGGTCTAAAGAAAAGTAATGTGATGCTAAGCGCACCGGCCATAACGAAAATCAAACTGGGATCCCAGTTGCCGGCAATGTCCAGAAAATTAAGCACCTTATCGGGATTGGTCATTTGAGAAAGCGTTAACCCGGCACCAAACAGTAGGCCGCTGATTAGGGCGATCATAATCAGTTTCATAGCGTTACCCCCAACACATGACGAATCATATAAACCGTCAAAAAGCCGCTGGCCATAAAGGTCAGGGTGGCTGCAATAGAACGCACGGAAAACCTTGCTATGCCGCATACAGCATGGCCGCTCGTGCAGCCATTCCCCATGCGGGTACCGAAACCGACCAGGAAACCGCCGAAGGCAAGCAACCAAACCGGAAAATTTCTGCGCGGCAGATAAAAATCGGGTTTGAAATGATTGAATAAAAATGCGCCAATAACGATACCTGTCAGAAAAGCGATCCGCCAAAATAACTCTGTTCGGGAGGCATTGAATATACCCCCCATAATGCCACTGATACCGGCAATCCGTCCGTTAAACATTAACAACAGGATGGCGGCAAGTCCTATCAGGATGCCGCCTGAAAGCGCTGAGTAGGGAGTGAAATTTTCCAATTCAATTACCTAAATGTTAGTTTTTCGTAATACGCCAGGAACAAACTTATCATTCCACTTATTGCGGCGGCTTGACTTATTTGATACCAGCTCAAATAAAAAGCGCATTCATAATACTTCCGCTTTGGATTCAATTATTTCTATCTTAGATTTAATTGGCACTGCCAATGTTTAACATCATCGTTCGTCTGCTTCGTGGTGCAATCTTTATCAAAAATTGATTAAATATCATTGTCTCTCTCCGGTTTTTGTGTAAGGGATTGAGCTAATTTGGGTGTCACCCCTTTCAAAGGCTGAATCTCTGGATTATCGAAAGCTTGAGCTGACAGAGGGTAGAGCAGATTGATGCGGCGCCCCTGGGGATTGGCTGTCATTTTAGGCAGCGTTTTCAGGTAACGCACCACAATTTCACTGACATCCAGCGGCTTGCCATTTTCGTCCTTCACAACCTCGATAGAGCTGCCTGGCGTAGCGCACGATCCGCAGTTGTTAATAGTCATGGGGTCATCTGCATACCAGTAGCCGGCGACGGAATAAGGTACGGATGCTGGATGGGGCGCAACGTATTTGCCTTCATCTTTGGGATCGATAGCTTTCCCGCCGATCTTGATATTGGAGCCGCTTGAGCCATAAGGCGCATACACATCCAAATCGAAGGTCACGTTACTGTAGCCGAACATCCAGCCGCCAGTCCAAAGACCCGGTACAGTAGAAAACGAGCCCCGGGTGGAATTCTCGATCTGTTTTTTGAGCTGATTGCCAAAGACCGGGTAAACTTTGGCAATGCGTGCGCCTACAGGCAAATAGTGGTAAATATCCGAGAGTGTGATTGGGCCTGGTGCAACATGGGTGCCGTAACGAAAACCGCGAATGGTCGCAAAATCCGAACCGGTAGCCCAGCGCATCGCATCAACGATCAGATCGTGAGAACTGCCCTCGATAACGCCAGGATTATCCGTTTTGCTATCGATAAAGTTTGAGCGATGCAAAGCCACGGCGGTATAGCCGACCACGGTATCTACCGGGCGCAGCAAGGTGCTGGTGTTACCGCCGATGGTTACTGTCTGACCCGCTACAAAAGTGCCGCTTACAAAAGGCGCGCGTACTGCTGCAACCTTTCGTGCGACAGCCGCATTTTCCTTGATTTTGTCCGTGATGATATGCGGCGTCCATTTCCAGGTCAGCTTGCCGTCCCCTGGAAGCATATGACCTTTTTTGACCTTGAGACTAATTTCACCTAGCATAGTGCCATCCTGGCCTTCTTCCACCAGCACGGTGCCGGTTTTAAGCACGATGGGCTTGATGGTGCGTTCGTGCATATCCGCGTTCAGAATAAAGTCAACGCCCGGATATCGGGAAGCCAGATCAATGGTTCTGGACAGCTCAAGTTCCGATATCATCACAATGATGTCAACATGCACGACATTACGCAGTTCGTTGATGTAGTAAGGCATTTCGTTTTCACCATCAGTATATACGAAACCCTTAGTGACAGCCGGGCCGACCGCGCGAATGGCTCGTGCTGTGGTCATGCCCAGAATCCCGACTTTTACGCCATTGATCGTTTTCACGAGATAAGGCGGTAATGGACGCTGACCTGACAATTTGGGATAGGGGGTAGTGGCATCAGTCGATGGAAAGTCGAGATAGCCCGGCACACCGGTGGTCTTTTTGTCTACGCCAAGCGACGGGCGATCCGATTCGCCGGGTTTGGCAGAAACCTGGCCGGGACAGAGAGGTTCGGATACGCCGGGGCAGACATAATAGAGATTAGCGGCGACCGTCTTGGTATTAAGCAGCGGCGGCTTACCGGGTGAGCCGACAAAAGTCTCCAGGAACCGTTCCGGCCCATAGAGATAGTCCCAATTGCCAGGCTCGTCGAAGTCAGGCTTTAACAGATTCATGACCTCAATCAACGCTTGGCCGCGCGTGAACATGGCTTCGGCCGAGCCTTGCAGGGTATCGCCGGTATTAAAATAAAGCGTCTTTCCGGGATTGGCCTTTCGGATATGATTAATGGCGGTCGCCATACGCGCAAGGCCTCCTTCTATGCGTCCGGTGCTGTCGCTACGAGCATTGTGCCTTGGCACAAGATGGCCGTGGATGTCACCGGAATGAATCAGCGTGAGCTCGCCTCTTCCTGCAAAAGCCGCCCCGGAAACTATCAAGCCAGTGACGACGGCTAATTTTCCTATAAAATTATCTCTACTCATTTTATACTCCTGTCTCGTTAAAAATCGGTCTATCCGGCTTTAAATCAACGCTAAATTATTTGGAAGGTTGTTGACTGTTTAATGCCTGCACAAAGATTAGTGATTCGTATTTGTGCATGATTTCTCCCTGGATTAAAACTCATGTCGGACAGGGCATATTGCCCCATCCGCAGGGTTTTATGTAGTCAGTTCATTAATGCGCGTCATCTGTATGCCATGGCGGCAACATGTAAATGTCATGGGGATTTAAACCCATCTTTTTCAGTGTATCGATGCTGGTTTTCTTTTCCATTTTTTGTAAATCAATAACGGTAATCGAGCCATCATCCATTTCAGGTAAATTTAAAAAATTGTTTTCCACAAAAGCATATTTTTCATTGGGTGAAAAGACTACATGATGAGAGCCAGCGGCTGTTGGAATTGATTTTAATAAAATCGGTTTTGTTATGGATTCGCCGCTGATGTCAAAAATATTCAATGCGCCAGGTTTTGCGGTGGTGACATATAACCGATCGTGTGCCTGATTAAAGTAAATTTCTAAAGGTACGCCTTGTTTGGTTTCGGCAAAATCATAAACGGCCTGAAAATCAAAGCTATGATGATTCACCTGCCATATCGCCGTCCATAATTTACCCTCAAACATAGTAGGTACATAAGCCATAGGTGGATTCGAATGAGGCACAAATACCGCTTCTACAGGTGCAGAACCTGACGGGGTAGGTTTGTCGGATAATTTATGGGTGGACAACACCTTACCGCTCGTTGCTTCGATAACAGTGACAGTTTCACCGGCATCCCCTAAATCAGACGGTCGCACGGTACTTGTAACTATCATTCGATTGATATCTTCTTGCAGGCCAATGCCGTGCGGATACCGAATAAAGGTGTCTTTACTATCAGCCGCAATGACTTGTTTGACCTTATCGGTCTGCGCGTCACCGACAATCACATTACTTGATCCCATGCAAGTGAGATACCATGTTTTTTTGTCTGAAGTGAACGCCATGTCTTCACCGACTTGGCATTCTGGCACATCCAGCAATTCAATGGCATACGGCTTGCGCTTCATATTGATAACGCGCAATGCGCCATTTCCCAAAGCGGTGATATAAGCTTTACTTAAATCTTTATTATAAAAAATATGGTGAGAAAGCGTATCCGGCGGCAAAGGCAGGTCATTGATGATTTTGCCAAATTGCGGCGAATCAGGATCAATGTTAAGAATTGCGATCCCTTCGCGGCGCGGGGTTTGGCCGGGCTTAGTGTCGTAATTCACCATCGCCAATATTTCGCCATGGCTAATCATGGGGCTAAGCAGTAATAGGCTGCACAGTATGTTTGCTAGTGTTTTTTTGCTCATTGTCATTACGCGTGGAGTAGTTAGTCGTTAAAATAAAGCGCTTGTAAAGGATTACAAACGCATCTTCTACCCGCTTAGCCTTCAGCTGTGGTCGGGTTAAGGGTGGTTTTTATTTGTAGATTACGATTTGCTGGAAATTCGTCTTTTTCTGCGTGTTCTTTGACCGTTCCTTCATCAGGAGCGATGTAGAAACAATATATCCTGTCATCAGTGACATAGCTTTTCAGCCATTGAATCTTTATCCCCTATCAAAATGCCGCAAGATTTTTGTGAGATGGGCTTGTAATTTCGGGCATGGGCGCATTCAAGTAAATCTGCATGGGTAACACGTCTCATTGTTTGCAGTGTTAGGGTCAGGGCTCGGCGAGCAATAAGGTACTGTGCATAACGAAATTATTTTGTAGAGGCCAAAAAGAATCAGCGGATGCGTAACAAGCCTTGATCCGCTGACTTAAGCTGTGTAAATTTTAATACACAGTGAGGGGAGGACTACTGTTTGACGTCTGGCAGTTCTTGAACAACCAGCACATACGGTTCGCCTAAAGGTAATTTATCTTCGGGCTTTTGGAAATAAATAACCTTGCCGTAAGTTTCACGGATTGCCGGTAAAAGTTTTTCGGATTCTTCTTTTGTCAAATCAGGAAACGTTGCATGCGCTCTACTGAATTCGGTTTTGTGGTAGTGCCAGTAATGCTTTTCTGCTTCAGGCAGCGTATTGTATTGCGCTGTGGTGATGATGTACTCGAACCCAATCGGCTTATCCTGATCTTTCATTCCTGAGTGAAACATTAAGCACACTAAAGCGCCATCATCGTAAGCTTTACAATGATGATGGACAATGGCCTGTAATTTAGGGTCGTCCGCACTAAAGACATCGGGCTTGAGATGTCTGTTAGCCTGTATATGCAAGTCATTGAAACCTAAATGACCAGGGTGTTCTATTTGACGCGGGTTAAAGGTTTCATTGTATAAATTGAGCTGCCCGGCGACAGTTTCCGTTGTGGTTTTTTTCTCGGCCGTTGTAGGGGTTGCCGTTGTCGTAGCTGCATAGCCCACTGTCAACAATATCAAGCTGCTTATACGTAATATTTTTGATTTCATTTTGGTCCTCCCAAGGATTTTTGTGGGTTATAGTGACAAGTCAGATTTCTTGACCGTCACAGCCTACAAAGCGAAGATCATGCCAATATTATAAAAACTTATATGCATTTGTTTTTTAAATAAAATTTTATTAGATAACAATATTTGTACTATTCTTTGCGTTTCATGTATTGTTCCAATGAAACTTTACTATGATTCACTGAGACACTTATGAAACAATCAAGTCCGTCGTCAGCATTTTGCAGTCACTATTCCGAATGGTTAGCACAATTCGATAACGCGGCGCTGTTATCAAACTTACTCGATCTTTGTGAATCGACATGCATCTATATTGTCGATAAAAACCAGCAAGTGCTTTATTGGAGCCTAGGCATGGAAAAATTATCAGGCTCACGACAGGAGGATGTGGTTGGCAAATCGTGTTTGCCAGAATGCACCATTGTTGATGCCAATGAAGCTGATGAGCAGCTTATAAAGCTATCTCAGGCTAATAGCAGCAAAATCGAACTAAAAAAAATGACGCAGGTTTTATTTGATAAATCCGGAACATTTGCTGGCGGCATAGGCTTATTAACTGTACCCTCAGAATCAGTACCCGGTGCTTTAGGTAGAAAACCACCGGCTACACCAAAACAGAATTTCCACGGCATCTTAAGCCGTTCACCGGCTATGCAGGATGTTTTTCAGATTATCCAAAACGCCGCCGAAACAGAAGCTACCGTGTTAGTGAGGGGGGAAAGTGGTTCGGGTAAGGAGTTGGTTGCCACTGCTATCCATACATTGAGCGTACGCCACAATGCCCCTTTTTTAGCGGTCAATTGCGCGGCGTTGACCAGTAATCTGTTAGAAAGCGAATTATTTGGTCATGTACGCGGCGCTTTCACAGGGGCCATAAAAGATCACAGCGGGTTATTCCAACGCGCTAACGGCGGGACGCTATTTTTGGATGAAGTTGCAGAACTACCCTTAGAATTACAGGCAAAATTACTTCGAGTGTTACAAGAAAAAAACTATATCCCAGTAGGTGGAAACCGCAGTATTGATGTCGATGTCCGTATTGTTGCCGCAACCCACCGTTCATTACGTGAAGAAGTAAAAAACGGCAACTTCCGCGAAGATTTGATGTATCGGCTACGAGTTGTTCCCATATTTCTGCCTTCTCTGCGTGAAAGACGGGAAGATATTAGTCTGCTAATTTGGCATTTCATTGAGCAGCACAACGATAAACGGGTGCGGGTCATTGAAAAAATCGACCCCGATGCAATGAAGGTGTTATTGGATTACCGCTGGCCTGGGAATATCCGAGAACTTCATAATGTCGTGGAATACGCCTTTGCTGTGGGTAGGGGTGCGACTTTACGTTTGTCGGAATTACCGCCGGAATTTAGGGATGCGCGTGTTGATAACATACTGAAAGAACCGCACAGCCATAATCAAGCACTTACTCCAGAAGATGAAATGGCCGCTATCCGAAAGGCACTAGAGCAAAGTCACGGCCAGGTAGGTATGGCGGCCAGTTCGCTGGGCATGAGCAGAGCCACGTTTTGGCGGAAGCGCAAGTTATTTAATATTTAGCTTTAAAAGTAAAACCCATTTTATGGTTGCACCCTTCGAAATTGGTATTTCCATGTGAGTTAAGCGTACAGGCCAGAAAAATTTTCCAAATAAATACTCATCGGTATGAGCCAACTGCTGGTGATTTTCCAATTCAATCTAACTAATAATCTCAATATTCCAGTGCCTGGGGTTCTGCGCGCAAACCTTGGCTGCTACTTGGATTAGGTGGTTATTCCACAACTTATCCAGAATGATCTGGGAACATTCCACCGAAGATGGCATTTTTGGCAGCTATGTGGTAACTACCCTTTGTAGGGTGGAAAATTTTCATTTATTATCGATTCATCATTTATCAACCTGGAGACTACAATGGAAAATAATGCGCAACAAACTACCTGGGAAACCTACACGCGCTCATGGTCTGAGACCGATGTCGCTAAGCGGTTGCAGTTGTTTGAATCAAGTCTTAGCTCTGAATGCGTATACATTGATCCACTTACTCAAGCGGCAGGATACGAACAGCTGTCCAGCTACATGTCTGAACTTCACAAGAACGTACCTGGAGTAAGATTTATTACAACCGATTACAAGAACCATCATGATCGGAGTCTTACGCATTGGAACATGATGGACGGTAATGGAAACGTACTTTCATAAGGTGCAAGCTATGGGCTTTACGGCGTTGATGGCCGTTTAGTTCAAATGTCCGGATTTTTTGAAAACTGATATAAACTTAAATCCCTGACGACTTCGAGTGTTGAGTATGTGGAATACGTTATGGAACTTGGAACCCATCGGCCCAGTGCAAACAGGCCGATTCTTTGGTGGTGTAGGAATTTCTAATGGCTTTGCACAGTTTGCTATAGTTATGGGAAATAGCCTGTATTTTGTAGTCGATGAGGATACTCGTGGGAAATACGAACAAGCAGGAATGCAACCGTTTTCGTATACGACAAAGAAGGGGCATATTCAGGTACGGAGGTATTTTGAACTGCCTGAAGACATCTTGACCGACCCCGAACAATTGCGCGTATGGGCAAGCGAAGCTATGTTCATAGCTGGTAGTACCAAGCCCAAAAAAGGTTTTAAGCATCCTGTTATCGCCCATTTGCGAGCATGAAAACAATTTCCCCATTAATTTTACGTATTATCAATAGCTTATAAAATATTTTATCGCCAGATTTGAAATCGATATTGCGCCAGAGATAAAGGTTATGATGCCGGCAAAAAGGTCTCGGGCATCAAGCGTCATATTTTTGTTGATAGCCAGGGTTTACCGCATGCGATAGCCGTCACCACGGCCAATATCACCGATCGCCAAGGCGCGCTGGACGCCATTGCCCGGAACGTGACCGGCTTATCGACGGTTACTTCGCTGTGGGTCGATGGCGGCTATACAGGGCAACCTTTTGCTGACGCCGTCCCGCGTTCGCCAGGGGCCACCGTACAAGTCGCCAAACGCCATGAGCTTCATGCCTTTGCGGTGCTTCCGCAACGTTGGGTGGTCGAGCGCTCCTTTGCCTGGCGGGAAAAATGCCGGCGACTTTGGAAAAATACCGAGCGCTTGCTTAACACCAGCTTACAATTCGTTAATTTGGCTTTCTTGGCGTTATTACTGAGAAGATATTGAACAGATTCTGAGAGAGTATTGCAGCGATGCATGGCTGAAGGCTTGATCGCAGGCGAAGGCTTTGCCACCGACGCTAGCATCATCAAAGCCGATGCGCAGCGGCAGCGCCGGGTAGCCGGTGACAGCGAGATGAATTGGGGTGATCCTGAGCAGGCGGCGCGCCCCGTTCGCGAGTATCTTGCGGCCCCGGAAGAAGCCAATGATCCAAAAACCCCACCTAAGGCGATTTCGCTGACTGATCCGGCGGCGAGCTGGACGGCAGCTCCGGGTGGTCCTGCCTTCTTTGCCTGCTCAACCAGTTATTTAATCGATTTAGAAGCAGGTATTATCGTCGATGTGGAAGCGTCGGCGGTCAATAAAGCGGCTGAAGCGGAAGCTACTCAGATCATGATAAACAGGGTAGAAGAGATATTCGCTTGGAAACCCGAACGCCTGGTCGGCGCTAGCCATTAGGGTACAGCCGCCATCCTGGGCTGGCGGGTCGATGAAAAGCACATTGAGCCTCATGTCCCTGTCTTTGATAAATCAGAACGCACCGACGGCGCCTTCGGGCGCTCCGACTTCACCTATAATGCCGTCAATAACCGCTATGTCTGTCCTGCCGGGAAGTTTCTGAAAACCGCGTGGCGCAGCAAAAAGAAAAATCCTTTTCGCTATCGCGCCCGTCTCTATGACGGCCAACTGTGTGATCTGAAGGCGAAGTGTTGTCCCCCTATGGATCAACGCAATAGTGATCGCAGCCCTCATGAATCAGCCCGGAATGTCGCACGAGCCATTACTAAAACCGATGCCTACAAACAATCGCGCAAGGAGCGTAAAAAGGTGGAGATGCTGTTTGCTCACCTCAAGCGCATCCTAAAAATGGAGAAACTAAGACTGCGAGGGTTCAGTGGTGCCAAGGATGAGTTCTTATTGGCAGCAACGGCCCAAAATCTAAGGCGAATGGCCAAGAGGTTAGCGGTAAAAGCACCGGAAGCCATGGTGATACCCGCTTAATGGCGAAATGAAGGGGTATAAATCCAATAATTGAATTATTTTTTATTTTAGAGCCGTTTGTTGATTAATACCTTCTTAACTACAACTCGGTTCCGGAGTTTTAAGAGCCGCAAAAAGTATAATCTTACTGAAGTGGAAGGCTTCCAGAATTCTTCTTATGAAAAGTTGAGTTAGCGGTTAAAGTATGCGGATTTACGGCCAAATTGAGCCCATTCAATTTGGCTACCTTTAAATAAACAAGCCAATAATGCAAAATGCTAGGTAATTTAGGGTGGTAAGCCCTACTTATAAAGTTTTACGAATATGCGTAGTAGGGATTGTGTGAACACAGATGCAATAAAACCATCATCTGATTTTCCAGTTCCAACGCTGACCAATTTTTAGACAATCTAACCTGTCTTTAGTATGGATGGGGAATCTAAAGGCATTGTTACAAATTAAGGACAGACTTATCCACAGATTTTGTGGATAAGTCTATTTCACTCCCACGTTAAATAAACAAGGGTTTTCTTTACCGGTGAAATTAGCTTTATTTCATTGTCTTTTAGGGCGAAAACTGGATAATAAACCCAGTAAAACAATCATAGTAAACAATATAATCTTTTTTGCCTTTATTTAACTCATTTATGCTTATCGGCTACGCTAGGGTTTCTACCCGTGATCAACACTTGAATCTGCAACAAGATGCGCTCCGTGCAGCGGGTTGTGAGAAGGTTTTTTTAGATGAAGTGAGTGGCACGGTTGCTTCCAGGCCAGGCCTTGATAAATTAAAAGAACAACTGCGCCCAGGGGATACCTTAGTTGTTTGGCGGTTAGACCGGCTGGGTCGGTCGATTCGGGATTTAATCGACTGGATAACGAAACTCGAACATGAAGGCGTTGGCTTCCAAAGCTTGCAAGAATCTATAGACACGACAACGTCCAATGGAAAACTCGTTTTTCATTTATTTGCCGCATTAGCCGAATTTGAACGAAATCTGATTAGGGAAAGAACACGGGCCGGATTAGATGCAGCGCGTGCGCGTGGCAAAAAAGGAGGTCGCCCAGAAGCGTTGGATGCTGAAAAACGTAAATTGCTGATTGATCTTTATGAGCAGAAAAAAACACCGGTTAACACGCTGTGCGAAATGATGGGGATTTCCAAGCCCACCCTTTATGCTTATGTGAAAAAAGACAGATAATTCTTGTGGAGCTTAATGCGCCTTAGTTGAGCAAAGAACAACGTTACGACAAACGTACTACAGCTTCTGCACCGAAACCGTAAGTTTCTGTTCAAATGCCCCCGCTGGTCCTATTAGTACCCTATGGGCTTGTCGCATAACATTAATAGGAGGGTTCCTGCGCTACTGGATCAAGCCGTTATCCATTCACAGCCTCCTTCAATCCTTTCCCCGGTTTAAAGGCGGGGACGTTGCTTGCCGCAATCGTGATGTCCTGACCGGTTTGCGGATTTCGACCGGTACGCTCAGCTCTGGCTTTGACAGCAAACGTACCAAACCCAACCAAAGAAATAGAATCGCCGGCTTTTAAAGTGGTCGCGATGGTTTTGATTAAGGCCTCCAGGCTGCGACCGGCGTCGGCTTTGCTTAAATTTCCTTGTTCTGCGATCGCATTGATGAGTTCTGATTTGTTCATGAAGCAGTTCCTTATTGAATAACGGTTAGGTTAGGTGGGTTTGAATACGCTTTATAGCTTATTTTAGGCAGAAATAAAATTATGGCAGGGGGGCAATAATTTATGGGTTAGTTTTTCCTATCCCCTGGGATAGGCAAGCAAAAATAGTCAAGAGCATCGACAACGCCATGCGCTTAAAGTCTGCACGGATTATACAGTGCTTTACTTAAGTCGGTGATGACTTTAAGGCCGCCAGCAGTGCCGCATTTTGAGTCTTGGTCGCCTGTAACTGGCCGCGTAAGGCGGCGGCTTCTTCACGCGCCTCAGCGGCTGCGGCACGGGCCTGGTCGCAGGCGGTCTCGGCCTTGGCCATACGTTCGGCGCAACGGTGAACTTCTTGGGCGGTGCGCTTGCGTTGTTCTGCATGTAGCTGATCTGCGGCATCCGCTTGGGTACGCATCGCCGTCAACTCGGTGCGCAACGGTTCGATAGTCGCCTCCGATTTTGCGATTTGCGCGGCAAGCGCTTCGCGTAACTGTTCGATGATGGCATCGGCTTTTGCCGTTTGAGCGGACAATGCCGCGCGCAATTGCTCGGTACGCGCGTCGGCCTTCTCGGCCTGTTTCGCAGCTTCTTCGCTGCGTGCCTGCGCTTTATCGCGCTCGAGCCGCAAGCGCTCGGCCTCCGTGTGAGCGTGGTCGAGTTCGGCGCGAAGATCGGCGGCGCGGCGTGCTATCTCTTCAGCCTTTTGCTCGGCAATAGCCGCTTTTTGTTCGGAAGAGAGCAGGGTGCGTTGGACGTCTTCAAGCTGTCGCGCGGTCGCCTGGGCGGTTGTCTCGGCAACCTCGACCAGCCGTTCCAGTTCTGTCATCCGCAGCTGTGCAGTCTCAAGTTCGGCGGCTTGTTGCTCGAAGGCCTCGGACTGTTCGACCGATAACTGAAGCAAGTCGGCTTTTTCTGATTCGAACGCCGCCCTGGCGGTATTGAGCGATTCATTAGCCAGTTGCCGGGCGGTCTCCCAAAGGGCCTGTCCCATACTCTGTAACACGCCGTGTAGATGAGCGGGTAACGGCTCACGCACCGCCTGTACCTGTTTGCGTTGCTTCTGCCGCCATTCCTGCATGGCTTCCACCACGTTATTCATGCCGGCGCGGCTGCGTTGCCGGACGGCTTCGACGTTGGGGTAGTCGCCGGTTTCACTGGCCGTATGAAGCTCGTCAGCCGCGTCAAAAATACGTTTTTTTACGTCTGGATTTAAGGCCATTTTAAATACGCCCGGAAAATTCAAGGATGGGCGGGATGCCGGCTTGCGCCGTTGATCCACCCTGTTTATTTTTCAAAATCGTTCTGTTCGATCCTCAATGGATCGTAAGCGACGTTGGGTAGAGGCCTTAACAGCAAGGTCGCCGTTACGGCTATTCCCGCTATGATCGATCGGGCGCATGCGTTGTTCCGCTTGTTGTTGGCGCTTGATCGCCTGGATCATACGCTGGAATTCAGCTGAAGATTCCAACTTTCTGATGCCGCTTATAAACGGCGATACGGTCACTTTATTCATGATTTCACCTCATGCCAGACTAAAATAATTGTAGTAGTAATAATATTACAATTATTATTACTACGCAAGTTAAAAAGCGGCCAAATTAAGCAAATCAGTTACTTTTATTCGTTCTGGGCCCAAGCCTCTGTAACTGCGTCGCCGCTGCTCGCCTTGTTGATGCGCATACAGCAAATAGAAAGACGTCGGCAGGCCGTCATGTCCCAACCTAACTGCATCGGTCAACGGTTAACCTTGTGAGCCAGCACTATCAACTCGGCGATATGTGTTTTTCCGCTTCTGGGTTTACATGCCAATAAGGCGATAAAAACCCGGCGCTAACAGCACCGATACCGATACCGATACAGTGCCCAAAGATCAATGATAAAATCGGTTGGGCTGCCTCCCACGGTTTGCAGCTCTCCTATTTGAGGTGAATTATATGAATCGTATTTATCTTGTTCGGCACGATGTGGCCAAAAATATGCACCGGTTTTATCAAATGTACGTGGCGCCTGGGGTATTTGGAGACTGGTCTTTAGTCCGGGAATGGGGCAGGGCAGGATCGCCCGGAACGGTGCGGAAGGATTGGGTGAGTTTAAACAAACGACACTAAAGTCCCATAGGATTTTGAGCGGTGACAAGGCGTAAACTTCTACTGAGTTGGCTCGCTCACGGCAGATAGGGAATCAATCCAAGTCGAAAGGCTTCTTCTTGGATATCACGCGGCATATGCCGTGCATCAACGATAAGACCGTTCACCTGGATTAGCCAAGCCACTGGATTGTCAGCCATCCGGCTTGGAAGCGTCCAATTTGGATCAGCCTGCCCGGACTTCAACAACTCCATAATCGCCGTCGATTTCGCCGAGCCTGTTTTCGGGCTGAGGCCAAAGTACTGGCATAGCTCATCCGCTCGTATGTGCGGCGTTTGACTCTTGTCGAACAGAAAGTTGACCCGGCCCACCGAGTAAACAATGCCACAGGCCCACGTATTGGTTTTTCCGGTGGCGATTGGCGACGGACGTTTGTGGCAAAGTTTGGCTACCATGCGCCGACAAAGGTCCCGATATTCTTCGTTCAAATGCTGCTGGCAGCATTGATCGGTAAGCGCGACGATCTCGTCGTATTTTCCCTGCAGCGCCGCCGGCACCCGTTCTGTTTCACTCATGTTGTCGCCTCTAATTTTTACAAAGGGGTACGGACTTTGCTTGGCTTCAACTTGTTTTTCTTAAGCCAATTATGCAGATTGGCTTCGGGGGAGTTCGATTTCTCGGATGAGCGACTGGTCGATTCGATGGGCTTGGCAGTTCTCAAAAATCCGGACTGGAAATCGGACTAAAATTGGGAAGTTAGAAATTAGTTCAAAGCCACGTTAGCTATAGCATTGCAAAAAATCCTATGGGACTTTAGTGTCGTTTGTTTAAATGCACCCGTTTTAGTCGAAATCGGCCAACTGAGGTTATTCAGTGGTAGTCTCCAAAACGGACAAAGCCTCTTCCAAGCTTACCGCTAGACTATTCAAGTGAAACTGCACACTAACGCTGCCAGCTTTCTTAAACCTGAATCAGCCTGCTCCTCGCTTGCGTGACTGAAGTTGAGGCGCAGTTGGCCGCAGCCAGCCTCACTCATGGGCAGGAATGGTTCACCGGGCATGAAGGCTACACCAGCTTCAATAGCCTTGGGCAAGAGTAGGCGGGTGTCAATGCACCGATTGAGGGTGAGCCAGAAGAACAGACCACCGGGCGGAGTCTGCCAACTCGCAATGCCGCCAAAATGGCGCCGTAGCGCGCTTTCGAAAGAATTTCGACGTTGACGATAGCTTTCGGCGAGTTCCTCCAAACGCTTGCTGTATTCCGAATCGTTCAATTGTTGCAATACCAGCCACTGACTGACACGGTTGCTGTGCAAGTCTGCCGCCTGCTTGAGACGCGTCAGGAAAGGCAACAGATCAGGAGATGCAACAAGGTAGCCAAGGCGCAATCCTGGTGCCAGACTCTTCGAAAACGATCCTTGGTAAATCCACGGTGCCTGCTGAAGCAGGACACACGCCGGGGTTCGTTCGCATTGGTCATACACCAAGTCGCGGTAAGGGTCGTCCTCAAACAAAGGAAGACAAGCGGCATCACATGCGTCAGCTAGAGCATTGCGTTGACTTGCATCAAGACAGCGTCCGCTTGGATTCTGAAAAGTGGGGATGGCATAAGAAAAAGCTGGTTTTTCGCGCAGCAACGCTTGCACATTTGGTGTCTCCGCATCGTAAGCAACGAAGCGGGCACCGAAATAGCGGAACACCTGCAAAGCCGCCAGATAGGTTGGCGACTCCACCGCTACTGCAGTGCCGGGATCGATGAACAGTTTGGCGACAAGATCGATCCCTTGCTGCGAACCCGAAAGAATCAACACCTGCTCCGCTGTGCACCGCAACCCACGCCCGTGCAGTTCTTCGGCAATCCTCTGCCGGAGTTCCCATTCGCCTTCGCTGGGGCCGTATTGCAGGATGTGCTGCGGCATGGCGTCCAAGCTGAATTGAGGGAAACTATCGGCCGCAGGTAGGCCGCCTGCAAAGGAGATCATACCCGGTCGATTAACGACGGATAGGATTTCCCGGATAGGCGACGGATGCAAATCCTGGGTACGAGAAGAAAAATGAGTACTGTGGTATGAATTCATGGTGAGTTATTTATAAACGTCAATAATGTTGACCTATGGTCATACTAATGGCTACACGTATATAATGTCAATATGGTTGACCAAATATCCCCTGTCGAAACACCTCCCAATGATAATGCCGCGGCTGCTGAGATGCTCTCGTCTAAGCCTAGCGAAGCCCCATTGCGCCTAGCCATTGAGCAGTTTTACTTCGGTTACCGTGCTTTTACCGCACAGCCCGACCGCATTCTCGATCAGCGCGGCCTGGGTCGGGTTCACCACCGCATTCTCTATTTCGTTGGTCGAAATCCGCAAATTTCTGTCAATGCCCTGCTGACCATGCTAAACATTAGTAAACAGGCTCTGAATGCGCCCTTGCGACAGTTGATCGAAATGAAACTGATAGCGATGAGCACCGCCGAGCATGACCGGCGGGTGCGACAACTGTTATTGACTTCGACCGGAGAAAAATTGGAGGCTCAGCTAACCGGCACACAGATGAGACAGCTACAAGCGGTATTCGAAGAGGCCGGGGCAATCGCTCAGGCTGGCTGGCATCAGATTATGCATAGATTGAGCATGCAAGGTTGATGCTGTGAGGACACCAAACAAGCACTTGCGGCAGCTCGTCAAAAAGCTGTTCTTTTTATCCCTTTCGCTGTAGTTTCACGTTCAATGTCGGCTTTGTAGAAGAGCGATTGTCTCCTGTGTGTGGGTCGATATTGCCAGTTCACGATTCAAAAATGATGCTATGAACGGCTGCTTACACAATTACCGGCGGCCTTTTTGATGATAATGCGCACAGTGCTTATAGACATTTTAAACAACATAGCTCAGAACGAACACTTTTGCGGGTTCTTCCACAGGCCACCATAAGCCGGCAAACACCATCGGTTCACGGTCGCGCAGCACCATGAACCAGGGCTGCTTGACCTTGGAACCCGCTATCACCTGCCACTCGTAAAATCCGTCCGCCGGAATCAGGCAGCGCCGGTACTTGAAGGCATTGCGGAACGCCAGCTTGCTGTCCACCGTCTCTCGGCCCTGGCGTTGATCATGCTATAGCCAATTTTCATATCCTTCACCCAATGCGGCATCAATCCCCAGCGAGTCAGAAATACGTCTCCTTTCATCTTCCATCCGCACAATGGGAATGTCTTGCGGCGGCGCTATGTTATAGCGCGGACGCAGCTCCGGCGGCACGTCGGCCTTGAAATGCTTGCCTAAGGTAAAAGGATCACTGTAGAGCGCGAAGCGTCTGCACATAAGAACTCATAACTGGATCATCACCAATACATCCCCAGCAACAAAAATATCCCCAGCACTGTCAACGTCGCCATCCGCATTTCCATTGAACCCCTGCCGTAGTTATGACGCATGATCGCTTCAACTTTGTGGTGTCCTGCCTGGTCCTG
>JAQUOU010000027.1 GCA_028716975.1 Methylobacter sp. | reverse complement strand
AACCCCCTTCGGGGCGAATATAACCGGCTAAAACCGGTTTTTGAGGCCTAATCAGACTTCCAGACCACCCGGCGCTTCGAAAAATGGCGCCGAAACCGAAGGTATATGGGCAAATTTCAACAGCCTGTTAGATTACCAACGCTAATTATTAGAAGGCGGGGTTGAGTTGAAGTTCCTCCCGATTTTTCAGAGTCAGTCAGCTGAGTTCATAGCGGAATGAATAAAGGTCTTCATTTAGCTGATAGTTGAATCTGCCAATTGATTTTTTCACCTCAAAAAATAGATAATATAAAAATTTGACTCTTCGCCTGGCCGAAGATCCTATTGTGTTTAATTTATAAAGGAGTTGCGTGGGTAGAATTGCTATTTTCACGGATGATCCGGGTTGGCACGGTAAGCAGTTGCGCCTTGCCTTTGCCAGTCGAGGTTATGCCAGTGAATATGTTTCTTTGACAGAATGCCGGTTTACCATTGAATCCGGTCTAATTCCCATTTTAATTCCCGGATTTGAACAAGCACTTCCCGATGCGGTTTTTGTTCGTGGCGTACCGGGGGGATCACTTGAAGAAGTCATCCTGTATCTGGATATCCTGCATGCTTTAAAATTAATGCATATTCCCGTCTACAATGACGGACATGCTATAGAACGCAGTGTTGATAAAGGTATGACCAGTTTTTTGCTGCATAATGCCGGTTTATCCACACCATTGACCTGGATATTACGAAACAGGATCGATGCTTTAAATATTGCAGAAACTGAGTTAAGAAAAGGAAATTTATTACTCAGCAAGCCATTGTTCGGTTCGCAGGGTGAAGGCATTCGACGCATTGAAAAAATGACCGATTTATTCTGGCTGACCAGCAGTCATGGTGTTTATTATCTACAAAGATTTGTGCATTGCGCAGGGGTGGGTTTTTCAGATAATCGCGTTTTTGTTGTTAACGGTCAGGCTGTTGCAGCAATGCGTAGATGCGGAAAATCCTGGTTAAACAATGTTGCCCGCGGGGCGAAATGCGAGCGGGTTGATTTAGCGCCGGAAATGGCTGAATTAGCCGTCAAGGCTACGGCTACACTAGCTATGGATTATGCCGGAGTGGATATTATCTGTGATAGAGAAGGTCATTACACAGTTATCGAAGTTAACAGCATCCCGGCATGGAAAGGACTGGAGAGTGTTTGTGATATTAATATTGCAGACTTGCTGACAGAAGATTTAATAACCCGATGCATCAATAAAAACAGTCTTAAAGTAAATTCCGCTGTTTCATGATGACTCCGAAGATGCTCAGCACGCTTTATCAGCAGGCGTGTGAAGTGGAATTACAGGCATTTAAACCCGGCAATGTCAGTATTTATGCAGCGGGTCACGATATGACTGTGAGGGACTTTAGAATCAGTGCAGAAGTCAGCGCAGCTCCACTTTGCAATCCTGATTATTCGTTGGGCGAAAAAATATTTTATGCCGTCAAGGCTACCCGTGAGGCTGTGGGTTGTAATACCAATTTAGGGATTATTTTGCTCTGTGCTCCCCTGATTCAGGCTGCTTCTCGCGGATATTCAGGGCTGACTCTAAGACGGGCTTTAAATCAGGTGCTTGGCACTACCACGATAGACGATGCCAACTGGGTTTTTAAGGCAATAACAGTCGCTTCTCCAGGTGGTTTGGGCGGTTCAAATGAGCAGGATGTACATGATCGAGCTTCTGTCACGCTAACCGAGGCTATGAAACTGGCTGGCTCCAAAGACCGCGTTGCTCTTCAATATATTACCGATTATAAAGATATTTTCGATTTTGCCGTTATAAGGTATAATCATGGATTAATTCGATGGGGCAAGAAGAATTGGGCGGCGGTGGCAGTATATGCTGATTTGCTAAGTCAATTTCCTGATAGCCATATCGAAAGAAAATACGGCCATCAGTATTCTGAAATGATTGCCGATAAAATGGCCCTTCTTAACGAAGAGCTGTCTAAAACTGATAATCCTGAGCGCCTTATACCGTGGCTTTATTGCATGGATCAGGAGTTCAAATCCAAGGGTGTGAATCCCGGCACTACGGCAGATATGACTGTAGCGACCGTATTGGCAGTATTTTTAGAAGATATTATTAGTCATAACTAAATAAGTCTTCAAAAGGAATTTGTTAAAAACAAATAGGAGGCATGAGCAATGTCAATATTAGCTCAAATTTTTTCAACTTTTTCTTCATAGGGGAAAACAAACATGGCGAAAATTAATAAATTGTGTGTTGGCGAATCTTTAGTGGGTGAAGGCAACGAAGTTGCTCACATCGATTTGATGGTTGGACCACGTGGTTCAGCTGCTGAATCAGCATTCGCAAATGCTTTGACAAACAACAAAGACGGCTTTTCTTGCCTGTTAGCTCTTGTTGCACCTAACCTGATGGTTAAACCTTCAACTGTTTTGTACAACAAAGTAACAATCAAAGGCGCAAAACAAGCAGTTCAAATGTTTGGCCCGGCTCAACGCGCTGTTGCTATGGCTGTTGCTGATTGCGTAGAAGACGGCACAATTCCGGCTAACGAAGCGGATGATTTATTTATCACAGTTGGTGTATTCATTCACTGGCAAGCCGAAGATGATGGCAAAATCGAAAAATACAACTATGAAGCCACCAAAGAAGCTTTAAAACGGGCTATCGCCGGCTCACCTACAGCGGCTGAAGTTGTTGCACAAAAAAATACCGCTAAACATCCGTTTGCAGTTAACAACGAATAAGTTATCGATTACTTACGGTTGTTGAAAATACCTCAGCTTGCTGGGGTATTTTTTTGCCTTAAGATATTGATATTTTCACGGCTAAGACTGCCGTTATGCAAGGCGCTTGCAACAAGAGCCTGCTTAATACCTATCTCTTCCAAATCAATTAAATCCTTTATATTCCTTATGCCGCCGGCTGCAATAAAATTTTTGTCCGGATAATGGCTATAAAAATCATTTAATTTAACCAAGTCCGGGCCCGTATTACTGCCTACGCGATCCAGGGTCATGATAATAATGTTATCGGGCCAAAAATTCTGGTTTGAGAAAAGTTTTTTTGCTCCGAGCGCTTCGGAAATCGAAAAATCCAGGGAAAGAATAAAGTTATTTTTGAACGCTTTAATTTCCGGAATATTTTCATCCTGATAAGATTCACTTCCCAGAACCGGGAGATAATTGCTTCGACGTTTTAAATTTCCATCATATTGCTGGTAACCCCGGTCTATCCAAAATGTTATTTGGGGAAACCGCATCAGCACATTATTGATTAAATGTTCGTGGTTGCCTTGCAGACTAATTGCATTCAAATCGGCAATATAGATAGTATTAAAGTCATAGAAACTCAGGAAAGCCCGGATTACCTGATAAATATCGGATGATCCGCCCAAACCGGTATTAATTGGCTGGTAAAGCTCTCGTTTGCCTTGTCTGGCATGAACAACCACACCATCTTTTAAATCGATTACCGGGATTATCTTCATAAGCGAAACGCGCCTTCAGGTTATTGTAAAATGCGGTGATGTTACAATATCTGATTTATGATTTAAGACTATTTGTGAAAATTCTGGTATTTGAGTATATCACTGGCGGCGGTTTTAATCAGCAGGAGCTCCCCGACTCTCTGTCAAGCGAAGGGTTTTTGATGCTTCAGGCTTTACTCGATAATTTCTCCGGCATACCCGGCGTTGAACTCATCGTGATGCTGGATTGGCGTATGATCGGCACTATAAACACCGCGGGCATTAATACCGTTATGATTAGTCCTGAACATATTGTTTCTGAAGAATTTATTCGCTTAGCCAAGCAATGTGACGCCGTATGGCCGATAGCGCCGGAATTTGATTGTATTTTACAAACGCTGTGTCAAACGGTTGAGTCATTGGGCAAGATAGTGCTGACATCGCCCGCAACAGCCGTTGCTATTGCCGGTAATAAATTTAAAACCTATCAACATCTCAGCAGAAATAATATACCTACAATTCCCACGCGAATGTTTGATGATAGGTTTTATTCTCACGGGGAATGGATGATCAAGCAGGTTGATGGCGCGGGTTGCGCAGACAGTTATTTAATCACCGGGCAGGAAGATTTTGCGGCGCTAGTTAAACAGCTGCAGGGGAATGATCAGTTTATTATTCAGCCGCATATTCAGGGGAATAAAATCAGTTTATCGTGCCTGTTTAAACAAGGTCATGGCTGGTTATTATGTGCGAATCTGCAGAAATTCAACATTATCAACAAGCAATATCACTTGTCCGCGATTGTGGTAAATCATCATTCCGGCTTAAGCGACTATCAGGATTTAATTGCTGATATTGCCAAAGCTTTGCCTGATTTATGGGGCTATGCGGGCATTGATTTAATAGTAACCGCCGACCAGATATGGGTACTTGAAATAAATCCGCGCCTGACCACATCATTTGCAGGTATTTATGCGGCACTGGGCATTAATGTTGTAGAAAAAGTGTTGCAGTTACTGGAGGGTAAGCCAATAATAAATCCGCTTTGCAACCGGCAAATTACCATTAAAATCAAACAGGATAACCATGCAGTTTAATATTGTGGGCTGGGATATTGGCGGGGCGCATGTTAAAGCAGCCGTTATCAATAGAGCCGGTGAAATTATTCATATCGTCCAGAAACCCTGTCCATTATGGAAAGGAATTGATCAGTTGCACCATGCTGTAAACACTATTATGCAGGACTTGGCCGGTGCAAGTCATCTTCATGTTATAACCATGACGGGAGAATTGGTTGATTTATTTGTTAATAGGGCTGATGGGGTTAAACAAATCATTGATACCATGAATGGATTGTTGGCTGGAATGCCGTGTTTAATTTTTGCAGGTTATGAAGGCTTTCTGATGTCCGAAAATGTTGAAGACAGGTATTATGAAGCTATCGCCTCTGCAAACTGGCTGGCAAGCGCCTTATTTGCCGCACAAAAAGTGGAGGACGGGCTTTTTATCGACATAGGCAGCACCACAACGGATATTTTAATACTGAAGGATAGCCAGGTTCCGGCGGAAGGCTATACGGATTACCAGCGCCTGATTTCTCAAGAGCTTATCTATACCGGAATCGTCAGAACGCCCGTCATGGCCGTCGCGAAAACAGCACGGGATCAAGGTAAGAACGTCGGTTTAATGGCCGAGCATTTCGCAACTATGGCAGATGTATACCGCCTTACGGGAGAGCTTAATGAATTACATGATCAAACTGAAACAGCGGATGGCGAGGAAAAAACCGTTATTGCCAGTGCCAGACGTTTATCACGCATGATAGGCTGCGATTTTATGATTGATGAGCTGTCGCGCTGGCAACGATTTGCCGAAAATCTTCGCTCCCAACAGCTGCAAAAAATTCAACGGGGCTGTGAAGCCCAATTATCCAGGCATCGCATTTCCCGAAACAATCCAATAATCGGCGCAGGAATCGGCCGCTTTCTGGTCAGGCAATTAGCTTTGAATTTAGGTTATTCCTACCTGGATTTTGCTGAATTTTTTGCAGAAGCTCCAGTTCACGCAGGTTTAACTACGGCCGATTGCGCGCCTGCCGTTGCTGTAGCCTGTTTAGCCCGGGAATATTTCAGCAAAGCCATTGTTGTTTAAGTTGCCATATTTATCCTGCATAATTCTGCAGTTATTTCATTTGGAGTTTTAATCCTGCACTGCAAAAAAACACCCGTTCACAATATTGTCCCATCAACTGTGCAGCTCTACCGGATAAATCCACGAACTGCCGGGCTAACAGGTTATCGGCAATTACGCCCAATCCGACTTCGTTATGCACCAGAACCATATCGCACGGTAACTGCATGATGGCTTCCAGTTCCTGTAAAATATGGGCTGGCGGCATTTGGCGATAAAGCAGGTTGTTGAGCCACATCGATATGCATTCGATTAATACAGGCCCCGGACATTTTTCCATCACTTTGAACAGGTTAACGGGTTCTTCAACAGTAATAAACAAATCCTGGCGGCGTTGTTGATGAATACGGATTCGTGCCTGCATTTCATCATCAATAAACTCGGTGGTCGCTATATAATAAGGCTTATTCTCAGCCGGTTGCGTCAGGATATAGGCTTCCGCCAGACGCGATTTACCGCTTTTTATTCCGCCTGTAAACAATGCTTTCATGCTCATTATGCCAATATTTAAAACCGTCAATCTGCTTGCAGCGCCTGCAAAATAGCTTCAATATCCAGGTTCTCGGTCACTATATCGGCAAAGCCCTGGATTTCGGTTTCACGGTGATGAGCATACGCATAGCCCTGATAGTCGGGATTAACGGCTTTAAAATAATCGCTGCGAAACCCATCATTATCAAAAACCCCATGTATATGCGTACCGGCCACAAGGCCGCGTCGATAATACAATGGATGTTTGTCCATGCGGCCGCAATGGATTTCATAGCCCTTTATCGCCGGATATGAAAACAGCTGATATAGTCCGCGCTTGAGGATTTTAGGGCTTTGATAAACCACACTATCATCAATCAAGCCCAGACCGGTTTCAATGCCGGCGATTTCATGCTCAAGCGCATCAGGGTCATGCAAACTACGGCAAAGCATTTGATAGCCGCCGCAGAGCCCGAACACCGCTTTATTAAACTGCTGAATGGCTTTGAACAAGCCTTGTTGCTTTAGCCATTGCAAATCGCGGATTACGGTTTTGCTGCCCGGCAACAGCACCATATCAAAATTATCCAACGGCTGGTAAGAACAGATCAGCTCGACATAAAGTTCAGCATCCGCCATCAGCACATCCAGATCGTTATAATTGCTCAAACCCGGATAGGCGATCACCGCAATACGGATTTTGACAGCGTTTAGACGCTGTTGATAGTTTTGCAGCGACTGGGAGTCTTCCATATCAATATTCAACGGCTGAAAAGGTAATACACCTAAGACAGGAACGCCAAATCTCTTGCTGATAATCTTTTCGCCGTCATCAAAAAAACGCCGGTCTCCGCGAAATTTATTAATCACGACGCCGATCAGATTGCTCCGTATAACGGGATCCATCAGTTCCAAAGTACCGTAAATAGAGGCGAATACGCCGCCGCGCTCAATATCCGCCACTAAAATATTTTTGGTATTGAAGGTTTTGGCGATAAAAGTATTGGAGAGGTCTTTATCCAGCAGGTTCAACTCGACGGGCGAACCGGCCCCCTCTGCAATTACCAGATCATAGTCTTGCTGCAAACGGCCAAATGACTGTTGTACTTGCAGTTTCAGGTTATCGATTTCATCATAATAAGTGGCAACCGACTGGTTTTGGTAAACCAGCCCATTCACAATGACTTGCACGGAGCCGTTACCGTGCGATTTGAGCAGAACTGGATTAAAAAGATAGCTGGGCTCGACTCGCGCGGCCTCTGCTTGGAGGCATTGGGCCCTGGAAATCTCTCGGTTTTCTTTCGTGACTGCGGAGTTGTTAGAGACATTTTGCGCCTTGAAAGGAGCTACTTTAAAGCCCTGGCCTGCAAAAATGCGGCACAAAGCCATCACTATGGTGGTTTTTCCGGCATCTGAACCGGTGCCGAAAACGGCTAAAGGTTTCATTTACTCATCTTTATCAATTACTTAAAGGATTATGAATGCTGCGAAAAATATGAGGTTGTGTATTTCTTCATGGCAAGTTTTACTGGCTACTGCTCTGCATTTGCTCATAAATTCAAATAATTAATATAAGTGTAATTATCGAGATGCTGGAATTTATGCACAGAACCGAAATCAACCCTGAACTGAAAAGCCTTTGCAGGCGGCAATTGTAAAATATGCGTTAGCAGGGCGCGAATAACGCCGGCATGCGTAATTACCAGGACTTGTTCCGTTTCATAGGTCAATAAGTCCTGCCAAAAATTTTCGGCCCGAAGACATAAATCGGTAAAGCTTTCACCTTTAGGCGGTGCAAGATGAACAAAATTATCTGTCCACTGTAGTAAAACATCAGGCTTAAGAGCGTCAAAGCGCATACCCTCCCAGTCACCAAAGTCAAGTTCAAGCAGTCGTACATCCGAAACTACGGAGTTTGAAAAAGTCTCAGCCAGTTGTAAGCAACGCGTTAACGGACTGCTGAAAACCAGGCTACCCGGTTTAAGCTCGGGCAGTTTTTGTTTGAGTTGCAGGGCTTCTTCGGAAAAACTATCGGCCAATTCCACATTGCTTTGGCCATAACACAATCCTTTACCGGTTGCGGTTTTAGTGTGACGAATTAAATAAATGTCCACAAGGCGCTGGCACTTAAATAAAAAACAGTTTCGCTTACTTGCTGGCTTGCGCCCAAACAATCGCCCGTATAGCCGCCAATATGGCGATAAAAATAGCGCCCCAACAGCGCGTTAACAATCAATACAGGAATAATTGCCAGCATATTTAAAGCAGGTAGCGCGATGACAGGTAATAATGCTGCGCCTGTAGCAAGGCTTAATTGACGATGATCAGGTTTATAGACTGCAACAGCGGCTTTGCTGTCATTTTCACGTACGTAATTATAATAATGCATGAGCCAAAGCGGCGGCAACCGGCTAATGCTGTGTCCTGCCACTAATATCAAAGGCACAGCGACGGCAGGTATGGCGCTAAGCAGGCTGATCTTCAACAAAAGTAATAACAGCAAGCCGATAAACCCGTAAACTCCGGTATAGGAATCTTTCATGATTTCCATTATGCGCTGTTTATCATAGCCGCCGCCAAAACCATCGCAGACATCGGCAAAACCATCTTCATGGAAAGCGCCGGTGACAAATACGCCGAGGATTATGGCCAATATGACTGCTGTGGTTTGCGGCCAAAACAAGCCGGCCATATAAAAACCTGAAGCACTGATACCGCCGACCAGCCAGCCAACTAAAGGCAAATAAATTGTGGCTTGAGGCAGCTGTTTATAATCCAGACTATTTGGACCGGGCAGGCGGGTATAGAAACTGATAGCTAACAAGAATAGCTTTAGTTGGGGCATGTTTTATAATACGTGAAGTGTTAATCTTTGGGTTGGGTTTGCATTTTTTAAATTATAAAAGTTTTACAGCCCCCGGCCATCCTACCGCTGACCAATCTGTTAGTCTTAATGCGAGCGTTTATTCCGGCTTACGAGGGATTAAGCTCAACCATCATGCCGGCATGATGATTGAGCAAATAAATCTCATTCGATAACAGCTGAGTAAGCTCTCTATGAATTTAACGGAATCCTGATTTTTTGGCCTGGATAAATTAGGTCAGGGTCTTTAATGACTTCACGGTTTGCTTCAAAGATGCGTTTATATTCAGCAGCATTCTTATAAAATTTCTGGGCAATTCGGGATAGAGTATCACCGCTTTCAATTACATAATACTTAACATTTTCAGGTTCAAGCATGGCTTTAACATGGTTATCATCACTTGCTTTTACAACAGCTCCGGGCTCAGACGCATTCGCAATGTCGAGCTTGGTAATCACATCTGTTACTCCCTTTACATTGCCAGCCATAAGAATAGCTTTCTGAGCAGCTTCAGCGCTTGCCGCAATGCCGCTTAAAGTCACTATGCCCTCTTTGTAAGTAGCGCCCAATTGCTCAATTCCAGGATTATTTTCCAAAATGTGCGCGGTTATTTTTTCCGCCGCTTCTTCATCCTTATTAAATAACTTATTTCCTATCTCTTTGATAAAGTTAAAAAGTCCCATAATTTTCTCCTCATAACAAATTATTGAAAAGCTTGAGTAGGCGTCGAGTTAAATATAACAAGATTATTGGCTATTGACGGTCTGTTCACTATAGCAATGTAAGCAGAGCAGCCAAATTCTTATAAGCCAATTAGAACTTTTATAAATACTTTTAGATTTTTTTCAGTTCGTTATCCAACATGGCTTGAAATAAACCCGTAAACTTCATAATAAGTCACCACTACATATTTATTTTATTTACACGCTGAATAAAGAGGCAAAGTTCAGCTTTTGTGAATCCCTGGAGATTTTCGACTTTATATGCTCGATTATGACGGCTTGGGTAAACTTGCTTTATTGCTGTGTGATAAAGTATCGGCTTAATTAGCTGTTGTAATTTTTGGATAAGCCGTAAGCGCACTTTCTGCATTTAAGATACTCTGTAACAAGCCATTGATAATGAATAATAAAAATACTCTACCTGTTGGGAACAAGGAATCAGAGAAGGAAAAAGCCATCCGGACACCGATGATGCAGCAATATTTTCGCATCAAATCAGAATACCCCGATAGGCTTTTATTTTACCGCATGGGGGATTTTTACGAACTTTTCTTTGAAGATGCTAAAAAAGCATCGCAATTATTGGATATTACTTTAACCAGCCGTGGCCAATCTGCCGGGCTGCCGATTCCCATGGCCGGAATACCCTACCATGCGGCTGAAGGCTATCTTGCCAAACTATTAAGAAACGGTGAATCCATCGCCATTTGCGAGCAAATTGGTGATCCCGCTTTATCGAAAGGTCCTGTCGAGCGCAAGGTGGTGCGCATCGTGACGCCGGGGACAGTTACGGATGAAGCTTTGCTGGAAGACCGGAAAGATAATTTACTGGTCGCGCTGTGCGTATTTGATAATAAATACGGTGTCGCGAGCCTGGATTTGACCAGCGGACGCTTTGTATTGCAGCAGGTTGCATCTGAAGATCAATTATTAAGTGAAATAGGCCGCCTTAACCCGGCCGAGTTGCTGTTTAGCGAAGATTGGCCGCTGCCTTCAAGTTTAAAACAGCGTAGCGGCCTGTGCAGAAGACCGCCCTGGCATTTTGAGAAGGAAAGCGCCAAACAAATGGTGTTAAAGCAATTCAATAGCCTGGATTTGAAAGGCTACGGTTGTGAGTCCCTGCCTGCAGCCGTCGCTGCGGCAGGGGCTCTGCTGCAATATATAAAAGATACCCAGCAACATGCTTTGCCTCATATTCAGGGCATACGCACCGAGAGCAGCGATGAAAGTATTTTACTGGATGCGGCCAGCCGCCGTAATCTAGAGCTGGATTTTCACTCGTCCGGGCAACTGCAATATACCTTATTTGGGGTATTGGATAAAACGACAACGGCGATGGGCAGCCGATGCCTGAGACGCTGGATAAACCGGCCGCTGCGGAATCATAAAATACTTAATAATCGCTATGCCTGTATTGCGGCATTACTTCAGGGCAAGTTGTACCGGGATGTGCAAAGTTGCCTGCGGCAAGTGGGCGATATTGAAAGGATCAGTTCCCGTATTGCACTAAAATCAGCGCGTCCGCGGGATTTACTGATATTGCGCAATACCCTGGCGGTCCTCCCCGATTTACAGCAAGTGCTTTCTTCCATCGATAATTCCCAACTTACTCTATTGAGCCAACAGATTGGCGACCAGCGGGACATATTAAGCCTGCTGCAAACAGCCATCATAGATAATCCGCCTGTGCTTATCCGGGACGGCGGCGTGATTGCGGCAGGGTTTAATCAGGAACTGGATGATTTGCGATACTTGAGCCGGAATGCCGATCAATTTCTGATCGATATGGAAAACAGGGAAAAAGCGGTCACTGGCATTGTCAATCTTAAGGTCAATTACAATCGCGTGCATGGGTATTATATTGAGGTATCGCATTTGTATTCAGCAAAAGTCCCTGCGCATTACACACGAAAACAGACGTTAAAAGGGGCCGAGCGTTATATTACCGAAGAATTAAAATCGTTTGAAGATAGGGTTCTCAGCGCCCGCGAGAAATCGCTGGTTTTTGAAAAATCATTATACGAGGAGTTGCTCAATACAATCACCGCTTCCATCATTGCTCTACAGCGCTGTGCCGCCGCGCTGGCTGAACTGGATGTACTGGTAAATTTTGCAGAACGCGCTGATACGCTGAATTTATCTCAACCAATACTGCTGGCTAAACCTGGAATAACAATCGACGGCGGGCGGCATTTGGTTGTTGAGCAGGTTTCCAGTATTCCTTTTGTGCCAAATGATCTGGCTTTTTCCAGTCAGCGCAGAATGCTGGTCATTACCGGCCCTAATATGGGCGGTAAATCCACTTATATGCGTCAGGCGGCGCTGATTGTTTTATTAGCTCATATCGGCTGTTACGTCCCGGCCAAAGCGATGTCTTGCGGCCCTGTCGATAAGATATTTACCCGCATTGGAGCGTCTGATGATCTGGCGGGCGGACGGTCGACTTTTATGGTTGAGATGTCCGAAACAGCCAATATTCTGCATAACGCCACATCAAAAAGCCTGATTTTAATGGACGAGATTGGCCGTGGCACCAGCACTTTTGATGGTCTGTCCTTGGCATGGGCCTGTGCTGATTATCTGGCTAAAGAAACCAAGGCATTTACTTTATTCGCCACTCACTATTTTGAGCTGACTGCTTTGGCAGATGAGCAGAAATTCATCCATAACGTGCATCTGGATGCCATGGAACATGGCGACAGGATTATTTTTTTACATACGGTTAAGGAGGGCCCGGCCAATCAAAGTTACGGACTGCAAGTCGCTTCCCTGGCAGGAGTGCCGCGTTCTGTGATTGATAAAGCGAAAACCAAGCTACGGCGTCTTGAAGATAAAGCCTATATTGAACAACAAGCAGAAACAGGCGTAAACCAGCTGGATTTGTTTTCATCCAAAGAGCGCCATCCGGCGGTGAGTTTACTTGAGGATACGAATCCGGATGACCTTAGCCCCAGACAGGCTTTGGAGATGTTATACCGTCTAAAGGGGTTAATATAGCTCCGGCTCACTAGGTCTTAGGCTGGGCAAGAACAGCTTTAGAATGATTCACGGCTAAAGCTGTTTTAAAAATTAGAAGTCCGCTATTTTTGGGCTTTTTCGCTTTCAAGAGCTTCAACCAATTGTTTTGCAGGGAGATAGCCGGGATAAATATTGCCTTTTTCCGTAACAATCATAGGCGTGCCTTTTACATCAAACTCTTCACCTAATTGCATATGTTCATCGACAGGGTTATCGCAGGTTTTAGGGGCAGGTACATTGCCTTTTTTTGCAGATGTCAAAGCCGTGTTACGATCCGCGGAACACCAGACTGATACAGCTTTATTATACGAATCAGAACCTTTACCGGCTCTTGGAAAAAACAGGTACTGAATAGTAATGCCTTGAGCCAGGTATTGATCAATTTCCGAATGTAATTTCTGGCAATAACCACAATCTATATCGGTAAAAATAGTTACTTTATATTTGCTTATCTTGGGCTTGAACACGATCATATTATCCTGACCGATTTTTTTGATAGCCTCTATACGGGTATCACCCAGCTTTTCTTCTGTCAAATCCCTGCGCGCGTCAACATCGATTAAATGTCCTTGCAATATATATTTTCCGTTGTCAGAAACATAAATGATGTTAGCGCCGACAATTACCTCATAAACACCATTGATCACGGAAGGCTTTACGGAGTCAATTTTAACGGAAGGCATAGACTTGGCCATCGCTTGTTTAACGGCGTTTTCATCTGCATTAGCCTCTGTCAAAGCCAAGCCGAGTAATGCTAGCGCGGCAATCTTGGTAATATTTTTCATGCTCTTTATTTTTCCCTGAAAAAATTTATTTTAAGGCCGCAAGGACAAAAGTTTGCGTCTTATGACTGGGGTGGATTTATTGAAATAACCGTTGGATATCCAGGATCATTGCCAATGCCATTAACGACATCAGCATGGTAATCCCGATTTGTTGAAAAAACAGTTGCACTTTTTCTGAAACAGGGCTTCCTTTAATGCCTTCTATGGCAAAAAACAGTAAATGCCCTCCATCCAGAACGGGGATGGGTAATAAATTTAATACGCCTAAACTAACACTGACCAATGCCATGAATTTCAGGAAGTGCACCAGTCCCATACTGGCCGACTGACCGGCAAATTGGGCAATGCTAAGGGGGCCGCTAAGATTTTCTACAGAAGCTTTGCCAATCAGCATTTTCCCCATCATTTTTAATGTCGTGGCGGAATAGCGGTAGGTTGATTCTATAGCCACAGGAATGGCCGCCAATGGCGATAACGAATATTCAACGCTGATTGATTTCATCAGTTCTTCAGGCACATATACCGACGCGCCGATTTTGCCTTCAGTCTTCCCTTCGGCTTCCACGCTTTTTGGGGTAATAATTAATGGCAAACGGACGCCGTCGCGCTCGATAACCAGATTTATCGCAATGTCAGGATGGTCTTTTATATAATTTACCCATTGCATCCAGTCTTTTATATTCATGCCGTCTGCACTGATGATTAAGTCGCCTTTCTGTAAACCCGCTGTTGATGCCGCGCTATCCGTCAGCACTAACCCGATAACCGGTTTTAGTTTGGGCGACCACGGTTTAAAGCCCAAGCGTTTATAAAATACTTCGGGGTTCTGGTTATCGTTTTCAGCAATCTTCACTGTCCTGGTGCTTTGCTGATCCTCGAAGTTTTTAACGGTAACCGGAATGGCTTGTTCGCCCTCCAGAGCTGCCCCAACTAATGCGCTGATTGCTTCAGTCCAGGTGGGAGTCACTTTATCATTAACTGAAACAATTTCATCGCCTTCAACAAAACCTGCATCAGCAGCAAGGGTTCCGGGTTCTATAGATCCGAGTATCGGTTTTATGCCGGTCTCGCCAATAACCAGCACACTCCAGAACAAAATAGCAGCCAGAACCAGATTAAACACGGGGCCTGCTGCGACTATTGCGATTCTTGCCAGCAAGGACTGCCGGTTAAAAGCATAAGGCAGGTCTTCTTTTTTAACTTCACCTTCACGTTCGTCGACCATCTTGACATAGCCGCCTAATGGGATGGCCGATAACACATACTCTGTAGAATCAGGCTGTTGTTGATAAGACCATAATACTTTGCCAAAACCTATGGAAAACCTGAGTACTTTTACCCCGGTTTTTCGCGCCACCCAAAAATGCCCGAATTCATGAAATGAAACGAGAACACCTATGGCAATTATGAAATAAAACAGCGTATGCATTAATTCCATCAGTTATTAAGTTTTTCAATAATCTGCCGAGAGACTAATCTGGCTTGTTGATCGGTATCCAGAATAATTTCCAGACTACCTGCTTCCTTAACGACAAATTTTTTCATGCAGCGTTCAATAATGACCGGAATATCGGTAAAACGAATTTTTTCGTTTAGAAAAGCTTCCACCGCTATTTCGTTGGCTGCATTTAGAACTGTAGGCATAATGCCACCTGCGGCAATCGCTTCGTAGGCAAGACGCAGACAAGGAAAACGTTCCAGATTCGGCTCTTCAAAGTCCATGCGCCGAACAGCAAAAATATTCAGCGGCTCCGCGCCGGAATCAAATCTTTCCGGCCAGGCCAATGAATGGGCAATGGGTATGCGCATGTCGGGGTTACCCATTTGTGCCAGAACGGTTCCGTCCACATAATCCACCATTGAATGGATAACGCTTTGCGGATGAATGACAACCTGTATCTGATCAGGCTGCATATTGAATAAAAGGCAGGCTTCAATCATTTCCAGGCCTTTATTCATCATGGTTGCCGAGTCTACCGAAATCTTCCTGCCCATATCCCAGTTAGGATGAGCTACTGCGTGAGCAGGAGTAACCGTGGACATCTGGTCCAGAGGCATTTCCCGAAAGGGACCACCTGATGCCGTCAATAAAATGCGTCTGGCCTGTTTGGTCTGCCGGCCAGTTACATAGCCTGCCGGCATGCACTGGAATATCGCATTATGCTCGCTGTCGATAGGCAGCAATTGCGCCCCCGACTCAGTAATAGCCTGCAGGAAAATAGAGCCTGACATGACCAAGGCTTCTTTATTGGCCAGTAATATGGTTTTACCTGCTTTTGCCGCCGCCAGGCTGGGTAATAAACCGGCAGCGCCAACAATGGCCGCCATAACCGAATCGACATTAGCCAGGGTTGCCACATACTCGAGAGCTTGGGTACCCGCCAATACTTCAATATCCGGGATGGCCGAGTTTTTAAGTTTTTCTTTAAAAGCCTGAGCCTTGTTCTCGTCCACAACTACAGCATATTGCGGATGATGTTTCAGGCATTGTGCAAATAGCGTGTCAATATTTGTGTGAGCGGTTAAAGCAATCACTTTATAAAGATCTGCATGTCTGGCTACTACATCCAGCGTGCTGACGCCAATTGATCCTGTTGCTCCAAGGATGCAGATGCCTTTCATGAAAACAACCCATAGGCTTCCAGGAATATGCCGGCATAAAAGAAGGGTATAGCCGCAATCACACTATCAATTCTATCCAGAATGCCTCCGTGACCGGGTAACAATGAGCCGCTGTCTTTCATGCCGCGCTGACGTTTGATGACACTAAAAAACAGGTCGCCATAAATGGAAATCAACACTGTCAGGGCAGATAGTAAAACAAAATCCGCCGCAATCATAAGACCGAAACCATTAATCAGGCTTAAGATGACTGCACAGACAATCCCTGCTATTAAAGCGCTATACATGCCGGCTACTGTTTTACCGGGACTGATTACCGGTGATAATTGGGTTTTACCATATTTTTTTCCGACAAAGTAAGCTGAAATATCAGCTACCCAAATCAGGATTAAAAAATACATGGCCATTTCAGAACCATAAAAAATTCTTAGCCGGGATAAAAACATCCATGCTGATAACAAAATAAACCAGCCGATCAATGCCTTATAGCACGGTTTCATTTGCAGCGCCAAAACCCCGGCAGGTGCATTCCTGATTAATATCATGACTACTATCCAGAATAATACCGGTGCTATGACCAGCCATTCCAGAGCGCCGGAATAATTTCTGACATCAGGCCAATCAACAGCTTGGGCAACGAGTTCAAGTATTTGCGTCCAAAAATGAATGCCTATCATAGGCAGTATCAAGGCGAGCAAAAATAATGCCCTTTTAAACAGGGGGGTAATGGCGACGAGATTGCACCATTCCCAGGCGGCTAAAAGAGTGAGCAGTCCTAAAACCAATGAAAAATATTCCGTGGGCAACTTGAACACTGCCAATGCAATCAAGGAAGCCAGGATTGATGCGGTTATAATTCGCTGTAGTAACATTTTTAAATTATTATTAAAGTTATAGAGTGATAGATTTTTCAAGCACTTGTTCGCCGGTATAGCCAAAACGCCGTTGCCGGTTTTTAAAGCTCTTAATAGCATCGTCAAGTGAACTCTGGTCGAAATCGGGCCAGAGCGTTGGGGTAAAATATAATTCTGTATAAGCTAATTGCCATAACAAAAAATTACTAACGCGTTGTTCGCCACCGGTTCTGATGAATAGGTCGGGCTCGGGCAAGTCAGCTATGGATAGATACTGGTTGATTAGTTTTTCGCTGATCTCCTGGCTTTTTAATTCTCCCGTAACTATTTTTTCGGCGACTTTGCTGAGTGCCTGGCATATATCCCAGCGGCCTCCATAATTTGCCGCAATTACCAGGGTTAAGCCTTTGTTTTCGCTGGTTAGCGCTTCTCCTTCGGCTATCTTGCCTTGTAATTTATCGGAAAATACTGTCCGGTCGCCGATAAATCGCAAACGAATACCATTGCGATGCAGCTTGCTGACTTCTCTTTGCAGGGTTGCCATAAACAGACTCATTAACATTGAAACTTCGGCTTCCGGGCGACGCCAGTTTTCACTGCTAAAAGCGAATAACGTCAAGACCTCGATTTCCTGTTTAGCGCAGTGCTCTACAATTTTCCTGACGGCTTTAACGCCGGCTTGATGGCCGAAAGACCGCGGCATGTATCTTTTTTGCGCCCAACGGCCATTGCCATCCATAATAATGGCAATATGGCGCGGATTTTTATTTTCTATGTTGGAGTCATCAGCAGACATTGCTCAAATCCCGTTTAAAATGACAGCAAGTCGGCCTCTTTCGCTTCCAGTAGTTTTTCTACTTCTTTCACATACTGATCAGTCAATTTCTGAATTTTTTCTTCGGCAGCACGCGCTTCATCTTCGGAAATAGTTTTTTCTTTCAAGGCTTCCTTTATTTCGGAATTTGCATCCCGGCGAATATTCCTGATCGCAACCCGGCCATTTTCTGATTCATGCTTAACTATTTTAACCAGATCGCGGCGGCGCTGTTCAGTCAACGGCGGCAAAGGAATGCGGATAACCATCCCGTTGGTAGCCGGATTCAGGCCGAGATCGGATTTCAGGATTGCTTTCTCGATGGCCTGCACCATGCCTTTTTCCCAAGGCGTAATTGTTAATGTGCGCGAATCTTCCACGGCAATATTGGCGACTTGCGATAACGCGGAATCCGTACCATAGTAGGATACACTGATTTGATCCAATAAACTGGGGTGAGCCCTGCCTGTTCTTATTTTGGAGAACTCATGCTTTAAAGCTTCTATGCTTTTGGCCATTCGTGTTGAAGCATTTTGTTGAATATCACTAATCATTAATCTGTTCCTCGTTGAATAAGAGACCCGATTTCTTCACCCATCATCAATTTCATGACTGCACCTTTCTCAAAAATATTCATTACTCGCATAGGCACATTATTATCCCGGCATAATACCAATGCAGTCGCATCCATTACATTCAGGCGCTGATCCAGTGCTTCATCATAGGTTAAGCGCGAATAGAACCGGGCATCTTTTATTTTTTCCGGATCAGCTGAATAAACTCCTTTGACTTTAGTGGCTTTAATCATCAAGCCTGCGTTGATTTCAATTGCTCTGAGACTGGCGGCCGAATCTGTGGTGAAGAAAGGATTTCCGGTTCCGGCGGCAAAAATAACCACGCGGCCTTTTTCCAGGTGCCTGACCGCTCTGCGGCGTATGTAATCTTCGCATACCTGATTGATTTTAAGGGCTGACATTACTCTAACCTGCTGTCCGAGATTTTCCAGCGCATCCTGCATAGCCAAAGCATTTATAACAGTAGCCAGCATGCCCATCTGGTCACTGGTTACCCTATCCAGCCCTTCTGAAGCTTTTTCAGCGCCACGCAGTATATTGCCGCCGCCAATAACTAAACCGACCTGGATACCTATATCACACAAGTCTTTAATTTCAGATGCAAGACGTTTGACAATATCGGCATCAATGCTTCCTCCTGTCTCACTCATTAAAGCTTCACCGCTTAATTTAAGTAAAATTCTCTGGCAAATCGGTTTAATCATAGTATGAAGTCAAAGTTTGCAGGTGGGGTTAGCCTTATGTTCGGGTATGGGTGTTTGCTGGGGATAAACTTAATTACCCCGGACTTGCGCCATAACCTCTTCGGCAAAGTTTTCTTCTTTTTTCTCTATTCCTTCGCCAACCTCGAAACGGTTGAAACGAATAATTCGGTTATCTTTTGATGCAACCAGTTTACCGACGCTGATTTTGTCATCTTTAATAAAAGGCTGTCCCAATAGCGTAATTTCTGCAAAAAATTTGCTGATTCGGCCGGCAATCATTTTATTGATAATTTCAGCAGGTTTTCCGCTTTCTGAAGCCTGAGCCATGAAAATTTCCTTTTCTTTCTCAATAGTTTCTGAGGGCACCTGGTCTTCAGAAATATAAGAAGGTTTGCTCGCGGCAATATGCATGGCAACATCTTTACCTAATTCGCTATCCGCTTTGGCTAATTCAACAATCACACCGATCTTATTACCATGCAGATAACAGGCTGTACCGCCATCGGCAGTCTGGTATTTAGCAAAACGTCTGACCGTAATATTTTCACCCAGCTTTGCAATTAATCCGCGGCGAGCTTCATCAACCGTTAGACCATCAGCCAACTTCATGGCCAGCAATTGGTCTTCTGTTTCAATATCGGCATTCAGCAATGCTGTCGTTACGTTGTTGACAAAATTTATGAAATCAGCCGCTTTAGCAACAAAATCTGTTTCACAATTGATATCGACAATCGCTACAGCGTTTTGATTATCGCTGACTTTAACACCGATAATGCCTTCAGCGGCTATACGGCCTGATTTTTTATCGGCTTTGGCTAAACCGGATTTGCGCATATTTTCCACCGCCAATTCCATATCGCCATTGCTTTCAACTAATGCTTTTTTGCATTCCATCATGCCTGAGCCGGTTCTTTCACGGAGTTCCTTAACCATTCCCGCAGTAATACTCATTTTTGGTTTCCTCAATTTATCGTTACTATAAAAACGCCCCCGTAAGGAGGCGTTTTTGGGCTTAAACTAAACTTCTCATTTTATTTGTGCAAAATGAGTAAACAATTTACTCTGCTGCTTCTTCAACAAAATCATCTGATTTGGCTGAGAGCCCCAAACTGGCTGATTTAGCTTCCAGTACCGCCGCAGAAATACTTTCACAATATAGTTTAACGGCACGAATTGAGTCATCGTTACCTGGAATTACATAATCAATTTTTTCCGGTGAATTGTTGGAGTCAACCACTCCAACAACCGGAATACCTAATTTTTTTGCTTCACTGATGGCATTTTTTTCGTAACCGACATCCAATACGAAAATTACATCAGGAACGCCTTTCATATCTTTAATACCACCCAGACTCCGTTCCAGTTTTTCAAGTTCACGCTCCATGCCAAGCGCCTCTTTTTTTCCAAAGCGCTGATAAAGAGTGCCGTCCGCTTTCATGGCTTCCAGTTCTTTCAGACGGTTGATTGATTTTTTGATGGTTTTGAAATTGGTCATCATGCCGCCTAACCAGCGATGATTTACATAAGGCATGCCACAGCGCTTTGCCTCTTCCGCCACAATTTTACGTGCGGCTTTTTTGGTGCCGACAAACAGAATGCTGCCTTTGTTAGCTGTCATTTGACCCAGATAATTCATAGCGTCGTTAAACATTGGAAGCGTTTTTTCCAAATCAATGATGTGGATTTTGTTACGTGCGCCGAAAAGGTATGTCGCCATTTTCGGATTCCAGTAACGAGTTTGGTGCCCAAAGTGAACACCCGCTTCAAGCATTTGCCGCATGGATACTGCTGCCATTCATTTCTCCTAAATATAAAATTCGGAACTTTATGTTCCGTGTTGGGTTGCGCCTCCGCCTATCCCGTCTGGTAACCGGTTACAACCATATAATAAAATCAGGTTGCGCCGGCACCCTACCAAACGTGACGATAAACGTGAGTATTAATTCAAAAAATAACTCATCTTTATACCATACACGCTTTTTTTTTACAATAAGCTGAACTCTGCTAAACTTCTCTTTTCTGATGGTCAGACTGTTTAAATAATGAGTCGCACGGCACAAGAACAGTAAACCATATAACCACAACTTTAACGCTTATGAGCATAATCATTAAAACTGAAAGTGAAATAGAAAAAATGCGTATTGCAGGAAGGCTGGCGGCCGAAGTTTTGGAAATGATTGAACCTTATGTTGTCCCTGGCGTGACTACCGATCAACTCGATAAAATATGCCATGATTATATAGTTGATGTGCAAAATGCCATACCTGCGCCGCTTAATTATCACGGTTTTCCTAAGTCAATCTGCACATCCATTAATCAACAGGTTTGCCATGGCATTCCCAGCGAAAAAAAACTTAAACCAGGCGATATTGTCAATATTGATATTACGGTTATTAAAGATGAATATCATGGAGATACCAGCAAAATGTTCTGCGTGGGTGAAGTTAGTTTACACGCAAAACGATTAGTCAAAGTAACCCGGGAAGCCATGTTTCTAGGCATAGAAAAAGTTAAAGCAGGCGCTACTTTAGGTGATATCGGTCAGGCAATACAAAAATATGCCGAAGCCAACCGCTATTCTGTCGTTAGAGAGTTTTGCGGACACGGGATCGGCAAGAATTTTCATGAAGACCCGCATGTGCTGCATTACGGCAAAGCCGGTGAAGGAGAAGTTCTTGAGAGTGGGATGATATTAACTATTGAGCCAATGATTAATCTGGGCAAGCGTGATGTAAAAGTATTAGGCGATGGCTGGACTGTAGTCACCAAGGACAGAGCCCTTTCTGCTCAATGGGAGCATACCATTCTGGTAACGCCTGATGGTTATGACATTCTGACTTTACGTCAGGAAGAAATGTGATCAACTTGAACAAAAATATTTGCCCTTCATTGTTTGCCGAAAAAGATAGCCTTCAACAGTTCAAACACCTGATAAAAGAAAAAGCCGACGAGCTAAGGCAAAAATTTGATCCCCATAGTTCCGTTGCAGAACTGCTTAAGGAAAAATCCAATTTCATTGACGAGATTTTAAGCTGCTGCTGGCGGCATTTCCTCGCCGGTCATGCGGAAAGACTCAGCCTGCTCGCAGTGGGCGGCTATGGCAGAAGGGAGTTATTTCCCTATTCCGATATCGACATCGTGGTTCTTCTGGATTCATACGATACATCCGTGTATGAAGAGGCGCTGGCAAACTTCTTTACTTTTCTGTGGGATATCGGCCTAAAGCCCGGGCAAAGCGTATGCACTATCAAGGAATGTGTAGACATTGCTAAAGCTGATCAGACGATCATGACCAGTCTCATGGAAGTCCGGCTGATTAGCGGTAGCATGGTGCTTTTTGAAGATCTCAAGCAACACATCACACCCGATAAAATTTGGCCGTCGGATCAGTTTTTTGCTGCCAAAATGCAAGAGCAGGCTCAACGCTATGCCAAATTTCACCATACAGCCTATAATCTTGAGCCTAATATAAAGGAAGGGCCAGGCGGATTGCGAGATAGACAGGTTATCGCCTGGGTATTCAAGCGTCACTATAATTCATCAACTCTCAAGGAGCTGATTAAGTATGGCTTTCTGCCGGAGTCTGAGTATTTAGAACTGGTTGCTGCTGTTGAAGTGCTATGGCGTATCCGCTATGCGCTACATCTTTTGACTAACCGGTGCGAAGACCGGCTCATCTTTGATTATCAACGGCTCTTGGCGCAGCAATTCGGCTTCAGTACCGGCACTTACCAGTATAATGAAGATGTAGAGCAGTTCATGCAGTTTTACTTCAAAACCGTACTCGGCCTGGAGCGGCTTAATGAAATGCTGCTGCAATTATTCAATGAGCGATTCATTTGCGGTGAAATTGCTTATAAACAGATCCCTATTAACGATAAATTTGTTGCCATCAACGGATACCTTGAAGCTATTGACGAATCCGTGTTTGAACAACAACCCGTGGCATTGCTGGAGGTCTTTTTAATTCTTCAACAAAACTCCGCCCTCAAGGGCGTCAGGGCAACCACAATTCGCCTGATCAGGAAGAGCCTGCACCTTATCGACGATTCATTCCGGCAGAATAAAGTTGCCAACCGTCTTTTTCTGGAAATTTTTCGTCAGCCGCGCGGTATTACCAATCAATTAAGACGCATGAATCGTTATGGTGTATTGGCTGCCTATTTACCCAGCTTTGCCAATATAGTCGCCCGTATGCAATATGATTTATTTCATATTTATACGGTTGATGAGCATGCCATTTTTGTTATTCGTAACTTACGCCGGTTTTCATTACAGGAGCACAGCGATGAACTACCTTTTTGCAATGACATTTTCTTTTTGATTCAAAAGCCTGAGATATTGTATATTTCTGCCTTATTCCATGATATTGCCAAAGGCAGAAACGGCGATCATTCAGTCATTGGCGAAGAAATCGCCAGGAGCTTCTGCATTCAACATGATCTGTCATCGCATGATACCAAACTGATTACCTGGCTGGTTCGTCATCACTTGATTATGTCGATGACCGCCCAGCGAAAAGATATCAGCGATCCTGATATTATTTATGAATTTGCCCAGAAAGTGGGCAGCATCGAATACCTCAATTACTTATATTTGCTGACAGTAGCCGATATACGCGCAACCAATCCTGAATTGTGGAACTCCTGGAAAGACGCCTTATTGAAGGAGCTTTATTCAGTAACTCATAGTGCCTTGCGTAGAGGGCTGCAAAATCCCGTTGCGCTTGCCGACCGATTACAGGAAAATAAAAAAGAAGCAAAAGATGAGTTGGTCAAACTCGGTTTATCCGAGGCGGCTATTGATAAAACATGGCAGCTTTGCAGTGATGATTATTTTTTAAGATATTCAGCTGACGAAATAGCTTGGCACACCATCGCTATCGCTTCTTCGAGCGAGGAGGGACTGCCGCTGGTTCTCTTACGGCCCCAAACCCAGCGCGGGAGTGCAGAGGTCTTTGTTTATACTAAAAATGAGCGCTCCATTTTTTCACTAAGCACAGCCACTCTTGACCAATTAGGTCTTACTATCCTTGATGCCAAAATAATAACTACAGTTGATAACTATGTGCTTAACAGTTTCCAGGTGCTTGAACAGTCGGGCGAGCCCATCAATGAGCTGTACAGGGAAGTTCATATTTGCACGGCCTTACGTAATAACCTATTGCATCGTAAAGTAAAAGAGCGCAGGAACATACATCGTCAATCGCGGCAAGCCAAACACTTTCCTATCCCGACCAGCATTCAGTTTCAAGCAGATTCTTTAAACAGGCATACAATTCTGGAGTTGGTTACGACCGATCATGCAGGTCTGCTCTCCAAAATAGGACGAGCCTTTATAAAACAGGACGTAAACCTGCACAGCGCAAAAATAACCACCATAGGGAGCCGGGCGGAAGATATGTTTTATATCACAGACTTCCAGATGCAGCCAATAACCGACGCTGTCAGACAGGAGCAGATACGTGAGGAAATTCTAACAATGCTGGATGCCGGCGAATAAGTAAAACTTACTTCCCTGCGGAAAACAACTATGAATACGCGCAAGCTCGGTTTTGTCTGCTACTCTCCAAAATCCATCGCATCAGAAATATCAATATCCTGTGCTTTTTTATTTTTTCCCGGAATAGCATATGGCCAATGCCAATTTTGAATTTCCGGCATATCTTCCCCATGAGTGGCTATATAATGCTTATGATCGATGAGTTTGTCACGGATCGTTTGTTTGAGATAGGCGGCATTATTTTTCAAACGAGGCACCCGGTCAATGACATCGGCTGCCAGATGAAAACGGTCTATATCATTCATGACGACCATGTCAAAAGGTGTAGAGGTCGTGCCTTCCTCCTTATAGCCGCGCACATGCAGGTTGGAATGATTGGTACGCCGGTAAGTTAAGCGGTGAATAAGAGAAGGATACCCATGATAGGCAAATACAATGGGTTTATTGAGAGTAAACAATTCGTTAAAGTCTCGATCCGATAAGCCATTGGGATGCTCGCTGGTAGGTTGCAACTTCATCAGGTTGACGACATTAAGCACGCGGATTTTCAAGTCAGGCGTCTGGCTGCGCAAAAAATCCACCGCTGCCAATGTTTCCAGCGTCGGCACATCGCCGGCACAGGCCATTACTACATCAGGCTCTTCGCCTCGGTCATTGCTGGCCCATTCCCAAATGCCGATTCCGGCTTCACAATGTTTCATGGCTGCATCCATATTCAGCCATTGGTGCGCCGGTTGTTTACCTGCCACGATGACGTTGACATAGTTGCGGCTGCGCAGCACATGATTGGTCACCGCCAGGAGGGTATTGGCATCGGGCGGCAGAAAGACTCGAATCACTTCCGCTTTCTTATTGACTACGTGATCAATAAAGCCTGGATCCTGATGGGAAAAACCGTTGTGATCCTGGCGCCAGACATGCGAGGTCAACAGATAGTTCAGTGACGCGATAGGCCGCCGCCAAGGTATTCGGTTGCAGGTTTTCAGCCATTTGGCATGCTGGTTGAACATGGAGTCGACAATATGGATAAACGCTTCATAGCAGGAAAAAAAGCCGTGCCGTCCGGTAAGCAAATATCCTTCCAGCCAGCCCTGACAGGTATGTTCGCTGAGTATTTCCATAACCCGGCCATCCTGGGCAAGATTGGTATCCTCCGGCAGGATTTTTTCCATCCAGACCCGGGATGTTACCTCGAAAATATCGCTCCAGCGGTTGGATGCCGTTTCATCAGGGCCAAAAATTCGAAAATTCTGCTGATCCATATTGTTTTTCATCACATCCCGTAAAAAACTTCCCATTACCCGGGTGGCTTCGGCTTCAACGGCTCCCGGCGCAGGCACGTTAACCGCATAATTGCGGAAATCAGGCAGCCGCAAATCTCTCAGCAAGAGTCCGCCATTCGCATGCGGATTATCGCTCATCCTTTGATGTCCTTTTGGGGCCAATTCCAGCAGTTCCGGCAACGGCGCGCCCTGCTCATCGAACAGTTCCTCGGGACGGTAGCTCTTCATCCATTGTTCCAGCAACACAATATGTTCCGGATTTTCCGCCAGATTTTCCAATGGCACCTGGTGAGAACGCCAGAAACCTTCTGTTTTTTTGCCGTCGACGCTTTTCGGCCCTGTCCAGCCTTTTGGCGTGCGCATAATAATCATCGGCCATTGCGGACGCTTAATTATCTCTTCACTACGCGCTTTATGCTGAATCGCTTTAATTTCGTCCAGACATTGCTCAAGTATGCTGGCCATCCGAGGGTGAACAATCTCAGGATCACTGCCTTCAACCAGATAAGGACGATAGCCGTATCCTTCAAATAATTTCACTAATTCGTCCTCATCCATGCGACCGAGAAAGGTGGGGTTGGCGATTTTATATCCATTTAAGTGCAGGATCGGTAATACGACGCCATCACGAGCGGGATTAAGAAATTTGTTTGAATGCCAGGCGGTTGCCATCGGGCCTGTTTCTGCTTCGCCATCACCGATCACGCAACAGGCTATCAGATCCGGGTTATCGAATACGGCGCCATAAGCATGAGACAATGCATAACCCAATTCTCCACCTTCATTAATCGAACCGGGCGTTTCCGGTGCGACATGACTAGGGACTCCGCCCGGAAAAGAGAACTGCTTAAACAGTGCTTTCATGCCTTCCGTATTGAGCGAAATATGTGGATAATACTTACTGTAAGTGCGTTCCAGCCAGCAGTTTGCCAGCATCGCCGGCCCGCCGTGGCCGGGGCCGCAGATAAAGATCATGTTGAGATCATGGGCATTTATGAGGCGGTTCAAATGTATATTGATGAAGTTTAAGCCCGGCGTTGTTCCCCAATGCCCCAGTAAACGCGGCTTAATGTGTTCCAGCTTGAGCGGCTCCCTGAGTAAAGGATTGTCCAGTAAATAAATCTGCCCGACCGAGAGATAATTTGCTGCGCGCCAATAGGCGTTCATGCGTTCCAGTAATTCAGCAGAGACAAAAAAATCTTGATTACCCTGTTCCATAATATTGATCCTCGTGCTTATTATTTTTTATTCGATACTGTCCTCAGGAAGTCCACGATTTGGCGGGCAATTTCACGCTCCTCCTCAGCGGAAATCACCAAAATGCGGGAATGACTCATACGATCACTAATGTCGTGGATTTGTTCCGCCGGTCTTCGATTGGCTTCCAAATCCAGCGAAAACCCCAGTTTATCCAAATCTTGTAATATTTTATGCCGGATTGCCGGTGCATTCTCGCCAATGCCTCCGGTAAATATAAGGGCAGATACCTCGCCCAGTATCGCGCAATAGGCCCCGATATACTTTTTTATCCGGTAGCAATACATGTCGAGAGCAAGCAAAGCATCCGGGTCAGCCTGCCCGGCTTTTTCCAATATATTCCGCATATCGGCCTCGCCGCAAATACCCGTCAGTCCGCTCCGGTGATTCAGTATATTATCAAGTTGGTCCAATGACATTCCCTGCCTTTGCAGGGTAACAGGAATCATCGGATCCAGATCACCGCAGCGCCCGGCCATAATCAAACCTTCCACAGGTGAAAAGCCCATGGAGGTATCGACGCTGACACCGGCGCGAATGGCAGTGATACTTGCTCCTCCGCCCAGATGCAGGACAATAAGATTTAATGTTGCCTGATCACGGCGTAAGAGGCCAGCCGCAGCCGATAAGCTATGTTGACAGGAAATGCCGTGAAATCCATAGCGATAAAAATTCACATTGCCGGCCAATTTCTCGGGAATGGCGTAACGGCCGGCGTATTCTGGAATGGTGCGGTGAAAAGCAGTATCGAACACAGCAAATTGAGGCGTATCAGGAAAAATATCAGCCGCCATGGTAACGCCCAATCTATTGAATGGATTATGCAGCGGCGCATAATCATCCAATTGGACAAGCCTATCCAGGACTTCTTTATTAATGGGTGTTATCGTGTCGAACCAGTTAGCGCCATGCACAATGCGATGTCCGATTGCCGATAGCGCCAATCCGTCCTGTGCAATAATCCGGCGCCATTCATTTAATACGACAGCCAGCGCAGCTTCAGCATCATGAGATGAGGTTATATTTTGCTGTATGGCTGCGCCATGATAATCCCGCCCCTCAATAACAAGCTTGGCGGGAGAAGAATAATCGGCAGTTAATACGGCTTTATCATGCAAATTTATATCGAAGAGCCGGGTTTTTATTGATGTACTGCCGACATTGATGATCAGGAATAGCATACTCATGGAAAATAATGCTCCTGTAAAATAATTATTGTCCGGGTTTAGTATTACAATTCCGCGACATCATAGCTTAGCTCTCAGGAATGCTTAAAGGCTACCTGATTACTGAACGGCAATCCTTTAATTTTTCAATTAATTGGCCCGGCAAAGTATTCGGAAGAGGGAAAACAGGATTTCCTGTTGGTCAGATAGGCGGTTGATTGGCGCCGGTCAATTTGACGCTTACCTGATCGCCGACAGTTAATTGGCCAATTTGATTATGCAGGGCGTTTTGCCCAAAGTAGACTTTATTATTCCACTTTCTGATACGGCTGAGAGTTGTCAGGGGTTCTTTGCCGGACTGTGCTGTTTCCGGATCTATTGTTGGAACTGAACATCGGGAACAAGGTTTGGGCAGCCTGAAATCAATAGCGCCAATGCTGATTTCCCGCCAGCAGTCTTCTGCATAAGCGGCGCAACCCGAAATGACCAGGTTGGGCCTGAAACGGATCATGGGTAAATTCAACTGCATCGCCTGATTTAATGAAACCAGCGAATTTTCTGAAATGATCAGGAAAGGAAACCCGTCAGAAAATGCCACTTTATCACTGGCATTGGCATATTCAGGATTAACTTGCCGAATTATATTGTCGGGTTGATAAACCAGCCGGCAGCTCCTGTTTAAAAAACTGCTCAACCATTGGTCGGCTTCCAGCGATACGGCACGTGCATTGCAACGGTCATGCCAGATCGTGCTTGCAATGATTTGCCCTTCAACAGGTTCAAGAGGCAGCACGAGGTTTTCCATGCCTTGTGCAGAAAGGATTAAATCGTTGCCGGTCAGAGCTGTTTTAATTAAAGCCATTTGCGGCAAAACCCGCTGGCTAAGAAACTGTCCTGCATCGTCGATAATCATCCATTTTCGGTCATACTGCAAACCTGTTCCAGTAACCTTCCAGCTGGGCGCGCTGATGCCGGCCAACGATTTTACCGGATAGATGAGTATTTCGCTTAAAGTGCCGTGTGTCATGGGGATCAATAGATTATGCGCCTGTATTTTTAAACACTGCGTCAGCAGAAATTTTCAATTAAGCATTCTTTAAATATTGGCTACGGTTTAATGAGTCTTATTTAAAAATTAATTTGCTCTGTGTTTCCAGCAAATAATCGCCGAGAGCATTATTATATTGATCAAATTTTATTCCGTATTGATAATTTGATGAATCCGATTTACGGACAATTTTCGCGTTTATTTTAAAAGTGTTACCACAGCCGAATTTAAGAGCCAAAATTACTTTTTTATTAATGCCTAGTTTTTTAGAGGTTGAGATCAGCACGCCTTTACTGCTGATATCGATTAAGTCAACTCGGATGCGGCGATGGCCAAAATTTAATAGACCGGTTGTAAAAACCAAGGCTTTTATATCGTCTCTTATATAACGCGTAGTAATGCGTTGATTGTGGAACTGTTTTTTTGGCAGATGAGAATCAAAGCTAAAAAAATCATCAATAGTTTCTGTCGTATCTTCAAAATCAGACATGGAGCAACAATAGCACAGTCAATTCCTATTAAAATTGAGCTAAGTATTGACTGTAAATTGATAAATTTCAAATACCGGCTTTAGTAAGCTATTTTTGAAAAGTGAATAAAAGCCTGTGAATCCGTTAAAATTAGTCTCCCCCGTATTCTTAGTATCAGGTAACGATGCGATCAATTAACTTGCACCTTCAAGCCATAGTCAAAATTTTATTTATTATTCAAATGATTACCGTTGGAATTGCTTATGGTAAGGCGAAGCAGGTTATCAATATTGCTTATTTGACACAAGAGCAGGAAGCGCCTCCTCCGATGTCAAACCTGGATCCTTTAATTAAAGATAAAGGGGTTTTAGGGGCGGAATTGGCAATTGGCGATAATAATACGACGGGAGAGTTTACCGGCCAGCAGTTTGTTCTGAAAAAATTCATCGTGCCTAAGGATGGCAATGTAGTTGCAGTTTTTGACAAGGAAATTGCTGATAAATTTCACTATGTCGTCAGTGGGTTGCCTGTGGATCAGTTAAATCCGCTGGCTGATTCAGATAAGGCCAAACAGAAGCTGATATTTGATGTAGCGACGATAGATGATGGTTTACGCAACGAGCTGTGCCGTAAAAATGTTCTGCATATTTTGCCCGGCAGAGCGATGCGTGCCGATGCTCTCGCACAATATATGCTGAAAAAACGCTGGATCAAATGGTTTCTGGTGATTGGCCCCCTTCAGGAAGATCGTTTATTTGCAGATGCCATCCGGCGGGCTGCCAAGCGTTTCGGCATAAAAATAGTTGAAGAAAAAACCTGGGAACATACTTTCGATGCCCGGCGCACCGCTCAATCCGATGTGGCTGTATTCACGCAGGTGGATGACTATGATGTATTGGTCGTAGCCGATGAACAGGGATTGTTTGGTGAATACCTCGATTACCGGACCTGGTTGCCAAGACCTGTGATAGGAACCCAGGGATTGATTGCTACCGCCTGGCATAGAACTCATGAGCAATGGGGCGCAGTCCAGATTCAAAGCCGTTTTAAGGAGCGGGCGGGCCGATGGATGGAAGAACAGGATTATGCCGCCTATCTGGCGGTCAGGGCCATAGGCGAAGCGGTAACCCGCACCAGGTCGGATGACGTAAACCGGGTTAAAGACTATATGTTGAGCGATCAGTTCGCGTTGCAGGGCTATAAAGGCAATCCCTTATCTTTTCGGCCTTGGGATGGTCAGTTGCGGCAGCCTGTTTTACTCGCCGCGCCGCGCTCATTAGTGGCGGTGGCACCGGTTGAAGGTTTCCTGCATCCAAAAACAGAGCTGGATACGCTGGGCTATGATCAGCCTGAATCGAAATGTAAATGGTGAGAATAATAATGAAAAAAATCTGTTTAAAACTACTTTTATTTATTGCATTAACCGGCATTGCACAGGCTGAGACGGTGTTCGTTACTTTGGAAAAAGATAATGCCCTGGCTGTTGTTGACCCGGTGGAGGGCAAGCTGATTAAAACACTGGCTATTGGCCGGCGCCCCAGAGGTATTGCCATAAGCCCGGATAACAAGTTTCTGTATATCGCTGCCAGCGATGACAATACTATTAAAATTGTTGACGCCGAAACACTGAAAGAGCTGGGGAAACTGCCTTCCGGCGATGATCCTGAAACCTTTGCATTAAATCCTGCGGGAGACCGGATTTATGTATCAAACGAAGATGATAGTCTGATAACCGTTATTGACGTGGACAGGAAAAAAGTCATCAAACAGATTAAGGTTGGCGTAGAACCTGAAGGGATCACAGTCAGCCCCGATAACCGCTGGATAGTCAGTGCCACCGAAACGACCAATATGGTGCATTGGATTGATGCCAAAACTAATACTATCGTAGAAAATACCCTGGTTGATCCGCGTCCCCGCGCGGTCGGTTTTACAGCCGATAGCCGGCAATTATGGGTAACTTCGGAAATGGCCGGAACTTTAATGATTCTGGATGCCAAGTCCAAGCAGATCATTAAAAACATCAGGTTTGATATTTCAGGAGTGACAGCCGATAAAATTCAGCCGGTAGGCGTTGTTATTGATAAGGAAAGAAGTCGGGGCTATGTGGCTTTGGGGCCTGCAAACCGCGTGGCCGTGATTAATGCGCAAACGTTTGAAATAGAAAAATACCTGCTGGTCGGCCAGCGGGTATGGAATCTGGCATTTTCTCCCGATCAAAAAAGGCTTTATACCACCAACGGCATCAGTAACGATATTTCCATCATTGATCTTGATAGCCAGACAGTGACTAAATCGATCGGGGTTGGGACTTATCCCTGGGGAGTTGCAGTAAAACCATGAATACAGACATAGCGTTATCGATTGAAGATTTAAATTTCTCTTACGGCAAAAAGAAAGCACTCGACCGGATTAATTTCAAGATTCAGCCCGGCGAATGCACTCTATTATTGGGCCCTAACGGAGCCGGAAAAAGTACTTTATTTTCACTGATTACGAGGTTATATGATTCCCGCGGCGGACGTATCGAGTTATGCGGCTTTAATATCAAACAGCAAACCCGCAAAGCCCTGGCAAAGTTGGGCGTGGTTTTTCAGCAAACCACCCTGGATATGGATCTTACGGTTATGCAGAATTTACGCTATCACACTGCTTTGCATGGCATGGGGCGCAAGCAGTCCATGCTAAGAATTCAGGAAGAGCTGGAACGGCTAAACATGTTTGATCGCCGATTTGAAAAAATACGCCAGTTGAATGGCGGACATCGGCGGCGCGTGGAAATTGCCCGGGCATTATTGCATAAGCCGTCTTTGCTACTGCTGGATGAGCCGACCGTGGGCCTGGATGTGCCGAGCCGTCAGGACATTGTAGACCATGTGCACCGGCTGGCCGCCGATGAAAATATGGCGGTTTTATGGGCAAGCCATTTAATTGACGAAATTTACCCTGATGATCACGTAATCGTGCTTGATAAAGGACAGATTAAAGCCAACGGAACTGTTAATGAAGTTCTGCAATTAACCGGCACATCAACCATAAAAGATGCCTTTAATAGACTAACGCAAGGAGCGCAGGCATGAATATTCTTCATTATTGGCGCGCCATGTGGGGCATTATAGGGCGGGAGTTAAGACGTTTTATTACCCAACGTGAACGGTTTATTTCCGCATTAGTGCGGCCTTTAATCTGGTTGTTTGTTTTCGCAGCGGGTTTCAGGTCGGCCTTGGGGATTGCCATCAGCCCTCCTTATGAAACCTATATTCTGTACGAGGTTTATATTACTCCTGGGTTAATCGGCATGATTCAGTTGTTTAACGGCATGCAAAGTTCGCTGTCAATGGTTTACGACCGCGAGATGGGCAGTATGCGCATACTGATGGTATGCCCATTACCCCGATGGTTTTTATTGCTAAGTAAATTGCTGGCCGGCACGGCGGTATCTATTCTGCAGGTCTATGTGTTTTTAGGAGTAGCCTGGCTTTATGAAATACAGGCACCGTGGCAAGGCTATTTATGGGTATTGCCTGCGCTTATGTTGTCGGGAATGATGTTGGGTGCGTTAGGGTTATTGTTGTCATCTTTCATAAAACAACTGGAGAATTTTGCCGGTGTCATGAATTTTGTGATTTTTCCGATGTTTTTTATGTCAACAGCACTTTATCCGTTGTGGAAAATTAGAGAATCCAGTGCGCTGCTTTATAATCTTGCGCAATATAATCCATTTTCACAGGCAGTTGAATTAATCCGCTTTGCCTTGTATGGACAGTTTAACCGGGAAGCCTTCATTTATACGCTGGTTGCCTTTGCCGTTTTTATGGCGGCAGCCATCATTGGCTATAATCCTTCAAAAGGCATGATGACGGGAAAAGGAGGCGCTTGAAGCATGGAAGCAACGCTTTGTCCGCGTCAATGCGGCTAAAAATGGCTTTAGACAAACCGGCTAGCCAAATGCTATTTAAAAATGAGGGCTTACTAATTAAATTTATAAAGCAATGCCTGCGGTGAACCGTTGAAAAATTCTTTTTTTCTGATTATTCCAAGTCAACAAAATAATCCGCTACGCTTGAAACAATTTGAAGCCAAAGCGTTACAGCAATGGGTTGTTGAATTACCGACGGCTAATCCGGGACTTGCCACACGGCTGATTCATGATTTTATCAAAGTGTTTAATGCTACAGAAATGGCCGCTCAGTCAAGACTGGAGGCGCTGGAACTTTTACGGCCAAGCACACTTGTTATTGAAGACTATCTTCGATCCAGGCTTATCCAGGCAGGGTTTCCAAAAGAAGAGAATGACAAGAAAATTTTGCAAGTATTAATTTCTATTGAGAGGGAATTCACTATTGGCTACTGGATAGTGCTCAAGGAACTAACACAGCGTGATATCAGCTGGTTTCAGGGGAAGCATGCGGCATTGGCAATTCAGCGTACTATTAAGGGACTGAGCAGTATTGTTATCAGTCATTTTATTATGGGTATGCCGGTACCTGATTGGGTATGGATAGATCTGCATTCACTTTATAAACTGAGTGTAAAAATAAAAAAAGACACTACCAAAATAGCCAATGATATAAATCAGGCTAATAAAACAAGCACGCCGGAAGAGTGCTATCTACAAATTCTTTTGCTCAGCCTTGCTAATCCGATTGGTTTAATGCAAAAAGAAATACCGCTGGTATATGGTTTTATAGAGACACTAATCTCTTTGGTTAGCCTGAAGAATACGGCTATGTCCGGCTTACAGATGCAGTGCCTTATTTCAATAGATGAAGACAAGCCCCCGCATTTTGAATTAAACGCCAAAAATGACTCAACCGCCCTTTACCTCGATTTTTCCGGGTTGATAAAAGCTTTCAAACAGAGAGAGAAATTGATAAGCGCCACTGAGGCAAGATTCAGTTCGATGCACGTATTGAAGAAAAGCAGTTCCAAACCCACAGCAGAATTACTGGATTACCTTGAACAAAGATGGTCGGGGATTGATTTGCAGGGAGCACCACTTTTTAGCGATAGATTAGATCGTTATATTGCCGTAGGGTTAGCCTCCACTTTTGATCTGCAAACGTTATCAATTAAAGATAATGAAGCCGATATGGAGTTCCTTGTGCACTCCGCCTCTGACAGATTATTATCCGGCGTATTTAATAAAACAGGTGTTTTTTCTGTAGGCAGTCTCGTCAGTTATAGAAAAACCGATATGCCGATATATAAACGTTCTCTGGGAATTGTAGACAGAATTATGGTAACAAAACAAAGCGGTAAAATAAATTTTGGCATGCAATTATTAGCGAAAGACTCCTTGCCTGTAACTTATCAGCCCTGGGATGCGCAGGAGCGTAAGGTTTCACATAAGGCTTTAATATATAAGATAAAAGAAGAAAATATGGAAAAGAGTCTTATTATTACGGATAACTTTATGTTGAAAGACGGCGGTGCCATTCTAATTTTTATGAACAATGAAAATTTATCTATGACTTTGATAAACAGGAAAAATATCGGTCTTGGTTACTGGCAGTTTGAATGTTTGCCACTGATAGAACTGGAACATCCTGCGATAACTAAAAAAGGCTACGACTTCATTTGATGAGATGTATATTGTTTAAATAGTAGACAAGGCGCATAAAAGCACTTGAAAAGTTTTTTCATCGTGGTAAGTTGACACAGTGAGCAGGCACGGTTAATCCAATGCCTGCTTTTAAGTAGATATAGGCCGGATAAATAAGCGGGCTTTCATGGAGATGTTTTCCAGGTTAGCTTTACTAGCACCATAATATTTTGAGCAGAGTCTCAATAACTACAATAAATAATTATAATAGAGAGAGGATGAAAAATGAGTAATCAAGAGAGCACTAAAAAAGCTGTAGACTCGGCAAAAAACATAGCTGGTAACCTGGTTTCTTCAATATTGAGCTTAAAAGAAAAAAAGCCAAAAGTTTTTTTTGGCGCCCTGGGCGGTATAGTGGTGTTGCTGATTTTAATGATGATAAGTGGCGGTGATGAATCAACGCCTGTATCCGGGCCTACAATTAAAAATCTTGCGGCAGGGCAACGATATATTCTAAAAGCACCTAATACTTATGACCCCAAGGCAACAGTCCGTTTAGTTCAAGTACCCGGCACTATGGCTGCTTATGATGACTCGGAAGAAGCCGATAGAACTTCACCTTGCCAACATTTACCTCAAGGAACACCTATATCGGTCCTAGACTTCCAGGATGCTTATGGAAAGAAAAATACTTTCGTAAAGGTTCAAATTGAGGAAGGTGAATGCAAAGGCAATTCAGGCTGGACCTTGGCAATTAATATTCAATAGATTGAATAGAATTGACAGGCATTTAAAAACTATTTATAATTTTCAGAGAATTAACGCGCGGGAATAGCTCAGTGGTAGAGCACAACCTTGCCAAGGTTGGGGTCGCGAGTTCGAATCTCGTTTCCCGCTCCAAATAAATTTAAAGCCGCGAACCTTCGCGGCTTTTTTATTTCATCTTTTAAGGCTGCGTAGCAAAATGGTTATGCAGTGGCCTGCAAAGCCATCTACGCCGGTTCGATTCCGGCCGCAGCCTCCATAAGACGATTCAACAAGATTCAACGAAGTACATAAAGCCGCATTCTACAAGGGATAGCGGCTTTTTTAATGTGCAGCAATGTATACAGTAACATTCAATAATATTCGACAATTTATGCAGTAACCATTACAGTAATAGGTAATTTTACTGTTACTGCACCTGGAGTTACTGCAAATGGCTAAAGACTTGAGCGATACCGCTGTTCGTAATGCAAAACCCAAAGATAAGGACACTCGCCTTAATGACGGGGAAGGGTTGTATTTACTGGTTAAACCCACGGGCGCTAAATGGTGGCGCTTCGATTACACCTTTGCAGGCAAACGAAAAACTTTATCACTTGGCGTTTATCCGTCTAGCACGTTAGCGGATGCTAGACGCAAGGCCGAAACAGCCCGCGCCAATGTAGCGAATGGCGTAGACCCCAGTAATATTAGAAAGGAAATTAAATCTGCTCAAAGAGCTACCCTAGAAAATGAAAAGCGGCTTGAGGCAGGTTTACCGGCGATAGATAGCTTTGAATTTGTGGCGCGGGAATGGGGGGCAAAAAAGGTTGAGACATGGGCAGATAAAAACAACCGCTCGAAACGGATGCTTGAGAGAAATATTCTCCCTTGGCTAGGACAAAAGCCCATTGCGAACATTTTGCCTATGGATATCCTGCACTGTTTGCGCAGGGTTGAGGATCGGGGCACGATTGAAACAGCACACCGAACCCTTCAAATATGTGGGCAGGTTTTCCGTTATGCCGTGGCAACAAGGGCGGGTTGATCGAGATATAACGCCTGATTTACGCGGAGCTCTGCCCATTGCTAAAGGTGAGCATTTCGCAGCTATTACCGAACCTAAACAGGTTGCAGAGTTACTTAGAGCTATGGATAGTTACCAAGGCTCATTTGCCTTGGTGTGTGCCTTAAAACTTGCGCCTTTGGTGTTTGTTAGGCCGGGCGAGCTACGGGCGGCAGAATGGCAGCATTTTGACCTTGAGGCTAAAGAATGGCGCTACTTCGTATCAAAAACCGACACGCAGCATATTGTCCCGTTATCTACTCAGGCCGTAAAAATACTGGAAGAGTTGCGCGCCTTAACAGGACATGGCCGCTTTGTTTTTGCCTCTGAGCGTACACCGCGCGGCGATAGGTGCATGAGTGAGAATACCCTTAACGCGGCATTAAAGCGCCTTGGTTATGGTAAGGACGTTATGACAGCACACGGCTTCCGGGCTATGGCGCGTACTATTTTGGATGAAGTACTAGGCTTCCGGGTTGATTTTATCGAGCATCAATTAGCACACGCGGTGAAAGACCCTAACGGTAGGGCTTATAACCGGACAGCGCATTTACCAGAACGCCACAAAATGATGCAGCATTGGGCTGATTACCTGGACATCCTGAAAGCTGGCGCGACGGTAGTCCCATTCAAGAAAAATGCCTAGCCATGAACAAAGACTAGACAAAAAACCGCAATGATTGCTGATGAATTTAAAAAACTTACAGGTTGATTCCAAGCCACAAGATACGGTATCACCACGGCCGGTTTAACGCTATATATTGTGGTTTAAATTAATATCGGGCAAAAAGGCCTTTGCAGCGTATTGATTTCTAACGGAAATGATTTTATTGAGTGGTAACTTAAGGTACGAAATATCGCCGTAGCGCCACGATAATTGTTAACATTTGCTTAGCACCTTAGCACCTTGCTAAACCAAAAGTTTGTTACAGACCGTACACTTTCGTATTTTGATTTGTCAAGCATTGCAATAGTCCAAAATAGTTTTATACTGTGATCGTGAGTTGATAGTTCATTTATCGACACGCATGAAAAAGCCAACCGGCAGATTTATACCAGTTGGCTCGATTTAATGTTTTTCCTGAAACCATTTACCCGCACTGACGGCGGTTTTCTGGATTGGTTACTAATTGACGTTAGTAACCGATAGTTATTTTAGCGAATGCTTAGCAAAATGCAAACAATTTCGTACTTCACTGGACGAAATAATGCAGAATTACCTAAGATTCCCTAGAATTACACCAGCAGAAACCCGCCCAAGGTGCATAATTTATATGAGATTTATTATGCAAACTTCCAACATCTTACGTGTACCGGCAGCAATCAAGAAAACCGGCATAAGCCGCAGTACGATTTATACTCTGCTCAAAACTGGCGAATTTCCTAAACCAATCAAGCTTAGCGCCAGAAGCATAGGCTGGCTTGAATCTGAGTTGACAGACTGGATAGAGCAGCGAGCTTCTACCCGCAAATAAAAAACCCCGACCATTCTCAACAATGAGCCGGGGCTTGCTAATTAATTCACCAACCGCAGAACTATTATACGCCATGATTGAATTAATTGCACCCGGCAAAAGGAAAAATTGCCATGCAAAAATTACACGAAGAAACCAGTGCCAGCTATGGCTCAAACACGCTTTTTGTAGAAAGTGATGAAAGCATCAACATCTTCAACACTATCAACACTGACGCGGGTTGCAGCGACACGCCTTCAGCATTTACTTCAGCATTCGATGAAAATGCTGAATTGGAAAAGAAACCCAAGGGCAAAAAGAAGCCCAAAAAGCCGGATATTAAAGATTCCAAATTAGCCGAAATTCTAGCCGAGAGTCAAAAGAATAATTTAGCTTTTGATGAGATTTCCTCCGACTGGTATCGTAGCGAAAAAGGCTTGTGGAAACCAATCAGTTCAACGCGGGCATTGAAGCTAATTGACAAGGAGCTGCATGAGCGAATGCCACAAGGCTTTTGTATGTCAAAGTTGAAAAGCATTGAAGGTTTTTACGGCTTTATCTGGCCCTGGACAAGTGGCAGACAGATCGCCATTTGTTGCCGATGATAAACGGCGTATTAAATATCAAAACACTATGCCTGGAGCCTTACACACCACGGAATAAGTTTAGATGGCAACTACCTTATGCGTTTAATTATGACGATGAAATAAATATTATTAAGACTTGGCTTGGCGATGTCACCGGGCAGGATAACGATATGATCAATATTATACGCGCCTTCCTGAAAATCACATTAGCCGGGGGAGAGGTACAGAAATTCCTTGAAATCATTGGCCCTGGCAGTACAGGCAAATCAACCCTAATCCGATTGGTAATTATGCTGGTTGGGGAAAGCAATCATGCGGCCACTGACCTAAGGAACCTGGAACAGAACCGTTTTGAAGCCGCGCTACTGTATGGAAAGCGTTTAGCCGTTATATCGGATTCTTCTCGGTATGGTGGCGAAGTCAGCGTACTTAAGGCGCTAACGGGGGGCGACCCTTTACGCCTGGAGCGCAAGAATCAGCAACAAACCGGCTCATTCGTATTTGATGGCGTAGTCATGATTGCATCGAATGAAGCTATCCAATCCACAGATTACAGCAGCGGCTTAGCCCGGCGGAGGATGCCGGTTATTTTCAATAAAAAAGTAACCAATTGTGATAAAGAAAAATGGCGAGGCGTAGGCGGTATTGAAAAGGCTATGAAAGACGAATTACCCGCGCTTTTGAACTGGGTCTTAGCCATGACAGACGATGAATTAAATGCTGTTATCGGCGGTATTGATGGCAACTTAACACAGTCGCAGCGTAAGCATTTATGCGAAACGAATAAGCTGGTTGCCTGGATTGATGAAAACCTGATTCTTAAAGAATACAGTAAGGTTTATTGTGGGAAAAGCCCGGCAGCTTTAACCAATGATGGCGAAATTCAGTTTGAAGCGGATAGCAAACTGTACCCGAATTATCATCGTTGGTGCAAAGAGAACGGAGCGCAACCTATAGCCGTGCAGCGGTTTTCAAAGAATCTTGAAGATATGGCCGGGCATTTAAAGTTTCCGGTTAAGTCATTAAACCGCGACAGCACAGGCAAGGCGTTTCAAGGCTTTGCGATTAGAAAAGATTGTCACAATAAATTTAGCTCACCCGTCCCCAATCATGCCTTAGAAAATGCTGAAGAATGTACAAGCAATGTTGATGCCTATAGCCCTACAACCCGTGCCAGTGTTGATGATGTTAACAATGTTGATGATTACTTAGTGGAGGATTTTTAATGGCCGCACTCAACGAAATAAATCAAGCCGGTTTAAGGCTCTGTCTGCATGGCGACCAAGTCAGGGTTGAAAATGCACACCGCTTAACCGATCGGCTAAGAAATCTGATCAGGGAAAATAAAGCCGCTCTTATCAGCCAACTATCAAAAACCAGCGCCGCTGAGATTCAAATGAATGTCCGTGAAGCCATTGAGGAGAGGGCCGGTATTCTTGAGCATGAAGCAGGTTTACCGAAGGCCGAAGCAGAGCAAGAAGCCGTTAGCCCATTACGTGTGTACTGCTACCGGCACAAAGAACACCCCGATCGCGAGTTAATTGCCATTATGCCGGGTTGCAACCTGGACGAAGCGCGGCGCTGCTTGAAGGCGAGGTTCGGAGACAACCTGCTTATGGTGCATCAATACACGTCCGATCTTAATAAACTATTCGTAAAGGAGCAATCATGAGAAACAAGGCGCCTAATAACATCATTCAACTAAAGACAAACACTAGAGGGAGTTACGCAAGGCTGAGAGAAAGAGCCGAGCTGGATGCACAGCTAAAAGGCGCACATGCAGCCGTTGAGGTGCTTAACGAAGTTGTGGCATTGGTGAGCGATGGCGGGGATGGTAGCGCACCACGCTTCGGGCCTGATGAGGGCGTGGTTAATGCCACGTGTTCATTTAAAGACGCAGCCGCTGACCTTTTGAGCAGGCTTGAAAGCCATATCGAGGCCGAAGAAACGGAATACCATCAAAACACTCACCCAGTGGGACTTGATTTCGATGGTATTCCGTTTTAAACAACCATTCCCAGGCCATGAGATGAATCCTTATGGCCTGGCCTTATCGTAACAACTTACAGACGACTCACCAATGCCACAAACAACTAAACCATCAAGCACACAGACCGCCATACAGCGTCTAGGCTATGCGGATTATCAGACGTACTACTTAGCCAGGCGCAGGAAAAAAACAGCCCGTGAGCCGCTTCACAGGCCGGGATGAGCTTAAATGTTTGAAATATATAGACTTCTTAGCGCAGCCTCCATCATTTTTACTCACATGCAAAATTAGGCATTTAGGCGGGAAACATGAATAAACTTATAGAAACACCACGCAACCACTTGAAACAAAAGGAAATACTATGATTATTAAGTTTTACGGGGATTTATCCCAATATCCAGAAATAGAGCTATTTGTCGATAATTTAAAACAATTGCTATCCGGGTTAAAATTACACTACGGACAGGAATTAGCAGATAAGCTGTTGAATGAGAAATACTTTTATATCCTGGCCGATAGCAAAAACCCGGACCATATGGAAGCTATTCACCCGGATTTAGCGACCATGCTGTTTGACAGCTACGATACGCTTATGATTGTGCCAGAAATTGAAGGCGGCGCTCCGGCTTTTGCAGCGGCATTGGCGGCGGTGGCTTCGGCAGTCAGTGTGAGTACTCTTGTTGAGGTTTTAATAAGTGTCGCGGTTTCAATCGCCCTGAATATGTTGAGTAATTTACTTTCGCCCACGCTGGAATTTGACAAAGACCCTGCCGCCGCACAGAAACTGGATTCAGCTTTATTTAATGGTGCGCCAAACATACGAGAGCAGGGCAGTAGTGTGCCTTTAGTGTATGGGTTGAATGTACATTGTGGCGGCGTGCTAATTTCGAGCGGATTATCAACAGAGGAGAAAACATTCTAATGGCAACTAAAAACATGATAGGAAAAAACATGAATAAAAACAAAGATATTCTTAAGGCTTATCAATCGGTTAAAACCGCCATGAAAGAAAACCTGACCACGCACGAGGAATATTTTCAGCTATTGATTTTTATCTCAGCGGAGATCCTTTCCGGCTCATACAATTTGAGCATTTCCGAGGCACTTCAAAACGCGAAAATATTCAATCTTGAGCTGGCTGAACTGCTTTCCAGGCTGAAGTAGAAAAGGCAAAAACACAAGTGAAAACAACCACCACGAGGTTGATGTAATGTTTTGGACTCAGGATCCCGACTTTGACAGCCTGGCCGAAAAGCTAAATGAAACCGACAGATCGCAGCTTTTGGGTCGGTATCTTCATTGCGAGTTAGCCCATGCCTGGCTAGCCGAGAAAGGAATTAGCTTCAGCGTTAGTGATCTGCTGGAATTGAGTAGGTTTATTCATGGCAAGGGCTAGTTAGATATGCCTGTACAATAACTGGACAATTCCTGTACTCCCTCATATAATAGGGACATAGGTTCAAGACAACCTGCCCCTTGGCAGACTCTTGAAGGTAGACCCCCGTTATAAAGCCCCCTGGCATATTTCGTCTACCGGCACACAGGCAGACGCCTGTAAATTAACCACGTGCCGGTAATCCCGGCGAAGGAAATATACAATGAGTACCGAAAACCTAAATATAAAATTAGTCCAAGCTCGCGCTAAATTTAGCGAGCACCAAGGCAGCTTGGTAAGTTATAGCCCAAGCCTTTACAGTAAATTCACAGAAAGTCATGGCCATATAGCCGATATTCGCAGGCAGCAAAAAGCTATTTCCGCAGAATTGAAGTTAATGCTTGATTCGTCCGACAAAAATAAAGATTGATCAAAAGAGAAGGCCGGAGCATTTGAGGCAATGACGGCTTTGCATGATTTGCACGGAATTGAGGCTGATTTGAAAGGCTACAATACCCAAGGCTCAGCCCCCGATAACAATCGGCTTTACGCAAAAGGCCAAAAACTGGCGTTTGATTCCGTGCACCAAAACCTGCAAGGCATGAGCGTCGGCACGATCATGAAAGGCATGGTTCTGGGCGCAAATGGCAATTTAAGCCTGCAAAACGCCCTCAACGAAGGCACGGACTCGGCAGGCGGCTATTCGATTGCTGCTGAGTTGCTTCGTGGTTTTGTCGATAAATTACGCGATAAATCTGTTTTATTCCAAGCTGGCAGCCAAATATTTTTGCTCGATACGGCGAAAACCAATCTGGCGACGGTTGTATCGGATCCGGTTGCTGGCTGGAGGGCGGAAGCCGCCGCCGTTAATGAATCCGATATGGTTTTGGGTTCCGTCCAATTCCAGCCAAAGAGCTTGGCGGTTCTGGTCAAGGTGAGCCGTGAATTGTTGGAAGACTCGATTAATATCGAAGAAATCTTAATGAATTCGCTGGCTCAAGGCTTGGCGACGCAACTTGATTATGCCGGTTTGTACGGCTCGGGCGCGTCAAATCAGCCGCTTGGCCTGAAATCTGTGCTGACAACTGCATCCCGGACTTCATCGATTGCTGGCAACGGCGCGAAAATCTCAGCGACCGGAAGTTACAATATCCTAATCAGACAAGTGGGCAAAGTTGCCGCTTCAAACGATGAGGCGAACGCTTTTGTAATGAGTCCACGCTCCTACTATGATATACAAGGCTTATCCGATACGACCGGACAACCATTAAACGCACCGGCCATTATCGCCAATAAAATCAATATGTTGTATTCTAATTCCGTGCCAAGTACGCAAACTCGAGGCACAGCTTCCGGGATTTGTAGCGAGATTTTTCTGGGCAATTTCGAGAATTTAATTTTAGGCCTCAGAAGTCAATTGCGGATCGAAATCTTGAATCAGACCTTCGCTGGAAATTTGCAAGTGGGCTTCCTGGCGCACCTACGTGCCGACTGGCAGGTTTCCAGGCCAAATAGCTTTTGGAATTTAACCGGCATTTTGGCGGAATAAAATGATCACTATAACGACACTGGCGCGGGTCAATATCGGCCAGCAATCGGTTGATATTAACCGTCTGGTTGAGATTCACGAGGGCTTGGCGTTAAAGCTGGAGGGCCTTGGCTTAGTGAGCCGATCCCCTTATTTGATTGAGGCTGGTATTACTGCCCGCAAAGCTTACACAACGGGCCTATGGCTTACTGGAAAGCCCATAGAAGCAGACCGGGAAGCTCGACTCGTAATTAACCTGGACAGCCAAAAAAGCGATTTTGCGGATGCCAATGGCAATGTTTGGGGCAGAAATTCAGGATCATCCGGTCCCGTCCAGAGCATATAAATTCAGGATTAGACGTGAGTGCCTCAAAACCGCGTCTGCTATTGGGTGACATCTCTTAGTTCATGACCTCACCGTGAATAGCCATTAAGCCGGGTAACACCGGCTTTTTTGTACGCTGAAGAAAAGTGATATGCTCTTATTGGGAAACAATCAAATCCCTAGCATGTTTCCGTGCCAACTCTCTATAGTCCACTAATACCAAGGGTTACAGGCTGGTATGGCTATTGACATAGGTATTGTTTACTAATCGATACATACCCCTTTTGCCCAAACCAGAAAGGCCAATGACAACTGGCATGCGTCGCTGTTGAGGCATTGCCGCATTTTGAGGCGGGGGCCAGGAAAAGACAGAAAGCCGCGGTTACCAAGACGCGATCAACTTATGAAAAGGCATTTAATGAATTTCAAAACACGCCGAAAGAAGCATTGGAAATCCTTAAGTCTTCTGGAATTACAGACGACCAGATCATAGAAAATATACATAATAAAAATAAGCGTGATGATTCTATTAAAGAGAATAGAAGGCTTTACTTCATTCGCTCTGAAAACAGTGTTAAAGCTGGAATATCAGTTGCGCCTGATGAACGATTAAAGACCTTGGCAGTAGCTAGGCCGGATGTTGCATTGCTTGGGCATATTCCTTGGAAAAGTGGAATGGAGCTACTTAAAGGAATTATGGTTTGACCATTCAGAGGGAGGCGAATGGTATTCGCTAAACAATGTTATACAGAAATCAATAGATAGATGGCTATCAGATGAATCTAGTCTAGCCAAAGAATTGGCTAGACTAGCGCATGAAAACACAGCGGCGCATCAAGCCGCGCTGGCCGCCGGAACTAACAGGCAATATGTCAGTGACGCCCAAAAGATCAAGGACGAAAAGCCTGAACTGTACGCGCAAATAAAAGATGGCGAGGTCACGCTAACGCAGGCCGCACAAAAGGCTGGAAGTATCAAAAAGCCCAGATCAGGAAAGCGATATCGCTGAACCTGCACCGAAGGCAATTAACACCGGAACAGCTTAGTCTGGTCCGGGGCAAGCTGTATGGGGTAGTTACCACGTAGCTGCCAAAAGTGCCATCTTCGGCAGATAGAATCCATTAGTGCTTTATAAACATAATATTATAATTCTTTCGCTTTAGCTAATACCCTATAAACCGTAGCTTCACCCA
>JAQUOU010000026.1 GCA_028716975.1 Methylobacter sp. | reverse complement strand
GGTCAATGCAATAGATTGGAGATAGAACTATTTTATCATGAATAACAATATCTTATGAATTACTCTCGCATCTGCTTCAACGGATCAATGCGGCTTGCGGGGGAGATAAAATCAACAGCCTGTTAAGCGTGGGCGGGGGTATTTCGTTGGAAGACGACTATGAGTCGCGCTTTGGCAATATTGGCGGACACATGGATTTTAACCAGAAACGCACCACGCTTAACCTGGGCTTGAGTTATACCAATAGCCAGACTAACGCGATAGTTAATCACCATACAAGTGCTTACATAGAGAAAGATACTTACTTCAACGATCACAGCAGCCAAAATGCCACAACACTAGCTGAAGTTTTATCCGGAAACCGGCAGGATTGGGCGACGACTTTGGGCCTCACCCAGGTACTGACCAAGGATGCGCTGGTTGAAGCCAATGTGGGCTATACCCGTAGCACCGGCTATATGTCCAATCCCTATAAGATGACGGAAGTTTTGTTCGTCGATCCGGAACAATTTTTATTTAGCGACTTTGCCTCGATCAATACGGTTGCCGCCTTTCTGGAAAGACGCCCAGAAGTGCGCAACCAATGGAATGTGGGCGGGCGTTGCGTGCAATACATTAATCCGCTGGAGGCCGCACTGCATTTCGATTACCGTTTTTCGGCGGACGATTGAGGCATCCAGGCGCATACGTTTGAGGCGGACTGAGTGCAGCCGGTCGGTTCCGGCTGGACAGTTACACCCAGGGTGCGCTATTACTCCCAGGATGCAGCCGATTTTTACCACCCCTTTCTTCTCGTTAAAGAAGCCTATCAAACAACCGAAGTTAACGGAAAAACTGTCAATTCGAATAATCTTCCGGCCAATTTTTCCAGCGATCAGCGACTGTCTGGTTTCGGCACGCTCAGCGGCGGCGTAGCCGTTACCAAGCAATTTGCCAAAGGTATAAGCCTTGAGACAGGTTTTGAGTACTATACCCATCAGGGCAAGCTTAACCCATCAGGGCAAGCTTAAAATTGGCGGAGGAGGCGAGGGCGCCTATGCGGATTTTGACTACTGGGTAGCCAATGCCGCGTTGAAAGTGGATTTGGCAGCCTTGGCGCTGAGTAGCGGAGGCGGTGATCATGCCGGACATGCACACCATGACCATACTGTCCATGCTCCTGTCGGCGTCCTGTTTGATCATATGCTACCTGAAGCGGGCGATTTTATGATCGGTTACCGTTACATGTATAACAGTCAGGACGGCGAAATGCTGCACGGAACCAATCCGGTCAGCGACCCCGATATTGTTGCCAACGGCTGCGGTCCGAACCCCTGTTTTCTTGCCACGAACGACATGGCTATGCACATGCATATGCTGGACATCATGTATGCCCCTACCGATTGGTTGACCCTGATGCTGATGCCCCAGTTTGTGGATATGAATATGTCCATGCGGCGCCTTGATGGCGCACCGGCGGATGATATCGCGGATAATAATGCCGGTAATCCCTTGGATGAAAACGGTACGCCTCTTGGCATAGGACAGCACATACTCCATCATCTTCAAAACGGACATGAAACCGGAGGTATCGACGATCTGGGGATTTATGCGCTGTTCAAACTGTTTGATAACGGCACCCACCATGTTCATGCTACTGCTGGATTGAGCGCTCCCACCGGTGATGTGAATATTCAGCTACAACGTAACCATAAAGTTGACGGCGGTTTTATTCATTACGGTATGCAACTCGGCAGCGGCACCTGGGATTTTAAGCCCAGCCTGACCTATAACGGCCATATAGACCAGTGGTCCTGGGGGGCGCAGGTTAATGGCACGGTGCGTATGGAAGACCATAATAAATCCGGCTATGCCCTGGGTGACATCTTCCAGACTACCGCATGGGGCAATTATAATCTTACTGAGTGGCTGGCAGCGTCGGTGCGCGGTGTCTATACCGCACATGGCGGCATCAGGGGGCAATTTAACGGCCAAATTAACCAGTTTGGGCCGATGGATTACCCCAGCAATTATGGCGGTAAATATTGGGATGTCGGCTTTGGCTTGAGCGCGGTCGTGCCATCCGGCGATCTGGCGGGTAACCGGCTCAGCGTGGAATGGCTGCAACCGGTTAAAGACGATGTCAATGGCTATCAAGTGGAACGCGAGGGGGCTTTATCCGCGGCATGAAGTTATCATTTTTAGTCCATGAATTTAATGTCACGCATTAAAACTGGAAACTCATTTCTTTTAAACGGTATGTATTTAGATTTTTTAAGACTATTTCGTAAGTTTGTCATGTCGTGCGTTTTCGTTCTGCTTACAGGATTTACCGGTGCAACAGTTGCCAAAACACCTGTTAATACTCAAGGCAAAGCGCTAACCGATTTGGTTATAAGCGGCAACAAAGGCAGCGAGGTGCAACTGGAAGTCCGGCAAATGCCGCTTGCACAGGTGCTGGATGCGATCGCGCATAAAACTCATATAACGATACACTATTCCGTTCTTCCCGAAGGCTTGGCAACCGCCACCTGTGTAGGGACGACACTGAAACAGGTTTTGGAATGCCTATTGGACCGGAAAGCGGATTTAATCGTGCGTTATACGCGTAGCCCTGCCGAACCTGACAGCAAGGGGCAAGTGGCTGAAGCCTGGGTGCTGGGTTCCAGGTTAGATGGTTTCCCGGCCGCAGCCACTTGTATAGCGACAGGGGAAAGGGCAGGTAAAGGCTCGCTCACCTTACGGCAGAACGAGACGGATTCCGAAGCCGAGCCTGATCGGAGCGATGAGCTGCTGAAAATGGCGCAATCAAAAAATCCTACAGAGCGGGCGGAAGCCATTGGTGCGCTTATGGCGGGAGGACGCAAGGGCGATCCTGAGATAAAAGCCGCTTTGGAACAGGCATTGACCGACCAGGATGCCCAAGTCAGAGCGCAGGCGGTTTCCAGCCTGTCGCACCGCGAAGGCAGCGACGCTACTGGAGCTATTCAGGAAGCCCTGCATGATAATTCGGTAGATGTCAGGATGATGGCCGTAGACGGCATTACCGATGACGTGGCTTTGTTGCAGCAAGCGATTAATGACAGCGATGAAACAGTGCGGAGTCTGGCTGCCCTTAAGCTTGAAGAGCTGACTAAAGTTAAAGTAAATAAAGTTAAGCCATGAATGCTTCTGCAGGGAATAATTGGAAGTTTGCGGAGACAGGATAGCTTAAGCCGAATCAATAAACATTTTTCTAATATTTCAGGAACGACTTGATGAACAGACAAGGATATTTAAAAGTACTGTTAGCCATAGCAGTTTTTAGTTTTAAACCTCTCGTTTTTGCGGCTGAGGTAGGCAGCGCTATGCCTCCCTGTTTGGTATCACCCCTGGGCGAAACCCAAACCGAAGATTTACAACGTTATAAAGGCCAGGTGTTATATGTCGATTTCTGGGCTTCCTGGTGTGGCCCTTGCGCCAAATCCTTTCCGTTCCTGAATGAAATGCACCAGCAATTCAAAGATCAGGGTTTGCAGATTGTCGGCGTTAACCTGGATGAACATGTGGACGATGCCAAAGCTTTCCTGGTTAAATACCCCGCCCGTTTTACCGTAGTGGCGGATGTCAGCAAGCAATGCGCCCAGGATTTTGATGTAAAAGCCATGCCATCTTCCTACCTGATCGACCGTAAAGGGATTGTTCATCATATCCACTTGGGCTTCCGGCCGGGAGAAGCCGGGGAACTGCGGGTACTGGTGGAGAAATTGCTGAGCGACAAAGCATCTGGTTTGTGATGCTTGAAATACAAAATCATTTAGGTGAAGAAGGGTATTAAAAAACGAATTAGAATAGTAGTCGGAACAGTTTTTGCAACATTACAAACAAGAGAGCAGAAAACAGTCAACCCATGGAGTCTTGAGTTTTAGAATATAAGGTTTAGGATATTCTGATATATGGTCTGCTTAACCAATTACAAGACAACTCTTTTCCTAAGCCGTCTTGTCGGCCTGGAGAGTGGGACTCATTCGCCTGTAGCGTTGTGGATGTGCGCAGCCTGAACCGCAGGAATAAGGTGAGCAATGCAGGTGCTATGAATGGATTTAAGGGCTATGCAATTCTGTAATATGAAAAAAAAATAACAATCTGAAATATTACCGCAGCGAATTCAAGGCTATGGGAACTCCTTGCGAAATTCAACTGTTTGCTCGCAGCACAGCGAAAGCCGGAGAGGCTTCAGATGCCGCTATTGCGGACGTGCGACGATTAGAGGCGCTGTATTCACGTTACAAAACCGACAGTTTTTTATCGGAAATCAACCGGGCAGCCATTAGCGGCGGAAGCATCAGCGTTGATGATGAAACCGCCAGTTTGCTGGATTATGCGGTGACTTGCTATGAGCAGAGTGATGGTTTGTTTGACATTACTTCCGGAATATTGCGCCGCGCCTGGAAATTTGACCAAGGCCAATTGCCCGAACAGTCATTGATTGATGAATTGCTGGACAAGGTTGGCTGGCATAAGGTGTCCTGGAAACGGCCTGTGCTGGCATTTTCCGTGCCGGGTATGGAAATTGATTTTGGCGGCGTGGTCAAGGAATATGCTGTAGACCGTGCGGCCGCCTTATGCTACGCGCAAGGGATAAAGCATGGTGTCGTTAATCTGGGCGGCGACATTAAAGTTATCGGCCCTCGCGCCAATGGCAGTCCCTGGCGGATAGGTATACGGCATCCGCGCAGCAAGGATGCGTTGCTGGATACTTTATTGCTGACTGAAGGCGCTTTGGCCAGTAGCGGAGATTATGAGCGTTGTATTATGGTCAATGGCGTTCGCTATGGTCACGTATTAAATCCTAAAACGGGATGGCCGGTGCGGCATTTGGCGGCGGTTAGTGTGGTCGGTGATTTTTGTGTAGTCGCAGGCAGCGCTTCTACTATTGCCATGCTCAAGGAGAATAGCGGCCCAGCCTGGTTGGAAAGCTTGGGATTACCGCACCTTTGGGTTGATATACATGGCAAAACAGGCGGGTCAATCGCTACCAAGTCCAAGATGCAAACGGTTTCTTTATCCGGCAGGGTGTGAGTGATCTGCCTGGAAATATAGGATACCCAGATAATTTATAGCCGCGTCAATGAAGGTTAAAAGATGAAAAGAAATCATTTAATGATTAAATTTATGTGGTCGTTCGGTGTATTGTTGGGGTGTTTGTTTATTAGCTCGCAAGTGGGAGCAGTGACCACGGATCCGTTACAGCAATTGGTTAAAGCCAAACAGGTAAGCAAGGCTTTGAAGTTTTCGCCAATATTTGAAGGCAGGGGAGACGGTGTGAATACCTGCCCGGTTAGCGGGGAAAAGGTAACCACAAAAAGTCTTAAGGCTGAGTATTTTGGCCGAACCGTTTATTTTTGTTGTAAAGGATGTTTAAAAAGCGCCCAACGCGCACCGGAGAAATACATCAAACCGACGATGGCGGAGTATCAGCAAGCTGTCAAAGCTTATATTGCCCGGCTCCCTCAAGCGCCTTCCGGCGAAGAATATTGCAACGAGTAGCCGGCTATGTCAATCGTTTTACGAGCAGTACAGATGACAATAAACAGGTGTGATAATGACTAATAGTTCTACACAGAGTCACGGTAAAACCTGGCTTTATTTGATCGTATTTTCGACCGGCGCGTCTGTGATGGTCATAGAGCTGTTAGGTACCCGGCTGATAGCCCCGTTTTATGGCGCTAGCCTTTATGTATGGTCGTCTTTGATTTCAGTTACCATGATCGCCCTGGCTATCGGCTATTTCATTGGGGGCCGCTGGGCGGACCAGGCGCAGCGTACCGGGTTATCGCTTATTATTGCATTGGCTGCCCTGTTTACCTTGTTAATTCCCTGGGTTACCCGTCCGGTATTATTGGCGACAGATCCTTTGGGCTTGCGCGGTGGAGCTTTTGTCAGTGCACTGGTGTTATTTTTTCCCAGCTTGACGTTGCTGGGCATGGTGGGGCCTTTTGCAATAAAACTCGCCACAACACAACTGGAAGGTGTCGGTACCAGTTCCGGCTCTACCTACGCGGTAAGCACCCTGGGTAGTGTGGTGGGCACGATCTTGTTAGGCTTTTTTTTGTTTCCCTGGGTAGGATCGCGCCAAATTTTGGTGAGCTTGGGTTTGGCGTTATTCGTACTCGCTTTTGCCGTTGCTGTCTATGAGCAAAAGCGGTTTGGCAAAACTATTGCTGTTTTACCGTTTACACTTTTGGCAATCGCAGGTTTGTGTGTATTGCCGAAAATTGTCGGCGCGGGTCATAGAGATTTCGAGGGACGATTCAGCATTCTTTCCGAAAGTGAAAGCCTGTATGGTTATGTCCGGGTCATAGAAGAAAAAGGCCGCGATTTACGGTTTCTTACCGCTGATGCTTCTATGATTGGAGCCGCTAATATCTCTAATGGCGTCAACAAGCTGACTTACCAGGATATTGTCGCCTTGATTCCGGCAATTAAACCCTCCATTAAAAAAGCCTTGCTTATTGGCCAGGGAGCAGGGCATATGGCCATGACGCTAAGTGACCGCTATGGCATTGTTACTGATACTTTGGAAATTGATCCATCTGTGGCTCAAGCCGCCACTACCTATTTCGGCTTTAAACCCAATGAACAAGCCATCGTTGGCGATGCTCGCTATGAAATCCGGCATTTAACCGGTCTCTATGATTTGATTGTTCACGACTGTTTTACCGGCGGTTCAGAACCTGCGCATCTCTTGACGGTGGAAACGTTACAGCAATTACAAAGCCTGTTAGCGCCGGAAGGCATTCTGGCGCTTAATTTTGTCGCTTTTGGGCAGGGTGAAGGGCAGCAGGCTTTAGCCTCTGTTTCAAAAACAGTCGCACAGGTGTTTTCAAATCAATCCTTGTTTATTTCTGAACCTGGAGAAGACTTCAATGATTATATTTTTCTCGCCGGCAGCCAGCCGATTGATCTGGCCTCACAGTCACTCAACGCTGAGCAAATCGATTGGTTAAACAAGCGGAAATTCACCACCGATGGCGGCAACGGTATTGTAATGACCGATAATCTTAATCCGCTGGAACATCTGCAGGCCCGTAAATCTGAGCATTACCGTCATGTATTGGTCGACTGGTTTGGTAATAATCTCCTAGTTCGTTGAGGACAAGCTGACAACTTCAGATATGAAGTTTCTGTTTTAAATGTAAGGTTTATTGAAGATTAATTGCAGATACAGGCAATCAATTTATTTAAATAGCAGATTAATGAAATCTGAAATATGTTCGATTTCCTCAGCGCAAACGGCATGTTCCATCAGATAATCGTGCCATTCAATGCTATATCCCATAGCTGTCAGGATATCAAATGCTTTTTTGCCGGATTCAATGGCTACCATTGAATCCAGAATGCCGTGCCCCATAAATATGGGTGTGGCATGGTTGGCGCTGGGGCGCTGAGTTTTTAGTTGCTCAAGCGTGGGTAAATAAGTGGACAGGGCAATGATGCCTGCCAGTTTATAGGGATATCTTAATCCTGCATGTAGAGCGATGGCTCCACCTTGAGAGAAGCCTGCGAGTAAAATATTTTCAGGCGGAATGCCTTGATCAATTTCTTGTTGAATAAGTTGATCGATTAATCCTGTTGATTGATAAATACCTGCTATATCGACTTTGTGTTCGGCTGATAGTTCTAAAATATCGAACCATGCACGCATATTCCTGCCACCATTGATGGTTACAGGCTGGATGGGGGCATTGGGAAAAATAACATGGATATTCGCTTCTGCCTTTAAATGCAATTTGGGGACAATATCTTCAAAATCATGTCCATCCGCGCCTAAGCCATGCAGCCAAATAATGGAATATTGGTGGACTGATGTAGGTTGTATTTCGTATGTACTGAGTTTGGAATGCATATGTACCTTCAAAGATCGTTAGTGTTAATAGAATGCATTTAGCTTAATTATGACCAGAAATTGCCATTAAATTTCGGTAAATCCGGGTCCATTATGTCCCAGGACTGGGCATCAACGACCCACATGTCTTTTTGCGGTTTAAATATGCTTGGGTCATCAAGAGTTGCCGCAGCGACCGGTCTTATATTAGTAAAGGTAGCATTCCTGCCAAACAAAGCAGTCCCGCATTCAGGACAAAAAGAGCGATAAAGGGTATTACCACTCGCCGCAATGGTCGCAAACTCCTTATAGTTACCGGTTATGGTGAGAGCTGATGCAGGTACGAACAGTATTGCCAGGTAGGGCGCTCCAACAGCTTTTTGACAAGTTCTGCAATGGCAGTTGACGCAGGCTACAGGTTCTGCTGAAATTTCATATCTGACCGAGCCACAAAGACAGCCGCCAGTAACAGGAAGTTTCATATTTCTCTTATAGGGATAAGGTTAAATGGTAAAACTTACGATATTCTAACAGGTTAGATTTAATATTAAACTAAGTACTTTAGGACTTCTTGGCTAATTATGGCGCTATATCGCATTGGTGTCAGCTAATATCTGAATATAGATTAGCCAATCCAATTCGCAAGAAGCAGCATTCAATGTAACTTACGCATTTTAATTTTTGATAAAGGAAGGGCGAATGCGACATCCTTTTCAAGGTCTTAAAGATCGATAAACCCGTCAATACTTCTGTTTTTCGAACTTTTCTTGCTTTGGGAGGCTTTAGGCTTTAAAAATATAATTAGAATCTTTATTGATATCCATAGTGTAGCCAAGATTAATAAGGGAACTATGTTGTCAGAAAGCGCTTCCCAAAAAAAAGAGAAATTAAAAATCCTATATAATAAAGTTGATTCTTCTTTATTAAGAGGATCTGCAGAGGCTATATTATTAAAATTTGTTGAAAAGTTTGAATCTCTTATCTGTGAAGTGGATTTTTTCAAATCATTATGTACCTCCTTCGAATTAATGTCCGGTAAATTGATCACTGATAAGTTGGCGTCTTCCATATATTCAATCAGGGAAATAGTTGCCCATGCATCGACGCTATTCCAAACAGTATCAAAATTTTTTAAGGATAATTTCATCTCTTCCCAAGCCATCGCATTATAAATTAACCCTTCATCATTAATTCCTTCAGAAGGCGATAATAAGCTAAAAAAATTGGGACCATTTGACGAGCCCAGGAAAAGCTCCTGAAAACTAAAAGGATTTTGTTTTATATTTATTATTTTATTTTTTTCCAGTATTGATCTGTATGAAGTACTTTGTTCAGGTTTAAGATTTTTCAAATAGCCATTCTTAATATAGTTATCATTAGATTTTGCGGCTTCCGGTTTACTTTTGCTGTCTATAAAATCAGTTTCTTCATCCTTATCGGTATTTACAATAGTAAAATCAGAAACAGAAGCGCCATTGGAAATGAATGATATTCCAAAAAATAGAGCTAAAATCATTAAGTTTCGAATCATTTACAGCTTTCCATAAGTGCATGAGTATTTATTTTTATCTTTACCTTCATAATGGCTGCGTTGTTTATATAGGTTGCCATATTTTATGAAGTTAAAATTTTATTCCACGCTTATTTAAACTGTAATATTAGCAACTTATAATTATCAATTTGAACGGAGAATAGTATTTGAATATTAAATACCTATAGAGTAAGCATTAAGTTGATTCATCGAAGTTTTAGAAAATACGACTTTTAGCAATGATTACTTATTATTTAATATCATTTGAAGAATAAAGCATAATGCATACCAATAAAATGCAATTTAGATAAACACTTTAATAACAGGTTGTTATCTATTTTAATTATATTAAATTATGTTATTTATCAATGTTTTTGAAAAAATTGTAAAGATCCTTGACAGCGGTGGCTTGGTATAAAAATAGACTCATATAACGGTTTTTTCTGCAAAGTCAAAGAAATTAAAGATATCTTGAGAGCTTGTTTTTCATTTGTAAAAATTGCAGATCTTTTCTTAGGGATTTCTGCCTCGGACGTTTTTTTACCGGCCTGCTAATATTTCTCACCAAATAAGGCCCGATAAAGGATGCAAGCCGATTAGTGTCGCTAAAATTATTAGGTATTGCAGTATTACAGGAGCTTATTCTTGGTGCGGTTATGGTTGAGTTAACATTTTTATGCCGGGGAATTTTTATGGAAACGAAACGCTTTCAATTATTAATGTAATTGCAGAAGTAAAAATGTAAAAAAAATTGACGTTTATTCTATAAGCTTATCTGAGACTTTTTAAGGAACAATATCAGCATATGAAAACTTCTCAGCGTCAATAGGCGGCATGGGTTCAGTTTCATATAGATTCAAAGGGGCTATGAGATGCTAAATATTGCCAGCGACGCAAACCCGATTTCTGCCTTCCGCTTTAGCCTGATACATAGCCTGATCGGCCGCTTCGACTAAAGCGGCGAGATCATAAAAGCAAGGATATTCGGCAATACCTGCGCTAAAGGTAGCGGAAAATTTATTATCCTGGTTGCTAAATTTAATAGTGCTGAATTTGAGCAGGAGTTCGTTAACAAGACGCTCGGCCATGGCGGCATCAGTATTGGGCAATATTATTGCCAGCTCTTCTCCGCCATAACGCCCGGCTGTATCTACTGCCCGAAGCCGCTGAGTAAGAAGCAGACCTAAAAACTAAGAACTTCATCGCCGGCTCGATGGCCAAATTGGTCATTGATACTTTTAAAATGGCCCAAATCCAGCATGACATAAGAAAAATTGGTGGCTAATCGTCTGCTTTTGGTAATTTCCCATTGTAATCGTTCATCAAAACTTGCCCGATTTAGCAGGCCGGTTAAGCCATCGCGCAACATCAGGCGTTTAATGGTTCTGGAACGTTTGGCCTTGGCCTCAACAGCGGCCACCAATCGTTTAGGCCCCATTGACTTAATAAAAAACTCATCTCCTCCTGCTTTTAGTGCATCTATATGCCGATCAATAGCCGTTTCTTCAGAGAAAAACACGATGGTTGTGCCGGTATATATGCAATGTTGCCGGATCACGCTAGCCAATTCCAAGCCATTACATCCAGGCATATTCAAATCCAGTAGAATCAATTCCGGATGGAAGATTGTTAATAATTCCAATACTTTCATCGGATCGGTTTCCACGCACGTTTCCATTTTCGCCCGTTGCAGTATCAAGGCGGTATGATGGGCGACTTGCGCATAATCGTCGACAATTAATATACGGAAAGCGGGCTCGCTGAGTATTAGCTGCCGTGAACGGATAAAATCCGCCAGTTCCTGTACATGCACAGGCTTGGAAAAGAAGGCGCCGACTCCAGCCCTGACAGCGTTTAAACGACTATATAAGTCATCCCGTTCAGAGATAACAATAAGAGACGGAGGGTGCTCTAGTAAGCGCGTAATGCCTTGCAGTCTCGAAAGCTCAACAGATGGATCAGCGGATGGGCTTAATTCAATCACAATAGCATCAATATGGATTTTTTCGATCAGCGGCAGAAGATTCGCCGATGATTCAATAATCTCTGTGCTTATGGCGTGCTTATTAAGCTGGGCATTCAAATCATCGGCAATCGCAGGCTTATCGCATATTAACAATATCCGGGGAGTATTTTTAGTTGCCTGTCTGGTTCTTGTCAAAGGCAGTATGTGATCAATCTCCATTTGAGGGACTGTGTGGGCAGCCTTCTCCAAAGCGAGAAAAAGCGCCTCCACGGTCTCTTCTGGAGAAGTATGATTCAAATGCATAAAGTGAAGCGCATCTTCCAATTTATGCGCCATCGCACTGACTTCAGGAAAGCCAAAAGTCGCACCGGAACCGCGAAGGTTGTGGATCTTCAGAATGAGCTCATTAATAGCATATTGGGTGGGTTTTAATTGTATGCGTTGCCATTCAGCTTTAATCGCTGATATTTTTGATGGTAGTTCCTGCGCATAAGCACGGCGCAGCGTTTCAAGTTTTTGCTTGATTTGCCCGGAGGGGCATGGGTCATGTCAATCATAGCTCAGGCTTAGAATAGTTTGTACATTATCCGCTAAAGTCATGGCATTGAAAGGTTTTGAAATCACATCCGCTGCCCCCAATTCGAGATAATGTTGAATTTCATGGCTCTGTACTTTAGCAGTCGTAAACACCACGGGTATCTGGCGGCTTTGCGGATTCTGCATTAGTGCCGTAAATGTCTGTAGTCCATCCATGCCAGGCATCATGACATCCAGCATGATAATATCGGGGCGAACTCGCTCACAACCTTAAGTGCCTCTTCCCCGGAACCACAAATTTTTACTGTAAAGTCGCCTACTGTTTCTAATGCGATTTTGGCAATAGTCTGAACATCGGGTTCATCCTCAACATAAAGGACTTTTTTCCTCTTCACTGATTCCTCTTATAATCTTCTGCTCTTGTTTCCGGGCATTTTGTTTAAAATGAGCTTTTTACTTTTTACGGGGATTTTCTGTTCTGTGCTATTTGATCAGTCACCGGCGTTTATTTTTAAGAATGGAATTTATTTTATTAATCAGCATCAGGTTGCTGGTCTTTGATTTTACAAAATGTGCGCAGGCATGAGGCATATCAGCGGAGTCAATCTCTTTGGCAGAAAAAATGACTACCGGAATATCCCTAAGCTGTAATACAGGCAGTAAAGTTTCGCCGGAACCATCAGGCAGTGGTAAGTCCAGAATTACCAGGTCATAATCCTGATGCAGCTTCTCTTTAGCAATTGCCAGATCGCATGCAACATCAACTTCAGCGACATTTTGTAGCAGGCTGCAGATAATATGCTTGATATCCTGGTCATCTTCTATATGCAGGATTCTCGCAGTACGGCGTTTTTTCTCCAATGCCAGAGATATGGCTTGGCCCAGCCGAACTTTATCAACTGGTTTTTCAAGCCAATCAACTACGGAAAGCGGATCTTCATAAAAGTCCTTCATCCATTTATCACTGACAGACGATATGACTATCACGGGGATATTTTGAAATTGTTTCATACTCCGCAGTTCTCTGAAAAAATCAATACCGCTTTGACCAGGCAACAATAAATCCAGGGTCAATATATCGTACTGATCGTCTTTGAGCAGCTGCTTTGCCTGTTCGGCGTTATAAGCAATATGGGCTGAATAGCCTTGCTCTTCCAGAATCAGTTTGAGCAGATCGGCAACATTGGAATCGTCCTCCAGGATTAGTAAATGTTCTTTATATTGCTCTGGAATTTCAGCAACAGGCGGAACTGCCGAGTGTTGCATAATGGGTAACGTAAAGAAAAAACTGGTTTTTTATTTACTTCGCTTTCATAATCTATTTTACCGCCCAACTTTTCGATGATGGCTTTACAAATGGTCAAGCCAAGCCCGGTTCCTCCTTTTTGCCGGGTATTGGATGAATCTTGCTGGGAAAATTTCTTAAAAATATGATTCTTGAATTCTTCCTTAATTCCTTCGCCATAATCGGTCACCGCCAAGGCATATATTGTCCTGCTACGGATACCGAGACCTCAACCCGTCCGCCGGTTAAAGAAAATTTTGCCGCGTTTGATAACAGATTGGTCAAAACCTGAATTAACCAATCGCTGTTTGCCAGCACGAAGGTTCCTGGGGTTGAGGCGGTAATTGAAAAGGTAACACCAAATGCGTCAGCATAGGCTTGATTGCTTTCCAGCGTTTGTTGAACCAGCGGCATGATTTCAATGGGTTCCACATCTAAATCCATAGTACCGGATTCAAATTTTTCAACATCAAGAATAGTATTGATCAAGCGCACCAATCTCAGGCAATTCTTGTTGGCGATGTTTAGCAGGTTTTTGTTTTCAGCGCTCAAATCGCCTGTGGCGCCGCCCAGGACTAATCCCAATGAACCCTGAATAGAGACGTTAACGGCGTGCGTAATTCATGGCTGATGATGGAAAAAATTCATTCTTCACGCGCTCTAAAGCTGTACGTTCGGTAATATCCCGTACTGAACCGATAAACATACGATTGCCGTCAATCCACATTTCACTGACGGCTAATTCCATTGGAAATATCGCGCCATCCTTACGCTTTCCTTCAATTTCACGGCCTATGCCGATAACTTTGGCTTCCCCCGTATTAATGTAATGCTTGAGATAGCCGTCATGTTCGCTGTGATAAGGCTCCGGCATCAGCATATGGAGATATTGGCCGATGACTTCATGAGCCGCATAGCCAAAAATATGTTCTGGGGCACGGTTAAAGAATAATATTATTCCGTGCTCATCAATAGTGACAAAGCCATCAAATACATTATCTACAATGGCTTGGAAATGTTGCGCGTTTTCCTTAATCGAAATATAGGTCGCGGTATCAATGATTGTTTGGGCTTCGAGGATTGCTTGAGCAGTTCCTTGCTCAAGTGGAGTTACCGGGTTGTCATCTGTTTCAACTTTCATAAAATTGAATCTTCCGCTCTTTATCGAGTTTGGTTAATAACTCGGACTGAATGTGGTTTTTAACATCCGGCGGCATTCTTGCAGCACTATCCGGACGATTAAGCGAAGAAAGATCAGATTGATAAACATAATATTTATCTAGTAAGCCTTAGACTGACATGATTTCACTTAATTTTTTTGTAAAAATAAGGGGTCACTGTGCTAACTATTTTTGATAAAAAATCTTCTCATAACTCTTTTATCTTTATAGAAAAATATAGTTGGAATTTTAAGTTAAGCAATGTAGCCGATTAAATATAGGCCGACTGGCACGGAACTATTCTCTTTATTTGCTATAATCATTGAGCACAGCCTATTTGTCTATAGGAACCAATCCCCACCACCTGTATGTCCGATTAATGAATACTTCGCCTTGATGCTCCTATTAAAGACAAAATACTTGATAAATTCCGCTCCATCAATTTACAGACCACTGAAGAAATAGAGAGTTCACGTTTTGAATAAAGTGGTCAATAATGTCGAAGAATAAACGATTAACTAATCTAATTCTGCCATTGAGCATTCTGGCCATATTGGTCGGAATTGGTGGTATTTTCGTCAAGATTTTGAAAGAAGAAGTTAAAACTTCAAAATATCAGGCACATTATCTTTCCGCAATAAGCAAGCAATTAAGTTTCAAACTTAATTCCGGGCCCAGCTCATCGATACGCTATCCCGAGTATGGACCTTATGATCAACGGCTGGGCTATGCCCTATTACCGGACATGATTACGCGTTTGGAGAAGGCCGGCTTCAACATTACAGCTCAGGCATCCTCTTCGCCAATGATGACACAGTTAAGCGATTACGGTTTGTTCACTATCTATCATGAGAAAACCCAGGCCGGACTTCGCATAATGGACCAGACAAATCAGACCGTGTTCAGTTCAGCTTATCCTACCCACGGCTACCCGGATTTTAATTCCATACCTCCGCTAGTGCTGTATACCCTGCTTTTTATTGAGAATCGGGAATTACTCGACGACATCCACACAAATATTAATCCTGCAGTCGAATGGGATCGTTTAGGCTATGCCGGGTTGCAAATGATGGCGCATAAATTAGGCGCGGATATTAATGTGCCGGGCGGCAGTACATTGGCTACACAATTAGAAAAATACCGGCATTCGCAGAACGGATACACTAATTCGATAGTGGATAAGTTTCGTCAAATGGGCAGCGCATCGGTGCGCGCCTATATGCAGGGGCCCGATACCCGTGAAATGCGCAGGGCAATTGCCCTTTCTTATTTAAATTCAATGCCTCTTGCCGCGACGCCGAAATTGGGAGAAGTTCATGGTTTGGGCGATGGTTTATCGGCATGGTTCGGCGCTGATTTTAACGAGGTTAACAAACTGCTTAACCCAAACCTGATCAATTCCTCTGAACGGATTACTCCCCGGCAGGCCCAAGCCTATCGTCAGGTACTCAGCATATTATTATCACAAAGAAGACCATCCTATCTTTTGGGGGCAGGCTATAATGTCCTGCAGAATCTTACCAACAGCTATTTGCGCGTATTGGCGGAACAGGGGATTATTTCTGCATCATTAAGGGATGCCGCCTTACAGGCTTCTATATCCCGCCCTGTGAGATTGGAGCAGACGATTCCACGGTTTATGACTGAAAAAAAGACGCAAACAGTACTGCGAACCCGCCTTGCCAAAACCCTTGGCGTAAAATCTATCTATGATCTGGATCGTCTCGATTTAACCGTTAAAACCACACTTGACTACCCTACACAGCAGGCTGTTTCTAATGCTTTACGCCGATTAAGCAAACCTGATGAGGCTCGTGCGGCAGGAGTCTTGGGATTCAGGCTGCTTAATGAAAACACCGACCTATCGCGGGTAATTTACAGTCTTATGTTATTTGAACGTGGAACTGCGGGTAATCTTTTGCGCGTCCAAACTGATAATTATGATCAGCCGCTGGATATAAATGAAGGAATAAGGCTGGATCTTGGCTCTACAGCCAAATTGCGTACTATGGTGCATTATCTTGAACTTATTACTGAGGTTTACCGGCAATACAAAGATCTTTCATTCCAGGAGCTGAGCCGTGTTGAACTGCATCCTCGTGATTATCTGGCTGCCTGGGTCATTGAACAGCTTCGCCTGCAGCCAAAAATAAATCTGGAGGATTTACTTAGTTTAGCGCTGGACAGGCGCTATTCGGCCAGTGCCGGGGAGAGTTTTTTTACCGGCGGCGGTATTCATCATTTCAATAATTTTGATAAAGCCGAAGATCTCAAAATCATGTCGGTAAAGCATGCTTTGCGCGATTCGGTAAACCTGGTTTTCATCCGCCTGATGCGTGACTTGGTCTATCACCATCTCTATAAGCCAGAAGGCATAGCGCGCTGGCTTGAACTTCCTGATGATCCTCGGCGCAAAGAATATCTGCAACGCTTCGCAGACCGTGAAGGGCGCGTTTATTTGCAGCGTTTTTATGCTAAATACCAGGGCAAGAGTGCAGCAGAAGCTTTGAGTCTGCTTACCCGCAGGGTTCTTGCCAAACCGTCACGTCTTACCATGCTTTATCGGGCAATTTACCCAAACCATGACGAGTACGCTTTAAGCCAGTATTTGAATGCCCACTTAACGAAAACCGCTTTGATTAATGAAGATATTTACAATTTGTACGATAAATACTCCGTGGAGAAATTTGATTTACAGGATCAGGGTTTTATTACCAAAATTCACCCGCTTGAATTATGGCTGGCCTGTTATCTGGCGGAGCATCCCGATGCTACACGTGAGGAAGTTATTGAGGCAAGTGCCGAAAAACGCCAGGAAGTATATAGATGGCTTCTCAAAAGCAGGCGGAAAGGCGGTCAACAACGACGTATCATGAGCTTGCTGGAAGTAGATGCGTTTAAAGAAATCCATAATGCGTGGCAACGGCTAGGCTATCCATTCGGGAAATTGACACCCTCTTATGCAACATCCATAGGCGCTTCCGGTGATAGACCCGCCGCCTTGGCCGAACTCATGGGTATTTTGCAGAATGAGGGTATCAAATTACCGGTTGTTCGTTTTGAGAGCTTGCATTACGCTGAAGCAACGCCTTATGAAACCGTATTGAACAAATTTCCTGAGCAAGGGCAACTCGTGCTTGCACCTGAGATTACAAGGGTTGCGCGTAGCGCGCTTATGGGTGTGGTGGAGGGTGGAACGGCTTCACGGTTAAGAGGAGTCTACACCGATCCTGATGGTAAGCCTATGGCAGTGGGAGGTAAAACCGGAACAGGCGATCACCGTCTGGAAGTATGGGGGGACGGAGGCCGTTTGCTTGAATCCAGATTCATCAGCCGTGCCGCCACTTTTGCGTTTTTCCTTGGTGAACGTTTTTTTGGCGTCATCACGGCTTATGTTGCAGGGCCCGAGGCGGAACATTATCAATTTACCAGCTCGTTGCCGGTACAAATAATAAAATTTCTAAAACCTACGCTTTCACCTATGCTAAACAAAGCAGCGGATGGCGAAAGCTCCAGACCACTGTCCAAAATGACGGTTGCAGTAACAGTCAAAGATAATGTTCTGATTCATTCATCGAAGCCGTAGTGGCTGGATAAGCCCGGAGTTTTTCTAATTTCTCTTTTTATCAGTGAATAAAAGCCTTCATCATACCTCGATTGATATTGAAATTCCTTTTCATGATGTTGATATGATGGAGGTTGTCTGGCACGGGCATTACGCCAAATATTTCGAAATCGCGCGTTGCGCCTTGCTGGAAAAGATAGACTATAACTATCCGCAAATGCGCGATTCAGGCTATGCTTGGCCGGTTATCGATCTACGAATCCGTTACGCAAAACCAGCCGTGTTTGGTCAGGCCCTCACTGTAAAATGCTGTTGTGTTGAATGGGAGAATCGTCTGAAAATAGATTATCTTATTGTAGATAAAAACACTGGCTCAAGATTAACTAAAGGCCATACTATTCAGGTTGCCGTTAATATGTTGAACCAGGAAATGTGTTTTGAATCGCCCGCCATTTTGTTTGAAAAATTGGGTGTCCCGGTTTCTTGATACTGGCATTGGCTATTTTTAATGACGAACATAACGGGTGTAAAAAACGTGTGATGATATTAAAAGCACTATTACTGTTTCTACTCTCGTTTAATCAAAGTTTGGCTAGCGCTGATCTATTAGCTGAGATCACTTCACGTTTAGCAAAAACACCCATCACCCACGGTAATTTTCAACAGGAAAAACGGTTGAAAGTTTTACGCAAGCCATTAATTTCCACAGGTGTATTTACTTATCATCAAAGCCAAGGCGTGATCTGGAAGACCTTAACCCCGGTTCCTTCAATGCTGGTGGTGAGTGACTCCCGTCTGTTGACGGCTCAAGGCGAGCAGGCCGTACCGGCGGCGTTTGCTAAAGTTTTTAAAGCCATGCTGGGCGGTGATTTAAACCGGTTGACCGAGGATTTTTCAATAACCGGATCTGATCAAAAACCATCGTGGCAGTTACAGCTCAAACCTAAGGATGAATTATTGAAGAAAATAATCAACACTATTTTACTGACCGGCGACAATGAGCTGCGGTTATTGGAAATACACGAAGCCGGTGGCAATTTAACACGCATTAAATTTGATCAAATAACGCATCCTGAGCAATTAACAACAGAACAAGCGTCTGATTTTGAACGTTTATCACCCTAAAATAACCGCCTGGATTTGGCTGTTGGGGATGATAGTAATCAGTATCCTTGGAACTCAGGTACTGACCAGAGATTGGCTGGAAACCGGGTTTTTGGCGTTATTACCGGTTAGCGAGCAAAAGCCGGAAATCGCCAAAGCTATTCAGCAGCATAGTGAACTGATCAACCGTAAAGTGATCTGGCTGACTGGCGCGGCTACATCTCAACAAGCTATCGCTCAGGCGCAACAGCTTAAACTGCAACTGGAGCGAAGCAGGCTGTTTAACAGCGTCTCATTGCAGTTTCCTCAGCAGCGCTATATCAAGCAATATCAGCAATTATTTCCCTATCATTACCAGTTGCTGGATGCGCAAACGCGGCTGGCGCTACGCAATAATCCCAAGGATTTAATCAGGCAAACGCTGGAAATTCTTTATAGCCCGATTGGACAGATGCAAGCCGCCAATCTTGAATATGATCCCTTATTGCTATTCAGCCGTTATTTTAGCGCGCAAAATCCGCTCAAACTGAATTTAGAGCAGGGAATTGTAATTTTGCATGATGCGGATAAGTTTTGGGCGCTGCTGTTGACTGATCTGGAAGATAGCAATTTAAAGCTGGATAAATTGGAAACCTTGCTGAATCTGGTCAACGCGGCAACAGCGAATATGCAGGAAAGCGGCGATGAATTAATGGTCTCCGGCATGCCGCTGTTTACAGCCTATGGGGCGCATTCGGCCAAACAGGAAATTTCAACGGTCGGAATCGGCTCCAGCGCGGGTATTATTTTATTGCTGCTGGTGACTTTTCGCAGCGCCAGACCTTTGCTGCTCTCAACTCTTGCAATTGGCAGCGGTCTATTTGCCGCTTTAGTGATCAGCATCTTGTTTTTTGACAAAATACATATTCTTACGCTGGTGTTCGGCGCGAGTTTAATCGGTGTCGCCGATGATTATGCGCAACATTTTTTATGCGATGGCTTGGGTGAAAAAAACTGGAACCCGCGTCAGGGACTGCATTTTATCCTGCCGGGTCTTACTGTCGGGTTATTTAGCAATCTGTTAAGTTATGCGGGTTTAGGTTTTTCGCCCTTTCCCGGCTTGCAGGAAGTGGCTTTATTTTCAGCGGTTGGCTTGTTAGTCGCATGGTTGACGGTGGTTTTGCTGTTTCCCTTGCTGTTAACAGGATTCGTATTCGACCATGAACCCGGCATCTTGAAACTGACAAACTATTGGGAACAATACTGGCCTGCCTGGGTGTTTAAAAACAAGCGTTGGTTAAGTTTGGTTCTGCTGGTTTTCATAGTCAGCGGCATTTGGCGGCTAACACCACAGGATGATGTCCGCCTGCTGCAATCAGCGCCGGCCGAATTAACCAAAACCGCCGATAAAATCCGGCAATTATTTCCAGTGAATCGAGATAGCCAGTTTTTCCTGGTGTCAGGAGCAGATCAAAAAGATTGGTATCAGAATGAACAACGGCTGCTTAACAGCCTGGAAGCGTTAAGACAGCAACAGGCGCTGAAATATTACGAGGGTATCAGTTATTACTGGCCTGACGCCGACAGGCAGCAGGAAAATTACAGTCTATTAAAACATGCGCTGTATGACTCGGGTTTACTCAGGCAGTATATGAGTGAGCTGGGGTTTGGTGAGGAGGCTGTTAAAGCTGAACTCAAACAGTTCGCCGACGCTGATCATAAAGAACTTACTTTGCCGGAGTGGCTGGAAACGGCCGATGAAGCAAAGCGGCAGTTATGGCTGGGTTGCGGCAAGGCAGGATATTGTCAAAGTATCGTCGGATTAACCGGCATTAAAGACTTATCGGCCTTAGCTGCGCTGCACAGTTTGCCGGGTGTCAGTTGGGTTGATCAGGTTGAGCAATTATCATCGCTGTTTGAACGCTACAGGATCAGGGCCGGCAATTTGTTGATGTCGGCTTTCGGCCTTGTATTTCTGGGTTTGGGCTTGAAATTTGGCTGGCGCAGCGCCTTAGTCATCATATCTGTTCCATTGATTTCATTGGCTCTTGCCCTGTCCATGCTGGGCTGGTTTGGACAGTTGTTCAGCCTATTTAATTTATTTGCACTATTGCTGGTGTTGGGCATTGGCGTCGATTACGCAATGTTTTTTTTCATTGCCGGAGGCAGACGCACCAGCACTTCACTGGCTATTACCTTATCCGCATTAACAACATTGCTGGCTTTCGGCTTATTGTCGGTAAGCTCTACTCAGATCGTTCACGCCTTTGGTTTCACTGTGGCCGTAGGCATTGTAACGGCATTAACGTCTGCTCCTTTGGTGGGGGTAGTTGAAAGCAGAATGATTAAGTCTGAGTAATCACAGGCATGCGAGGTGGTAGATTATCTGTTAACTGTTCAGGAGGATATTCGTAATAAAATATTCAATGACTATTTGCCGAAACAGATTTAAGCGGATGAACTCATTGAATTTACTTAAATTTAAGGAAGCTCCGAATAAGTTGACTCTGTTCATGGTTCGACAAGGCTCTCCTGAGCAGTGGCGAAGGGCTCACCACGAACGGAGTCGACAAGGCTCTCCTGAGCAGTGGCGAAGGGGCTCTCCTGAGCGTAGCCGAAGGGCTCACCACGAACGGAATTAACAGCGCTCTCCTGAGCCTAGTCGAAGGGTTACCGTTCGTCCTTATATCTTGATTCTGACCCCCTAAAAGGTCAGAATCCCCGACTGATCATCGGGAGGGCAGCGGGGAAGTCGTGTTCGCCCTTAGGCTTAAAGCCTGTGGCTCAGATTGATCTCCCCGCTATCCGCACTCGCTAATCGTAGTTCGAACGGTATACTTAGGCTTCGAGCTTGTAGGAATAAGGTTGAACATGGCGTGTGTCTCCTGTTTAGATCATAACACTTTGTTATTAATAATTATTAGAGTTAATCATTATGTCTAAAATCGTCATCGGCGTTGATATTGCTAAGAAAAAATTCGATGTGGCTAGCCTTAACGAGGGCAAATATAAACACCAAACATTTACTAATGATGAGCCAGGCTATGCCGGCTTCATTATTTGGATAGTCCATCTTTTTGCCAATGATAAGCCTCTGATTTGTAGGGAGGCTACCGGCGCCTATAGTATTCCGCTTGCCGATTTTATGGTGAGTCAAGGCTATCCCGTCAGGGTCGTCAATCCTGCCAAAATCACTGCCTTTGCTAAAAGTGAGCTGAGCCGGGCCAAGACTGACAAAGCAGACGCCAAGCTTATTGCTCGCTACGCCTCGATCATACAGCCTCCACTTTGGACACCTCCATCTCACAATATTCGTGTGCTACAAGCGTGGGTGCGCCGTGTTGAACATTTACTGGAAATGATTCAAAGGGAGCGCAACCGGCTTGAAACTTCGGATATTACCGTTGTTGACTCCCTCAATGCCGTCCTGGCAACACTGGAAACCGAACTGGAAGCCACGCGCAAAGCCATCCGTGAGCATATTGACAATGACCCTGAGCTTAAATGCCGGGGTGACCTGCTGATTACCATTCCAGGTATAGCGGACGCTAGCATCGCTCATTTCCTCGTCGTATTGAGTGAGCATCATGGCTTTATCAGCGCCAAACCAGTGGTTGCCTTTGCGGGTCTTGCTCCTGCACTACGACAGTCTGGTCAATGGTCTGGCAAAACCCATATTGCCAAAAGCGGTGAAGCGGTGACCCTGCTGTGCGTAAGGCTTTGTATAGGCCCGCTCTCTCGGCTTGGCAACATAACCCTGTCATCCGCCAATTTTGCAAGCGTCTTAAAACCAACGGCAAGAACGGTAAAGCCATTGTTTGTGCCGCTAGGCGTAAGCTTATTCATCTTAGCTTTGCCATCTTAAAATCAGGTCAACCATTTGATCCAAATTTCGCTTGAAAAAATGAATTTAAGACGGTATCTGAGCCCTTCGGCTATGCTCAGGAGAGCCTTGTCGAAGGAAGCTTGTCGAAGGACTTAATCAGAGGCTCCTTAAAAATCTTATTTCCAAATATTCACAATATTAGTGAAGTCATCAGTCCAGGGTTTCATATCGAAGTATAAGGGCAGTTTTTGCCAGTTACCGGGTTGGCTTTGACGTAAGGGCTCTAATGTTTCGGATTTATTCGCCATGACTACCCAGTCTGTTGCAACGACCAGGGGGATTTCCTGCTGAGGTTTAAATTCCTGTATTAACGCAGAAAGCTGCAAGTATTTTGCATGGTCTGCCAATACTTTTTTTAAGGATAAATGGCGGTTGGTTATATGAAATGCCAAGATGCCGTTAGGTTTCAGTTTTTTGAAGTAAAGCTTGAGCGCTTCCTGGGTCAGCAGATGGGTCGGTACGGAGTCTGAGCTGAATGCATCCAGCACTAATAAATCAAATTCCTGGTCGGGTTCTTTTGCCAATGATAAACGCGCATCGCCTATGCGCATAGTGCTGTTGTGGCTGCACTGGCTAAGATAACTGAAATAGGCTGGATTGGCGGCAATTTGTACGACCATCGGATCGATTTCATACAGCGTCCAGGCTTGCCCGGTTTTGCTATAGCAAGTTAAAGCGCCGGCGCCAAGTCCCACTATGCCGATGGCCCAGTTTTGATTGATATCATCATAGGCTTTAAATAATTGTCCCATTGGACCGGGGCGGCTGTAATAGGTTAACGGGATTTGGGAAACATCTGCCGCCAAGCGTTGTGCGCCGTGCTTGGTAGTGCCGTGAAAAAGTTCACGGTATTTTTCGGGTTGATTTTGTTCATTGATTAATATACTTTCACGGACCGAGAGGACGCCAAAAAAAGTACGTACCTGATAGAGCGTATTAGACAGCAGGCCATGAAGCCCGAGAGTAAAGAAAATAATGGCGCCGGTCAAAAGGGCGAGAGTCACAGGCTGCGCCCGGAATGCATACGTTAAACCGGCTAATAAAATCAATCCGACGCCGATTGTATCGAGATATTGAGGTAAATCATCGATATTTATATAAAGAATAATCCCGGCACTAACGAGAAGAACAGGTAATATTATTTGCCGTAGCCAGCCTGTTTTATACTTGCCTATCGATGATTTTAAACTGGGGCGCAAGAGCAGCGCCGCCACAATCATAATAGGATATTCATAGACGGCGTTAAAAATAAACGGCGCCACAAACGTATTGAACATTCCCCCTAACATGCCGGCAAACGACATGATTAGATAAAAGGTCGTGAGATGCCGGGTATGCGGCCTCAACTTAGCCAATTCTCCATGACATACCATCACTGCAATAAAAAAAGCCAGCAAGTGCAGGCCGAGGTCAGCCCAATAGGGCACAATCGCAGGGTTGATGAAGGAATAAGCTATAAACGGCAACAATACCATAGGCTGTAAGGTAACCATTAAAGGATGGATTTTGTCGCGCCACTTTGAAAATACAATGACGAAAGACAGCAAATATAAGGTTAACGGTATGATCCATAGAAGCGGTACAGAAGCTATATCAGTACTGATGAAATTGGTCAGGCCTAAAAGCAGGCTCGATGGAACAAAGGCCAGCGCCAGCCAGTGTAATTTACTGTAAAGACTGAGATCATTATGTTCAACATGGCTTTCTTCAAGGATGGCGGTTTTTTGTCGTGTTTGCCATACGATAAAAGCACAGCCTGCTATAAGACCGCAAAGTATCAAGTAGCCCACACTCCAGTAAGTCTTCTGGTTAGCCAGTCCAATAGCCGGTTCAAGCAGAAAGGGGTAGCTTAATAATGCAATCAGGCTGCCGGCGTTGCTAGCCGCATAGAGGTAGTAAGGATCATGGCTGGTATGGTGGCCAATATTGGCAAACCATTTTTGAAGGAGTGGAGCGGTGGTTGAGACCACAAAAAAAGGCATTCCGATTGCCACGAATAGAGTCCATAAAAGCCAAAATGTTGGATTGCTTTCTGTGGGTGGAGTGGTGTTTTCAGGTAAGGCCAAAGGCAGCGCCAAAAAGCTGATAAAAATAATGGCGGCATGTAGCTGGATTTGACGGTGTTGACTTAGGCGGGTAGAAATAGTATGAGCATAAAGATACCCGAGAAATAAAATACTTTGATAAAATACCATGCAGGTGTTCCATACAGCCGGAGAACCTCCGAGTAAGGGCAGCAAAATTTTTCCGAACATGGGCTGCAACACAAACATTAATGCTGCGCTGGTAAATAATGTCGTTGCAAATAAGGCTATGAGGGATAAGTTACGGTTGTTTTTTGCTGCTGGAGAGTGACTCATTATTGTTATGATAGCCTTCTTGGCCTGTAGTTTTTATGCCCTAATGATAATGCATTTGTAGCGGTATGGTTCATCTGAATATAACCCATGCATAAAAAAGGCGGGGTGCCCGCCTTTTTTAAATTTGAATTGTTAAGTCGTGCTAATGCAATTCTTATAACGATCCAAAATAAGCCGCCAACGCTTTCATATCTTCTTCAGACAAACTAGCCGCAATCGCTTGCATGGGCCCGCCATTACGTGAGCCTTGCTTGTAATTCTTTAATTGCTGTTCCAGGTATTCAGGATGCTGTCCGGCTAGTCTTGGAAACAGGCCGTTACCCTCTGACGATGAGCCGTGGCAGCCCATGCACATAGCTGCTTTAGCCTGACCGGATTTTGCCAGGGTTGGATCGCCTCCTGCCTTGGCAGCTTGCTGGCTGGAAAAATAAGCAGCCAGGTTGTTAATATCTTCTTCACTCAGGTTCGCTGCCAAAGGTTGCATTAACGTATTTTGGCGGTCTCCGCTTTTAAATGCCTTGAGCTGATTAATTATATAGAGTGATTGTTGAGCCGCTAAATTTGGCCACTGCGGGTTACTACTTTTACCTTGAGGGCCATGACAGCTAGAACAGATAGCGGCTTTTTGTTCGCCCGCCGCTGTATCGGCAGCAAATATTGGCAACGTCCAAAAACAGGCCAGAATTAAAGATAAAAAAAGCGATGGGTTTAATAAGTCCATGGTTCACCTCGTGGGAGTGATTGAATTATTTGCTTGGCTATCCGAACGGTTTACCTTAATTTATAAAAATGGTAACTATACAACTAAAAAGATTGAGTGATAATAAAAACTTCATGAGTTGAGAATGATTATGCAAGTAAAAAATATGAACTTATCACCAGTGCCTGCTATCGGTGTTGGCGGCATTGTGTTTAATAATCAGGATCAAGTGTTAATAATCCGGCGTAATCAGCCACCTGCTATGGGCTTGTGGTCTATTCCCGGCGGTAAACTGGAGGCAGGTGAAGCATTGGCCGATGCTTGTAAACGCGAGATTAAGGAAGAAACAGGTCTGGATACCGAAATAAAAAATATTATTGCGGTCGTTGAAAGACGAATCGAAGGCTTTCATTATGTAATTATTGATTATTTGGCGCTATTGGTTGACCAGGAATATTCGGTACCGATAGCGCAGAGCGATGTCATTGAAGCAAAGTGGGTGAATTTGGAACAACTCAGTGATTATGAGTTGGTGGAAGGACTGGAAAAAATTATCATCCGTACATTTAGCTTTTATAGGGGTGATTACTTGGCTGGTTTGTATGATTTTGATGCTGCAAATACCGACTATATTCTCCCTGAATTTCGCTGAAAATTACACTAATCGATGTGGCGTAACTTTTTTACAGCCAGCCATAGCAGGATAATAATTATTTCACAAGGCGTAAGTTGGGTCTCGCTGGAGGTGTTTTATCGGGCGGTGTTTCATCTTCTTCATTATCTTCGTGATCAAAGATCATGCCTTTGCCGTTTTCTTTAGCATAGATTGCTATTACCGCAGTTATAGGGGTGGCAATATGCATGGGTTTGCCGCTAAATCGGGCATTGAATTGAATTTCTTCGTTACCAAGAGAAAGTCCCTGAATTGCTTCAGGTCGTATATTCAACACAATCTTGCCGTCTTCAATAAATTCCTGGGGCAAACTGGCATTACTATTTTCTGCATCGACCAGAAGATGCGGCGTCAGATTGTTATCAATAAGCCATTCATAAATTGAACGAATTAAATAGGGTTTTAAAGGTGTCATTTTGAAATAGTTATTTTAAAGTATCTGCCATTTCTTTTTCGTCGGCACTAAGACTGCGCCTGAAAGCGGGTCTTTTGAATAGCCGTTGGGCATAACTGGTAATAGCTTCACTGGGTGTTGCTATATCAATCCCAATACTGGGCAGACGCCATAATAACGGGGCGATAACGCAATCAATCAGGGAGAACTCATCACTCATAAAATAGGGTCTCGCAGCAAAAATTGGAGCAGCTGATAATACACTTTCCTTGAGCATTTTTTTAGCGCGGGCTGATTTTTTCTCGCCTGAATATAAAATTTCATCCAGTGATTGATACCAGTCCTGATCTATGCGTTTAATCACCATTCTGGCATTTGCGCGTGAAACCGGATCCATTTGATGTAAGGGGGGATGGGGGAAACGCTCATCAAGATATTCCATGATAATACGCGAATCATAGAGTACCAGATCACGCTCAATGAGGGTGGGCGATGTGCCGTTGGAATTAAGTTCAAGCAAGTCTTCAGGCGGATCCGTGGGGTCATAATATTCAATATCTGCAGCAACACCTTTTTCATGTAAAACAAAGCGGGCACAATGGCTCATCGCACAGGTTGGAGATGAAAAAAGCGTCATTACAGATTTGCGAGTAATAATATTTGCCACGAATAACAACCTCTTTGAACGTATAGAGCGGTAAAACGGGCATTATAGCATGGATGACCAAGTTTTTGACCGATACAGTTATGTCGACTTAATGTGCCGGTTGTATATGAGAACTTCCCTGTTTTCATCACTGGAATCAATGAACGTCTTTCCAGTATTCTTTTTTTAACATATAGGCTAAACCTAAAAACATCAAAATGTAAAACAGCACGTATTTACCAATACGTACTCTTTCCAGTTGTACGGGTTCTCCCACATAAACCAGGAAATTAACCAGGTCATTAACCAGAAGATCAAATTCTTTCTCGGATAATAAGCCAGGCTGTTTAATAATTAATTTATCAATAACCTGCTGACCGTCTACGGTTTTATAAAGCAGTAGTTGCTCTCCTTGGAGTTGCCAAAAGGGATTCGGCATGCCGACATCCTTAAAAACTGTGTTATTTATGCCAAATTGCTTGTCTTTATCGGTATAAAACCCTTTTAAATAACTGTATAGCCAATCGGCATTACGGGATCGGGCAATTAATGATAAATCGGGCGGCTGGATGCCAAACCATTTTTCCGCGTCATGTGCATTCATTGCGCTCTGCATTTGGTCATAGGCACTTGCTCCTTCCGGAGCTATATCTTTCACGACCTTCTTTTCATCAATACCGATATCAAGAGCAATACGCAAATAACGGATATGCTTGACTGAATGACATCCAAGACAATAGGTTACAAAATGTTTAGCGCCTCGCTGTAATGACTCTTTATCGGTGAGATCAATATCTGCACTTTGCAATTCCATACCTTCGGAAGCATGAATCCCAAAAGGTAGGGCCAATAATAGGAATAAAGTTATAAATTTTTTCATATCAATCGAGGCTCTCTTTTAGTTTTTTTGCTAATCGAATGATGACGTTGAGAATACCTTTAGGATTAGGTCTTCTCATGAGCACATTTGAACCCAAAAATGAGGTACCGTTTTGGACTGTTCCCGGCTTTAACACAGTAATTTCTTCAAAAACTTCTCTCAGGTCAGAAATACGCTCTTCAAGAGCAGGTTGATCAGTCAGTCGTTCAGGTAATGGCTTGGATTTTTCCCAGCGAGTATAAATAGGCATTAACAGGAAGAAGCCAAAGTAGATCGCCGTGAAAAAACGCGCAAAAATTGTTGCTGTCGGGGTAGCGGGTTGTGTGCCCAAATAACCTAATGCCACGAAGCTGATCACAAAAAGCAGTAAGGCCTTTTTGTAGATGCCGCCGCGATAGCGAATTGATTTCACTGGGCTGCGATCCAGCCAAGGCAACAGAAACAGGACAATAATCGCACCAAACATACTGATAACGCCTGCAAATTTATCAGGTATCGCTCTTAAAATGGCATAAAACGGCGTGAAATACCAAACCGGGACGATGTGTTCAGGAGTTTTCATCGGATCCGCAGGAATAAAGTTTGCGGGTTCTAGAAAATAACCGCCCATTTCCGGCATGTAAAAAATAACCGTGGCGAAAAAAAATAAAAATACGGCAACACCGGGTATGTCTTTGACCGTATAGTAGGGATGGAAAGGAATGCCGTCCAGAGGAATGCCGTTTGCGTCTTTGTTATTCTTGATTTCAATGCCGTCCGGGTTATTGGAGCCTACTTCATGCAAAGCCACGATGTGCATAAAAATCAACATTACCAATACCAGAGGCACGGCAATAACGTGAAAGGCGAAGAATCTGTTCAAGGTCGCATCAGCAACGACATAATCTCCTCTTATCCAAAGCGATAAATCATCTCCGATAACAGGAATGGCGCTAAACAGCGAAATAATAACCTGAGCGCCCCAGTATGACATTTGTCCCCAAGGCAACAGATAGCCCATAAACGCTTCGGCCATTAACGCTACAAAAAGCAGCATGCCGAAAATCCAGATCAGTTCCCGCGGCTGCTTGAACGAACCGTACAGTAATCCCCTGAACATATGCAGGTAAATTACGATAAAAAATGCTGATGCACCGGTTGAATGCATGTAGCGAACCAGCCAGCCCCAGCTGACATCACGCATAATATATTCCACAGAATCGAATGCCAGTTTTGCATCCGGTTTGTAGTTCATGGTTAATAAAATGCCGGTTACAATCTGGATGACCAAAACCAGTAAAGCCAGGGAGCCAAAGTAATACCAGAAATTGAAGTTTTTAGGCGCATAGTAATGGGCCATATGCTCATTCCAGAGCTTGGTCAGCGGAAACCGGTCTAAAACCCAGTTGCCAACCAATGTCAAACGTGTAGGCTTCATGCGCTTGCTCCCTCTGTAGGTTCGCCAATAATCAGCAGTGTATCGGAAATATAACGGTAGGGCGGAATCTCGAGGTTGGTAGGCGCCGGTACGCCACGGTATACGCGACCTGCAAGATCAAACCGGGAGCCGTGACAGGGGCAAAAAAAGCCGCCTTTCCAGTTAGCGCCCAAATCATTGGGCGCAATTTCCGGGCGAAATGTGGGTGAGCAACCTAAGTGAGTGCATAAACCCAGGGCAACGAAAATTTCAGGTTTGATTGACCGTACAGGATTTTTGGATGAAGCCGGTTGTATGGATTCTTGGGAAAGAGGATCTCTAAGCTGGTCATCCAGCGTTTTGAGTGTTTCAAGGACAGGGGGAGTTCTATTAAGAATCCAGACCGGTTTTCCTCGCCAGGCGACTCGCAGTAATTGACCGGGCTCAATCTTGCCGATATCAACTTCAACAGGTGCTCCAGCCGCCATTGCCTTGACGCTGGGCTGCATTTGAGCAAGAAAAGGAACAGCTAAATAACCTGTACCGACTGCGCCAACCACGGTTATAGCCGAGGTTAAAAACTGGCGTTTGGACTTATCGACACCTTCATTGTTCATTATGCAACTCTCCTGATTTGGTACGTGCTTCTAAAGACACTTATTTTTATAGTTTTTATTAAAGGCCAATATACCATTAGAACTTATATGATTTGAAGCCCTTATGCTGAATTGTTTAAGTTTATGATACAAAACTTAACATCATACAAAGCCATCAAAATACAGGCATCTGAACTTCATAAGATTGTTATTTTATAAAATAAAACGGAGTATAAAGCCATCTCTATTAATTTTAGAGCAATAGATACCTTGCCCGATGGTTGAAGTGACATTCCAAATCAAAGAACGATTAAACTTTTCTGCAAGGCAGCAAGAAACGCTGCATTTTCCTCTGGTTTCCCCACGGTTACCCGTAAGCAGTTCGCTAATACGCCGCCCTGAGGACTAAGGTTTTTGATTAAAATTCCTTGTTGTTTCAGTGATGCAAAGATGTTGTCCGCCTTATCTTCAGGGGTTCTGAACAGGATAAAATTAGCGACGCTTGGATAAGCCTTAATGCCTTCAATATCATTTAACTGTTTAAAAATAAAAGCTCTTTCAGCACAAATAGCGTGAGTTTGCCGGTCAAACAGGGTTTTATTTGACAAGGCAAAATTAGCGCTTATTTGGGTAAGGCTATTAATATTGTAGGGCAAACGAATTTTGTTGAGTTGTTCGATGATGGCACTGTTGCCGACTATATATCCTAATCGCAAGCCGGCCAGTCCCAGCTTGGATACCGTGCGCATCACCAATAGATTGTCATACCGGTTAAGAGCCGTCATAAAACTGGCTTCGGCAAAAGGCGCATAGGCTTCATCAATAATGACTAATCCTTTGGATATTTCGATTATTTTCCGTATCGAAGTTTCGCTGAACAGATTACCGGTAGGATTGTTGGGGTAGGCGAGAAAAATAAGGGAAGGTTGATGCTGATCGATGGCGGACAGCATTGCCGGTAAATCCAGATCAAAAGTATCTGCCGATAATGGAACGCCAAAGTAATTTAGTCCCAAGCAACGGCTAATCTGTTTATACATGACAAAGCCGGGGTCGGGCGCCAGGACACTGGAATCCGGCGGTACGGCCATTAACAGTAACTGAATAATTTCATCGGAGCCGTTACCCAGGAGTACATCAAACTGATCAGATACCTGGTTCAAATGTTTTATGGTCTCTGTAAGCTGAATGGCTTCAGGATCCGGGTAACGGTTTAACTGGCAGTCTTTAAGTGTTTCCAGCCATTCTATTTTAATGTCCTCGGGCCAGTTGTAAGGGTTTTCCATAGCATCCAATTTGATCAAACCCCTGGCATCTGCAACCGTATAGGCAGACATCGCTAAGACTTCTTTGCGAAAAATGGAAGAAATCAGATCATTTTGTGGCATGTTTGATTAAGGTTCAGGGTGAAAGGCAAAAATGAAAATGCTGACACTTTTCGCCTTTAGCCTGATTTTATCCTGTACTCCGCAGAGCGCGCATGAGCGGTAAGACTTTCGCCGCGAGCCAATAGGGATGCGGTTTTGCCCAGTGCATCTGCGCCGGTTTGGGAGCAGTTGATTAAACTTGTGCGCTTTTGAAAATCATGAACGCCCAGAGGCGACGAAAAACGCGCGGTGCCGGAGGTGGGTAATACATGATTAGGACCGGCACAGTAATCCCCCAAAACTTCCGCAGTATAACGTCCCATGAAAATAGCGCCTGCATGACGGATGTTCGCACACAATATTTCCGGATTTTCGACAGAAAGCTCTAAATGTTCCGGCGCAATGGTATTGGCAATATCAACGGCTTCATTCAAATTATTGACTTTGATTAATGCGCCTCGTGTTGACAAAGAGGCTCTAATAATTTTGGCGCGCTCCATTTGCGGCAATAATTTGTGAATGCTTTGTTCCACAGCTTCCAGAAATGATTCATCATGACTGATTAATATAGCCTGGGCATTTTCATCGTGCTCTGCCTGGGAAAACAGATCCATAGCAATCCAGTCAGCATTGGTTTCGCCATCGCAAATAATTAAAATTTCCGAAGGGCCGGCAATCATGTCGATGCCTACTTGCCCGAAAACAAGTTTTTTGGCCGTAGCCACATAAATATTGCCGGGGCCGACAATTTTTGCGACGGCAGGAATAGTTTCTGTGCCGTAAGCAAGCGCGGCAATTGCCTGAGCTCCGCCTATGGCAAATGCACGGTCAACACCGGCAAGATATGCTGCAGCTAATACCAGTTGATTCGTTTCGCCTCTAGGGGTTGGCACAACCATGATCAACTCTCCAACATCGGCTACTTTTGCCGGAATAGAATTCATCAATACAGACGAGGGATAGGCGGCTTTACCGCCCGGGACATAAAGCCCCGCACGGTCCAATGGGGTAATTTTTTGCCCCAGAATTGTGCCGTCAGCCTCGGTGTATTGCCATGACTCCATTTTTTGACGTTCTGCATAGGCGCGAACACGATCTGCCGCTATTTGCAGCGCCCGGGCTTGATCAGCTGGTAAAGATTCCCAAGCCGTTTTGAGGATTTCTTGAGGTAACTCCAGTTCACCGGCAGTTGTAATACGGCGTTGATCGAAACGATTGGTATAATCAATAACGGCTTTATCGCCATGTGTGCGGACGTCAGCAATAATATCAAAAACTATCTGATGGATATCCCGGTCTTCTGTTTCATTCCATGTCAGCAGTTTTTGCAGTTTCCGGTCAAAATCAGCTGATGAAGCATCGAGTCTAGTAATGTTTATATCGGACATGGCGTTACCTATTGGCAAGGGTTTTTTCAAGTTGATCCAGTAATGAGGCAATAGCCTGGTTTTTCATTTTCATTGCCGCCTTGTTTACCACCAGCCGGGAACTTATATTCATAATCAGCTCCCTTGGCTCCAGATCATTGGCTTTGAGCGTGTTTCCCGTATCAACGAGATCAACGATACAATCGGCCAGACCAACCAAAGGCGCCAGTTCCATTGAGCCGTACAATTTAATGATTTCTGCTTGAATGCCTTTACCGGCAAAGTAACGATGGGCTGTTTTAACATATTTGGTTGCGACACGAATGCGGCCTCGGTGTATGGGCGCATCTTTATGTGCGGCAGTCATTAACTTGCAGCAGGCGATTTTTAAGTCTAAAGGTTCATACAGGCTTTCAGCGCCGTGTTCCAGCAAAACATCTTTGCCGGCAATGCCCATATCGGCTGCTCCATATTCAACAAAGGTGGGAACATCGGTTGCGCGGATAATGACCAGATGAACATCATCCCGGCTAGTTCGTAAGATCAGTTTGCGGCATTTTTCCGGGTCATCAACGGGCACGATTCCAGCTTCCGCCAATAAGGGTAGCGCTTCTTCATAAATCCGGCCTTTAGATACAGCGATGGTCAGCATAATTACAGGTTTACCTTGGGACACGGCGAATGGTGGCGCCTAACTGTGCAAGTTTTTCCTCGATATGATCGTAACCCCTGTCAATATGGTAAATGCGATCGACTAAGGTATCTCCTTTGGCAACCAGTCCTGCTATGACAAGGCTGGCGGAAGCTCTTAAGTCAGTTGCCATTACCGGTGCGGCGGTGAGTTTGGTAACACCTGTGCAAATAGCGGTATTGGATTCCACTTTAATATCGGCGCCCATGCGCTGTAATTCCTGAACATGCATGAAACGGTTTTCAAAAACCGTTTCAGTAATTGTCCCCCATCCTATTGCAATCGTGTTCATCGCTGTAAACTGGGCCTGCATATCCGTGGGGAAGGCCGGATAAGGAGACGTACGTATCGAAACGGCCCTGGGTTTTTCGCCGTGCATATCCAGCTTAATCCAGTCTTCACCCGTGGTGATGTCAGCGCCGGCCTCTCTCAATTTTGATAAGACTGCATCAAGAATGTCGGGGCGGGTATTTTTGAGTTTGACTTTACCGCCGGTGATGGCTACGGCAACCAAATACGTGCCGGTTTCGATTCTATCGGGAAGAATGTCGTAATGAATGCTTTTCTCACCCAGCTTTTCAACACCTTCAATCACTAGCACGTCTGTGCCGATGCCGGAAATTTTTGCGCCCATTTTATTAAGAAAGTAAGCGAGATCACTAACTTCCGGTTCTCTGGCAGCATTTTCGATAATAGTAATGCCTTCGGCTAAGGTTGCTGCCATCATCAGATTTTCGGTGCCGGTGACCGTGATTTGTTCCAGTACTAGGTGACAACCTTTAAGACGATCAACCTTGGCATGAATATAACCATTTTCGACGACAATTTCCGCACCCATTTTCATCAGGCCGTTAAGGTGGATGTCGACAGGGCGCGTACCGATCGCGCAGCCGCCCGGTAATGACACATGAGCTTCGCCGAACCGTGCCAGCAAAGGTCCCAATACCAAGATTGATGCACGCATGGTTCTGACAAGCTCGTACGGCGCCTCAAAGCTATCGATAGTACTGCTATCGACCTCAATATTCATTTTCTCATCGACAAGGAGGCGAACTCCCATGCGACCCAATAATTCCATGGTCGTGGTAATATCATGAAGATGAGGGATGTTGCCGACGCTAACTGGCTCCTGTGAAAGCAAGGTGGCAGCCAGAATAGGCAAGGCTGCATTTTTAGCACCGGAAATGCGCAGCTCGCCGGAAAGTCGGGTGCCGCCGGTAATAATCAGTTTATCCATATTAAATGCATGAGAGTATTTGTGTAAGTTTAGCGACCGGCAAAAGCCAATTGACTTGGCGGCGCTGTAAACTGAATGGCTTTATCAAAGCCGCTGAGTTTGGCCAGATTGAGCAGTTGTTCGGGAATGTTTTTAAAGCCCAAGCGTATTCTTTTGCTGCGGGTATATTTTATCCATTCAATCATTAATGCAAGCCCGGCGCTATCGGTGGAGGAGACATGGCTCAGATCAAGGGTAATTTCTTTTGCGGTTTTTAAAAAATCAAATGATTTTAACGTGTCTTTATTGATAGTTGAAAAGGTTAAGTCGCCCTCTACGACAAAGTGTCCTGATCCTTGATCGATAATCTTCAGTTTACTCACTTTTTTTCTTCCGCCGATTTAAACAGAAATTGGCCAATGGCTTTTTCAAGGATGATTGCTGACTGAGTAATTTCAATTTTTCCATTATTTTTAAAATACTCATCAGAGCCGCCCGGATCAAGGTTTACATATTGTTCGCCTAGAAGACCGGCTGTAAAAATGCTGGCGGTAGTATCATCAGGAAGTGTGTTGTATTGCGAATAAATACTCATCTTTACAACGGATTGATAGGTTTTAGGATCAAAATTAATGGCGCTGACTTGGCCGATTTTAACGCCGGCCGCTGAAACCGGTGATTTAACCTTCAATCCGCCGGAGTTTTCAAAGCTGGCGATAATTGTATAACTATCCTGTTCCACAAAGGAGCTCAAGTTACTCACTTGCAGGGCAAGAAAAAATAAGCCGACGATTCCGGAGGCGACAAAGAGGCCGACAAGCGTGTCCTGAGTACTGGTGTGCTGCATGTTAATTATCTCCAAACATAAGTGCGGTCAGGATGAAATCGAGACCTAAAATACTAAAGGCTGAATTAACTACGGTACGCGTTGTAGCCCGGCTGACGCCTTCTGAAGTTGGGATCGCATCGTAGCCTTCAAATAGCGCTATCCAGGTGGTTACGAAACCAAAAACAATGCTTTTAATAACGCCATTGATAATATCATCCTGAAAATCCAGCTTGGCTTGCATTTGTGACCAATAAGCGCCTTCATCTACACCCAACAAGCCGATGCCAACCATATCTCCGCCTAAAATACCGACCGTGCTAAAAAGGGCGGCAAGCAACGGCATTGACAGTAATCCGGCTAAAAACCGCGGGGTAATAATGCGTTTTATCGGATCAACAGCCATCATTTCCATGCCTGATAATTGTTCTGTTGCTTTCATGAGGCCAATTTCCGCAGTTAAAGCAGAGCCGGCCCTGCCGGCAAATAAAAGTGCTGATACTACGGGACCCAGTTCCCTGACTAAAGAAGCCGCCACCATAACGCCCAGAGTTTCTTCCGCGCCAAAATCGGACAGGATGTAATACCCCTGTAATCCCAAAACCATGCCGACAAACAGTCCGGAAATGATGATTATAAGGAAGGATAAAACGCCGATGGAATACATCTGGTTAATAAGTAGCCTGGGCCGCAGTAGCACGCTGGCAATGCCGGAAATCGTTTGCAACAGGAAGTAGGTTCCCCGGCCCAGTTTGGTAAAACCGACGCGCGTGGTTTTACCTAAATACTGTAGAAGTTCAATCATAGTGATAGCCGGCCGTTAATAACGTTTTCCGGATGACAACAAGTCGTCAGCATAATCTTTTGCCGGATAATGAAAGTGAACCGGGCCATCTGCAGCGCCTGTCATAAACTGTTGAACCCATTCTGATGCTGATTTTTGAATTTGGCTCGGTGTACCGTGATCGACACAACGGCCTTCTGAAATAAGGTAAATATAATCAGCAATTGCAGAGGTTTCCCGAACATCATGGGAAACAATAATGCTTGTTAGTCCTAATGTATTATTCAAAGACTTGATAAGATGAACCAGGGCTCCAAGGGAAATAGGGTCTTGGCCGGTAAAAGGCTCATCATACAGAATCATCATTGGATCCAGCGCGATTGCTCGGGCCAAGGCAATACGTCTGGCCATGCCGCCGGAGAGTTCGTTAGGCATCAGATTGCGGGCTCCCCGCAATCCTACGGCCTGCAATTTCATCAGCACCAGCGTGCGAATCATGGATTCGGTAAGCGAGGTATGTTCCCGCAATGGAAAAGCCACATTATCAAAAACGCTCATGTCCGTTAGCAAGGCTCCGCTTTGAAAAAGCATGCCCATACGCTTACGCAGAGTATAGAGCTCAGCCCGGCGTAATTTATGGACATTTTGACCATCCACTGTAATTGATCCCTGTTCAGGAATCAATTGTCCGCCTATCAGTTTTAACAGAGTGGTCTTGCCCGTGCCGCTAGGCCCCATAATCGCTGTAATTTTACCGCGCTCGAAATCCAGGGAAATATTATTAAATATTTTCTTATTTCCGCGAGAGAAGGATAAATTACGAACCGATACTAGGCTGTTTGGAGAATTGACGCTGTTATCCATGCGCAGTTACGGGATATATTGGATATAAACAAACTATTTTCTATGACTAATGGTTGTGAAGTCAAATATTGTCACCTTTTGGAGTCATCTTTAGATGAGTTGAGTTCTTTTTTAATTTTCAAGGATTGCAGATATAGAGGCTTTGCTGTGGATGATTTTCCAGTAATTAATGCAGGGATAAACTGATGTTGAATACGGCAGCCAATTAATTTGCCATAGCTGGGTTTCTTTGTTGGCCAATCGAAAAGGCTGAATATTCAAATTTTATAACTATTAGAAACGGCTAAATATCTATTGCCTATTTAGCCTATGATGGAGTTAGACTTAATAAATGGTGTGAGAATATGGTTTATTGTTGAGTATCCTTGGCACGTAGGTGTAATCTGCAGGCTATTTGCCAGCTTTGAAATACAACAATTTATACCCTGCACATTAGGGTGAGACTCAATAACTATAACGTTACTCGCTGATCTCCATAAACCCGTCTAATAATTTCTCTTTTGGCTTCTAGCCAATCACAAAGCTCATCTCCAGGATGGAAGGCTCGTTTTTCTGCTTTGTAGTAGGCAGCTTCAGCAATCATGGCTTGCAAGTTCAAACAGGCTCCGCTTGAGGAAAGTGTTTCCGGACTTGTGGCTGTATTTATGAAGCCGAATTTCATCAGTTTCCAGAAGGTTTTCGGTGAATTTTCCTTGATACCGATGTGCGCAGGTTCCAGCACTGCCAACGTTCCAAAAAGCCGATCCCATATGGATAAGACTGTGCCGTAATTACTGTCATGCTCGTCGCGTTCAGTGGAATGATGCACCCGATGCAGGTGCGGGACAATAATAATGCGGCTGAGTAACTTTTCACCTTTAAATGAGATATCTGCATGATGCAACATGATAAAGAAGGTAAATATGGCTTCGATAATGAGCATCAGAGTCTTGTCTATGTCTAATATAATGATATAAATTGATTTTAATACGGTGGTAATTAACAGCTCCAGAATATGTACCCGGAACGCGGTTGAAACATTTAAAGCGGGATCATTATGATGCACTTTATGAAATATCCATAAAAAATCAAAGCGATGACAGGCCATATGCCAAGCGTAAAGCATCAGATCGAGTAACAAGAACGCCAACGCCGCTTTCCATACAGGATTGGAAATATGATCTAGCAGTCCCCAGCTTGAATATTGCTTAGTTATCAATAATAAACAGGAGGCTGATAATAATGAAGCCATAATACTGTTAAACATAAAAGTATTGACATTGGTTTGATAAGATTGCCGTAATACTTTAGAAGACGGTTTTGGTCTGGCGGAGTGGTGTTCAACAGCTGATAATATGGCGAAAATCATGAGTAAAGTAACGGTTATCATTTCTCCAGACAGGATCGCCGGCCAAGTTAAATTGGCTTCAATATAGTTAGTGAATAATGTGAACAGGCTTAACATTGGTTTTCCTCTCTCTACAACTGATAGAATAATCCCGGTAAACTCATCCTAAATGGATTTTGTAAACATTTTATGGCAGAGGGTACCTTCCCTTAAAGGGTAAGTTCCCTTAGCCTATATTTCTATAAAATAGTACCAATCCTGTAATTTACAACTTGTAACCAGATAAAATAAGTCAAATCTATGGAGTTTTGTCCGGGATTGTAGTTTTTTGATCTCTTTAAGTTGTAGGCAAACAACATGCCATTCCTCCTGTTTTCTAGTATTGCTGAGAAAATATGAACTCAAAACTTGAAGCTAATGATTTAATAAGGTTTTTGGTATTTGTTTATTTCAATGGAAGAAGCGAAGGTTCCGACGGTTACTAAAATAATTTATTTTTAATAGTAAACACGCATCAGGTAAGTGCAATTGTTTTATATTTTGCACCAATTGAGGTTTTTTAGTGGTTATTGTTAACTAAATAGCATATAGTTTAATTCGTGAATGAATATAATAAATGCTAAAGTTTTTACTTAACTTAAAAAGTGAACGAAAATATTGATATTTATGAATGGATCAAAGAGTTAATAATTAGTAGGAATTTTGATGGCTGAATCTGAAAACTAATATTTATAGAGCCGGATTAAATCTTTATTATGATTTATTTTGGTTTTTTGCTTTGTAACTTACTGTTTATGAGGGGAAACTGCTCTGTTCTTGTTTCTGATCCACTCACTCCAGGAGCCTGCATAAAGTTTAGAACCCTTTAATCCGGCATATTCCATCGCCAGTACATTATGGCAGGCGGTAACACCGGAGCCGCACATATGAACCACGTGCTCAGGAGCTTTATCACCGATAATCTGTTTGAATTGTTTATACATGTCATCTCCCGATAAAAATAAACCATTGGCATCAAGATTTAATTGAAAGGGCCGGTTAACAGCGCCGGGAATATGGCCTGCAATCGGATCTATGGGTTCCTCTTCGCCACGAAAACGTTCCGCTGATCTGGCATCGATAAGGCAAATCGATTTTTTAGCCAGATTGTTTTGAACTTGTACGGCATTAACCCAGAGTTCATCGTTTAGATAAGGCCTAAAAGTGGTAGTTTTACTTGTTGGTAAGGTTGTGGTGGTTTTATATCCTTCTTTTAGCCATTGTTTGATGCCGCCATTTAACACGGCAGCGTTTTCATGCCCAAGACAATATAATAACCACCATAAACGTGCGGCGAATACACCACCGGCGTCATCATAAACAACTACTTGGCTATGGTTGGCAATACCCCAATCGCCTAATTTTTTGGTCAATGCCGTAAAGCCGGGCAGGGGGTGACGTCCTGTATGAGCGGTAATTCCGGAAGATAAGTCCTTATCCAAATGTGCGTAGCGGGCATGGGGAATATGTCCGCGTCGATAAGCTTTAACACCGGCTTCGGTATCCGCTAATGAAAAGCGGCAGTCAATAATAATCCAGTTGGTGTTGTTAATATGTTGATTTAGTGTTGCTGCCGATACAAGTGTGTTGTAAGCCATAGTTTTTATACTGTTAAGATAATTTTGCCGATGTGCCGGCTGCTTTCCATGAGTTCATGGGCTTTTGCAGCATCTCTAAGCGCAAAGGTTGAATGAATAATGGGTTTAATTTTGCCGGATGATAATAAAGGCCAGACGTTTTTAAGCAAGTTTTTTGCGATTTCTGCCTTAAATGCATCGTCTCTGGCTCGTAAAGTTGAACCGGTAAGAGTGAGCCGTTTAAGCATGATAGGTAACAGGTTAATTTCAGACTTCGAGCCGTTTTGGAGAGCAATTTGTACTAACCGGGCATCATTAGTCATGCATTTTATATTGCGGGGAAAATAATCCCCGCCAATCATGTCCAGGATGACATCAACACCTTTATTGCTGGTCAGTCTATTGATTTCTTCAACAAAATCCTGTTTTTTATAGTTAATGGCTGCATCAGCACCCAGTTGTCTACAAAATTTACATTTAGCGTCAGAGCCAGCGGTGACGATAACATGGGCATTAAACGCTTTAGCCAATTGTATTGCTGTTGTGCCTATGCCGCTAGTGCCGCCGTGCACCAGCAGCGTTTCTCCTGGTAATAAGTGCGCACGATCAAAAACATTGCTCCAGACGGTAAAAAATGTTTCCGGTAAGGCCGCGGCCTGAATAAAAGATAGACCTTCCGGTATAGGCAGGCATAAGTTTGCAGAGGCAAGGCAATACTCGGCATAACCGCCTCCCGTCACTAATGCGCAAACATTCTCGCCGTGTTTTAGATGGCTGATATTTTTCCCTAACGCAACGACAGTGCCGGCGATTTCAAGCCCGGGAATATCTGATGCGCCTGTCGGAGGTGGATAGAGACCTTTTCGCTGCGCCACATCAGGTCGATTGACACCGAGGGCAGCGACTTTAATTAATGCCTGATTGACTGAAGGGGAGGGTATAGGGCGTTCAGCGGGTATTAAAACGTCCGGGTCGCCTACCTGAGAGATTTCAATAACGCGCATATATTCAGGAAGCGGCATATTTAAGGCATCGTTAAAAAATAGGGAATTCGGTTATTATATGCTTCAGTGATTTTCATAAACAATGTTATGGCAGGATAAAAAACTGATGATTCGGGCAGGTATTGTTGGCGGCACCGGGTACACGGGTATTGAACTATTACGGATTTTAGCTTTGCATGCGGAAGTTGAAGTGACCGTTGTAACTTCGCGCTCGGATGCGGGGTTAAGAGTGGATTCGCTTTATCCCAGCTTGCGAGGTTCCATTAATGCTGTATTTAGCCTGCCTGAAACCGAAGCATTGGCTGAATGCGATGTAGTATTTTTTGCTACGCCGAATGGTACAGCAATGTTAATGGCAGAACAGTTGTTGGAGCGCGGCGTTAAGGTGATTGATCTTTCTGCTGACTTCAGGTTGAAGGATGTGCGGGAATGGAGTAAATGGTACGGCATGGAGCATGCGTGTCCCGAGTTGATCGCAGAGGCTGTTTATGGTTTGCCGGAAGTGAACCGGGAGGCAATTAAAGCAGCTAATTTAATCGCTTGTCCGGGTTGTTATCCTACGGCTGTTCAGCTGGGCTTTTTACCCTTAATTGAAAACAACTTGATAGATTTGGATTATTTGATTGCCGATGTGAAATCAGGTGTCAGCGGGGCAGGGCGTAAAGCAGAACTTGCTATGTTAATGAGTGAAACAGGTGAAAGTTTTAAAGCCTATGCGGCTAGTGGACATCGCCATTTGCCGGAAATTACTCAGGGTTTGGCGCTTGCCGCCAGAAAACCGGTAGAGCTAACCTTTGTTCCGCATTTAACGCCTATGATTCGGGGCATTCATGCCACATTATATGGACAGTTACAGTTAAATGCAGAGCTGGATGATATCCATGCGTTGTATGAACAGCGCTATATGAATGAAGTGTTTGTAGGTGTATTGCCACAAGGTTCACATCCTGATACCCGAAATGTTCGCGGCAGTAATAACTGTCATATTTCGATTCATCAACCGCAAGGAGGGCAAACGCTGGTAATTTTATCCGTCATTGATAACCTGGTTAAAGGCGCGGCAGGCCAGGCTATTCAAAATATGAACCTGATGTTTGGACTGAAGGAAAATTCAGGATTGAAAGTGTTGGCGCTTTATCCATAATTCTTGACTGTATCACTAGGTATAGTCATAATTAAACCCGTTTCCACTTAATTTATTGTTACTTTTATGGCTAATCCAATCGTTTTTACTGACAGTGCAGCTTCCAAGGTAGGGGAATTAATTGCCGAGGAAGGCAATGATAATCTGAAGCTGAGAGTATATGTTTCAGGGGGGGGGTGTTCAGGTTTTCAGTATGGATTTACGTTCGATGAAGAAGTCAATGAGGATGATACTAGCATTGAAAACGGCGGTGTTACTGTGCTGATTGATTCCATGAGTATCCAGTATCTGGCAGGTGCTGAAGTTGATTATAAAGAAGATTTGTCGGGCGCACAGTTTGTGATTCGTAACCCTAATGCGACCACTACCTGTGGTTGCGGCTCTTCTTTTTCAGCTTAAGGTATTCTCAGGGCGAATTTATTCGCCCTTTTTTGTATTGCCCTGATAAATCCCCCCCAGAACGACCGGCCTAACTGCTCCTGTGACTTCCTTAATATTGCCGGGCAGATTATTTAATGTTTGTCTTGCTAACCATGCAAAGGCAGCAGCTTCAACATGGTCCGGATGAATTCCATACTGTTCGGTTGATGTAACAGGACTTGCTGTGTTCTGTTCAATTAGCTGTAATAAGTAACTGTTGTGAATACCTCCGCCGCAAATTAATATCCGTTCAGTCGCAGGTGCGTAGTTCCGTATGGCGTCACAAATAGTTATCGCCGTTAAAAAGCATAAGCTGGCTTGAATGTCTTCTGCCGGATAATCATCGGTCGCAATCTTATGATAAACCCAGGGCAGCGAAAAATACTCCTTGCCGGTGCTTTTGGGCGGCGCGGCTTGAAAATAGGCATCCTGTTTTAATAGCGCGACCAAATCATGATTTATCTTTCCTGTTCTGCTCCAGGCGCCATCTTTATCATAACCAACACGCTGGTGCTTTTGTATCCATTGATCCATTAAAGTATTGCCGGGCCCCGTATCAAAACCAATGACTTTTGCCGATTGAGTGGCAGGCAGCACGGTAATATTGGCGATACCACCAATATTCACGATGCATCTATGCTCATGGGGATCTCTAAATATGGCCTCATGAAAGCCCGGAACCAGCGGAGCCCCCTGCCCATAGGCAGCAATATCCCTGCGTCTGAAATCAGCTATTGTGGTAATACCGGTTTTTTCGGCAATAATATTGGGATCGCCTATTTGCAACGAAAAAGGAAATTCAATGTCGGGCGCATGATAGATAGTTTGTCCATGGCTGCCAATTGCCTTTATTGATGAGGCAGGGATGCTGAATTTTGTAAGTAAAGTATTTACAGTCTCGGCAAATAAATGGCCGAGCTGATTATCCATGGCGCCATAATCTTTTAAGGAAACCTTTGAATCGGGTTCACTGAGTTGCTGGATGACGCTTTTTATTTCATTTGGAAATGGCAGATAATCAAAGCCGATGAGACGGGGTTTATTATCATGGAAATCGACTAGGCCTGCATCTATACCATCAATACTGGTGCCGGACATAAGTCCAATATAAAATTCAGACATTTTTCCTACTCATTAATATTAAACTGATTTTTTACAATCCAGTTTCTAGCTTTAGCCTGGCTGAGTTGCGCTAATGAAAATTGGGCTTGTAATTTAAAATCTGCCAAGAATGTGTTATTCACTGGCAATGAATGGGTCAGTTTTGCTGTTAATGGGTTACGGTGAATGCCATCAACCCGGAATTCATAATGTAAGTGAGGTCCGGTTGCGAGGCCGGATTGACCCACATAGCCAATAATATCCCCTTGTTTTATCTGGTCGCCATCCTGCAAGCCTTTTTTAAAATTGGAAAGATGGGCGTAAAGCGTTTCATAATGTTGTCCATGCTGAACAATTACTACTTGACCATAACCGCCTTTACGTCCATGAAAGTTAATTATACCATCACCTGTTGATTTTATAGGAGTACCGGTTCTTGCTGCATAGTCAACACCTTTATGAGCGCGAATTCTATTTAGTACCGGGTGTTTGCGATTTAAGTCAAAAGGTGAGCTGATGCGGGCGAAGTCAACGGGAGCACTTAAAAAAGCTTTTCGCATGCCTTTGCCGGCAGGGGTGTAATATTCAACATTACCTTTTTTATCTCTATATCTTACGGCCGTAAAAACCTGACCCTCATTGATAAATTCAGCTGCAATGATCTCGCTATTGTCAGTCTTTTTGCCATCAAGCGGAATTTTTTCATAAATAATTGTGAATCGGTCTCCACTGTGTAGATTGGTAGCAAAATCAATATCCCAGGCAAAAATATCTGCAAGCTGCATGATCAGTCTATTAGATAAACCGGCTTCCTTTCCTGCCTGGAATAGCGAAGAATTAATGGTTGCTTGAGCACTGACTATTTCGCGGGAGCTTATTGGTTCGGCAATCAATGCAGTGCTAAATTCCTCATTGGGGGGAAGAATATTTAACGGCTTAACAAGATTGATTTTGGTGGTTAATCTGACAATGAAATCGTTTTTATTGCGAGTGGCTGTCAGCGTGGTAATGGGATTTACTAAGTAGGTAAGTTGTTCAAGCTCGCCGTCCCTATTTGTTTTTACTTGTAACATATTACCAGGGGAGAGATTTCTAAATTGTTTGCTTGCAGCATTTGCGTTTAGGATTTGGTTTAACTCTGCTTTATTCAGTTTCAGCTTGAAAAAAATGCCGAAAATATTTTCTCCACGTTGTATTTTATGATCAATAATGCTTTGTGTTTCTGTTTGAACATACCTCGTGGAACCAATAACTGAATTATTCAGTAAAAGATTTGCCTGTTTGGCATAACCAGTAGACGTTGATATGGCTGCAATTATTGCCATGAGTAAGAATGTATAATGTTTAGGCTTCACGATACTTATAGACTAAGTTATTGAATTTATTTAAAAATACAGATTCTAGAGTAATGGCAGATTTATTTTAAGGGTTTTTTTAATATATTACCAATTATTGAATAATAAAGTTTATATTGTAGAATTATTCATTAATTATAATAGTAGTATTTAATTCAGTAGATTGGAGAATGGAATTGCAAGAAGAAGTATTGGCATATCTGCTAAGAGGCACGGATGAGATCTTAATAGAGAAAGAATTAATTAAAAAATTGGAAGAAAAAAGGCCGCTACGGATCAAAGCTGGTTTCGATCCGACAGCGCCGGACTTGCATTTGGGTCATACGGTATTGATTAATAAATTAAAGCAGTTTCAGGATTTGGGGCATGAAATCCTGTTTCTGATCGGCGATTTTACCGGAATGATAGGTGATCCAACGGGTAAAAGTGTAACGCGTAAGCCTTTGACGCGAGAAGAGATTATCGAAAATGCGAAGACTTATGAAGAGCAGATTTTTAAGATTTTGGATCCGACTAAAACGCAGGTGATGTTTAATTCTAGCTGGATGAATGCATTGCCGCCCGCCGAATTGATTCAATTGGCAGCGAAACATACTGTTGCCAGAATGTTGGAACGGGATGATTTTAGCAAAAGATTTAAGGCTGGACAGCCCATTGCAATTCACGAATTTCTGTATCCTTTAATTCAAGGGTATGATTCTGTGATAATGAGGGCAGACGTGGAGTTGGGTGGTACAGATCAAAAGTTTAACTTGCTGGTTGGACGCCAATTGCAGGAAATCTATGGGCAGAAGCCTCAGGTAGTTATGACTATGCCCATTCTGGAAGGATTGGACGGCGTGCAAAAAATGTCGAAGTCGCTTAGTAATTATATTGGCATAGCTGATTCTGCTGATGATATGTTCGGTAAATTAATGTCCATTTCGGATGGGCTAATGTGGCGCTATTTCGAATTATTGAGTTTTAAGGACATGGATTCGATTAATTCATGGAGGAAAAAATGTGAATCTAATGAAGAAAATCCAAGAGATTTCAAATATGAATTGGCTAAAGAAATTGTAAGTAGATTTCATGGTGGTGCTACGTCCGGAAATCAGGCTATGCGAAATTTTATTGCGCGCTTCCAGCAGAAGCAGGTACCGGAGGAAGTGGTGGAAGTTAGTATGCAAGGTAAAAATGGAGAGTTGGCAATTGCCAATATCTTGAAAGAAGCGGGATTAACCAGCAGTACTTCTGAGGCAATCCGAATGATTAACCAAGGCGCAGTTAAGATTGATGGAGAAAAAGTCACTGATTCAAAACTTGGAGTGCCAGTGAATACCGCACATCTATTTCAGGTAGGTAAAAGAAAGTTTGCAAGGATAAAAATAACAGCTTGACGGGGTATGTTGAGTCTGTATAATGCGCAGTTCTTTCACGGTAGCAGCTTTGGGGGAGAACGTTTTAGCCACGACCGGGAGTGATAAGTATTGACAGGTGGCTG
>JAQUOU010000025.1 GCA_028716975.1 Methylobacter sp. | reverse complement strand
GAAAACTTGTTGGGATTGGTATAACACTCGACAATTCGGTAACGGGTTAAAACTGTGAATTGACATGAGAATAATGGGATAATTAATTGATTTAAATATTGCTTAATTTACCCATGACCTGTTATCATGAAATCATTTGCCCAAAATGTGGCGGCAACAACATTGCAAAATTAGGCTTAAGTGCGCATGGCGCACAATGCTATTGTTGCCGACACCCGGATTGCCCGACCCAGACCTTTATGCGCAACTACCGTTACAGGGCTTATGAGCCTGGCATTAAGGCCCAAGTTGTCGAGATGGCCATCAACAGCAGCGGCACCCGCGATACGGCGCGGGTGCTTAAGATTAACAAAAATACGGTGATTAGCACCTTAAAAAAAATAGCCTCTACTCTTGTGCAAGTGAACCCGTTGTATCTTAAGGACGCAGGGAAGCCACGGGAAGTGAGGCTGGAACCGGCCTGTCAAAAGGCTGAATTGAATGAGCAATGATCGCTAAATCAAACCCGCGCTGGCGGTGGTACGCCGTTGACCCCCGCCACTAACACCGTGCTGGCTTATGTGTTTGGCAAACGAATGGACATCGTTTTCCAAGACGTGAAAGCGATGCTTGCCCCGTTCAATAGTAATCGTTACTTCACGGATGACTGGGGGCTTACCAACGGCATCTGGAAGTTGGCAGGCGTGAGATCGGCAAGCGCAACATCCAAAAGATAGAATGCAAAAACCTGAACTTCAGGACCTGGATCAAGCGACTGGCTCGCCGAAGCATCTGCTTCTCGAAGCTGGAGGAGATGCATGCTGTTGTCATTGGACGGCTGATCAATAAGATCGAGTTTGGGCGTGATATTCATAACGAATCGCAGGTTTAACCCACTACCCCCTTTTTTAACTAAAACCGGCCAGGAGTGTGTCGTCAATTCGGCCAAGATAGTTGATGCCGGACAGACTTGGGTGGGTGATTGTAGGAGGGGATAAATTGACTCAACAAGTTTTCATGAAGCCGCCACATCCGTGTCCGATCCGCTGGTTGCTCGAACCGGCACCGCATTGACCGGCTGCCCAGCACGTGATTTTTTCGACAGCCGTCTCAAAGGCGATAGCGTTTCTTAAGATATCATGATCGTTCAAATCTTCATAACCACAAGCCAAGCCATATACCCGTTGCCGCAACAAGTCGACGAGTCGGTGCAGGGGTCGGTCCGAGTCTGGGGAGTGGAATATGTGCGTCACCGCTGAAGTCGGCTTGGATTTTACGGCGATTAAAGGCAGGAAATTCAATATGAATGGCAGTACAATTTGGCAGGTAAATCATTGTTCAAATTCAATGTAAGCAACTCAATTTTATCGAACTCTACAGGATTTACCCGCTTTTTTTATGAAATATCCGGGCTAGCGCTACGTAATTACATATGCATTAAGTGAAAAATTATTGCGTCATTACCTCATGTATTATATTCGCCAGAATGCTATGCGCTTCTGTAGTTGGATGTATTTCGTCCCAGTAGTAGAGCCCGACTCCTAAATCGAAATTGACAGCCGAACATACCTCAGCATTGGGCACCGGCATATGATATATACAACCGGCGGCAGGGCCAGGCACAATTTGCGAGGGTGTGATTAAGCTTTTTACACGGCTGTAAATATCGACCGGAAAGATTTTAACTTGTGGCAAGGTTATTGCCAGATTATGAAGTATGCGATCCAGCTTGATATTATGATCTTCAGTTTGTTGTGAAAGCGCTTGCGGAATCCATTCTTTTCCTGGTGCGGATGCCAATATCAGAGCAAGAGGTACATCGCCTAGGTCGGGCACATTCGGTACTATAAAATTGCGAATTCCGGAAGCATATAATAATTTAACAGCCTTCTCGATATTTTTTGTTACCTGGTCAGCGGACATAGGTACTCCGCCAATATACTGATAAAAGTAATCATTAGCCCCTGTCCAAATTAAAGCTACAGATTTTTTCAATACGCCATCACCGAGCTTTATAATTTTGAATATCCCCACTTGCCCCAAAAGACCCGGCACGTTAAATTGACCTAGAACGGAACTAAAAATACCGCTAGTCGAGCCCCCGAATGAGAAGTTTAACGCTTCATTTTCAGTTATTTTCAACTCGCTCGGACGTATAGTCATGAAAGGAATTACTTGAGTTGAATGATTCATTAATTCCCATAACTGATCGACCGTATTAGGGCCGTTAGAAAATCGACTTTGGTAATAACGCGTTTTAGGAGGAATAGAAAACCCGGTTACTCCAGTAAGAACATAATCATTACCGGTATCCATTAAACTATCTCCAAAAGCATACAGACCGGAAAAGGAGGTTTCTGCCCGGGATATATTGCAAACTATCAGTAATAAAAACAGCAAGAAGCCTTTTTTAAATAATTGTATATTCACGTTTAATACTCCATAAATTTATGCATTAACATAACGTCTTGAAAAAATTAAAAAGATATTTTTATCGACCAGAATTAAGGTGCTAACTTAGGTGAACGCTGCACACCTCCATCTAAAGGAAACCTTTCATTTGCGATTTACTCCTCATTATTATCGGCACGTGGTCCGTTTGGACTCTCAGCAATTTGAACATCGGCATGACATCAAATGGCTTAGCTGCTTTTCCAGTCTTTTCAGGCTCTCGACCAGAAATAGAAAATGCCTTCCGATCTATCCGCGCATTTAAGCTTCCCAACGGCCATCTATTTCAGCCAGTTGAGCGATGCGCTTTTCTATGTCACGTAATTCGGGTTGGCGGAAGTTTTTCTGGCTAAATATTTCTCTGAGAAATGAGCCGTTTATTTCGTTTCCTTACTATCTCCCGATACCAAAAATTGCAGAGTCAGAGGAACTACAGAGATACCCATCAATCACTTTTGATAATCCATTTTTCTATTATGCACTTAGACTTCCTCTTGATTTTTATTACTTAGCACATAATCTTGCATAAGTTTTAACTGAATATTTTATTGGGTATGACTCATGTAATGAATGGAGTAAATTCCATGTCTATTTTTAAATGCTCTAAGAGTATTAATACTTTAGTATGATGAGTTGAAACTTGTATTCGCTTCAACCAGAAATTGTTATTGATTGCAAGTAAAAGCCACCCCCGACCATTCAGATTTATAACTAGGAAAGGCCACTGCATTATCAGTTTAAATTTATCAACTTATCATCGGGTTTATAATTACTGTTTCGAACTAAATATACAATACGTACGAATGCCTATATACACTAACTCCAAAATTAGGCGGCTTTTAAAATCTAGGGATAAGCTCGAAAATACACTCTTACTTACAGTTCGCTATTTATCAGCGCGTATATGGTATTCCAGCATGCTGCGCATAACAGTATAGGCTACCAATCGGCGAGTATTGGGTTTTTGAAGGTATATTAATGATCGCCAAGAGCAATAATGCTGGCTTTATCAGATAAGCTGGAGTGATTCGCTTGTGAATGTGAGTACTGTCGCGTAGCAAAGCTAAAACACTGCTGTCTTATGAGTGTCAGAAAATTTTACAGTGGTCTAACTTATAGCTAAATTCTTTATCCGACTGATTTATTTATGGCTCATCAAGCCATCTGCCCATGCTGACGGAGCTTTTCTTCCATCCGAAAATAAAATTAGCCATTCAATGTTTTAAGCAAAGCCATTACAGTTAGGATATTGGAAAATAGCACGAATAGTATCTGCTAATCCATGATGGTTGACGCACACGGCATGGGCCATACTGGCACGGCCAAAGATGACGTAAGCCGACATCCTATAGAATGTAGCTAATCCAACATCTGCTTCCTTTATTGCGATGACCACCCTCTGAAGCCACTGCTCGCGTTGCAATGCATTTGACTTTGAAACTCCTAGGATGAGGTGAACAACAAAAATGCGCTGTTGGTCATGACTATAGGGACTCCTTTTACTCAAAGTGCAAAATCTTATTGATGCCACCCTCACTTTCGTCAAGCGAAATAACGTGCCTGTACTTACCTTTATTTTAAAAATGCCGGGGCAGTGAGGAAAAGTTGAGAAACCGGAAGTAGATTAATTGTTCAATATATTGTGGGGGGTGCTAAATCATCTGAAGTTATCCAGCCTGCTAGATAATCTTTTCAAAATATTACGATCCTTGATACGATAAAAAATCGTAATATTTCTTCGCTTGACTGTTTTTTTATAAACTTATTTAGAAAGAAGTTTATAAAAAAACAATTAAAGAACAAACAGTTATTTTAATTGATTCTAGTGTGGAGAAATTGGGTTACCCTAGCCGGATAACCCAATTGGACAACTTATACTGATTTACGACGCAGAGTAGAAAAGCCCAGTAAGCCTAATCCCAGCAAAGATAATGTAACAGGCTCTGGAGCGTTAATTGCAATGCTATCACTAGCGACATTACCAGTTCCATTTGCATTTTTGGGGTCTCCATTAACTAACTGTGTAAAACTAAACGTTTGAGAGAAATCAGATCCATTAGATTTTGTATTGGTATTGAAATTGGCTTGGGCAAGACCGCCAATAACGTCCAAAAAACCCGAACCTGTCAAAGTTTGGAGATTAGCATCTGCTGTACCTAAAAAATTACCATGGCCTACCAAATCCAGCCATAAAGTTCCATCTGAGGTATTGGCAGCGGTCAGAGTTGTTGGATCAGCTGGGTTGGTAATTTCCGGGGTATTATCTACAAAGACTTGTACGATACCCCCACTATAGGTAATTGTTGATCCGAAAGTTGGAACGGTTATAGGGGACCCAGGTATAGGAGTATAACCTGAAAATTGAAATGTTAATTCACAGCCAGGGCAAAACGTAGCTTGGTCAGTTCCATTCATGGTGGTAAAAATTCCCCACCCACTCAGTGCACCGGTTGTTGGATCAATGTTTTGATGTGCAGCAATGGAAAATGAAGAAAAATCAAGTGGAGAATCCGGATCCCAAGTTACCCCGCCCACTGTAATAGCGCTAACTTGACTACTCAACAGCAAAAGGGCTGTTGCGCCTATTAATTTTAATGTTTTCATATTATGAAATCTCCTAATTGTTAAGTAAAAATGCATTACATTGAGTATTAAGCAGTTACTATGCCATGAAAAATACAGGGCGCTAACTCCCAGTTTTTAATAGCAAAAAAAACTTGCTTTGAGTAAATGTTACTGAAAAAACTTTAAAAAAATATGAATTTGTAAAAAAAATTGACATGTTATCGGCGAATAGATAAATAACTTTCAATGTTCTATTGATCTACAATTAATTTCAGAAACTCCAACTAACAGGTTCCCTATCATGTCTTTATCTTTTCAAGCGGCCTTATCTCAATGGAAACAAATTATTGGGTCCGAATTTGTGGTAACTGATTTTGTACAACTTAAAAAGGCAACTGCAAATTGTATCGGCGTTAACTTAACGGTACCGGCAATTCTGTATCCTAATAGTGTTGAAGCAATAGTACAAATTGTGCTGATAGCCAACGAATGCCATATCCCGCTATATCCTTACAGCACCGGGCGGAATTGGGGTTATGGCTCGGCTAATCCGGTTAAAAACGACTGCGTATTGATTGATTTATCCCGCATGAACAAAATAGTCGATTTCGATGCCGAAACCGGCTTAATTTCCGTCCAGCCCGGCGTAACGCAACGAGTCTTGAATGATTATTTAAAACAGCATCATTATTCTTTTTTAATTCCGGTTACAGGTGCAGGCCCTGATTGCAGTTTACTGGGTAACGCTCTGGAGCGAGGTTATGGCATTACGCCTTACACCGATCATTTTGCAGCCGTGATGGGTTTGCAAGCAGTATTACCTGACGGTGAAATATATAATCAATCGATGTTATCAGGTTTGGGCGGTAATGCCGTTGATCGAGCTCTTAAATGGGGCATTGGCCCTTATATAGATGGTCTGTTTTCGCAAAGTAATTTTGGCATAGTCACTCAAATGACCATTGCTTTGGCGCCGAAACCACAATGTTTCAAGGCATTTTTTTTCAGTGTAAAAAAAGATGACAATCTGGAATTAGCCGTGGAAAAAATAAGACAAGTTCTTATTGAAGTTGGCTCTTCTACCGGATCAATCAATTTGATGAATAAACATCGGGTATTATCCATGTCTGAACCTTATCCGAAAGATCAGCTCAATGAGCAAGGATTAATTTCAGATGCTGCCTTGCAAGCTATGGCAAGGCGTAATCAAGCGATGGATTGGACGGGCATTGGTGCGGTATATGGAAATAAACGCTTAGTTGCGGCCGTTTGCCGTGAAATAAAAAGTATTCTAAGGCCTGTGGCAAGCCGTCTGGTTTTTTTAACGCCGGGATTGGTTAACAATGTGCATAATTGTTTGCGATATATTCCGGTTGTGCGTGACCTGCATATTACGAATGTTCTCAATACATTAAATAAAACCATGCAATTATTTGCCGGTGAGCCGAGCGAAATTGCCCTGCCTTTAGCTTATTGGCGGTCCGGCTCAATCCCTCAGGATGGTACGCCGATGAATCCTGCACAAGACGGTTGCGGTTTAATCTGGTATTCACCGTTGGTGCCTATGAAACCGCATGCAGTTCGCGAATATGTAGAAATGGCTAAGTCTATTTGCCTTAAATATCATATCGAACCACTCATTACTTTGACCAGCCTATCCTATCGATGTTTTGACAGCACTATATCGATCCTATTTGATCGTCAGGATGAACGTGAGGTTGCCAATGCTCGCGATTGTTATAACGAATTATTTGAAACCGGCCGAAAAAAAGGTTTCGTACCCTATCGCTTAGGTGTGCAGTCCATGAATGAATTGGTCCGGGTGCAGGCCGTGCCGGATGTATTAAAAAAAATTAAAAAAGCATTAGATCCAAACAATATAATTGCCCCTGGGCGCTATGGACTATAGCTTAAAACTGGCGGAATCAAATTCTTAAGTGTAATCCGACTCTTCATACAGAAAATTAGCAAAAACAATGAGTGATAGTTTTTGCCCCAACTTAAAAACGCTCAGATATGGTCAACCACTTGAGATAATACGCCGGTAGCAAGCATCCCAGGCAATCGCTTTTCAATATGTGGTTACCATCTTTATAAATAGCTAAAGCCGCCGGGTATTGAACACATCTTAGTCATCTAGCGCTGACTCTTGTAGGTATCGATTAGAATAATAGCCATTAATAGCTTCGGGGTCATGTTCATAATTCAGATACTCATTGCGCCAATCCTTAGCTTTTTCGCAGTGCGGATGACACTGATTTTGAATAGGGCAATATCGACGTTCAATTTCATTAGTTATAGCGAGACCCCATTGCAATGCTCCATTTGCCCATTCGCAATACTCGCACCAAAATTTATCAGCAAATTGTAAATGCGCAAGCTTATGCCGATCGTAATTGAAGTAAGGCTTAGTATCAATTCCTTTTTGCCTCCGTATCCAAAAATAGACCGTGTTAAAAAATATTAGGAAAAGAAATAAAGGCAAGAGAGCAAAAGCAAACATAATTATTAAAATCATTCCTAAAATAGGTCCGAATGGACCTAGTCTTTGCTTGTGAACTTTATTCAATTTACGAATACATTGATCTATATTCACCTTTTTATTAGCATCTGCCGATTTCATAATATCCTCTAAAATAAATAAAGATTGAGCCGAAGTCAGGGAAAACTTCACTTATAACTGGAGTCTTATCGAACTTAAGAGCGTTTTAAATTTTCATTCTAATGCCGGCGGATTAAATATGGTTTAAATCTGATAGGGACTGAGAGGTTTTAGTTGACTGTCGACAAGCTGGTAAAACTCTTCAAGTTCCGGCTTGAAATTATCAAACAAAGTAGGATTGTCAATATAAAACATAGCTCTTTCGCCATGGTAGTCCATAACTTCCCCAAGCTGGATAAAGCAAATCCCGAAGCGGGATAAATGTTTTGCTAATCGAGGCTCCATCATCACAACTATATATTTAATACCCCGAGTTATTGCAATGCTGGCAGAAGCCATATACAGCGCTACCGCTATAAAGGGAAAGTAGCGCATTTCTTCAGCACTTATACCCATTGGGTTGTGCAACAAATTTATACCGTAAGGATTCGATTTTTCACCAGACCTTCGCCTGAAAAAACCGAGCACTGCCAATCTTGATAATTCACCGAGATAAATTCTGCCTTCTTTTTCAAGAAATGCTATTTTTTTAGCATCCACTGATTGCAAGCAATTAACTTCAAACGGCAAAGGCGCTTGCGGGTTATTCAACGGTGGAGTTACTAATCTTACACTGCCTGCATAAATTCCTGAAGATTTATGCTGTATCAAGACATGACTTGAATAATCATCAAACTTGTCTTTTTCACAACCAGGTGGACAATCTTTTTCGTATTCTAATTCTGTACAATAAACGTCATACCTGAGCTTATATACCGCCTTTTTTAAGTCGGGTGTGTCTGCTGACTTTACTGTAAAGTATTGCTGAAAATGTTGCGCTAAGTTTTTTTCGGACATTTTATAAACACCTTGCCAACCATATTTCGATATGTATATTTATATCCTCAAAGTATAGTTCTTTATATAAAGATGGGTAATTTATTCAAAAATAAGCCAGTGAAAAGTCACAGTGTAGGCACTAAAAATTAAGCCTATTGAAAGGAGATAAAATTCAGTGCGCAATGATTCGGCGCGATGAAAGAAAAGCATGCCTTTTCTCTGGGCAAAAATTTCTTACTAAACGGTGTTAATCAAATTTGCAAACTATGCATAGAGGCTCAACAATCCTTTACTCACTATAGCCTGGCCATTTTCAATGTCTTCAATGACATTAGTAACTCCTTCAGTAGCCATGCTTTTATTTCCTTGCTCATTGCCGCTACCCCCGGCCGTTTGAGCAAATCCTTGTGACGATGAGCGTCCGTGATCTGGGGTGGATTGTTGAGAAATATTCACATCCACAAGATTGAGTTGTTGAGCGCTCATCATTTCCCGCAACTTTGGAATAGAGGCTTCCAGAGCTTCTCTTGCTGCGCTATGTTGGGCAGAAAATGTAATTGTTGCCTGATCCTGATTAATATCAATACGAACCGAGATAGGTCCAAGATGCTGAGGATTAAGCCTGATTTCCGCTGCTGGTATTGCCTTGTTATTCATCCATATAATCCGGTCACCCATATCCTTGCTCCAATCCGGATGAGTTAAAGGTTTTGTTATTGCAGGGACATCGGTCTTCGTACTCAATGGCTTGTCAAGCTGAACTATATCCGGAATCTGTTGAGGCGCCGCTTTATCTGCGCTTAAAGATGAGGATGGTTGCTCAATCAATACTGTTTTTTCGAGGGAGTTTAAGTTTAAGTCAAGGCTTTGTTGCTTATCCTGAACCGGCGCCTTAAAAGCGGCGGCTTTTGGCAAGAAAATATCTAACGGTGTATCTTCTTTAAGCGAATTCAATTTATTATTGGTCACCGATGGCTGTAAATTCAATTTATTATCTGTCACCACGGGTGTTAAAAAAGAAAGCACCGCGTTTTCTGTAATTACATCTTCATTTGCAGAACTGTCATCTATTTTTTTTTCAGTAATTTTGCCTTCAGGAAGAGCCGGCGGCATCAATAACTGGGAGATAATTTCAGGGCTTTCACCATCTATTGACCGGGTATTATCCGGTTGATTTTCGATTTGAGTATCTTCTGTTTGTTTTTCGGGCTTGTTCTCCACGCTTTCTGTCATCAAACCACTGAAGACCTGGTTCGGACTCACTTGCGCCGGAACATTCATCTTAGCCTCATCCACATTTTGATCAGCACTATTTTGATCAGTATTCACTTTTTCACTAGCGGAGCCCGTCGTCATGTATTTTAATAGATCCGTTAACGCAGCCTGGATTGCTTCTGGTTTCACATCTTCATTTATTTTATAGGACACCGGCAATTCCTTGCCAAGTAAAGCGGCAAGTTCTTGCAGAGTGCTTTTATTTTCCAATAGACTGACATTACCATTCACACTCTCAGTTACTTTGGACTGAACAATATTCTGTATCTGCAGAGGTAGCTTATTCTGGTTAATTGCAGCGCTTAACAAAGCAATCTGCTCAACTAATGTTCCTGTGAAGCCTTCGGGAACAGCGCTATTAACTAGTAGAGGTATCGGTAATCCTACAGATGGACTGGTGCCGGATAACAATGGCGACGAATTTACGCCTGCAATATTCATGATCAAATCTCCCTAAACCTCAATTAAACCTATATAAGCTTTAAGCATTTCTCATGCCATTAGAATTATTCCGGCCCATCCTGGATGCGCGTTCATCCAGTTCCAGTTGTTCGAGCTTTGCTTCCTGCCTGGCCTCCATAGCCAGGGCAGAATCACAAACTTTCTGCAAACTATGGGTGCGTTGATGCAGCTCTTCCCATATTTTTCTTTGAGTTATTAACTCCGTTTCACACAGGCGCAAAGAATATTCCTGCCCTGATATAGCCTTATCGAGCTTATCAATAAATGACCTGAACTCCAGCAACTGTTCAACTTTAACGCCTTGGGCTCCGCGTTGATCAAATTTATCCTGATACTCCTTCCGGTATTTTCTAAAACCTTCCACTTGGGCCTGCATTGCAAACAGTTTTCGCTGAGCTTCTCCCAGTGCTTCCAAAGCATTTTTTTCTTGAGCCGCTTTAAGCTCGACAATGGTCTTAATACGTTGTGATTTTTTCATTGATTAGCAACTGTCCTGTTTAAACTTAGCAATATTTCCAATTCACTTAAACTGCGGCTTATATCGACCGCCTCATTCATATCCTGCTGCAAAAATTCTAGAATTTCTGGATTTTTTTCAATAGCTTTGTCAATCCGGGGATCAGCCCCGGACTGATAAGCACCGACACTGATTAAATCGCGGTTTTGCTGATAAAGTGAATATAATCGTCTTAAGTCACGCGCCATTTGTAAGTGACGGGAATCGACAATGTCCGGCATAACCCGGCTGACTGACGCTTCTATATCTATGGCCGGGAAATGACCTGATTCCGCCAAGCTTCTGGACAAGACTATATGTCCATCCAACACTCCTCTGGCCGCATCGGCAATGGGATCATTATTATCATCGCCCTCTGTTAATACGGTATAGAATGCTGTTATTGATCCCCCTTCTTTATTGCCATTACCAGCCCGCTCCACCAAATGCGGCAATCTTGCAAAAACCGATGGTGGATAGCCTTTGGTAGCAGGGGGTTCATCTATCGCCAAGGCAATTTCACGATGAGCTTGCGCATATCGTGTTAACGAATCCATCAGCAGCAGCACATCAAGTCCTTCGTCACGAAAAAATTCGGCAATACTGGTTGCCAGAAGCGCTCCATGCACACGCATTAACGGCGGACAATCGGCAGGCGTAGCAATAACCACTGCTCTTCTAAGACCTTCTTCGCCTAAAATCTTCTGTACAAATTCATTGACTTCCCGCCCCCGTTCCCCAATTAGTCCCACAACTACAATATCGGCGGTGGTAAACTTTGTCATCATGCCCAACAGGATGCTCTTGCCCACGCCTGTTCCGGCAAACAAGCCCATACGCTGGCCACGGCCTACGCTAAGTATCGAGTTTATCGCCCTTACGCCCACATCGAGTGCTTCGCGTATCGGCTTTCTTGATAAAGGATTGATAGGACTGCCATTGAGGGACATCAGCTTATCAGTTTTAAACGGCCCTTTATTATCAAGCGGGTTGCCGGCGCCGTCCAGAACCCTGCCCAGTAAACCATACCCCACTCGTGCCAGGCTGTTTTTACCCAAAGGAATAACGCGGCAATCAGGTTCGAGCCCATGAAGTTCTCCTGTCGGCATTAAAAAAACCCGCTCTCCGGAAAACCCTACCACTTCCGCTTCAATCTTCCGGCCTCCTTTAGTCTCAATTCGGCAGCGGGAACCAATCGCAGCTCTGCATCCAACAGCTTCCAGAGTCAATCCGACCATACGGGAGAGCTTGCCTTCAACAATGAGCTCCTGTGTTTCTGACAGTCTTTCATAGTAGGGTTTTAATTTTTTCAGCCAAATTTGTGACCGATTTATATCAGGAGTCATCGACTCCTATCCTGTTCCCGATCACCGCCCATTATCGCCGCTATAACAGCGGCGAGGTGATTTTCTATTGTTGCATCAACATGAGAGAATTCTGTATTGACTTTGCAACCGCCCCGTGTAATCAATGGATCTTCAATAATTCCCCATCGTGAGGACATCTCATCCAGCGACAATGCGGAACGTACCAGTTCAGCATCTTCAGGATGTAAATATAAGCTAATTTGTTGTGACGCCAGCGGCAGAGCCTTTATCGCGGCTCTGACAGCAGCAACCACCTGTCCCGGATCGAGTTTAATTTCTCTGCGTATTATTTGAGTGGCAATTCCTATAGCCAGTTTTACCAGCTCTTTTTCCACTTCTTCATCCAGCGATTTAAATGGCTGATTTAAGGAGTCAACAAGAGTGATAAATTCTGTTGCCTGTTTTTGCATCAAATGCAAATTTTCCTCATAGCCTTTTTTTGAACCTTCGGTAAAGCCTTGCTCAAACCCTTCCTTTTTACCCTGAGCAAAAGCTTCGCTATAAGCCTGTTTTTGCATCGTTTCAATATCATTAACCGTTAAAACAGGCGCCAGCTCTTCTTCAAGACTCACCGGCTCCGATTTGCCGCTAGGCTCCGCCCCCGAAACGTCAGGCATATTCCACAAGCTTAATGACGCCAGCTCAGCAGGAGAAAAACCTGACGTTTTAGATGAATTCATCACTACCGCCCAACATGATCTCGCCGGCATCCGCTAATTTTTTAACTATGCTCAATATATCTTTCTGAGCCAACTCGACTTCGCTCAGTTTAGCCGGTGCCGAAGCTTCCAAATCATCGCGCAGCATTTCCGCTGCACGTTTGGACATATTGCTGAATATTTTTTCTTTAAGACCTTCGCCGACTCCTCGTAATGCCAGCAATAACTGGCTGGTCGGTACTTCGCGCAGCAATGTCTGCATGCCTCTTTCATCCATAAGAGCAAGATCTTCAAAAACAAACATCTTTTCCTGAATCTCTTGAGCCAGTTCCGCTCTGTGCTCGGAAATCTCAGACATCACCAGATCACTGGCAGAGCCTTCCATGAAATTTAAAATGTTAGCGGCCGCATCAATTCCTCCGATAGTGGTAGATTTGACATTATCACTGCCGGTTAGCTGTTTTTCCATAATATGATCCAGCTCACGCAAGGCGTTCGGCTGCATTCCCTTCATCGTGGCTATTCTCATTAGCAAATCGGAACGCATATTTTCGGGTAAAAACATGATTACTTCAGCCGCCTGTTCGCTATCCAATAAAGACAAAATAGTTGCAATAATTTGCGGATGCTCCAGGCGAATCATATCGGCAATTGATCGGGTATCCAGCCATTTCAACTGCTCAATACCTTTAGTGCTGCCGCCTTGCAAAATCCGGTCAAGGATGCTGTTTGCCTTATCAGCACCCAGCGCGCTGATCAATACATGGCGGATGTAAGAGTCGGTATCCATTCCCAGCGATGTCTGGTTTCTTACCGCAAGAATAAATTCCTCCAGTACCAGATCAACCATATCCGGGGAAATATCCCCCACACTGGCCATCGTGGTGCCCAGTATCTGCACTTCCCGAGGATTCATATGCATCAAAACCGCCGCCGCTCTTTCCTGCCCCAGTCCCAGCAGTAATACGGCCGCGCGCTCAGATTGACTTAGCTCTTTAGCCATCTTTTCTAATCCATGATTTAATGACTTGCGCTACTATTTTCGGATCATCGTCAACCAGTTTCTTCACATATTGCAGCCGATGTTCATAGCTTTGGGGCGCATCCAGAAGTAAAAGGTCTTCCACATCATTGCCCAAAGCAGCATTTGCCCTTTGTTGATTGGCAGGAACGGCAACAGGAATACCATCTTTATAGCTGACCGTACCGCCCATTGCTGCCGCCCTTGCTTCCGCCTCCGCTAAAATAGCTGCCTTTTTTTCCTCTGCATCACGACTAATCAGGCCGCGCATTGTAGGCCGCAACACGCCAAAAAGCAGAAATAATACGGCTAATGCCGCAACTACTTGCTTTACTAAATTAAGAAACCAGCCTTGTTCCCACATAGGGATTTCCGGCAAAGCCTCAAGTTCTTCCGGTATTTTAAAAGCCACATTAGTGACAGTTACTGTATCGCCCCGGCTATTATCAAAACCGACCGCCTGTTTCACCAGATCACTAAAACGGTTAATATCTTCCTGAACATATGACTGAGCTTTTATCACTCCCTCTCCTTGGGCTATATGCCTGTCGTCAACAACTACCGCCACGGATAATCGACGTAAAGAGCCGGTAGCCAGACGAGTATGGGTGATTGTTTTATCCAGCTCGAAATTTCGAGTTGAATTTTTAGTGGCTGAGCCAGGAGCTTTTGCCGGAGCGGCCGCTGCTGAACCCGGATTCGCAACTGAATTTTGCGGGGTTGTCGTTTCCGGAGCGGTGCCCGCAGGCGTTGGCTGATTTGATAAGGCGCCGGGAATACCCTGAACAGCAGGCAACGTGCTTTGCTCTTCGGAAGTTTGTTCACTTCTTAATGCCGGCAAGTCAGGATTGAACATTTCCTGCGTTCTGTCAGTTTCGGTAAAATCTACATCCGCTGAAATTTGCGCACGCATTCCATCGCCACCTACCAGCGGAGTCAAAATATTTTCAATCCGCCCCATCAGATGTTCTTCAATATTTTTCTTGTATTCAAACTGCTTCGAGGTCAAATTAACTTCTGATGATGAGTCATTGCTGTTTAGCAACTGACCTTTTTGATTCACTACTGTCACTTGTTCCGCTTCAAGCTGCGGCACGCTGGATGCCACCAGGTGAATAATCGACTCAATCTGACCTTTATCCAGCGAACGGCCCTGGTATAAATTTACTATGACTGAAGCGCTTGGCTTCTTGCGCTCCCGCACAAATACCGACTGTACAGGAAGGGCTAACAATACTCTGGCGGTTTTTACATTCTGAATAGACATAATGGTGCGCGCAATTTCGCCCTCCAGAGCCCGTTGGAAGCGCACCATTTCCACGCTCTTGCTGGAACCGAAGCCCTGATCCTTATCCAGTAACTCATAACCCAGGCTATTACTTCGGGGCAATCCCTGAGCCGCTAATTTAAGCTTTACCTCATTCACTTCATCAATCGGCACCATAACTGCACCGGAACCGCTTTCGACTTTATACTTGATGCCCTGCTTATCCAGGACTTCAAGAATTTCAGCCACATCTTTTTCACCGATTTCAGAAAACAATCGCCCATAGGAGGGCGACTGGGACCATAACACCACAGCAACTCCAATAGTGACACTAAAGGCTAAGCCGAGCATTAATCCAAGCTGGCGGACAATGGTAAGCCCAGCCAGACCTTTAATGGCTGGATGAGCCTCTGCTTTTGCCATTAAAGCCTGCTGAACCGAAGCATCAACCATATTATTCCCAACTTGCTCACTCATTTTTGATTTTTATTTACAAACGCCTTTGCAGGCATAATTGACTGTCCTACATGGGCATATTCATGACATCTTGATAAGCTTCCACCAGTTTATTCCTGACTTGCAGCATCGCCTGAAACGAAACGCTTGCTTTCTGTGTAGCCACCATTACCTCGGCTAAACTCACATTTGCATCGCCTGTCTCAAAAGCTACTGTCATTTTTCCGGCAGCTTGCTGAGTATCATTAACGGAGTCGATAGACTGGTTTAACAATGCAGAAAAATCAGTATTTCCACTTGTTTCCTGCACTTGACTTCCCGCCTCCAGTGACATTGCCCGCATTTGAGCTAAAACCTGGTTTACATTCATATCACTCATTGGGTTTCCTCTTACCACCATAGTTCAGACACTCACTTAAAACCTCAAGCATTATTAATGCCATAGTTCAGCAAGGGAGAGTAATTCCGGAATCTTTTATCTTCGCCATTTTGTACCTGAGCGTTCTAGGACTAATCCCCAGTTTTTCAGCTGTCGTTTTACGATTGCCGTTTTCCATCTGTAAAGTTTGTAAAATAATGTTTTCTTCAGTGCAACGGACGCTTTCACCTAGTCCTCCGGCATGAATTTTTTCATCTTTACTCTCCGCTTTAACTGCGCCGTTTGATTCAGCAATAGAGGATTTCTCGGTAATCATCGTGCTCATTGAGCTGCCTTCTTCAAGCACCAGGTCTTCAACAGTAATCCGGTCTCCTGCCCGTAAAATAAGCGCCCGCTGCACGACATTCTCCAGCTCCCTGACATTACCAGGCCAGTTGTGAGCCAGCATTTTTTCAACTGCCTCATTATCCAATTCCGGCAATTTTTTGCCTTGTGTGCTATGACGTTGGATTAATCCGGTTGCCAGCGGCAAAATATCGCCAGGCCGGTTACGTAAAGGCGGAATATTTATAGGAAAAACATTGAGCCGGTAATACAAATCTTCTCTGAATCGCCCCAGTTCCATCTGTTCTTTTAAATTCTGATTGGTAGCCGCCAAAATTCTGACGGTTAGCTTGATTTTCTTATGACTACCGAGCCGCTCGACTTCTTTCTCTTGCAATACCCGCAATAATTTTGCCTGCAAGGCCAAATCCATTTCGGCTATTTCATCCAGCAACAGCGTCCCTTCCTGCGCTTGCTCAAATTTACCCGGCATGGCCTGGACTGAGCCCGTGAAAGCGCCTTTTTCATAACCGAACAACATTGCTTCAAGCATATTTTCAGGAATTGCCGCACAATTCACTGCAATAAAAGGCCCACGAAAATAAGTTGAATTCTGATGGATATAGTGGGCAATTATCTCTTTACCTGTGCCGCTTTCGCCCTGCAATAAAACGCTGACATCGGTTTTAGCAACTCTTGATATCAGTGCATAAAGCTTTTTCATGCTTTCATCTTGAACGATTCTATTATTGGCAGAAACATTGGATGCATCCGGGTTAGTCATAACGTGATTAGCCACTTTGCTTACCAGGTTTTTCGCTTCAAACGGTTTGATAAGATAATCGCAAGCCCCTGCCTGCATGGCTTCTACTGCCTTGGGAATCGTGCCATAAGCCGTCATCAGTAATACCGGTATTTCGGAATAGTTAGCCTGCATATTTTTCAATAACTGGAATCCATCCATTACCGGCATCTGCACATCGCTGACTACTAGCTTAAATGGGGCTAGCGCCAGTCTGGTTAAGGCTTCGATGCCATTAACCGCAGACATAACACGATACCCTTCCAGCTCCAGCGTCTCACAGAGCGCCTCGCATAAGGCCGGATCATCCTCAACAATTAACACGTCATACTGTTTCATATCGTAGTTCTCTGATTACGGGTTTGCTTATGATTTTTACCGGAGAACCCTCCCGGCAAAGACCGGCTTGCCTGTCTTATACAAGGAAGATTTAGGGAAAAAACCGCACCTCCTCCCGGTATGGACTCAGCTTGCACCTGACCGCCATGGGCTTTGATCACACTATTGACCACCGCCAAACCTAAGCCTGTACCGTTTGTTTTAGTCGTAAAAAAAGGTTCAAAAACCCGAGGACATATTTCATTGGCAATGCCTGGACCATTATCTTGAATGGCAATCCGCAGAGTATTTTTCAGTTGGTCCACAGATAGTTTTATCTTTCCCTCCTGACCCGCAGCATCAACTGCATTATTCAATAAATTCATTAACGCGCCGCGTAAAGCATTTTGATTTCCCAGTATTTCATCGTCAAAAGCATTGTTAATAATTTGTAAATCAATCTTGCTGTAGCCTGCATATTCTTTAAATGCTTCGCGAAGATGATTAAACAAGCCCGCCAATGAAAAAGTCTCCATAGCCAAGCGGCCGTCTTTGGCAAAAATCAACATATCGTTGACCTGCTTTTCCAGAAACTGTAAACGTTCAAGAATTTTTTCTGAAAAACGGCTGCGTTTTTCATTGTCCACCGCAGAATTATTCAGTTGTGATGCATAAAGTATTGCCGTTGCCAGCGGAGTTCTCACTTGATGGGCCATACTCGCCACCATTTCCCCCATTGCCGATAATTGCTTTTGCTGAGCAAACATATCCTGCAATGTGCGCATTTCGCTGACATTTGACAATAAAATAATTTGCCCTGAATTATTTTCCAGCTGATTACAGGTCAGATTCACGCGCCTGCCGTCAATCAAATGATGTTCATGGGGATTATCAACGATAGGAACCAGACTGCGGGCAATGACTTCCGGCCAGATTTGCCCTGGCAGCGGCTCGCCTAAAAAATCAATGGCGACCGCGTTACAGTCCAAAATTTTTCCCGTTGTATCGAGCACTATGACAGCAGCGGGGAGCGCCGCCAGTATCTTTTCCAAACGGCTTGCCAGCCGTTCTTTTTCCTCTAGCGTTTTAAGTCGTTCACTATGGGCAAAAACAAGTTCATTGTGTAATTTCGCAACCTGTTCTTCCAATCCCTGATATGAAACAGACAGGTTCTGTGACAGTTCATTAAAAATGCGAAAAGCATCGGTAAGCTGTTCTGTTTTCCGGGTTTTATTAGTATTTAATGTATTCATGAAGGTTGTTTTATTTGCATATTAATGAATAAGAGCAAAAAACAGACCAAAATATTATTTAATTGGTTTTCAATTACTTGAAACCGAATGACAAAGAATTGACTCTCTACCTTTAGCGGTGTAAATCATATTTGCGTAATTTTTCAACCAGTGTAGTACGGCGCATGTTCAAGAGTTTGGCCGCATGAGCTACCACCCCATTGCATTCATTTAATGCCTGACGAATTAAATCGCCCTCCATCACATTCAGGTATTCTTTTAAATCCATACCCTGCCCCGGCAACTGTATTAAAGACGCCGGAAAGCCATCCGGGTTATTGCCGATTTCCATTTGCCCGGACAGGTCAATATCATCACTATCAGTTTCCTCGGTATTAATTGCTATTTCATCCGGTACTTCATATTGCTGAAATTTTTCTGGCAGATCAACCACATCCACCACTCCCTTTGGATAAATAATAGCCAGCCTTTCTATGAGATTAGCCAATTCCCTGACATTTCCCGGCCATTTATACTGCATTAAAACAGCCAATGCGGCATTGGTTAATCTTATTGAGCCCCGATTAGACGCTTCCATTCGGGTAAGAAGATCCTTTACCAGCAGGGGAATATCCTCTGCTCTATCGCGCAACGGCGACACCTCAATAGGAAAGACATTCAGGCGGTAAAAGAGATCTTCCCGAAACCGGTTTTCTTTAATCTCCCTTTCAAGATATCTGTGCGTCGCTGCAATAACCCTCACATCACAATGCAAGGTTTTATTACTGCCTATACGTTCAAAAGTACGCTCCTGCAAGACGCGTAATAACTTCACCTGCATAGCCATAGGCATATCGCCTATTTCATCAAGAAAAAGGGTGCCGCCCTCAGCCAGCTCAAAGCGCCCTTGTCTTGAGCTGATTGCTCCGGTAAAGGCACCTTTTTCATGTCCGAATAATTCGCTTTCCAATAACTCACCGGGGATTGCACCACAATTAATAGGAACAAATAAGTGTGACTCCCGGAAAGAAGCCTCATGCAAGGCTCTGGCAATAACTTCTTTCCCTGTTCCTGACTCGCCCAGAATTAAGACAGTCGCATCAGATTCAGCAACCTGCCCGATTAATTTACGGATATTGACAATAGCCGGGCTATTTCCTTTTAACCGCTCAATTGAAGATGAGCGGCGATCGTAGCTTCTACGATCCATCGAACTCCTTGGAGTTGCCTGCTGCTGGGAATTAAGAGCCGCTAGTTTATCGATTATGATTTTCAAGCTGAAATAGGTAAAAGGCCATTCCAGTACCTGCAGCACTATATTATTAATCGCTGTCGAAACCTGAAGGGCATTCCCTTTTTCAACCAGGAGAATAACCGGAAGTTTATTGGTACGATCAATAATATCTTTAATAACAGCCGCTTGTTTATCAATGCCATCCCCCAAAAAAGTACCCCACACCTGATCAAATTCATTAATGGATGTATAGTTTGATGTCCGGGCTGTTTCTACCTGATATTCCATAAATTGAAGGACTATCTCAACTTGCTGGCTTCTTGTTTCATTATCATCAATTAATAAAATACGTGGCAAAGCCATATTTTTTATACTCATTCCATAAATTAATAAACGCAAAGACTCCGTGTAGTGATTTAACAACAGCTCAATACCGGCATTCATTACTTTAAATATAATCCAAATTGATTATTTTGCTACTCAGCATACCCAAGCCTGATTAGCCGGGTGCTTTAATTAGTTCCCTTTCCTGTTTCAAGTTTTTTAAAGGTAAGGTAAAAATTACCTTACCTTTTCATAATTCAGGCTTGACAAAAATTTGCCATAGTAGACACTACGAACATTGTCATAATCCAAGAGTAAATTATTTGAACGAAATGTCCCTTAGTATGCTATTTGGCTTACTTGTTGTTATGCTTATTCTTTCAGCTTTTTTTTCAGGTTCAGAAACGTCTTTAATGACGTTAAACCGTTATCGTTTAAGGCACTTGGTTAAACTAAAACATTCCGGCGCCATAAAAGCATATAAATTACTGCAAAGGCCTGACCGCTTGCTCGGCCTGATACTATTAGGTAATAATTTTGTTAATAATTTTGCAGCATCGATAACAACGGTCATAGCCATAAAGCTTTATGCCGATGAAGAAACCATCATCGCCAGCGCCACCGCAATTTTGACTATTATTATGCTTATTTTTTCGGAAGTTGCCCCGAAGACGCTTGCCGCGCTCAAGCCGGATCTGCTCGCCTATCCTGCAGCGTGGATATTCACCCCTTTATTAAAAATCTTTTATCCGATAGTCTGGATTATTAACTTATTCGTTAGCCTGTTATTACGAATAGTCGGCGTTAACGTCAACCACTGCCACGACAAACTGAATAAAGAAGAATTAAAAAGCATAATTACTGAAGCAGAAAGCCTGATGCCTATGCGTTACCAGAAGATGCTGTTAGGCATACTCGACCTTGAGTCGGCGACTGTTGAAGACGTCATGACTCCACGCAATGAAATCATTGGTATTGACCTGGAATTACCTCTTGAAGAAATCATTAACCAAATTAAAACCAGTCCCCATACTCGATTACCGGTTTACAAAAAAAATATTGACAGGGTTATAGGTCTTTTACATTTAAGAAAAGTGCTGATAGAGGTCAATCACCAAGATTTTGATAAGCAGACTATTATCAATCTCCTGACTAAACCCTTGTTCATCCCTGAAAACACACCTGTGCATACTCAAATGCTTAGATTTAAAAGTGAAAAAGTACGCATAGGTTTAGTTGTCGATGAATACGGTGATGTGCAAGGTCTGGTTACCTTTGACGACTTATTGCAGGAAATAGTGGGAGAACTGATTACGGATGATGAGGCTGTGAGAGAACAGAGTGACGGCAGCTATCTGGTTGACGCCAATATTACTATTAGAGAATTAAACCGCGTCACTCAATGGTCTTTACCAACAGAGGGGCCAAAGACGCTTAACGGATTAATCGTTGAATTTATGGAAACGATTCCTGAGACAGGAACCAGTATCAAGCTGCATGGCTATCCTCTGGAAATCGTAAAACGGGATGAAAATGTAGTCAAACTGGTCAAATTTTTACCAGGGGGGAAAATTTTTCAAAATAATGCTGACTAACTCGGCTCAAAAAATTGAATTTTTAAATAACGAAAATAATTCTTGTCTATAATTACAGCACGTTTAATGATCAAATTATCAGGCAATGGCAAAACTTACGGTTTTTTTTAGAGGTAAAGCAATCCACTCGGCCCTCTTTGAAAATGGCATTGTCCGTATCGGACGTGATGAAACCAATGATTTGATTATAGACAGTCTGGCTGTCGCTCCTGCTCACGCGGCTATTATTATTCGTGACGATAATTGCACTGCCAGACAATTGAATGATGATTTTCCGTTAGTGGTTAATGGATTAAAAACCAAAGAGAGTAATCTCATCAATAATGACAAAATATCTTTGGGAAAACATGATATTGTTTACCATCTCACAGAGTCTGTAGTTCAAGCGCAACAACTTTCAACGCCGTTATACAAAGATCCTCTATTACAAAATCAGGAATTTAATAGTGATGTAAATAGCCGTGGTGCTAATTTGCAGATTATAAATGGGGATAATATTGGTAAACTCCTTCCCCTAAAGAAAGCAATGACGCGCCTGGGCCATAACGGCAGCGGAATCCTTATCATATCGAAAAGAAAAGATGACTATTTCGTTTCCGTATTAGAAAGTAAAGGTACGATGACCTTAAATAATAAGCCATTAGACAATGACATTCTTAAATTAAACAATAATGATGTTCTTGTTATCAATAATATCTCCCTGCAATTTTTTCACAATTAAGCCTATGTTTTCAAAAGAAACCCCTGATAATCGCCATTATCACCGAATCCTATATAAGGCAGAAGCCACATTAAGCTGCGAAGACAAAATCTGGCCCTGTAAAATTACTGACATGTCATTAAAAGGCTGCCTGTTATGTTTTGACTCCCCCTGGGTTGAAGACCTGGAGAAGCTTTATATCCTCACGCTAAATTTATCTGATCAAGTTCAAATAACAATGTCACTGACTGTCTCCCATGTGGTAGGTAATAATGCCGGCTTTAAATGCGAGCACATTGATATGGATAGTATTACTGAGTTACGCCGCCTGGTTGAACTTAATCTGGGTGATAGCGAGTTACTGCAAAGAGATTTACAGGCATTAGCCGGATAAGGCCAGACAGCCTTATCCGATAGCGTTAAAGCCATTTCTTTTTCTTGAAATAACCCAGCAAAAATAAAGATATGGCAATGAATACTCCCCATAGTGCCGGGTAACCCCATTTCCATTTCAGTTCCGGCATATAGTCAAAATTCATACCGTAAACTCCGGCAATAAATGTCAGCGGAATAAAGATGGATGCGAATACGGTCAGTACTTTCATGGTTTCATTCATTTTATTGCTAATACTTGATAAATAAATATCCAGCATGTCGGCTATCAAATCCCGGTAAGACTCCATAGCTTCAGTTACGCTTATCACATGGTCGTAAACATCACCGAAATAGCGTTTCGTATGCTCATCCAGTAAAGCCGACTCACTGCGCTGAATGGAAGCCAGTAATTCCCGCAGCGGCGATATGGTTCTGCGTATAAAGATTAACTCACGCTTGATTCTCTGAATGGATGTCAATGTCTGTATTGATGGATTAGACATTAACTCATCTTCTACCGATTCAACCAGCTCATCCAGCGTATCCTGCAAGGAAAAATACTCATCTACAACTGTATCCATAATGACATACGCGAGATAATCCGTGCCAAGGTTTCTGATATGGCTTTTATCGTTGTCGAGCCGGCTTAAAATCGGATCAAATATCTCGCTGGGCTTCTCTTTGAAAGTAAAAACAAATTTATCCAGTATTAATAGGCTGATTTGTTCATATTGAACCTGGAAGGCCGTATTTTTTAAGGAAAGCGCTTTTATGACAATATATAAATAATCTTCAAATTCATCGTATTTCGGCCGTTGATGGGTATTGAGAATATCTTCAAGCACCAATGCATGAATATCAAAATGCTGTCCTACCGCATCAATAATGGAAACATCCTTTAATCCGTCAATAATAACCCAGGTTATTTTGTCCTCACTTTTGAAAGGCAAAATTTCTTCAATTGATTTGACGATGTGTCTTTCTATGGTTGATCCATTGTAACTAATGACTGAGATTCGGTGTTCGTGGTCGTGAACTTCACCTACATGTACCAGTGAACCTGGCGGTAGACCGGATTTTTTAGATAAATGTCTTTTTATTTTAGACATATTTACTTCTTTGAATTATTTAATGTTTATTTTTTATCGGGAAAAGGATTAATCGTTCCAGGGCGCTACTAAATTCGGCGGTTAATTTTGCCGGAATGAATTCATTCCGGCTTATGCAGCATATAACCTGATGAAATTTAAAAATAGCCAACTCTGCCTATTAAACAGCATTAAACACTTTTTCAGGGAACTGCATAGTCATGCAGTGCAAACTGCCGTATTGATAAACCAACGGCCTGCATGGTATTGGAATGATTTCATGCTGGGGAAAACAGCCGCCCAGTCGTTGCAGTGCGATTTCATCCATAGGATCCCCATACACCGGAACCATAATGGCATGATTGATGATTAAAAAATTGGCATAATTGGCGGGTAATTGTTGCCCTTCCTCATCATAGATTGGCTTTGGCAGTGGCAAGGATACTAGATGATAGGGTTCATCGGCATGAGTTCTAAATGTCTGTAGCTGTCTTTCCATGTATTTTAAACTTTTATAATGCGGATCTTCAGCATCGCTGCAACTGGTATAGGCAATGATGCCGGCTGAACAGAAGCGGGCCAGCGTATCAATGTGAGCATCCGTATCATCGCCGGACAGATTTTCCTGATCCAGCCAGAATATCCGTTTCACGCCCAAATGCAGGAATAATTGCTGTTCTATCTCCTGCTGCGTCAGTCCCTTATTTCTATTCGGGTTTAACAGGCATTGTTTAGTGGTCAGGATAGTGTCAATGCCGTCACTGTCAACACTACCGCCTTCCAGTATGAAATCAATATCCTTGTGAGCATTACCTTTAAAGGGTTTGGCGTTTAACAGTTTATGATTAAGCGCATTGTCATTATGATGCTGATATTTTTCGCCCCAGCCGTTGAAAAGGAAATTCAGATGCGTGTGGGCCCCGTCTTTCATTACGCTAAGGAAAACGGTATCTCTAACCCAGATATCATTAACCTTAGCATGGATGAAGTCAATGTCGTCAAGCTTGCTTACTAAGCTTTGAATATGTTGCTGGTGGTTATCATCGTGGCAGACAATAATGAGTTTTTGATATTGGGTAATAGTGTCGGCAATAACGCTGTAGGATTGTTCTACAGATTCAAGTCGATTGCTGAAGTCGCCGGATTTATGCGGCCAAGCGATTAAGACGGCGGATTGTTTTTCCCATTCGGCTGGAAATCGGTTCATTGATTTTAATATCCTGTGGTTTATAACCCGGCTTACTCGCCGGGAACAGATTGAAATAACATTTCTTTGGCATGGGCCATGGTCTTGGCGGTAATATTTACGCCGCCCAGCATTCTTGCAACTTCTTCAATGCGCTCTTCATTATCCAAAAGCCGGACAGTGGAAGAAGTAATGTCGGCTTGGCTATTCTTTTCAACATAGAGATGATGATGCGCTTGAGCGGCAACCTGCGGCAAATGAGTAACGCACATGACTTGCCGGTCCTGGCTCAGGCGGCGTAGTTTTTGTCCGACAATCTCGGCAATGCTGCCGCCGATACCTGAGTCCACTTCATCAAAAATCAGGGTCGGTATGGTTTTGTCATTGGATGTAGTGACCTGAATAGCCAGACTGATGCGGGATAATTCACCTCCCGAAGCGACCTTGGCCAATGGCTTGGCAGGAAGGCCTGGATTGGCGCTGACCAGGAAACTCACACTATCTTTACCGTTAAGTTTAGGCGCATCGGTATCAAGCGCAGATATATTGACCAGAAACTCGCCTTGCGGCATACCCAGCTCCTTGATCATGGCGGAAACCTGTTTTTGCAGTTTTTCACCGCTGAGGCGGCGTTGTTCGGACAGTTGTCCGGCAAGCTGGTCATATTCGGTAAGCAAATTTTCGGTGCTGACTTTTAATGCCTCAATGCGTTCACTGCTGTGGGTCAGCCCATCGAGCTCGTGTTCAAGTTTAATAAGCTGTTCAGGCAACTCATCAGGAGCAACGTGATGTTTACGGCTAAGACCCTGGATCATACCAATCTGATTTTCCAGCAATTCCATGCGCAAGGGATCCGCTTCCTGTGATTCAAGAAAACGGCGTAACTGATGCGCGGCTTCTTCGGCCTGAATCTGGGCTTCGGATAACAGATTACAGATTTCATTTAATTCAGGTGCAAACCGGGCAATATGGGTTAATTCGCTGACGCTGTGGCTGAGCATTTGATTAACCGATAACTGATCGTTTTCATACAGAATATCTATCTGGCTTTGGCCTATGGTTAAAATCTGCTCCAGATTCGCCAATTTGCTGTGCTCTTCGGAAAGGTCGGCATAACTGTTGCGGCTAAGGTCTAATTGTTGCAATTCGTCAATCTGATAGCGTAGCAGTTCTTCACGTTGGGTTTGATCCGTGCCGGCTTTAATCAGGTTTTGCAGTTCCATATTGGCATTATGCCATTGCCGGTAACATTCATTTATTCTGTCTAACAGAGTTTGATTATTAGCAAACGAGTCCAGCAAACGGCGTTGTTCGTCATTATTTAATAAGGTCAGATGAGCATGCTGGCCGTGAATTTCAACCAGTTTTTCACTGAGTTCCTGTAGAGACTGTAAAGTAACCGGATGGTTATTAATATAAGCTTTTGAGCGGCCATCCTGATTCACAATGCGCCTGATTAAACACTGCGTTTCCTCATCCAGCTCATTGTCTTCCAGCCATTGTTGCGCTTGAGGCGCATCGGATAAATCAAATTCCAGGTTAATTTCCGCGCGTTTGCAATCAGGACGAACATATCCGGAATCAGCCCGATCCCCTAATGCAAGCCCTAAAGCGGTTAATAGAATTGACTTACCGGCTCCGGTTTCGCCAGTGAGTACCGACATGCCTTTTTCCAGGTCAAGATCCAGGGATTTGACTACGGCAAGATCAATAATATTAAGGTTTAATAACATTAGACTGTGTAGAGTAACTACTGCTCCAGTTTAATTTATTCCTGAGTATTTGGAAGAAGTCATGGCCTTCAGGATGCAGAATTCTGATCGGTTTGGGGTCTTTTTTAATCAAAATTTTATCACTGATCAATACCTCAGGAATTTGTATCTGATCGCAAGTAACCAGGGCATTAATTTGTTTGGTTTGGCAAAAACTGATTTCAATTTCAGCAGAATCATCTATGACTATTGAACGGTTTGATAAAGTATGAGGATTAAGCGGAACCAGTACCAGGGCATTGAGCGCCGGGTGCAAAATGGGTCCGCCTGCCGATAAGGAATAAGCGGTTGAACCGGTTGGCGTGGAGATTATCAAGCCATCGGAACGTTGGGAATTTAAAAAGATATTGTCAATTTTGGTAATAATTTCAATCATGCTGGGCGTCACCCAGCGATGGATGGCAACTTCATTGACGGCTGTTTCTTCGTGAATAACCTGCCCATTACGAATAATTTTAGTGCGTAACAAATAGCGTTTTTCCTCTTTATAATGGCCCTGAAGGATGCTGTGCAATTTATCAGGCAGTTCATTAGGAGATATGTCTACCAGAAAACCCAGCCTGCCTAGATTTATGCCAATTAAAGGCACATCATATGTAGCTATGGCGCGCGCTACCGAAAGAAAAGTGCCGTCGCCGCCAATAGCAATTACTAAATCACAATGTTGCCCAATGTTATGGAGCGCACAGGTTTCAGCCGCCTTATCCTGAATAAATTGCACACTGTCTTGAGCAACAATTACTCTATAGAGCTTATGCTTTAAATAATCATATAGTACGGATAATGTCTCAGCAATGCTCGGATCACTGGGTTTGCCTATGATGCCAATGGTATTAAAAAGAGTCTGCATTGCTGGATCAAAATCGGTAAAAGCGTTCGATTATACAAAAAAATGATCGTCAGCAATGAGTTTTAATGAATTATCAGTTTTTATAGAAATCATAGCTGACTTGAGACTGGGTATTCATCGGGACAAGTTCTTGCCGTGCAGTACTTCTATGAACTTTATTCACCCTAGAAAGTTTCTTATTCAAAATAATAACCAAGTACTTTACTATGATTTTAAATAGTACTAAAATAGTCCCCAATTATTGGGGGCCGATATGTTAAGGTTAAGTAAATTAACTGATTATGGAACGGTTATCTTGAGCTTTATTGCGAGAGATAACACCCATGTGCATGCCGCTATTGAAATAGCGGGGGCAACAGGCATTGCGTTACCTACGGTCAGTAAGGTACTGAAATTGCTGGTTAATGCTAAAGTGCTGATTTCCACACGCGGCGCAAAAGGCGGTTATGCCCTAGCCAGAAAGCCGGAAAAAATTACCGTGGCGGCAGTTATAAGCGCGCTTGAAGGGCCTATTGCTATAACCGAGTGCAGTATTTCCCATCAAGGCTGTGAACAGGCTTCGGGCTGTGAGATTCGCGGCAACTGGGGTTTAATTAACCAGACCATTTATAATGCATTGGAGTCAGTGACTTTGGCAGATATGATTAAACCTTTAATTATGCCGGAAGAAATCATGATTCCAGTCGCCAGTTTATATCGTTAGATAGAGAGTTGTTTATGTCAGCAAGTACGCAACAAATCAAGAACCGGATCAATCAGGAATACAAGCAGGGTTTCGTAACTGAATTGGAAACCAACACGTTTCCTCCAGGCCTCGATGAAGCCATTATTCATAAACTGTCAAAGGTTAAGAATGAACCTGAGTTCATGCTGGAATACCGGCTGAAAGCGTTTCGTCACTGGCAGACTATGAAGTCGCCTGCATGGGCGTTTGTTAAATTTGATCCAATTGATTATCAGGCCATCAGCTATTATTCTGCGCCTAAACGCAAGGAGGATGGCCCCAAAAGCCTGGATGAAATTGATCCTCAAGTTCTTGAAGCCTATAAGAAATTAGGTATTCCCCTGGATGAGCAGGAACGCTTGGCCGGGGTTGCAGTCGATGCGGTTTTTGATAGCGTGTCGGTAGCCACAACCTTTAAAGGCAAACTGAAAGATGCGGGGGTTATTTTTTGCCCAATTTCAGAAGCGTTGCGCGATCATCCTGAACTAGTAAAGGAATACCTGGGCTCAGTTGTGCCGCATACCGATAATTACTTTGCGGCTTTAAATGCGGCGGTATTTACTGACGGGTCATTTGTCTATATTCCCAAAGGCGTGCGCTGTCCGATGGAATTATCCACTTATTTCAGAATCAATGCGGCCAACACCGGGCAATTCGAGCGAACTTTGATTATTGCCGATGAAGGCAGTCATGTCAGCTATCTTGAAGGCTGCACGGCGCCGATGCGCGATGAAAATCAGCTGCATGCGGCGGTAGTTGAGTTAATCGCGATGAAAGATGCCGTCATTAAATATTCTACCGTACAGAACTGGTATCCCGGCGATAAAGAGGGCAAGGGCGGCATCTATAACTTTGTAACCAAACGCGCGGATTGCCGCGGCGAAAATTCCAAAGTATCCTGGACGCAGGTTGAAACCGGCTCGGCTATTACATGGAAATATCCCAGTTGCATTCTGACCGGAAACAATTCAACCGGCGAATTTTACTCCGTAGCATTGACCAATAATTATCAGCAGGCAGACACCGGCACCAAGATGATCCATATCGGCAAAAATACCCGCAGCACCATTATTTCCAAAGGTATTTCAGCAGGCCGCGCGCAGAATACCTATCGCGGCTTGGTCAAGGTATTAAAAAGCGCCGAAAATGCCCGTAATTATACCCAGTGCGATTCCCTGTTAATCGGCGATAGATGCGGTGCGCATACCTTTCCTTATGTAGAAGTCAGACAGCCCTCAGCCCAAGTTGAACATGAAGCAACCACATCAAAAATCAGTGAAGATCAATTGTTCTTTTGCCAGCAACGCGGACTGTCAGCTGAAGATGCTGTATCCATGATCGTCAATGGTTTCTGTAAAGCCGTGTTCAAGGAACTGCCGATGGAGTTTGCGGTAGAGGCTCAGGCGTTGCTGGGGTTAAGTCTGGAAGGTTCGGTGGGGTAAAAAATCGCGATCAACTGTAACAGTCAGAATTGTTTAAACGAGAAATCCCTATGCACTATAGACAACTCACTGCCATTATTTACAAAGAAGACGATATTTATGTGTCATTGCGTCCCGAATTGGATATTGCCAGCCAGGGTTCAAATAAAGGCAGTCCTGTGTCATTATGCAAAAGCAAGTTAATTCATCAATGCTTAAAACCACAGCGGCCAAGTTACCCAAGAACTTACCCCAGCAAATCGAACCTTGTTTTAAAAGCCATGAAACACTGTACATTAAACAAGATGATGGTAAAGACTTTGTGATTATCAGTGCTTCAGACTGGCGAATGATTGAAGAGACACTGTTTCTTAACCGAATTCCTGATGGTTACAATTATTCATGATGCTGCTAATGAATAATTGGCGCAAGGTGTCCGTTTTCAGGATTTAGATTGGTAATTTAGCAAGTTATTCTCTTATTTTCGTAGAAGGGTAAAACAATGAACACTGCACAACTTTTACATGACATAGAACAATTACCCCCCCTGAAGCACAACATCAAATAGAGGATTTTATTACTTTTATCAAAACACGCTATCAATCGGCAACAAAAACAAAATTATCAGAAGAAGAATTTGTTGGTATGTGGAGTAATCGTCCAGAAATGCAAGATAGTACGGAGTGGGTAAAAAATAACCGGCAATCGGAATGGCCAAAAGACGATGTATGAATTGGTAGTTATTGATACAGACGTATTGATTGATATAAGCCATAAAAATGATAAGGCTATTAGTTATTTAGAGAACTTAGAAACTAACTATCAGCTTGCCATTAGTTTAATCACTCAAATGGAATTGCTTGTGGGTTGTCGTAATAAACAAGAATTAACCGTATTGGATAAGTTTTTAAAACGATTTCAAGTCAATAAGTTGAATGAAGCTATTTCAAATGCAGCTGTTGATTTACTATGGCAATACCGCTTAAGTCACGGTTTATTAATACCTGATGCCTTAATAGCATCAACCGCCTTGTCTTTGAGTGTGGATTTAGCTACAAAAAATCAGCGGGACTATAGATTCATAGAAAATTTAAAATTACTTCCTTATTAGCCGTTTTTAGGAAAAACCCATGCTCAGTATTAAAAATTTAACCGTCAACGTGAACGATAAACAGATTCTTAAAGGCATTAACCTTGAGATTAAAGCGGGTGAAATCCACGCTATTATGGGGCCGAATGGTTCCGGTAAAAGCACTTTGGCGCATATTTTATCAGGCAAGGCCGGTTACGACGTAACGGGCGGCGCTGTGACTTATCAAGGTAAAGATTTACTGGACATGGCGCCTGAAATAAGAGCGCGTGAAGGTGTATTTCTGGCCTTTCAATATCCTGTCGAGATTCCGGGAGTCAGCAATATTTATTTATTAAAAGCCGCATTGAATTCCATCCTGAAATATCACGGGCAGCCTGAAGTTGATGCGATGGATTTTTTAACACTGGTTAAAGAAAAAGTGCGCTTGCTGGAAATGGATGAGAAATTTCTTTATCGCGCCGTTAATGAAGGATTTTCCGGCGGTGAAAAAAAGCGTAACGAGATTTTGCAAATGGCCATACTGGAACCTAAATTGTGCATTCTGGATGAAACCGACTCAGGCCTTGACATAGATGCCTTAAAAATCGTTGCACAAGGCGTAAACTCGTTGCGTTCACCCGATCGTTCATTTGTCATGGTGACACATTATCAACGGTTACTGGATTATATTAAACCGGATTTCGTTCATGTTTTAGCGAACGGTCAAATCGTCAAATCCGGTGGCGCCGAGCTTGCATTAGAACTGGAAGAAAAAGGCTACAGCTGGCTTGATGAACAGGCGGCGGCATAATGAATGCGGCAACGGCAAGCCGCTATACGGCTGAATACCAAACTATAGCGCCTGCATTGCCCGGTCAAACGGTGCCGTGGTTAAAGCGGCTAAGACTTGAGGCATTGGAAAAATTCTCAGCGCATGGTTTTCCCTCATTGCGTGAAGAAGAATGGCGTTACACCAATGTGTCGGCTATTGAGAAAAAGTTATTTTCACCCGTGTTGGGGTTCGTGCCTCACCCCAAGCTACGGACAGTCAATACAGAGTGGGTAAAATCGCATCAACTGGAAGATGCCTGGTCAATGGTTTTGATTGATGGCCACTTTTCAGCCGAACTTTCGGTTTTAGACGGTTTGCCAGAAACGGTTTCATTGATGGGTATGGCTGATGCATTGGCAAAACAGCCGGATCAATTGGAAAACTATCTAGGGCAAGCTGTCAGTCATTCAGAGCATAGTTTTATCGCCTTCAACACCGCATGGTTTACCGATGGCCTGTTTTTGCATGTGCCTGCCGGGCAGGTTTTGTCAAAGCCGGTACAGCTATTGCATGTGGTTACTCAAGCCGATGCAATGGCTACAACCCGCACTATTATTGTAGTAGGCGAAATGGCGGAAGCTAACGTGATAGAGACTTTCGCAGGCGTAGACAATAGTTATCTGACGGCAGCAGTCACTGAGGTTTTTGTTGGACAAAATGCCAATCTTACGCTCTATAAAATGCAAAACGAGCCGGAAAAAGCTTACCATTTTGGCGGTACTTACGTTAAACAGGCGAAGGATGCGCGATTTACACATCATAACTTTGCCTTTGGCGGATTGCTGGCGCGTAGCGATATTCATACGGATCTTGGTCATGCATCGGAATGCGAGCTGAATGGTTTATATTTGGGCGTCAAGCGCCAGCATATCGATAATCATACGCGTATCAATCACTTAAAGCCGCACGCCATTAGCCGCGAAATATACAAGGGCGTTCTGGATGACAGGGCCCGAGGCGTTTTCCAGGGCCGCGTTATCGTAACTGAGGATGCTCAAAAAACCGACTCTCAAATGAGTAACCGGAATCTGTTATTATCGAACGATGCTGAAGCGGATACCAAACCGCAACTGGAAATCTATGCCGATGACGTCAAATGCGGTCATGGCGTAACCGTAGGCCAACTGGATGAAAAATCCGTTTTTTATCTGCAATCGCGCAGTATAGATGAAGAAACTGCGCGCAATATGCTGACGTTTGCGTTTGCCAACGAAATGGTCGATAAAATCAGCATTAAAAGTTTACACGATAAGGTTTTAGAGCAAGTATTGGTCCGCTTCCCGCAGGAAGGTATTGAAAAAAGCTGGTTATAAATAAGGCGCCGGAAAATGGGCATCCGGCATTACAGAATATCGGCAATATGGAGTGTAATTTCAGATAGCTGTGACAACGTAAGCCTATCGCCGGCGCGTAATGTAGTTTTTTCTGCATACACCTCGCCGTTGGGTTCGCGATATACTTCCAGACAGGAGTCATTGAGGTTAAGCAGCCAGTATTCAGGAATACCGTGCGACGCATATAAACGCAGCTTCTGGTTTTGGTCAAATGCTAACGAGCTATCGGCAACTTCAATCAGTAACAATACATCGTCAGCATTGGGGTGACGGGATGAATAGAAATCATCATTGGGCTTTAGCAGCATGAAATCCGGTTCAGGCTCAGAAAGGTCGCCGAGTTGGAGTGGATCTTGAACGCTGGTAATTATGTTATCAGGCACTAATCTTGTGAATAGCTTATTGATACGTTTTAAGTGACCAGCATGATTAAAGCCTATCGGCGCCATTTCCAAGATTTCTCCGTTAATAAGTTCAAGACGGCTTTCAGGCGGAAAAATATTAGCTTCGCCCAATCTGCGCCATTCATCGCGGTTGGTTAAGTGTTTCGCAGGATTAACAGTAGCCATAAATGCAATCAAACCAAATTAGAATCAAAGATAAATATAATATGCCGCAAGTGAATAAGCAACACGTCAAAATCTAAACAGACAAAACTATGACAAACTTTCCCGTAGAAAAAATACGCGCTGATTTTCCTATTCTGGCCGAAAAAATCCGTAACAAGCCATTGGTTTACCTGGATAACGCGGCTACGTGCCAGAAGCCGCAACCGGTTATCGACAGCATCGTCCATTTATATAGCCATGATTACGCCAATGTGCACCGCGGCGTACATACCTTAAGCGTGCGTTCTACCGATAAGTTTGAAGGCGCGCGCACCAAGGTTAAAAACTTCATTAATGCCGCCAGCGAAAAAGAGATTATTTTTGTAAAAGGCACTACCGAAGCCATCAATCTGGTCGCGCAGACCTATGGTAAAGCCAATATTAAAGCCGGTGACGAAATTTTAATCACCGCCATGGAACATCATTCCAATATTGTGCCCTGGCAGATATTGTGCCAGCAAACCGGCGCGCTATTAAAAGTCGCGCCTATTAATCTGCAAGGCGAATTAATCTTTGATGAGTTTGAAAAATTGATCAGTGATAAAACCAGGCTGGTCTCGGTTGTACACATGTCCAATGCGCTGGGCACGATTAATCCGGTTAAAAAAATTATTGCCGCGGCTCGTGCCAAAGGCGTGCCGGTATTGCTGGACGGCGCCCAGGCTATTCCGCACATGCCGGTTGATGTGCAGGATCTGGACTGTGATTTTTATGCGTTTTCAGGCCATAAGCTCTACGCGCCATCAGGCATTGGCGTGCTGTACGGCAAACAGGCATTGCTTGAAGCCATGCCGCCCTATCAGGGCGGCGGCGACATGATTCGCAAAGTTACTTTTGAAGAAACGGAATATAATGTACTGCCCTACAAGTTCGAAGCAGGTACGCCCAATATTGCCGATGTAGTGGGTCTGGGCGCAGCCCTGGATTACCTGAATGAAATCGGCATGGAAAATATTGCCGCCTACGAGAGCGAATTACTGGCTTATGCTACTGAAAAAGCCATGCAAATTAAGGGTCTTCGAATTATCGGCGAAGCAAGGCAGAAAGGTGCTATCTTAGGTTTCGTATTGGATAAAATTCACCCGCATGATATTGGCACTATGCTCGATAGCCTGGGTATTGCAGTCAGGGCAGGACATCATTGCGCCATGCCGGTCATGGATTTTTTTAAAGTGCCGGCAACGGCAAGAGCATCATTTGCAATGTATAACACCAAAGAAGAGTGTGATTTATTAATGAACGGCATAGAATCCCTGATTGAGGTATTTGGCTAATGTTTGATGATTTACGCGACCTTTATCAAGAAGTAATTTTTGACCACAACAGAAATCCTCGTAACTTCCGTATTATGGAAAATGCAGACAGACAAGTGGAGGGATTTAATCCTCTGTGTGGCGATAGGCTGACATTATTTTTGAAAATGGATGGCAATGTGATTGCCGATGCCAGTTTTCAGGGATCAGGTTGTGCTATCTCAACGGCTTCTGTCTCATTAATGACCGAGATTGTCAAAGGTAAAACAGAGCAGGAAGCCGAAGAATTATTCAAAATATTCCACGAAATGACTACCGGTAAAGATGAAGAAATTAATCTGGAAGCAGTTGGCAAGCTGGCGGTATTGGCTGGCGTACGTGAATATCCGGCACGGGTCAAGTGCGCGACGTTAGCGTGGCATACGCTGGATGCGGCATTAAAAAACGAACAAAAACCGGTTTCTACAGAGTAATTACCGCTACGAAAGCTCCAGATCAAAAATATACCGGAAAACTGGCTGTACTTTACCAAGGGCAAGGCGATATTCTTCCCTTCCAGCAACTTGCCGAAAGACTCGCCGTTCCTTTGTATCAATCGCTAAATGCCGATAGTGCGGAAAGCTTGTTTTTAACCCGGCGCGATGACTGTTTAAAATTGATTGACAAGGAACTCCTTAAAAAAGGCGGGTTAGCAGTAGATATAGAACCGCGCAATGGCGAACAGCGTTCCTGGCCCGCACCCAAGCAAGGCGCTTTAGCTCAGGCATTGGGCCGGAAAACCAGGACGGTTATCGACGCAACTACGGGTTGGGGCCAGGACAGCCTGCATATCTTTCGTATGGGCTATGAAATTCTTTGCATGGAACGATCTCCGGTTATGACGGAATTGCTTCTGGACGGTTTTGGCAGGTTAAATCAACAGAACTGGATGCAGCAATTGAATCTTCAATCGCCTCCATTAATGATGGGAAATGCAATTGAGCTGTTAGCTACCCTGGAAACCAGGCCGGACTGCATTTATCTTGACCCCATGTTTCCCCCGAAACGAAAAAAATCCGCGCTAGCCAAAAAATCAATGATGATACTGCGTGATTTGTTGGGCGACGATCAAGATAAGGATCAGCTTTTCGCAGCGGCTTTAGAGGCGACGGGTAAAAGGGTGGTGGTTAAAAGCCCTGATTACGCAGAGCCCTTGGGCGCTCTGCCCAACGAAAGTTTTCAAGGTAAATTACTCAGATATGATGTTTATTTTAAAGGGTAACTTCGTATAGCATAAACTTATGGCTATCTCTAAAAATCAAATCGTAGCCATTTATGAAAGTAAGGCCGTTGATTGGGATGAACGCTTTCCGGCATGACGAGGTACATGATCCAAGGCAGGATCAATGAGAGGTAAAAGGCTTTTTTGGCCCAGCCCAGTGATACACGAATGAGCTTTCCCGTCCCCCGCTCCACCAGCGAACTCGGAGTCTAACCACCCAGGATAGAATAGCTAATCATCCGGCCTCGCCGTTTTGAAACGGGCAGACGCCGCCAAAAGACCGACCACGAAGAAAGCCGTGCCGACCAGGGTGAAACGCAGATTCGGCTCCTGGATAGTCATGTCGCCGGTTGCATAAAGCATGATAATGACCGCGACCAATCCCCAACCAATAAAACGCAACAAAGCGGCTATAATGAGTTTACCTGGAGATTCCGATTCGCTCACCGGCGTATCCATTCGATAAGCCACAAAACTGCACATAAGCGCCGGCAGAATTCCCCAACGCATATGTCGTATGAAGCTTTCCAGAAACCTGAAATTATCTTTGTAGTAAGTTAACTCGAGAATAAGCGCCGATGCCGTGGTGCTGACAATGAACCCCATTATCATCATTGTCATATAGAATCCATAGTATCGATCGGATTGCTCTCGTTGGTGCCTGAAGGCGAGCGTCCGGGAAATAAAGACGAGCGCTATGGGAAGGACATAGATCAGGATAGCATAGGCGACCCATCGTAGCGTAGCGTAATCAAAGTGCGCCAGCGGTTTATCGGGAAACAGGAAAGCATTATGTAGCGAGACCGAAATTTCCCGGCCCAACATGACCCCGATGGCGGTGGCAGCCGTGAAAAGCAGAATATATTTATAGGTGTGTTTCAGGCGAGCCTCGTGGACGTTGCCGCCGAGCTGCTTCACGGTTGCCCATATATCATTCTCGCTTGCGCTCCCGAACACGACCAGAGAAGCGAGTAAACGACAGAGTAGACCGGTGAGTTGGTCCATTTCCTTGATCAGGTTGACCGTCTTCGTATAGTGCGGTTCCGCTTCTTTCCAGATGGCAATTTTTTCCGACATCGCGTTGTAGGAGATACAGATTTCCCCCCATTTCAGAGACGGTTCGTTGAAAAAACGACGAAAGGACGATTGATTGGCGTAACTCTGTATCTGGTCAAAAAGAAGGCAAGTATGAGCCCATTTATACTCGACCGTGGCGCTGGATTTTTCGAAATCACCGGGGTCGATGCTCGGCACCAGCAGGCGATCCGCGATTTGTGCTTTTAAGCTATCGTCGACCGCCGACAATCTCGATATAACCAGGGCATTATAAACCTCTACCGCCTTTGTAGGAATTGCGAAAGCATCATGGATGCTGTCCCTCAAAATAAGTAAGGGATTAAACTTGTTTTCCCAGGCGATAAAAAAAAGCAATAGCCCGGCGGCAATCAAAGGTATGATCGTGTTTCTGTCCAAGCTATTCAGAAGATTCACCCATTCCCCAGAGCGGAGATTCTTCACGATGAGCGTCACTAGCGGTTCCAGGGGCAGCCACCGCCAAGTAAGTAATCCGTAAAGCGCCGCCATAAACGTGCAGTACGATGCGATCCCTAACCAGTAGGTACTGCTGCGAATAAAGTATTGGGGTAGCGTCGGTTCAGCGCCTAACTGAATCCGGCGTTTTTGGAAGGACCGATAGGCGAAGAAGAATGCGGCCCCGGTTCCAAGAAGCTGCACCGCAAAGTTAATCAAGAATTCGACAGTCATCGTGCGGCGGCTCCTACGTACTTTTCACAAGGTTTGGGGTTTAAAAAAAATCAAGTCCCGCCTGATTATAAACGCGCTTATTAAACAATTCCGGTCGTTTTTACGCCAGTTCTGCAAGGCCTGGACTGGCGTGATGTGGCCGAGCGCGTGTTACGGGATCGAGTGGCGGTATTATAGCAGCCATAGCGCATCCAGGTCTTTTTCAGGTTTGGGATAGGTATAATTAAAAATGTGGTCTAAACCGCTACAATTAGCCATAGCGCTACGTCCATTTCATGTAGGTGGCAAGTTTGATGTGTCAATACTTTTCCGGATACAAAGTTAAGCAATTTTAAGCTGCAATTCATAGTCATCAGGGGACAGATAGCCTCCATCCACTCAAATACAGCGCAGTTTCTTACCGGCTCCCGTCAGCCGCCGGAATAATAGCCGCGCGCCATCACGGTCCTGCATGCTGGCCGACGTCACCACGACCGCCCTAATCCCAACGTATCTACCCATACAGGGCGTTTTACGGCCTTTCACCTGTTTACCGGCATCAATAGCCATGCGCCGCAGGCTATTCGCGGGGCCAGCTGCCAGATTTGGCAGCTGGCAGGCGGTTTGAGAAGGTTCCAGGCACCTTGGCTTAAATCAGACGGATAGCGTTTCGGTTTTGTTCTGGCGAGAGTTATTACGGAGGCAGGTAAAAAAGCGGGCAGTTTTTCAAATTGCTGGCTTCAATGCTACTTTTCAGGCAGTTTCTAATACAAATAAAAGTCGCTTATCATGAAGATGTGTCTATGGTTTTTGCCGATATTGCGATGATCAAGCGAGTATTGACCAATCCAATAGACAATTCACTTCGTCATACGCCGGAAGGAGGAAAAATAACACTGGCATTGGGTCATAGGGCAAAAATGTTGCGGTTGCGGTATAGCCGAAGAACACCTTGCCAGCCTATTCGAATGCAGCTCGGCGCTCGTCAAAGTTCTAGTAAAATTCATGGCGGCGGAGGGCTTGGACTACTTATCAGCAAACAGATATTGCAACTGCACAGTAGCACTATAGAGGTATTAAGTGAAAAGGGTGGAGCGATGTTTACTTTCAATTCGCCTGTTAGGATGGCAAATTGATATGGACTTCTATGGATTGTACAAGTTTTGTCAATTGGTCTTCATCAATCGGTTTGGTTAGGTAATAGTCAAAACCCGCAGAAAGAGCTTCAGTAATTTTAGTCTCATCAGCATAAGCACTGATAGCTGTCATTATTATTGGATTATGCTGGCTTCTAAGTATCCTCACAAGTTCGAGGCCGGTCATTACCGGCATATTGATATCTATAAGCGCCATCTGATAATGCTTCTGATTTATTAACTGCAAAGCTTCCTTGCCGTCAACGGCTGAATCAACCTGACAACCTTGCGGCTCAAGCATATTGTTCAATAATAAGAGATTGATTTCATTATCATCGGCAATTAATATTTGAGTACCCGTGGCCTTTTCGGTACCCGTTTGCTTTTGACAGGCTACATAGCTGTAGCTTTTTTCTCTGGCAGGCAGAGGCAGTGAAACTGAAAAAATACTGCCAATACCGGCTTGGCTGGTTACTGATAATTCCCCGTCCATAAAATTAACCAGCTCTTTTGTGATTGCCAAGCCCAGGCCTACGCCTTCTTTTGAATAATTAGTCGCATTAATTTGTACAAAAGGAGAAAAAATATGTTCCAGGTCTTTTTTTGCAATTCCGCAGCCGGTATCTTCTACAGAGATTTTTAAATTTCCCTCCTGATAGCAGGAAGTAATAGTTACCCTGCCCTGTTCTGTATACTTAATTGCATTATTGAGTAAGTTTACAATAATTTGCCGAATACGCTTTTCATCGCCGCGAAGATAATATGAAGTAACGTTATTCTTGACAACTAATTCAAGATGCTTTTCATCCGCCTGAAGTTTGAAAATTTCAATAATATTGGCTAACAAAGCATCAAAATCAAAATCCAGATAGTCTGTTTTTATTTGTTTGGACTCAATTGAAGAAATATCCAGAATATCATTAATAAGTGTTAAAAGATCATCGCTGCATTGCCGGATAATATTAATTTGTTTTTTATCCTCGAGAGAAAGCGACGATTTTTTCTGTAATAAGTGGGTAAAGCCTACTATGCCGTTTAAAGGAGTCCGCAATTCATGGCTGATATTGGCCAATAACTGGCTTTTGGCTCTGTTAGCAGTTTCGGCTGCCTCTTTTGCCTGCTGTAAAGCCGCCGTTCGTTCTTCAATAATATACTCGGTTCGAACATAACGGCCGGTTACCATTAACAGGCATATACCGAGCAAGCCGGTGAATAATAATCCACTTATCAAAACCCACCACATTGGCCACTGGATAAATGAATTCTCAAAAACCGCATTATGATAAAAATTTACCAGCCATCGCTGGTTTGCTACAGCTAACGGGTACTGCCTGGAAGAAGTTATACGTTGATTGTCAGCATTGGAAAATATAATTTTTTTATAAGTTTCAGTACTGTCAGAGCCCGAGATGGTTAAAAAATAACCTTGGGTGTCCAATTCGCTAAATGCCTCACGTATCAGCTCAGAAATAGAAATTGAAGTGAAAATAATGCCTGACAGTTTTTTACGATCGCCTGTTGCTGTGAAAACAGGATTAACAAAATTAATTTTATCGCTTTCTACCGAAATATAGGCAGGCTCAGGTAAAGAAGGGTTATTTTTTACTAAAACATTTATATTTGATGGAAGTACTGGATGAGAATCAGAATTTTTAGCTGATTGTTTACCGATTAAAGAAGTGAATTCGCTTTTAAAAGTATTATTCAGCGTATAAGTCATCCAGCTTACTGCTTGTATTTCTTTAAAAGGAGACAGTGCCTGCCTGGTAAACAAGGAAAATTCATCGCTTTCGACAGTCCTTGAGCCCATAAAAAAGTTTTGTAAAGATTTAATGGCATAAAAATCGTTTTGAATTCGATTTTTTAAAGCCTGGGATAAGGCGGTTGCTTGATTATTGAATTGCTGCTGATGCTGTTTATGATTAATTACGTCCGCACAAAAGAACAATATAACCACTAATGTAAACGTCAAAATCAGCGGTAATCCCACTGAATTTCGGCGTTGTTGCCAAATTTGCTGGGGTTCGGCAAATGCAATCAGCATAATCGGAGAAAAGACTAATACGCCAATGGTATCCGCTACCCACCATCTGAACCCATTAACAGGAATTTCAGATAACGAAATGATGCCGGCCATATTCATGGCGACAATACCGATAGCAGGCGGTATTAAACAACTTAAAGGTCCACCGAGAAGCATAAAAAGCAGAATGCTTTTATCCTCGATTAATGGATTTGGAAAGCCGACAAAACGCTTTATCAACAATGCTCCGGTAACAGCGCATAAAGTTGCACCGACCCCGGTGGCTATATAGATGGAGATGAAACTTTCATTAAAGCCAAAAGCCCAGGCTACAATACAGAAATTGCCTATAAAAATACCAGGCCAAGTTCGTTTACCCAGTAACAGCATGACCGCTAATGAAATTCCGGCCGGTGGCCAGATTCCTCCGGCATTGCTGGGAGAAATCTTGATTATTTGACCTAGTAAACCGAAAACAAAATAAGCCCCGGCAATGAGGAGGATTAAGAGAAAATATTTTGCTATGCCAAGAATCGAAAAGCTGTTTTTCATTAAAGCATCTTACCTCTGAGCATAACGTACAACTAATTCCGCGTTGCCATTCAAATTGATATGTAACAGCCTATTGCGGTAAAACGAAAATTATCTATTCATTTTCTCTGGCTATTTTATGTATTCAAGTTGGATCCCACAATATTTCGTGCTAATTGGCTATGCTTTAATTCATATATAATCAATGCGCTACCTCGACATATAATGAAGATCATAAATTAAAAAGCGATATTATTACATTGATGAGTAAGCCAATCAAAATCGAAGCAGCGATATAAAATTAATGAAAAAAATTCCTATCGGCATCAGCAGTTGCTTATTAGGCCAAAATGTACGTTATGACGGGGGCCACAAACGTGACTCCTATATTACCGGAACGCTCAGTGAATACTTTGATTTCCATCCTTTTTGTCCGGAGATGGAAATTGGCCTTGGTACGCCTCGCGCTCCCATTCATTTGGTAAAAATCAATAACTCAGTGCGTTGTATCGGCATTAAAGAGCCGGAAATGGATGTGACAGACCGGTTAAAAAATTACGCAAGACAGCAAAAACATCAGCACGCCGATTTATGCGGTTATATTTTGAAAAAAGATTCACCCAGTTGCGGCATGGAGCGAGTCAAAGTTTTCATCAATAACCAACCGCAGCGCAACGGTATCGGTGTTTATGCACAGGAAATGATGCGCAATAATCCTTTGCTGCCGGTGGAAGAGGAAGGCCGTATCGGAGATACCAAGCTGCGGGAAAACTTTATTCAGCGCGTGTACGTTCTCTACCGCTGGAAGCAGATGATGGCAAAAGGCGTTACTGCAAAAAGCTTAACGGATTTTCATGCCCGTCATAAGCTGATTATCATGAGTCATGAAGATTACCGCGACCTGGGCCAGTTATTAGCCGGTTTAAATAAATCCAATCTCATGGAAACTGCGGAACACTATATCTTACAGTTAATGAACACGCTTAAAAAAGTGGCAAGCCGTAAAAATCATGTTAATGTTTTACAGCATATTCAAGGCTATTTAAAAAAGGAATTAAGCCCTGACGATAAAGCTGAACTTTGCGAAATAATTGAGCGCTACCGTAATGGTGAGATTCCCCTAATTGTGCCGTTGACTTTACTTAAACACCATTTTCGTAAAACCCCCGACCCTTATATAGAACGCTCTTACTATATGTCGCCTTATCCGCAGGAACTACAACTTATAAATCAATTATAACCCATGGCAAAAATATTAATTATCGGTTGCGGAGCTATAGGCTTAAAGCTTGCGGATTTACTAGCCGATCGCGGTCATGAAGTTACTGGGTTAAAACGAAATCCGCCTGCCTTGCCTAATAGCAAAATTAATTTTTTCACTGCCGATATAACCTTACCCGCAACCCTTGATAAATTAGAGACTGATTTTGAGCAACTGTTTTTTATTGTCTCACCTGACATGCGCAATGAAAAAAGTTATCGTGAAATTTACGAAACTGGTTTGGATAATCTGCTCAATAAATTTTCCCATGCCGCTTGTAACCCGAACTGGATATTTGTCTCATCTACCAGTGTTTACGGGCAATCTCAAGGTGAATGGGTGGATGAAACCTCATTGGCGCAACCTGAGAATATCACCAGTAAACTGATCAGGCAGGCGGAACAAAAACTGATGGCTGCAAACGCCAATAATATCAGCGTGCGCTTTGCCGGGATTTATGGGCCGGGCCGTGAATATCTTTTAAGAATAGCCAGACAAATGCCATTGATTCAGCAAGATCCGCCGTATTTTACTAACCGCATCCATCAAGTGGATTGTATTTATGTACTATCGTTTTTGCTGGAAAAGCAGTTGATCGGCCTGCCCTTGCAGCAATACTATCTAGCCAGTGATGACGACCCGGCCCCATTGTGGGAGGTCATATCATGGCTAGCTGAACGCATGAATTGTCCACCTCCTGTTGTGCAGTCTACCGGCACTGATAGTGTGATGAATAAGCGCTGCAGTAACAAAAAGCTAAGGGCATTGGGCTATCAATTTAAATATCCGGGCTATAAAGAAGGTTATTCTGAATTAATCAGTGAACAGGCTAATTGAACAATACTCGCCATCATTCACAGCTTTACTTCGCTCGCCCGCCGCTTTATTCCATTAGTCTTTCTTTTGAATTAACCAATAAGAAACACTCCGTAGCCAGCGCCAGCGTCCTGGCTTGAGCTTTGTTTAATCTAAACAAAGAGATGATAAAATTTATTTTTCTGAAGCTAAAAAATAAAATAAGTTAACTATGAACACGCAATTTTTGTCAAGGTTTTGTAAAGCTTGTGATACCATACAAGTTTTATGGTTTTACCCGATAGGTAGCTATGACGAATTTTAAGGATGATTCATCGCAATATTTGATCAGCACAGTTTCCAAACGATCCGGTGTAAAGTCTGATCTGGTCAGGGCTTGGGAACGCCGCTACCAGGCCGTTACGCCAACGCGGACGGCGGGCGGTCATCGTGTTTATACCGATCAGGATATTGCCCGTCTAAAACTATTAAATCAGGCAACGAGCAGTGGTCACAGTATCAGCCAGATTGCCCGGTTTTCATTGGATCAGCTCAAAAAACTTCTTCAGCACGATCCCTCTATAACGCTCCCCGATCCCAATAACACCGTGCTCTTAACGGGCGAAAGAAAGTTTTTAGCGGAAGACTATGTAGAAAAATGCTATGCCGCGGTATTGGCTTTTGATGCAAAAATGCTGGAGTCTCATTTTGAAAATGCTATTGTAGAACTAGGCTCCCAATCTTTTATTGAAAACCTGCTGACTCCCTTATTGACCAAGATCGACAAACACCGGAAATCAGGGGAACTCAGGCCGGTTCATGAGCATATGGCATCCGCCATAATCCGCTCCTTAACCTATATTCTGCGGAACAACAACCCTTGCTCAGAACATGCGCCAAGAATGATTGTCAGCACTCCGATTGGACAGATATACGAACTGGGCGCGTTACTTGCCGCCATTATTGCCGAACTCAAAGGCTGGCAAGTTACTTATCTGGGCGCCGATCTACCGGCCGAGGAAATCGCTGTAGCGGTTAAATATACTAATGCCCGTGCCGTCACGATCAGCATCAGTTTTAGTAATGACGATCATATTATCCCCAAGGAGATAAGACGGCTTAGAAAATTGATAGGCAATAATGTTGCCTTAATTGTGGGAGGAAGATCCGCAGCCTATTATGAGGCGGTTTTGGATGAAGTTGGCGTAGTGAAAATTCAAAGCTACGAACATTTCCGGCAGATTCTTGACGAACTGGCCTCTGCTAACGCGGCAGCTTTATAGTAACAAGCTATTTCTTGTCCTGCCAATATTGAATCCATAACATGCCGCATGGAATATGGCCAGGTCTTTTATCAAACTTCTTTAGACTCAAAAAAAACCTGACCATATAACAATTTATTTCAATTACTCCTGCGTATCATTGACCAAGTCATAGGTTATATTGGGATTAAAACCCATAGGCCAGTAAATAAGCGCGGCGGGTGGCCAGAAAATTGAAACTACGCGAAACTTTGCTCTTAACCTCCCTTCTTTAAGCACGTTTCCATTTTTTTCCAGACGATAAGGTATGCCGGACTGAGGTGGAACTCCTGCGGCCGTCCAGAAAAATGGTTTGGTTGTCACCTCGCCATTCGGTTTCACTTCAACCGGCTGGGGCCTTTTATAAATATAAAGGTCAGTGCCTTCAGGCACTTTAAAATGTCCTGTCGTAGTACACCCTGTTAACGTCATGAGCAAAACCAATAGTAAAGAAACTTTTTTTATCATTTTATTTTTCCTCAGGTTGGTAAGGGACAAAAACTTTAATCCCAACGTTTAAAAATCAGGGAAGTATTAATACCTCCAAAAGCAAAATTATTACTCATGACATATTGGCACTCTAACTTCCTGACATCCTCTGTAATATAATCCAGTTGCGCACAGGCACTGTCAATATTTTCCAGATTAGCGGTAGGATGAAACCAGCCTTCATTCATCATATTAACCGAAGCCCAGGCTTCCAGGGCGCCGCATGCCCCTAAAGTGTGGCCGGTATAACTTTTCATCGCGCTTATCGGGATATGTGCACCGAAAACGGCCGCAGTCGCATGGCTTTCAGCGATGTCGCCGTGGCCTGTGGCTGTTCCGTGCGCGCTGACATAACCGATTTCCGAGGCAGCCAGTTGTGCATCCTGCAAAGCCAAACGCATGGCAGTTTGCATACTGCCGCTATTGGGCTGGGTAACATGGATACCGTCCGAATTGGTGCCGAAACCTGTCAGTTCAGCATGAATACGCGCTCCTCTAGCCAAGGCATGATCCAGTTCTTCCAATATAAGAGTGCCAGCGCCCTCCCCTATTACCAAGCCATCACGATCGCGGTCAAAAGGCCTTGGGCTTTTATCCGGCGTCTCATTACAGATACTGGTCGCAAACAAGGTATCAAATACCGCCGCTTCAGAAGCGGAAAGTTCTTCCGCGCCACCGGCCACCATCAGTTTCTGATGCCCGTATTTTATCGCCTCATAAGCATAACCGATACCCTGACTGCCCGAAGTACAGGCGCTGGATGTTGTATAAACCCGGCCGTTTATACCGAAAAACAGACCGACATTAACCGGTGCGGTATGCGCCATCATCCGGATATAAGACGTGGCGTTAAGCCCGTCGGTGGTATGATTAAGCAGCATATTCCCGAAGTCGGCAATGGCTTCGAAACTGCCTGCGCAACTGCCATAGGAAATGCCGGCCTGACCGCTTTTAAGGCAAGGATCATTCAACAAGCCGGCATCGATAAGCGCCAGCTCAGTCGCATAAGTGGCCATTAATGCAACCCGCCCCATACTTCGTGTCTGTTTGCGGGAATAATGCTCAGGTTTTGAAAAATCCGCAGGCGCGCCCAACCGGGTATTCAGGCCTTTATATTTTTCCCAGTCCGGCATGATTTGAATGCCGGTAGACCGGGATTTAAGCCGTGCGGAAACCTGCGGCCAGTCATTCCCTATCGGTGAAATACCGGCCATACCGGTAACCACCACCCGCTTTACTAACATAAACCACCATTAACGGATATAACCTGCCGGGTTATATAACCTGCATCTTCAGACATTAAAAAAGCTACGGTTGCCGCAACCTCTTTGGGAGTGCCCACTCTGCGTGCAGGAATAATTTTTTTGATCTCATCCAGCGGCAACTTGTTAACCATTTCCGAATCGATAAGCCCCGGCGCAATACAATTAACGGTAATATCACGTTTCGCAAGTTCCAGAGCCAAGGCTTTGGTAGCGCCGATAATACCGGCCTTTGCCGCGCTGTAATTAACCTGTCCGCGGTTGCCCATTAACCCGGATACGGAAGACAGCGTAACAATACGTCCGGGCTTGCGCCGTCTTACCATAGGCATGATGACCGGATGCAAGACATTATAAAAGCCGTCAAGATTGGTGTGAACAACATTATCCCACTCTTCGCCTGTTAGCAACGGGAACGCATTATCGGCAGTAATTCCGGCATTACAGACCACGCCGTAATAGGCTCCGTGAGTTTCCATATCGCCGTTTATTTCTGTTGCACACTGCACCCTATCGGCAATATCAAACTGTAATATCCGGGCAGACCGGCCTGGCCGTTCAATTTCCGCTGCCACTTGTTCGGCTTGTGCTCGCTGGCTGCGGCAGTGAATGACAAGATCATAACCCTGATCGGCCAAATATAAAGCAATGGCCTTACCTATACCGCGACTGGAGCCGGTTACTAAAACAGTTTTATTCATTGTTTATTTTTACAGGGTTATGACGCTTTTTGGCACGCCCAGAAGTGCAGACAATAGAGTCACTGATTTTAATAGATTACCTGATTAGCAAGATGCTTCTATCCAGTCCCTAGGGATATGTTTGGGTTGCCATCCATGGCCTCTGGGTTCCGGCAATCCCTGCCGGAACGACGGTCTTGGAGTTGGCTGAAGTTTTTTGCTAATCAGAATGGATTATTTAATTCTATCGATAATACCTTTAATCTGCCGGCTATACCTTGATTTTTCCCAATTTCCATAGGAGGGATGAGGAACTTCAATAATAGTCGAGAATTGCTTTTTAACGTAGTGCTTCCAGAATGTCTGCACGAAATTCCCACATAATATAATAATAACATTTTCATCAATGCGGGCAATGCGCCGGTTAAAGTCATCGCTTAAACTATCAATAAGCTTATTAATATCTTCATTGGCCGGTTTTGCAGCCCTTTTTTTAGGGTTGCTTCTAATGGCTTCAAAAATTCCAAGTACGTTACGAAGCTCAGGACAAAAATCCTCATATTCATAAGCCGCCATCTGCAAAGGTAGATTCGAAATATTCATCAGGCCGATTTTTTTAACTTTTCCCGCTTTAACCAGCCTTCCAAAAGCGCTTTCTCTATCTGCTTCAGCGATAGATAAAACATCTTTTAAAACTTTGGTTACCGATTTTCCGCTTCTCCCTGCCAACGGTGCTTCATGTTCTATTTCATCTTTATGGGGGGATTCCAGAATGAGTAAAATTTTTCTATCGTCTGCCAAATCTTTAACCAGGTAGGGTTTACCGGATTTATTTGAGCCTTGTCTTAATTTTTCAATAATTGCACTCAGCATTCCAAAACCCTCGTAGATGTATTACAAATTCTTTCCTTTATTAATCCTATTTAATCGTACTTTGTCAGATATGCGCAAGCGCGTCATACTCGCCGGGAAGCGGGTATCCAGTGCCATGGATGGTAAGCTCAAATCTATCCATGGACTCTGGATTCATGCGGGGCTTTCCTGCCCCGCACCCCAAGGGGTAAATGCCAATCCCTTCCTGGCGGATTGGTCCGGCACAAATTCGTCTGGAACGAATTTGCATTTACCCGACCGGCTCCGGGCAGGAACGCCCGGAGTGACTAATCCGTCGGGAAGGGATTAGCATTTACTCGAAGGGCGTCAGGCAGGAGTGCCTGACGTGACTCCCTGCCGGAATGACGATCTTGAAAATTACAGGACATGTAATCTGACAAAGTAGAATTAACCTGAAAAACTTATGTAAAAGAACATATTTCAACTCAAGTAACAAGTCTGGCAAATCAATCTTCCTTACGCGCAGGCTGGTAAACATTCAGGTTAGCGCTAACTTCCACATTAATTCCCTGACCGGGTTCATGATCGGTTCCGTAAATCCTGCAGTCAAAAACACCTAAAGTATCATCCTGAATAATCTTTTTTACTCGTACGGTTAATTTTGAACCGACCTTAAATTCGGCAACATTGCTGCTGTAACGACGGGTTCCCAGCAGAAAACCGAGCTTTATCGGTTCGCCGGCCATCTTTGCCATAATCCCGGCATAGGCGGCTACAGCCTGGGCCATATATTCGATGCCGGCCCAGGCAGGCACAGCTTTATCGCTGCCCAGCAAACCATCATCGCGCACGATAAGCTCAGCAGATAGAGAATGCTCATCGCATGAGATAATACGATCCAGCCATACCATTTTGCCGCTATGCGGAATCAGCTCGGCGACATCAATATTGTTAAAATCCATCAGGCCAGCTCAATTATTATCGAAACATTACTACCGCCAAACGCAAAGGAATTACTTTGGCAGGTAGTAATCCTGCGGCCTAATTTCTGATTATTTTCTACCAGATTCAAGGCCGGTAATTCCGTATCCGGTTCATCATCGTTTATATTCGGAATTAATGCGCCCTGGTCATCGTCATTGGTCAGAAGCAGCCAGCAAAAACCCAGTTCCAATGCCGCTGCCGCACCTAACGTATGACCGGTCATGCCCTTGCTCGAACTCACTGCCGGCTGCGCACCGAATAAGGTATTGACTGCTTTGCTTTCCATGGCATCATTTAATACTGTCGCCGTGCCATGCAGATTCAAATAATCAATCTGATCCGGTATTTTACCCGCTTCATCCAGGGCGATTTGCATCGCTTTTATTACCGACGTTCCTGCCGGATCAGGCGCTGAAAAATGATAGGCATCGCCGGTTGCGCCAATTCCCTGCAATTTTACCGGCCCCGGCTCTTTACTTAAAACAAAAAGACTGACCGCTTCACCGATATTAATGCCGTTGCGGTGTGCCCCGAACGGCTTACACAAACCGGTACTGAGCGATTCCAGCGCGGCAAAGCCGTTAACGGTCAGACTGCATAAACTATCGGCGCCGCCAACAATAACGGCATCGCAAATGCCGAGATTAATTAACCGGCGCGCCGAGGCAAAGGCCTTACCGCTGGATGAACAGGCCGTAGAAATGGTATAAGCCGGTCCGTTTATTCCTAAATACGCTGCCAGAAAATCAGCGCCGGCGCCCATTTGCTGCTGCTTGTAATGAAACTGAGCCGGTAAAACACCGTTTTTAGCCTCATAAGCCAATGCTGTCTCGGTACTTCTTACGCCTGAAGTGCTGGTTCCCAACACAACCCCGATACGATCAGCCCCAAACTTGTTAATCATCGCCTTAACAGTCCCGTTAATCTGACTTAAAGCAGCCAGCAGCAGCTGATTATTCCGGCAATTGTAATAGCGGTAGCGTTGATCTATCTGTGGCAGTTCGCAATCGACCCGGCCCACGACCACCCCCCGTCCAACGCTGAATTCATCAGTTTCAACCAAACCGGAGCGGTCACCGGCCAGCAGGCGCTTTATTACCTCAGCCCTGGAATTTCCGGCTGCGCACAACAGACCTAGATCATTCAGATACAGCGTCATAAGGTTTGAATATCCTAATATTGCCCCACATCTTGCTCTTAATTCATGCGATTATTTCGGCTTGTACACGCATTCCCCAGGCATCCAGCAGCTATACGCTGTCGTCCAAACTCGCCAGCGTTTATGCGCCTTGGCCGGCAATTCAGCATTTAATACTATCGTGGTTCATGGCCCATCTCTTAAGGGAAGCTCTAAAAATAAGTTACGTTCGTGCTGAGTCCCATTCGACCAACTCATGACAGGCTTCGGTAAGCTCAGGAGAACCCGGTCGAAGCACTGTATTTTTAGAGATTTCTTTAATTTATTGCCGAATAATGCGCTTTTTTATATATGTAAGCAATCCGTGGCTAATTCAATGCTTACTGGACTTAGGCGTTCATCGGTTTGGGTAGCAAGTTTAAATTCCGCTATTTCAATCTGCATTTTACGCTTTTTACATTTCATTAAAAAATGCGGGAAATTTAAACAACAACTTCAGCTAAGATCAGCGCGGCGGAGTTTAAGAGATGAATAAAATTTTACCCTGAATAGTAATTTCATTAGCTGAATGGCTAAAGTCTGATAAGCGCTGCTTCTGTGTAGGGAGGCCGATTTACGAAAGATAAAAGCTTTGCCGGACTCTTGTATGGCTTGCCAGCGCTTGAACCGGCAAGGAGCTTCGCAAAGATGCGAATGGCATTCTATAGGTTGGAGTTTATAGAAAATTCTAACAAATATATATTTGGATTTTGAGGCGCCGGCTCTATAATTGCTATCGATTGAATTCCTGTTCGGCATCAAGCCAGTCATCCAGTTCATGCCCGGATTCAAATCCCCTTTGTTCTGCTTTGTAATAAGCCAGTTCAGCAATCATTGCCTCCCGATCGGGAACATAGATCCTATCTTCTTCATGTGAGATTGCCGGGGCTTTATCTTTTATCAGGGTTATTGCATTTCGCATTTCATTTAATATTGATGTTTTACTTATCTTCGGATGTCACCTTCGCCGTTTGCCTGGCGATTTTTTGCAGCTTCATAATTTCGGTTTACGTTTCAACGGGTTCATGCAACGTCACGTTCTTCCTTAATCTACGTCATAATTTTACAGTCTGCTCATTAACGGATAGTGTTTTATCGTTAATTGCGGCTTTACCTATGGGCGTAGTAATATCGCCTTTGTCTTCTTTTTTACCTTGGGTCATTAACGCTGCGGCATGAAAATAAAGTTCATGACGCGCTCCATCTTCCATGGCTGAATCCGTCACCCCAGGCATTACAGCACTCTTTTCGAAATGAACGGAACCGACAGTCAGTAATAAACCGCCCGTTATATTGAGTATACTGAGTATAAACACTAATAAGTTTTTAGACATCGTCATCTCCTGTAGAGTGGATCTGTGTATTTAAGGCCATCATCGCCGGTGACGCATCAGGAAAATGAAAGTAATCACTCGTTGAATAAGACCAGGCGGCAGGATCGGAATAGACAATTGTATAAGCGGCGGGATTAAAGATTCCGCAAGGTAAAACTTCCCATTTGCCATAACTCTTATCATTACCAGGAAAAGATGCAATCAACGAACCCATCAATGCTTTCGAATTATTATCATAAGGCGAAATGCTTCCTTCGTGCTTGGGTGGAGCTTGTCCGGCATTCTCCTTCCAGCTGTCATATATCAGGGTACATTCCGGAAATCCGCCTGGGCAGTCCGGCTCTGCGGATACAGTATTTATTCCGAGGCCCATAACGATGCATCCCCATCTTGCGGAGAATCGATTCAATTTTGACATATTTAATTTTCTCCATTCCTGCGAAGAAGGATTAACGTTACATAGAATGATTTTCAAGAATAAAAGAACATAGATTTTAGTTTTAAAGAATTTTAACTAGGCTGTTCAATCTGCTTTAAAGAGAAAGCAGCTCATTGCTTAAGAGTAGGCATAACCTTTACGAACTGTGGGTTTTTGGCATCGGGCTGTGATCCGAGATTAACGTGCAGTTTTTAAGTTCTACTAAACAATAGAATATTCGAACGAAACATACAATACGCACAAATACCTATGCGCACTAACTGGAAAAATGAGCCGCTTTAGCATGCCAAAATCTATAAAACCTTAAGCAGACACATCATCTAAAATTACCAGCCTATCAATTGCTTAGCAAGCGGCTTCAAGCCGAGGCTTGCATCTTGATACGCTTAAGAAATAAAGGATAAGATGACCTCCACCGGCTTTTTCGGGACGCTTATTTAAGCGAGATGTTCAACCTTTACAAACAATCTCTACCAGGGGAATCTCCCAGCGTTCAACCTTACACCTGCCCTGGTAGTGTTCTTCGCTGTCATCGCGATAACGCCTGATCATTGCCAGTACGGTAACAGACTCAATGGTATTGATTTTATTCAACCATTCCTGAGCACCTTGTTTGGATAACACCGCCACAGTAATACTTCCATCTTTCAAAGCAAGCTTGCCGTTGTTATTTTCAATGGTCAGCCGGGAGCCTGGTTTTAAGCTGGTCAGGGATTGGTGAATGGGATGCGCTGCCGCAAAACATCCGGCATAACTTAAATCAATATCCCGCATGCCTAAAATGGCATATTGTTTGGCGGGTATGACCGCGCCGGTTTGAGGGTGTGTTTCCCTTCGTAAAAGATGGTCGCCGGTAATTTCATCAAGAAAAGGATTTTGCTGATCTTGCCGTTGCATTAAACATAAGGTTTCTTTGGCACGGGTCAGGGCGACATAAAACAAGCGCCGCTGCTCTTCCATTGATTGCCCTGCCCCAACACTATTCCAGCTGCCATCGAGTATCGCCAAGTGGGAAAATTCCATGCCTTTTACTGAATGAATGGCGCTTAGAAAAACGCCATGACCCAATCGTCTTTCACGGCGTTGTTCTGCCAAAGTTTCATACAGAAACTCCAGGGTTTGCAGATTGGGCACTTCACCGTCATCGGTTTCCCTCTGCCAATCCAGTAAAATATCCTTGAGTTGCTCTACCCAGACATTATTGGAATGGTTGCCATAGGTACCCTCCAGATAACGCAGCCAGTCACCGGCTTTGTGTAATGGCTCGGAAGCGTGTTTCAGGGCATCCAGCAAACCGGCATTTTCCCGGATGCGAAACGGAGGCGGCTGGCGATTCTCCGGCAATACAATGTTGATTGGGATTTCGTGCTGTTCAAGCACGGTTCTTACCGGATCAAGCAAGCGCCATTCTCTGGCCAAGATCGCGCAGTGCGGCCAGTCCAGACGACTGTCGAGTTGCCGCAAGCGCTGTAACTCTTGAACAACCGCCAGCGCCTGATCCGGTTCATTTGCCGTGATAAGTTGCTGAACCCGGCCCTTGGCGACGGTATCCAGTTTCCGCCAGCGTCCTCCCGCATCCAGGGTTTTTCGTCCCTGGTTAATACGAATCGGCTGCTGCTGTTTCATCCGGTCATGATTATGCTGAATCAGTTGATTGGCGGCGGCAATGATATGCGCGCTGGAACGGTAGTTCTCCACTAAATAATGGACATTGGCCTGGTAATCGTCTTTAAACTGGCGAATAAAACCCACATTTGCGCCGCGAAACCGGTAAATATTCTGGTCGTCATCGCCTACCGCCAAAATCGTCAGCTTGCTATCCTCATCTTGCGTGCGACCTGCGATTGCGGAAATTAACCGGTACTGATCGCTATCAATATCCTGGTATTCATCTACCAGAATAAAGCGATAGCCGGCCAATAAGCGCTCCCGCGTTTCATCAGCCTCCATGCCCAATAACGAATTCTCGCCCCGTAACAGGCTGATTGCTTCCTTGATAAGTTCGGCAAATTGCCGGTCCTGATTTTCACTTGCATGATTCTGATTTGTCATGGCGTGACCGGTCAGGCGCAAACTTAAACCGTGATAAGTCTGGATGGTCACGCCTTTGGCATCGTCACCCACCAGGTCGCGCAGCCGTCTTCGCAATTCGGTAACTGCATTGCGATTAAAACAAAGTACCAAAATGCCTATGGCCGGAACGCGTTTCACGCGCAATAAATACGCGCAGCGATGCACAACCACGCGGGTTTTACCGGAGCCCGGCCCTGCCAGGATTAATAAATTGTCATCTTCAGCACTGGCAACCAGCGCCATTTGCTCCGGGTTTTGCAGATCGCTGACAATGCGCTGAAACGATTGCTGACTGGTGGCGCGTTCGAGAATCTCTTTCCGGTCGGAAAAATAACGTCTTACAAACTCGGTTTTATCCAGGGAAAAGTAAGCGAAAACAAAGGCCAGCGCATGGCTTATCTTATCCAGCCCATATTTGGCATATTCATTGATGACATGCACCTGAAAAATGCGTTCGCTGTAATGCTGGGACAAAGGTTCATAGTCGCCTTTGCCATAGCGGCGGCCTTTGGATTCCGGAAACACTCGAATGGTCATGGCCTGACGAAATACCGCGAGACCTTGCTGCAAGGTAATGATTTTTTGTTCATGGAGAAAATTCAAGGCGCGCTCGATGGCAGCCAGCGGATCCTTGATTTCCGCCGACGCGACCAAATCCTGTTTTAAGGCCGACAGTAAATCCTCTGCCGAAAACTCAACCAGCAAGTCTGCTGAGCCCGCTGCTCCCTCAGGAATGCGCTGAATAATGGCATCCAGCACTATCCTAGCAACCAATTGCCGTTTTTCTGCGATTAGCGTTAACGGCTTCCAGCCCCTGTTGAGTTTAACCGAATACTGATCCAGGCCTTTGTGCCTGATGGTCAGGCTTCCTTTCATTCCTGCAAAGCCCTGACCGTCTTTGGCCAGGCTGCTCAGCAAAAGACGTAAAACTTCAGGGTTGCTGTGTTCATTGCCGCCGTCCAGCAAACTTTGATTAACATGCCGTAATGATAAGGTTTGCCACTGGTCGGTTTCTGCATCAGGCGCTTGTTCTTGCAGCGTTTTAATCATGACCCGTTCCAGGCTGCACACTTTTTCCAACAGGGTGATGGACGAATTACAAACTTTGTGCCGAACGAAAGCCGTTAATAAGAGGCTCTTCTGAATCAATCCTTTTTCCGCCATATCATATAAAGTCTTTATCACCCGTTGGCCGGCGGTTTCATTGATCTTGCCGGGTTTTTGATCCTCTTCATTCTCGGTAAAAGACCCGAGTAAGGCCAATTCATCCGCGCTAAAACCCTCATCACTGCCTGCATTAAACAGCGCTTCCAGGATCGCCAGCCAGCGTTGTTGCTGCCGTTGTGACAAATCCAGTTGTTCAATCTTGATTTTGGCTTCATCCAGGTTTTTAACCAGCGGCCTGCCTTGAAAAACCTGCGTCCTGTTCTCATTACGCTCAATGAATCCGGCCCGTTCGAGCCAGGAAACCGCTGTTTTGACTTTGGTGTCCGCGGCATAATCTTCATTATCAAAAGAAGTTTGCACGCTGTCATCCATCAGCAATTCACTGGTAGTCAGTACCACATTGCCGTATTTATCTTTTCTAATTTTGCGCAAACCCCTTAAAATCTGGGCAATATCGCGCTGGTTAATTTGCGAGGATGCCGATAATTTAAATTGGGTTTCGATATCATGCTCGTCAAACAGCAGCACGCATTCCGCCTCTTTTTGATCCCGGCCGGCTCGCCCTGCTTCCTGCAAATAATTTTCGATGGAGCCAGGGATGTCCGCATGAATGACCAGGCGCACGTCTTCCTTATCTATGCCCATGCCAAATGCATTAGTTGCTGTGATAATGCGTGTTGTGCTGTTAATGAAATTTTCCTGGATATGCTTTTTCTCGGCAGCGTCTTTGCCCGCATGGAATGCTTCAACCTGCCAGTCTTGTTGCTGCAAGTATTCGGCGATATCTTCAGTGCTTTGGCGTCTGGCGCAATAAATGATTGCGCTGCCGCCG
>JAQUOU010000024.1 GCA_028716975.1 Methylobacter sp. | reverse complement strand
GGCGGTGTCTTCGGTTTTCGAAGGCTCATCAGCATAAGGGTCAGCCTGGACGGCCGGGATAATGCTTAAGCTGGTTAAGGTAGCAAGAGCGAGTAACTGTTTCTTGAGCATAAAATTCTCCTTGAAGCGTAAAAAAAAAATCTAACTTATACATATAAAACTCAAAATCTATCATAATTTTGCGCTTATTAATCAGTTTTCAGACTTATAAAACAATGATCTGATAGACGTGCTTAGCCCGTTGTGGTGTGCTACCTCTAACGGGCGGAATCCTTTCCTGGCTTATCGTATTAAAAAATTTCCATAGCTCAATTCAACTATAATTTATGTGGGCCATTGGTAACTTTAATATTTTTCCTTAAGGTCACTTAAATTTAGCTGACGCAGTGGTTATTCCGGTTTTAATATCTTTCCATACCTTATCGGCTGTCATTTTCACATCTTCCCAAGCTTCATCGCCGGCTTCTTCCAGTTCCTTCATTTTTTCAGAAGCTTCTCGCTGCTTAACACGCAACTCTTCGAGTTCCTGTGCATATTGCAATTTGGCATCCGCTTTAACGTTCTTCGCCTTGGCAGCCAATAAATCAATCTGAGCACTCCATTCATTCAGCTCAGCGGCCATTTTTTCTATATATGCGTCTCTCGTTTTCATGAATTAATCCTTAAGGTAAGTTTGTGTTTCAGATGTTTCCTCTCTTAGGTACTTAAATTTAAACAAAAGCCATCACTTGTAAAAAATACAGTTTACCACAAATTTGTGTATTTGTTGTTTAAATTACTTAAATCGTAGCATAAAGGCAACATTTGAAATAGTCTGTACGATATCACACATAGTCTTTAAAAGTCTTATTTACGAGGCGCCAGCGTTTAATTTAGGGGAAATATAAGAGAAGAACGAGAAGGCGAATAACATGGATTTAATTAAGAAAAATTATAACGTTGAAGCATTGAAGCGGCTAAATAAATGCAACTATTAACTTTCTTGTTGCGCAAGAGGTAAGCTGATAATAAAAGTAGTGCCCTCATCGGGTATACTTTCCACAGCAATTTGACCGGCATGTTTTAATATATAATCACGTGCTTCATACACGCCAATTCCCATGCCTGCGTTACCTTTTGTGGTATCAAACGGTTTAAATAAGCGTTCGGCAATAAATTTACTGTCCATGCCGCAACCATTATCAATAATTTTAATAATGGCCTGATCATTATCTTTCCCCAATTCTAGTTTGACAAAGCCATCGTCAGCTGTGGCATCTTGGGCATTTTGTACCAGATGCCCCAAAATAGCGGTAAATTTCTCTTTTTCTCCAAATACTTCAATTTTATCGGCGCACTCAGGCAATTGTAGTGTTGGCTTATTCCCCGCTTGCTGTATATATATATCGCTTATGATTTCGGCAAGGTTAATGACTATTTTGTTATCAGTTTTTACTGTGCCTTTTTTTAACTGACTCAGGAGATATTCAATTTTAGTGACTACATTTTCTAATGTTGCTATGGAATCATCAATAAACTCAGGATTATATTTATGTTTTTCTGCATTTTTTACTATGAGTGAAATCTGGGCTACCAGATTCTTCAGATCATGAACGAGAAAAGCCGAAAGGCGGTTATAAGCCTCAAACTGCCTTGATCTGGATAACGCATCGCTGGCGTGGCTGAGCGCCAATGCATTCGCTAACTGCATGCCTACGGTTTTTAATAAATCGTGGTCCTCCCAATTGAGACGCCTGGGAACCTTAGCCTGAGTCAATACTACAAATGCTTCCAATTCAGTTTGTCGAAATAGTGGAATGATCAACCAGACATTGTTTTCTTCGGCATACCATTGTGCTAAATCCACTTCATCATAAATTTCGGGGTCATTAAAAAATTCAAAAAAATCTATAACCCATTGTTTATTTTTAAGAAATCGTATTAATGACTGGTCTGAAGCTAGGAGTTTTGGAGGCATAAACCCCAGCGTTTTTTCCTCGGCCAGATAAAAATCATCCTGTTCATTTTTTAACCATAGGCCACCGCCTGAACTATCTACCAGATCCGCCATGGTTTTAATGATAAAGCCTGACAATTCATTAATGGAATTTAGCTGTGCAATTGTTTTACTCAGTTTAATCCACTCATCCCGGTAATCATAACGGTAGTGAAAAAAATGCTTGTTGAAGTAAACTTTAGCTAATGCCCTGACTTTTCCTGAAACGAATAGTATTAACAGCAGCAGAATTGCTAAAAAAATAAAAATAATCTGAGCAATTTCTCCCCAATTACCGCCGTAATCCCGGATATAAAAACCCGCCAGAGACATTAAAATCAAATAAAGCCCCGTGCCAAACAGCACAGTGGTATGAAATACAACTTTTCTTGAGATCGCAATCCGGGTTGTATCAGTTTGTAAGCGATGAATTGAAATGGCTATCAAAGGCGCTATTAAGGCATTGATTATTCCTCGGGAATTCCAAAGCGAAGAGTCCAGTTTTGAAAACAGTAAGGATTTGCTGTAAACGATAAAATCAATAATAAATAAAGCGCCCAGGCCAATGCATAGAAACTTGATCGCCCAGCGCACTTCAACTACGGCATTACGATATATTTGTTCGACCAGCATCAGGCCAATGATCGCAAAAACAACATGAGCAAAAAGACGTATATCCTGACTCAGGAATTGTTGGATTTGATATCGAAAACCTTCAAAGGCTTCCAATACAAAAATAAAACCGCTCAATGCTATTAATGCATGAGCCAGTCCGGATTTAGCCAGTAAAGCATAGTTACTGTTGAATTGTTGCCGTGACATTAATGTACTTAGCAAAAAGAACCAGGAGGCATTACGTAGGGTTTCGTAAGGCAGGATTTCTGAAGTGAATAATTCATTGCTTTGTATGGAAAAAGCCGTATAACCGGCCCAAAGCAAAGAAAAAACGGCTGCTATCATAAAAGGAACTGCAAAGAAGTTCTTCCTGATCCCCATTAAGGCTACAGGCAGCACAAGAAAATAAGCAATTGCCGCTGTTAAATAACTATAAAAGCTGAAATTTTCCATGATTCGGTGGTTTATTTAGTGGAATAAAGTAAGTATATTGATTCGTACTACTGACTACTATTTAACATAATTGATAGAGCCATATAAAAATACCGGTTTATGTGAAGCGTAATTACCTTAAGGGAACCTCTAAAAATTGGACTTCGAGAAGCTCAGTGCGAACGCTGGTTCATTAAAATCAGTGACTTATCCTTTCGTGCTGAGCTTGTCGATGCACGAAAGGATAATTTTTAGAGGTTCCATTAAAGTTAATTGCTTGATTTTCCAAGTAATCTTGGCATACGCTTAACTATGGATATGTTTATTAAAATAAGCTGTTTTATCTTAAAGCCAATATAACTACCGGGTAAAACCATCTAAATAAACTCAATTATTTTAGGAGTATAAATTATGATACCAGAGCAAACGTTAAAACTAGATGGCAAAGTAGCCTTAGTGAGCGGGGCAGGGGTTGGAATTGGACGAGCCGTGGCATTGGCGCTGGGACAGGCTGGCGCCTTTATTGGCATTCATTATCATAGCAGTAAAACTGCTGCCGAAAGTCTTATTAATGAGTTGGATACTCACCATATCAAGGCCATGCTTTTACCTGCCGATCTTACTTTAGAAGCCGAGGCCAACCGGGTGGTTGATACTCTTATTGCTGAAGTAGGGCACTTGGATATTCTGGTCAACAACAGCGGAGGACTGGTTAAGCGCGCGAAGATTGAGGAGTGTACGCTGGAAAATTGGCACCAATCATTGGATATTAATTTGACCAGCGCCTTTTTGCTGACAAAACGAGCGATTCCGCATCTTCGGGCTACGGGTAGCGGCCGCATTGTCAACCTTCTTTCGCTTTCCGTACAAACCGGCGGCGCCAATGGGGGCGGTGCTTACGCGGCTGCTAAAGGCGGACTGATGGTTTTTACCCACACCCTGGCCAAAGAACTGGCTCCTCAAGTACGAACAAACTCTGTCATGCCGGGCACGGTTGAAACCCAGCATCATGAGATCCATTCTACTCCGGAAATGATGGAAAATTATCGTAAACAGACGCCGTTAGGACGTAATACATATGCCGAAGAAGTGGCGAGCGCAGTACATTTTCTGGTTAGCGACATGTCGTCGCATATCAGTGGCGCTCTGATCGATATCAGTGGAGGAAGATTCCTGCGCTAACTTCTGAGGTTAAGCTACAAGAAAAAGTATGAAATGGGAATGCTTTTTGAAACTTATTGATATTGATGCGCGTCAACAATGATACCCACGGGATTTACCCTGTCGGGTTTAGCAAATGTGGTAATCTACAATTTTATCAATCACTACGGGTATCAAGTCCGATAATGTCAAAAATCAGTTATTCCCTAAATCATGTAAGCCTTATTGTTGCCGATATCGAGAAGTCGGTGGCATTTTACTGTCAGACTCTGGGTTTGCAGCAAGTTGACCGGCCTGATTTTGGTTTTCCAGGGGCATGGCTGCAGTTGGGCGCCCAACAAATTCATTTAATGGAACTAAAAAACCCCGATCCTGTGACCGGCCGTCCGGAACATGGCGGGCGAGATCGTCATGTCGCCTTGAACGTGCCGGATCTTGCAGACGTCAGGGAAATATTGGATAGACAAGGTATTGTTTATACGATGAGCATATCCGGCCGAAAAGCTTTATTTTTCCGGGATCCGGACGGAAATGCGATAGAGATTATTGAACAGGCGTCATGAACTTTATCCTGCCCGGAAAAATCCGACAGCGCTCCAATAGAGGCTTGGCTACGATTATTGCCCTATTTGCCATGCCCTATCCCGTGTGTTAGATTGTATGGAAATTACTGCGTTAAGAACACCATTGTGATAATAGCGTTGCATTCCAGAAGAAACCGTCCTTACCTTCACGCGTTAGTGTTCGTGTTACTGGCGAGCTGGATTTCCTTGACTATGTCGGCAACCTGTTCGATGCCTTCAGCATTAATTACAATGCCCGATCACATGCCGGGATGTCCGGAAATCGGCGCGTCCTCGCATCCGAGTCACCAAGGACATATGTCCAGGGCTTTGCAGGATTGTTCATTCAAGCCCTGTGTTGATTCTCAGGCTAATTCGCTCACTGATTTTAATCGTCTGGCTAAACCGGATTTGCCGGTTGTTGTTCTGAGCCTCATTTGGACATTTTGGTATTTATTTCTAAGCTATTCTTCCCCAAAAATTCCGCGTATAGCTGATCCGCCGCTCGGTCGACGGATTCTGCTCATCTACCGGTTCTGCACCCTGCTGAATTAGTTCCTCTTTAAATCGAATCGCGCCTATTCGGGCGCACTGCGGTTTCACGACCTGTCCTGTGGAGCCTGTCTGTTTCAATGTGAGAGGAAAACTCAATGCTTTTTGTTATCTATCCATGGCCCATGCGTCGTGCTCATCCGGCGGGGACGATGCTGATTTTCTGGCTGGCGGCATTTTTACCCGGCCCGGTTTTGCATATTTCAACCGGCATAGTCCATATGGGTTGGGCTACGGTGCTGGCTGAAACCCCGGTTATTAATACAAATGACTCTGTCCTGACTCTCGACCAAGCGGTTCAGCGCGCCCTCACCGGCAACCCCGGCTTGGCTGAAATCAAGGCTAGGGCAGAGGCAATGGCTGCCGTGCCTTCCCAGGAAGGCACGTGGCCGGACCCGACGCTCAGATTCGGCACCCTTTATTTGCCTACCAATAATTTCAGCCTGCATCAGGACGATTTTACCATGCTGGAAGTCGGCCTCAGCCAGGAGATTCCTTTTCCGGGCAAGCTGGCTTTGCGGGAAAAAATTGCCGGGCAGGAAGCATTGGCGGCTGCTGACTCGGTTGATGAAGCGCGTCTGCGGCTGGTACGTGAGGTCAAACAGAACTGGTGGGGCCTATTTTATTATAACCGTGCCTTGAATCTTTGGATGAAGCTGAACGCTTCTTCCAGCAACTTATTGACATCGCCCAGGCCAAATATAAAGTGGGCAAAGGGTCGCAGCAGGAGGTATTGCTGGCTCAGCTCGAACTGTCCAAGCTTAAAGAAGAGAAACTGGACCTGGTCAGTATGCGCCACAGTCAGAATGCCCGCATCAATGCTTTGATAGATCGCACGCCGGAAACACCGGTACAGCTTCCGGTGGAAGCTGAGTTCAAGTTGCCGGTCATTGTCGAGTCTGCATTGCAGGACAAAGCCTTGAAAATCCGGCCTTTATTTGCTCAACACCGCAAGATGCTGGACGCGGCTCTGGCCAGAGTCGATCTGGCGCAAAAAGGCTTCTACCCTGATTTTACCGTCGGTGCATTTTATGATGTCCGGCAAAATACGCCGTCAGGGCAATCGCGCAGCGATTTTGCCAGTGTGCAATTGAGTATCAATGTGCCGATTTATGCAAACCGCAAGCAAGCCAAGGCGATTGACCAGCGCCAAAGCGAACTCTTGCAGGAGCAGTATGCCTTACAGGACGAGCATCATAAAATCCAGGCCGCGATTGCAGCTAAAGCCGCCGAGTATCAACAGACAAAAGACAAATTGTTGTTGCTGGAGCATGAAATCATCCCACAGGCTCAGCAAACCGTTAATTCTCTTCTGGCCGGCTATCAAGTGAGCCAAGCCAACTTTACCGATCTCCTGCGCACCCAACTGAGTTTTTTCCAATATCAAACGCAATATTGGCAGGCGTTGACCGGCACTCAGCAAATTCTGGCCGAGTTATCCGCTGAAGTTGGCGAGGATTTGAGCCATGACTAAATACTTCCTGGCAGGTTTAATTTTAATGCTGGGCGTAGGCTTGGGATTCTGGGTGGGAAAATATCAAGGATTACCGCCAAATCCGGATGCTGCAGTAACCAGCGAAAGAAAAGCGCTGTACTACCGCCATCCGATGAATCCAAAAGTCACGTCGCTTACCCCCGCAAAGGACGAGATGGGTATGGACTTTGTGGCCGTTTATCCCGGAGACGATTCAACTTCGACTGTGTCATCGCAGAAATCAGGCAAAATCCTATATTACCGGCATCCCATGGGGGCGGCGGACACTTCACCCCTCCCCAAAAAGGATGAAATGGGCATGGATTACCTGCCGGTTTATGAAAGCGAACTGGCGACCTCCGGGCAGATTCAGATCAGCCCGGAAAAAATCCAGAAACTGGGTGTGAAGACAGAAACTGTGGCAAAACGCTCATTGATGCGCAGCCTTCGCGCACTCGGCAGCATTCAAGTCGATGAACGGCGTGTTCATGCTGTAACGTCCAAGTTCGAAGGCTGGGTTCAGCGTTTGTATGTCAACGCTACCGGGCAAGCCATCCAGCGCGGTCAGCCGCTGCTGGAGATTTACAGCCCGGAGCTGGTGACCGCTCAGCAGGAATACCTAATCGCCCGCCAGGGACAACAAGTGCTGCAACTGAGCAGCGCTCAAGCGCGTAATACGGCCGATCGTCTGGCGGAAAATGCCTTGCAGCGTTTACATTATTGGGATATTGCCACGGCGCAGTTGCAGCGTTTACAAAACCTGGAAAAACCGCTGGATACCCTGCCGTTGCTGGCGCCGGTTAGTGGGGTAGTGCTGGAAAAACCGGCACTGGAAGGCATGCGTTTCATGCCTGGCGAACTGCTGTTTCGCATCGCCGATTTGAGCACAGTGTGGTTATTGGCTGAGGTGTTCGAGCAGGATATCGGCGGGGTACGCCAGGGCCAGGCCGTGCAGGTGCATATCAACGCCTACCCGGAGCGATTATTTAGCGGCAAGGTCGGGTTTATCTATCCAACGCTGGCAACGGAAACCCGCACTATCAAAGTGCGCATCGAACTGGCGAATGCTGAGGGCTTACTGAAGCCGGGATTGTATGGCAGCGTGACGTTGGCCATGCAAGAAAATAAAGATGTGCTGGCAGTTCCCGATTCTGCGGTTATTGACAGCGGCGTCCGACAGATCGTGCTGATACAGCGGGGCGAGGGACAATTCGAGCCACGCACTGTAAAACTGGGGCGGCAAACTGACGATTTCCGTGAGGTGGTGGAGGGGCTGGAAACAGGGGATAAAGTGGTTACTCGCGCCAATTTCCTGATTGATGCCGAGAGTAATCTCAAATCGGCCCTGGACAGTTTTGATGGTCATGGCGCCGGCGCCAGTGAGCCGACATCCGAAGCAACACCCCAACAACACGGAGGCCATTAGTCATGTTAAATCATGTTATTGCCTGGTCTTTGCGTAATGTGTTTCTGGTGCTGCTGACGACCTTAGGGCTCATAATCGGAGGAATTTATGCACTGTCAAAAATGCCGCTGGATGCGCTGCCGGATTTGTCCGATGCGCAGGTCATCGTTTATACCGAATATCCCGCACAAGCCCCGCAAGTCGTCGAGGATCAGGTCACGTATCCGCTGACCACTGCCATGCTGAGCGTGCCGCGCTCGAAAGTCGTGCGCGGCTTTTCCTTTTTCGGCGCCTCCTTCGTGTATGTCATCTTCGAGGACGGCACCGATATTTATTGGGCGCGTTCGCGCGTTTTGGAATATCTCAACTTTGCCGCCGGACGCTTGCCGCGCGGCGTGAGGTCGCAACTGGGGCCGGATGCCACCGGCGTCGGCTGGGTTTACCAGTATGCGCTGCTGGCGAAAGATTATTCGCTGGCGGAATTACGCACCCTGCAAGACTGGTTTGTGCGTTACCAATTGACCAAAACGCATGGGGTAGCCGAAGTCGCCAGCATCGGCGGCTTCGTACAGCAGTATCAGGTCACTGTTGATCCGCATAAGCTGCAAGCTTACGGCATTTCTTTACGCACCCTGAGTGATGTCATCCGCAACGGTAACCGCGATGTCGGTGGCCGCGTTATTGAACTTGCGGAAACCGAGTACATGGTGCGTGGACGCGGTTATCTGCGCGGTCAGGCGGATGTGGAACGGCTGATGCTCAAAGCCGGGAACGGTATCCCGGTGCTGGTGCGCGATGTGGCGCGCGTGGAACTCGTTCCGGATGAACGGCGCGGCATCACCGAATGGAACGGCGAAGGCGAGGCGGTTTCAGGCATAGCGCTGGCACGGTATGGTGAGAATGCACTGGAAGTAATCAGCAATGTGAAAGAGCGATTGCGCGAAATCACGGCCGGTTTACCGAGCGGCGTCCGTGTACAAACAGTTTATGATCGTTCCGAACTGATTCATCGCGCCATTGAGAATTTGCGCCATACCTTGCTGGAAGAAAGCGCGGTGGTCGCCGCGGTCTGCGTACTGTTCCTGCTGCATTTGCGTAGCGCTCTGGTGGCGATTTTAATGCTGCCCATCGGCGTACTGATCGCCTTTATCATCATGCAAGCGTTAGGCATGAATTCCAATATTATGAGTCTCGGCGGTATCGCCATCGCTATCGGTGCGATGGTTGACGCCGCCATCGTCATGATCGAGAACGTCCACAAGCATCTGGAGCGTGATGCGGACCGCCTGCCGCGTGCCGAAATTTTGCTTAATGCCTGCAAGGAAGTCGGCCCGCCGCTGTTTTTCAGCCTGCTAATTATCACCGTCTCATTTCTTCCGGTATTCGCTCTGGAAGCGCAGGAAGGCCGATTGTTTCATCCTTTGGCTTTTACCAAGACTTTTGCGATGGCCGGTGCGGCATTGCTGTCGGTAACCTTGGTTCCCGTGTTGATGTGGCTGTTTGTGCGCGGAAGAATTCTGCCCGAGCAACGCAATCCCATTAATCGCGTATTGATCCGGATTTATCGCCCGGTCATCATCCGGGTCATGCAGCACAAAAAACTGACGCTCGTTCTCGCGCTGCTGATGGTGGCTGCTTCCTGGTATCCGGCCGCCCATCTGGGCGGCGAATTCATGCCGACGCTGAATGAAGGCACCTTATTATTCATGCCGCAAACCCTGCCGGGTCTGTCCCCGACCAAGGCGGCCGAATTGCTGCAAACCCAGGACCGCATCATCAAGCGTTTTCCCGAGGTTGAATCAGTGTTCGGCAAAGCTGGGCGAGCATTGACCGCCACGGATCCCGCACCGCTGGAAATGTCCGAGACGCTGGTCAACCTAAAGCCGGAATCCGCCTGGCGGCCCGGAATGACGCTTGACAAACTGATTGCCGAGATGGATCAGGCGCTGCAAATTCCCGGTGTCAGCAATGCCTGGACGATGCCGATCAAGAATCGTATTGATATGCTGGCAACCGGTATCCGCACGCCTATCGGTATTAAGCTGTTTGGCAAGGATCTGGCGGAAATGGAGCGCCTGGCGCAGCAGATTGAGCAGGCCGTCAAGACTGTTTCCGGCACCACCAGCGCCTATGCGGAACGCATCACCGGCGGCTTTTATCTGAACATCACCCCGGACTATGAAGCGCTGGCACGCTATGGATTATTGGTCGGCGATGTGCAGGACATTATCGCCACGGCTATCGGCGGCGAAACTGTGACCACAATGGTGGAAGGACGCGAACGTTTCGCCGTCATCGTCCGTTATCCGCGCGAGCTGCGCGACAGCCCGCAAGCCATCGCTGCGCATGTACTCGTTCCGGTGCCCGGCGGGGCGATGATTCCGCTCGGTCAACTGGCTCATCTGAGCTTGAACAAAGGACCGCCGTCAATACGTACCGAAAACGCCTTACTATCGGCTTATATCTATGTGGATATGCGCGGACGCGACATTGACGGTTATGTGCAGGACGCCAAACGGGCGGTGGAGCAATCGGTCAAGTTCCCTACGGGCTATTACATTACCTGGAGCGGCCAGTTCGAGTATATGGAGCGGGCCAAACAGCGTTTGCAACTGGTTGTGCCGCTAACGCTGTGCATTATCTTCATCCTGCTTTATCTCAACTTCGGGCGCCTAACCGAAACACTCATTGTTATGCTGTCTGTGCCGTTCGCCCTGATCGGCGGCGTCTGGCTGCTGTGGCTGCTGGAGTATAACGTCAGCGTGGCGGTCGGCGTCGGTTTTATTGCCCTGGCCGGAGTCGCCGCCGAAACCGGGGTCGTGATGCTGATTTATCTGGATCATGCCTATCAGGAAAAGCAGCGGCAATGTCTGGAAGAAAAACGGGCATTTACCGAAACCGATCTTTACGCGGCGCTAATGACCGGTGCAGCGGAACGCCTGCGGCCGAAACTAATGACCGTCACCGCAATCATGGCCGGGCTCCTGCCCATCCTATGGAGCAACGGAACCGGCTCGGAACTCATGCGCCGCATTGCAGCGCCAATGGTGGGCGGCATGGTGTCGTCAACATTATTGACATTAATCGTCATTCCGGCGCTTTATGCTCTGTGTAAACAATATTCCATTAATAAACAATCCGGAAAATTGAACAAGACATCAGCAATCTGAAAATTAATGTCATTCAACTATTGAATTATTCTGGAGAAAATCCATGGAAACCAAAAAACATATTGTCATATTAATCACACTTTTATTGCTCACAGTATCTGCGTGTGCATCAAGTATTAAAGTATTTAAAAATGTCTATTCGTCCATCCTGGTGGCCGTGGTCATCCTTGGGATAAGGGGCGTTCGTTTTAAATACTGGTTATGTAGGCTGGGCTTATTAACTCAGCATCTGCTAGACTTCATTCTTTCGTCCACAAACTATAAAGGAGGTAAAACTGAACGATACGCTAACGATTTAGAAACAATGTCTTTTTAACAATTGAATTACTCCGGAGAAAACCCATGAAAATTAAATCATTGATCATCTTTCTTTTGGCTCTTGGACTATTAGCCGCTTGTGCCGAGATGAACCCGCATCCTATGGATATGGATCTGGCCGTACAAAATGCAGAATCCAAGGCAGATCATGAGGCGCTGGCGAAACACTACGAGGAAGCAGCGCAAGAAATGCAGGTTAAAGTTGATGAGCACAAGAAACTTCTCAGCCAGTATGAATCAAAAAGCTATCTCTACGGCAGACAAGCGGAAGATATCAAAGCGCATTGCCAAAGGCTGATTGATGTCTATGAAAAGGCCGCCGAGGAAAACTTGAGTATGGCAAAGCTGCATCGGGAAATGGCGCGGTAACAAAGTTGTAGAAACTTATGAGACCGGCGCCTTATGATTAAAGGCGCCGGCTAAGAGGTTAGCGGCTTTTGGCTATTACAAATCTTGAGAATCTTTCGTATTGCCGATTAAAAGGAGCATAAATATAGTTTTTCAGAACATATGCCATACATCGATCTACAATAGTTTCATTTGTTCGATTTTGGCGTAATGATGAATAATGTAAAAGATAGCGTTGTATTCGATGGTCAGCCGTTGACTATTGAGGATATTTGTCTGTTAGCCAATAAACAGGCGGCTTGTGAATTAAGCCGGCAAGCTGAGTTTATTGAACGAATTGATAAAGGCGCCGTGTTTATCGACAGCTTGCTTAAAGAGGAAGGCTTTGTCTATGGCGTTACGACCGGTTACGGCGACTCCTGCACAGTATCTATTCCGCTTAACCTGGTTGAGGAACTGCCCAAACATTTATATACCTATCATGGCTGCGGTCTCGGCAGTCATTTTGACGCCCGGCAGACGCGGGCAATTTTAGCAGCAAGATTAACCAGTCTGGCGCGCGGTTTTTCAGGGGTTCGTTATAAGTTATTACAGCAACTGGCAGAATTATTAAAACACGATATTCTGCCGCTGATTCCTCAGGAAGGGTCGGTAGGCGCCAGTGGTGATTTAACCCCGTTATCCTATGTAGCCGCTGTTTTGGCTGGAGAAAGGGAGGTTATCTACCAGGACGAGCGCAAACCAACTCAGGACGTTTTTACCCGCTTAAGAATCGAATCGCTCATCTTAAAGCCCAAGGAAGGGCTGGCGATTATGAACGGCACAGCCGTAATGACCGGAATCGCTTGTCTTGCCTACCAAAGAGCCGAATATTTATGCCGGTTGAGCACACGCATCACCAGTCTGGCATCCATTGCATTAAAAGGTAATGCCTGCCATTTTGATGAAAAACTGTTTTCGGTTAAACCGCATCCTGGACAAAACCGCGTGGCTGAGCGTCTTCGCTCGGATTTGCAGTTAACCGAAGGCGCGCCACGGCATGATACCCGCTTGCAAGATCGCTATTCCCTGCGTTGCGCGCCGCATGTGATTGGCGTGCTGGAAGATTCTTTGCCCTGGCTGCGCCGGTTTATTGAAAATGAATTAAACAGCGCCAATGACAATCCCATTATTGATGCCGAAGGTGAACATGTTTTACATGGCGGGCATTTTTATGGCGGCCATATTGCATTTGCGATGGATTGCATGAAAACGGCCGTAGCGAACCTGGCCGATTTACTGGACAGGCAAATGGCGCAATTGATGGATACCAAATTTAATCAGGGTCTGCCGGCCAATCTCTCGGGTGCCGATGCCGGACAAGCCATGCTTAATCACGGTTTTAAAGCCTTACAAATAGCAGTGTCGGCATGGACGGCGGAAGCGCTTAAATTAACCATGCCGGCGAGCGTTTTTTCCCGTTCGACGGAATGCCACAATCAGGACAAAGTGAGCATGGGCACTATCGCCGCCCGGGATTGCATCCGAATTTTGGAGTTAACCGAACAGGTTGCGGCGGCATCATTGCTGGCGGTAGTCCAGGGCGTGGAGCTGCGCGGAAATCTTGAGGGGTTAAGTCCGGCTTTAAAAAGTACTTTTAAGCAACTGCGAGAATATAGTCCATTCCTGGCTACTGACCGGGCATTGGAAAAAGAACTGCGGCTTTGTCTGGAGCTGATACGCAAACAGCATTGGAATTTATATGACTAAAGGTATTTATACTTAAAGAATCTGAAAAAGTTGGTTCTGCTCATGGTTCGACAGGCTCACCACGAACGGAATCGACGAGATTCCCCTGAGCGAAGCCGAAGAATTACCACGAACGGAATCAACAAGACTCCCCTGAGCGAAGCCGAAGGGCTCACCACGAACGGAGTCAACACAAACCGTTCGTCCTGAGCATAGACGAAGGATTACCGTTCGTCCTGAGCTTGTCGAAGGAAGCTTGTCGAAGGACTTTATTCGATATTCCTTAAAGATAGGCATGGAATTTACGGAGTCCGGTTATTCACTTGGCCGCTATTTAGCTATGAGCGGCTCACCTTGAAAGCGGATGCCTTCCCAACCGTATTGCATGAAATTCCTGATATTCGGGTGGCCTGAGCCGTATGGATCATTTAAAACATCCAGCCGGTAATAATCCCCGAACAGGTTTAAAGTCTGCTGACGGTCAAGCTGGTTCAGTTGAGCGAACGCAAAAATCTTGCACGAACCTTCGTTAATTCCGGCTTGATTGATTACTGTGTGTTCATTAAGGCCGTTACTGAATTCCGTGGGTTGGTAATGATAGTTTTCCGTAATGACAGCAATAGTTTCATTAAAACTGACGGCTTCATTATTTTTTACTTTTTCAAGAAACGCGGTAAGTGACATGGCTAAGTTTCGACGTAAATTCAATGAACAATTGACCGGCTTTATCTAACGGAGCAATCCTGAAATACTTTTGAAGTCGGGATGATTGGCGTCTCTTAGCCATTCAAACAATACCGATTCATAATTGGTAATAGTGATATTCTGCTGTTGCAGCCGTTGCAGCGCATAAAATTTATGATCTTTTTTGCGCGAACAAACAGCATCTTCGACAATATAAACCTGATAGCCGATGTGGACTAATTCCAATGCCGTCTGCAATACGCAAACATGAGCTTCCTGACCGGCCAGAATAATTTGTTTGCGGCCACTATTTTCAAGTGCTTTTGAAAAACCGTTAGCCGCGCAGCAGGAAAAGCCGGTTTTATCGAAAACCCGGGTGGTTTCAGGCAGTTTTTCCGCGATAGCGATATCGGTGGCGCCTAAACCTTTTGGATATTGTTCGGTTAACAATATCGGGATATTTAAGATATTTGCGGCGTCAAGCAAGCTGCTGACGTTAGCAATCATGAGTTCCGCATCAAATTCAGGCATGGCTGCGGATAATTGTGTTTGTAAATCAATGATAACCAGTAAGCTGTTTTCTGCTGATAAAAGGGTAGGGTGTGTGCTCATTTTATAAATAAACCTGGTTATGCATGCTTCATGATGCGGGCTTTTTCACGTTGCCAATCGCGATCTTTTGAAGTGGCGCGTTTGTCATGTAATTGTTTGCCTTTTGCCAAACCGATTTCCAGCTTGGCGCGGCCATTTTTCCAGTACATGGACAATGGAATCAAGGTATAGCCTTTTCGTTCTACCGAACCGATCAGTTTGCTCAGTTCATGGCGATGAAGCAGCAGTTTTTTGGCACGGACAGCTTCGGGCTTTACATGAGTTGAAGCTGATAGCAATGCGGAAATATGAGCACCGGATAACCAGGCTTCGCCGCGTTTTAACACGACATAACTTTCCTTGAGCTGAACGCGGCCATCCCGCAGGCTTTTAACTTCCCAGCCTTGTAAAACAATCCCCGCTTCAAACCGTTCCTCAATGAAATACTCATGGGTGGCCTGGCGATTGACAGCAATGGTATTATTTTGTTGATTTTTATTTTTCTTGGACTTTTTATCGGCCATAGTGCTGGAAGAGATTTAAACTGACGTAAGCGCGTAATTTTGTTATTTTACTCGATATATGAGCAGTAGTGGTTTTTAAATAGAGACAGTCTCGAATAATGGATATAAAAAAATTACAACATGGTGAATGGTCGTCCTCTTTCGCATTTATTCTGGCGGCAACAGGTTCAGCCGTTGGTCTGGGAAATATCTGGAAATTTCCGTATATTACTGGTGAAAATGGCGGCGGAGCATTTGTTATTGTGTACCTGCTGTGTGTAGGATTAATGGGTGTTCCTATTATGATGGCAGAAATTATGATGGGTCACCGTGGCAAACAAAATCCTGTTGACACTATGAATACGCTGCTAAAAGAAGCTGGAGCGGATAAGAGCTGGCATTATTTAGGCTGGATGGGTATTGTTGCAGGGTTTTTAATCCTTTCTTATTACAGCGTTATCGCGGGCTGGGCCTTGGCTTATGTGGTGAAAGCGTTTACCGGCAGCTTTTCAGGCTCAGGTTCCGCAGAGATAAAAGAATTATTTGATAATTTTATTGCCAGCCCTGTCCAGTTGATTTTTTGGCATACGCTATTCATGCTGGCGACCATGCTGATTGTGGCTAGGGGCATCAATAACGGGCTGGAGAAAGCCGTACGTTTCCTGATGCCGGGGTTATTCGTCCTGTTGATATTATTAGTAGGTTATGCGATGACCATGACCAGCTATGCGCAAGGCATATACTTTTTATTTAATCCTGATTTCAGTAAGCTTACGTTTAATTCGGTGTTAACAGCAATGGGACATGCTTTTTTTACCCTGAGTTTAGGTATGGGAGCCATTATGGTTTACGGTTCATACTTGCCAAGTGATGTATCGATTGCCAAAACTTCAATATTGATCGCTGTAGCCGATACGGTTGTTGCTTTACTAGCCGGCATAATTGTGTTTCCGATTGTTTTCTCCAATGGCTTGCATCCCGATTCCGGCCCCGGCCTTATTTTTCAGACTCTGCCGATTGCTTTTGGCAATATGACCGGCGGTTGGTTATTTGGTATTTTATTTTTTGTAATGCTGGTGTTTGCGGCTTTATCGTCATCCATTTCCTTGATAGAACCGGCAGTTGCATGGCTGGTTGAAAACCAGCGTATGAGCAGGGAAAAAGCCTGTATCTGGGCCGGTTTAACGGCTTGGTTATTGGGATTTGCAACCATATTCTCATTTAATATTGGATCCGGTATTAAAATTTTTGATAGAAATTTTTTTCAATTGCTGGATTATTTAACAGCCAATTTAATGCTGCCTATCGGCGGTTTTTTCATTGCAGTATTTGCAGGCTGGATTATGCAGCATCAGCACAGCGAGCAAGAGCTTAAAATGCCGGATAGGCAAAGCTATCGAATATGGAAATTTCTGGTTTGTTATGTATCTCCCGCCGCTGTTTTTCTGATTTTTCTACATGTGGTTGGAGTTTTATAAGCATGACGGTCGTTCAAAAAAGCGCATTGGTCAAATTTTCCGCAAGGCAGATGTTTGATCTGGTCAATGATATTGAATCCTACCCCAAGTTTTTACCCTGGTGTGGCGGTAGCAGGATTATTAAGTGCGAAGATGATTTTATTGAGGCGGAATTATTGATCGCTAAAGGTGGTTTCAAAAAAAGTTTTTCTACGCGAAACCTGATTGACACAGGCGGTAGAATCACCGTCTCACTTTTAGACGGACCTTTTTCTTATCTGGAAGGTAAATGGGTCTTTATGCCGCTACGTGAAGATGCCAGCAAAATTTCCCTGGATCTGGAGTTCGAAATGTCGGGAATGCTGGCGAGCTTGGCATTTGGCGCGGTATTCAATCAAATATGCAACACTATGGTAAGTTCTTTTACCATGCGTGCTAAACAAGTTTATGGTTGAGGAAACATTAATTGTTGTTGAAGTGGCTTACGCAAGACCGGAAGAACAAGTCATAATTGTGCTTAAAGTACCGGATGGCACAACTATCGAAACAGCGATAAAAGCCTCGGGGCTGTTAAGCCGTTTTCAGGAAATTGATTTATCCGAAGCTAAAGTAGGTATTTTTGGCAAGGTCTGCAAGCTGGATCAGATTGTAAGGCAGGGCGATAGAATCGAAATTTACCGGCCTTTAGTTCATGATCCAAAAGAGGCGAGACGGCAGCGAGCCGCAAAGATATAAAACAATAGCTCTAAAAATTAAGTTACATTTACGGTCCGACAAGCTCACCGCGAACGGTATCTTTACGAGGTTACTTTAAGGGAATATAAACACGCGTTTTTTATGTACCTTTTAACTTTGTGGTTCATTCGTAGTTGGTTTTTTATTGGATTGATCCGTTTCAGAGATATCATCGGTATTATCCAGGCCGACAAGGCCTGTGATAGTTTCCCACATGGTTTTTTCAATATCCCGCTTGGGCACATCGATTGTTTTTTCCTCCGATGGCTTAATAATTGGAAGGGTGCTGGGTTTGAAATCTCCCTGGATAGCGATGATTCTGTCCTCATCAAAAAGCAACGAGATTCTTTTTTGTACCCGAGGCTCGCCGCCCGGTTGTTTTGAATATATGTAATCCCAGCGTTGCGGATGGAAGACATCGACCAGCATAGGTGAACCCATTATATACAACACCTGGCGTTTGTTCATATTGGGCCGGAGTTGATCAATCATGGACTGGTCAATGATATTGCCTTGTTGTATATCAATGGTATAAACACCGGGTAAATTATTTAGAATAGTGGTGCAGGAAACCATAGTCAGGCTTGCCAATAAGCTTAAAGAAAAAAACGGCTTTCTCATTTGAGGCTGCAAAATAATTTCAAAAAATAAAATCATACAGGATGTTAAACGATTATCCTATAAAACTGTCATGCCTTTAATGCTTAAAAAAGGCTACAATATGCAACGCAATATATTAAATCGCTCCCCAAGCGCTTCAACCGGAGAATAATGTTGGAAACTCATGATTTAAGGAGTGCAGGCCTGAAGGTCACTTTGCCTCGGGTCAAGATCCTGCAAATTCTAGAAAGCCAGGTTAACGAGCATCACTTAACTGCTGAAAAAGTTTATAAAATACTGCTGAGCGAAGATGAAGAAATCGGGTTGGCGACGGTTTATCGCGTTTTAACCCAGTTTGAGGCAGCCGGTCTGGTAACCAGACATCATTTTGAAGGTGGAAATTCTGTCTTTGAACTGAGTACAGGCGCTCATCATGATCACATTCTTTGTATGAAGTGCGGTAAAGTTGATGAGTTTACCGATGAATTTATCGAAGCCAGGCAAAAAGAAATTGCCGAAAAACTAGGTTATGAACTAACCGACCACGGACTTTATTTATACGGTTATTGTCCTAAATGCAGAAAATCCTGATTTTTCTCTAAATTATCTACTTCATGTTCAAACCTCTTATTTTGTATATCGGCTTGCGCTATACGCGGGCTAAACGTCGTACGCAATTCATTTCCTTCATTACTTTAACTTCCGTTTTGGGAATTGCCCTGGGCGTCACTGCGCTGATTACCGTCTTGTCTGTGATGAATGGCTTCGAAGCCGAATTACGTCATCGTATCCTGGGCATGACTTCACATGCCACCATAACCGGACTTTATGGTCAATTGGGTAATTGGCAAGAGCTGGATCAAAAATTAAAAGGTTATCCGCACGTGGAGGGTTCGGCTCCGTTTATTAGCGGACAGGTAATGATCAATGCCGATCGGCGCGTGAGCGGGACCATGCTGAACGGGATTATGCCGGACTATGAATCGAAAGTATCGGAAGTCGGCAATAATATGAAAGCAGGCAAACTGTCCGATCTAATTTCCGGTGAGTATGGCATTGTTTTAGGCGCTGAGCTGGCCAGCTATTTAGGTGTCATGATGGGCGATAAAATTACTGTTATTAGTCCGCAAATTAATTCCACACCGGCCGGTATTGTACCGAGAATGCGGCGTTTTACGGTAGTTGGTATTTTTCAAGTGGGGATGTATGAATATGATCGCAATATGGCGATTATTCATATTGAGGATGCGGCTAAACTATTTCGTATGGACCATGCCGTTTCAGGTTTGCGGATCAAGCTGGATGATTTGTTTGATGCTCCTAAAATAACCCGGACCATGGCTACTTTTTTTGAAAACGAATATCAGGTGAGTGACTGGACACTGGCGCATAATAACTTTTTTAGGGCCATTCAAACTGAAAAACGAGTAATGTTTATTATTCTGCTGTTAATTGTAGCAGTAGCGGCTTTTAATATTGTGTCCACGCTGGTTATGGTAGTCACGGACAAACGCGGCGATATAGCTATTCTCAAAACCCAAGGCCTTACTTCGGGTTCAGTGATGGGTATTTTTATAGTATTAGGCACGATAATCGGAGTAGTGGGCACGGTGATAGGCACTCTGGGCGGAGTTTTGCTGGCTTTAAATGTTGAAACCATCGTGCCAGCGATTGAAAAATTATTTCAGGTTAAGTTCATGGCGGCTGACGTTTATTATATCAGTCAGCTACCCTCCGAACTGGACTGGTCGGATGTCTATATGATTGCAGGCATGGCCTTTTTGCTGTCATTATTAGCTACCCTCTACCCTGCCTGGCAGGCATCCAAAATAAATCCGGCGGAAGTCCTGAGATATGAATAAGACCAGTATTTTGCAATGCCGGCAATTGACCAAGCGTTATACGCAGGGCAAGCTGGATGTTGAGGTATTAAAAGGGGTTAATTTATCGATTGGAATAGGGGAGCGTGTTGCCATTATGGGCGCGTCCGGCTCAGGCAAAAGCACTTTACTGCATCTGCTCGGAGGCCTGGAAAAGCCCACTGCCGGGGAAGTAATTCTGGATGGCGTTAATCTTAGTAAAGTTAGCGCAGTAAAACTGGCCAGATTAAGAAATAGTTCCCTGGGATTCATCTATCAATCCCATCATCTTCTGGGTGAGTTTACCGTATTGGAGAATGTCGCAATGCCTCTGCTGATAGCCGATATTTCGGTGGCTGAGGCGCGTGTTCGAGCCATAGAATTGTTGCAGAGAGTAGGGCTAGGACATCGAATCGAACATAAGCCGGGCGAATTATCCGGCGGAGAAAGGCAGCGAGCGGCAGTAGCCAGAGCGTTAATAAACAAGCCAGGGGTTGTTTTGGCTGATGAACCCACGGGAAATCTGGACAGTAAAACAGCTGATCAGGTCTATCAATTAATGCTGGAGTTGAATCAAGAACTCAATGTCAGCTTGGTGGTTGTAACCCACGATCATGAACTGGCAGCAAAAATGGGTAAGGTTCTGCATATGGAAGACGGCTTGATTCTGCAATCAATCAGCGAATTAAGGGCCGTTGAATATTCACTTTAAGCTGCCTGCAGGCCCTGAATTATTTTTGCTTCCTTTCCAGCCATTTCTTGGCTATATGCGATTGCCATAAATACTGAATTCCAAAATAGCCTGTAGCCGATGAAAGTGTGCCCATAATAAAACAACCTGTCAAAAATGGTTCCCATACATCTCCGATTCCCGATAATACACCGCTTACTGAAAAATCAAACTGTTCTGCAGGAGAGGGGCGATTCATAAACCAAAGCCCAACCCGGTAAGCAAAATAAAACAGCGCCGGCATTGTCAGGGGGTTGGTAATCCAGACCAAGGCGACGGAAATTGGTAAATTTGCCCGGTAATAAACGGCTGCTGCTGCTGCGATAGCCATTTGGCCTGGGGTCGGAATCCAGGCTGCGAATAATCCTACTGCAAAAGCCATAGACACGGATCGTCGATTTAAATGCCAGAGATTAGGCTCATGCAGTTTATCGCCGAGAAATTGAAGGTTCTTGTGCTGTTTAAAAAAATCAGGATCAGGTATGAACTTTTGTATAAGTTTTTGTATAAATTCTTTATCCATTATTATTACATACAGGTTATTTATGACCTAGTTTATCAGGTTTTTGGTAGTCTCAAAAACACCAGGGAGCCGGATGGTTGTTTCTTCCCTGTCATTTCTCGCTGGCGTGTTGCTGGTTCAACAGTTTCACGCATTGCCGGATGTTAAATGGCTAATACCATGCGCTATTGCAGCCTGCATTATGGCATGGTTGCGCTTCTGGCGAAGCCTGTTTTTTATTGCAGGTATTCTATGGGCGATTTTATTTGCATTGGACAGGCTGTCCGATCAGCTTCCAAAGCAACTGGAAGCCATTGATATTCAAATTGAAGGTACTATTGCCGATTTGCCTGAACAGGATGACAGGCATGTTCGTTTTGATTTTATTGTCACTGCGACTGAACAGAATCTGCCGTCCAAATTAAGATTAAGCTGGTATTACCCCAATCAGGAAGTCAAAGCTGGCCAGCATTGGTCTTTTACAGTAAAGCTGAAGCAAGTGCATGGCAGTATGAATCCAGGTGGATTCGATTATGAACGTTGGTTATTTACTGAAGGTATTGGCGCTACCGGATACGTCCGCACAATTCCGAAGCCCGTTCTGCTGAAGCAAGATTCGGCCTTGGCCAGTATTTCTGTCTTGAGGCAAAAAATCACAGATCAGTTATCCGCCACCTTGGGCGACAGCAAAAGTCTTGCCTTGATAAAGGCCCTCACTATTGGCGATAGTAACAGCATAACTCAAAATCAATGGGATGTTTTTCGTAAAACCGGCACTACCCACCTGGTAGTGATTTCCGGCTCGCATATCGGTCTCGTTGCCGGACTGGTATATTTTCTGGCGCTCAGGATATGGGCCTGGACGGGGCTGTTAGTCTGGTCTCCACAAAAAGTCGCGGCATTTTCAGCCGTGGCTATGGGAATCTTTTATTCCGCGCTGGCCGGTTTTTCTGTGCCTACACAGCGCTCGCTGATCATGTTGGCAATTGTTATGGCCGCCATTATCCGGCAAAGAAATACACGTCCTTTTAATATATTGGCCGTAGCACTGTTTGCCGTTCTATTATTTGACCCGTTAGCGGTTTTATCAGCAGGCTTTTGGCTTTCGTTTTTCGCAGTCAGCCTGATTATATATGCGATCGCAGGGCGTTTAGGCAATCCCGGATATTTTTGGGAAGCAATAAAAATAAACTGGGTAACTTCTATCGGTTTGTCGCCCTTGTTGCTATTGTTTTTTCAACAGGTGTCGCTGATTGCGCCTGTGGCTAACTTGTGCGCCGTGCCTGTCATCAGTCTTCTGGTTGTGCCGCTGTCGCTGTTGTCAGTCATGATTATGTTTATTTCACCGATACTGGCAGGCAAGCTATTATTTTGGGTTGATCAGGCTTTACAGGGGTTATGGTGGTTATTAGTGCAATTGGCGGCTATTCCGCAATCGACGATAATCCATACACAGCCTTCATATTGGGCTTTATTTTTTGCATTGCCGGGTATTTTGATACTGCTTGCACCCAGAGGAATTCCTGCCCGCTGGCTGGGCCTAATAATGTTTTTACCGTTAGTCTTTACGGATGCAAAAAAACCTGAAGCAAGCGACTTCCGTATGACGTTGCTGGATGTCGGGCAAGGGCTATCAGTGGTCGTACAAACCGCAAATCATCTGCTTGTCTATGACACGGGCGCTAAATTTTCTTCCGAATACGATATAGGGCAGGGCGTAATACTGCCTTTTTTGCGCGGGCAGGGAATCAGGAAAATTGACAGGTTAATCATCAGCCATGGAGATAACGATCATATCGGCGGAGCGCAGTCGCTAATGCGCGGCATTCATACCGAAGAAGTGCTGACCAGCGTTCCGCAAATGCTCAGCGGCTATGCCCCGATTGTTTGTACAGCAGGACAAGCGTGGATATGGGATCAGGTGAAATTCACGCTATTGTCCCCGCCGCCACAGGAGTTTGTTTCTGAAAACGATAATTCTTGCGTATTAAAAATTCAATCTGAACATGGCGCGGTCTTGTTGACAGGCGACATAGAAGCTGAAGCCGAGTCCTGGCTGGTTAAGACTTATGGAAACGATCTGAAAGCCGATGTGTTAATCGCGCCGCATCATGGCAGCAACACTTCTTCAACAATAACTTTTTTGCAGGCGATTCAGCCTGCTTACGTATTGATTCCAGCCGGTTATCGCAATCAATTCGGTCATCCTCATAAGGATGTCCTGTTACGTTACCGGAACATAAAAGCAAAGTCGCTGAATGTTGCCGACAGAGGAGCAATACAAATTAATTTTAGAAATACTCCCTTTACCTTGCAAACAATGCGTGAAACTGAAAGCAAATACTGGAATGCGAAGCTGCAGCATTAACCAGGAGGTTTTATTGCTCTTGTTTTGTCATCAATATACGGTTGATTTGCTCAAGATCATTTAGAGTAAGATTGCTGGATGCCTGCTTTAACTTAATACTATTGATCAAGTAATCGTAGCGGCTGCGTGAAAAATCCCGTTTTGCCCGAAATAAATTTCGTTGCTCGTTCAATACATCCACCATCGTTCGAGTACCTACTTCAAAACCCGCTTCTGTGGCTTCCAAAGCGCTCTCCGCTGATAATACAGTAGCGCTCAGGGCTTCCACGCGGCTAATATTTGAAACCACCCCGCGATAAGCATCTTTTACCTGACGCTTTACCGAGCGTTTGACCTCATTTAATTTTTCTTTAGCCGCTTCGTACTCATAGCTTGCCTGCCGGGTTCGTGAGTTTACCGCACCTCCTGCAAACAGGGGGACATTAAATTGGATACCCACACTTTTTGTATCGCCTCGAATACCGAATACGCTGGTATTATCAGCCTGTCCATAGGAAGCTACCAGATCCAGCCTGGGGAAATGGCCGCTACGCTGCAAAGCTATGGATTTACGCGAAGCCTCCGCCTGATTAAAGGCAGAAATTATACTGAAGTTATTAGCTTCAGCAACCTCGCTCCAGACTTTAATGTCAACCGGATCAGGCTTGGATAAGGGCAGTTGCTTACCCAAAGAATTTAGCAATGCATCGTTTTCGCCGATGATTTCCCTTAATGCCTCTTTTTGATTATCGAGATTATTCGCCGCTTCTATTTCATTTGCCCCGGCTTGGTCGAAGCCTGCCTGCGCCTCATTGACATCAGTTATCGCTATAAGACCGACTTCAAACTGTTGTTTAGCCTGTTCAAGTTGTCTCGAAATAGCCTGTTTTTCTGCGATGGTAAATTCGAGATTATCCTGGGCAGATAAAATATTAAAATAGGCTTGGGTTGTTTTAACCATCAGATTCTGCAATGCTGCCTGATAGTCGGCTTCGGCTTGGGCTATTTTATTGTCGGACTGACTTAATTGCACCCAATAATCCCAATGAAAGATCGGCTGAGTTAAATTAACACTGATAGTATTGTTCCAGTATTCCTGTTTAGACGGGAATGCTAAAGTAATAAGATCAAGTCCGCTTTGATCAATTCCGGTTTTAGTATTAGTTTGAACAATTCTATTGCTCGAGCCTGTTGCCGAAATATTTGGCAGGAACCGTGCAATACTTTGATCTTTTGATTCACCAAAGGCAGATTGGTTAGCTTGGGCTTGCTTTAGCACAGGATCATTTTGCAAGGCAAGCTCATAAGTTTCCAATAAATTTTGAGCTTCTAAATGCGGAATTCCAGTTAAAATAAGAATGACAAAGCCGATGAGTTTTTTTACTACAGAGTTCCTGGTCATGATTTAATTAGCTTTTAACGATGAGTCCCCTTACCAATTTAAATGGGGAAGTGATAAATAATATTTTATATTTTAGTTGTATCTTTTTATTCGTGCCAATATAACGCATGAGTTGGGTTTCTGCCTATGCCAAGCACTCGGCGCCGATCAATAAAATAGCGACTCTCCGTATTTTAGTTTGGTTTGAAGAGTGCATTCATCGTCTCAATTATCATATCCGCAAACAGCCCCCTGGTTAACAGCTTACACATTTCTTTCACAATTGCTGCATAGTGCTTGTGATTTTAATCGTTATACTAAACCCATGAACAGCAAACTAACGTAAATCCGGATTGATCGATTTTACCCTTATTTAACAAGACGTGTGACTGGATTACTGATGACGCAAGGAGAAGACAAAGAGTTACCACCGGCGAAAACGAAACGAAAATACCATTGGTTAGCTTGGTCAGCTCTAATTCTTTTGATTGCAATAGCCGGCTATTTTATTAACCACAATAAACCGGCAGATGAACTTCGCAGAAAATCAGGAAAATATAACCACGCTGATTCGCCCGTAGCGGTGGTAGCTGAAGCAGCCGGTCAAGGCGATTTTCCGCTTTACCTGACCGGGTTGGGAACGGTTACGGCTTTAAGGACGGTCACGGTGAAATCACGCGTTGATGGAGAACTTGTCCGCGTGGCTTTCAAGGAAGGTCAAATGGTTCGCGAAGGCGATCTGCTGGCTCAAATTGACCCGCGCGCTTTCCAGGTGCAGCTTATGCAAGCCAAAGGACAACTGGTGCGCGATGAAGCTCTGTTGAGAAATGCGCAGATCGATTTGCAGCGGTATAAAACATTGTTGGAGCAGGATTCAATAGCCGCGCAGCAAACCGTTACCCAGGAGTCACTGGTCAAACAATACCAGGGGATTGTAGAAACAGATCGGGGCATGGTTGAAAACGCCAAGCTACAGCTAAGCTATTCTCGAATTACGGCTCCGGTAACCGGACGTTTGGGTTTGCGGCTGGTGGACCAGGGCAATATCGTAAAAGCTACGGATACCAACGGACTGGTAGTCATCACACAGATCCAGCCTATAGCCGTGGTGTTCACTTTACCGGAAGATGATTTGCCGGCAGTGATGGAACGGCTGCATACAGGCGAGACTTTGCCGATTGAGGCTTACGACCGCAGAAGCAAGACCAGGCTTGCCCAAGGACGTTTGGTAGCAGTGGACAACCAGATTGACCCGACCACGGGAACGATTAAGCTCAAAGGTCAATTTGATAATGAAGACAGGAATCTTTTCTCAAACCAGTTCGTTAATGTCAGGATGGTTCTGAATATATTGCGGGGGACGACGATTATACCTGCTTCCGCGATTCAAAGAGGAATACCGGGTACTTTTGTTTATGCCGTAATAAAGGAAAATCACTCGGTGACTGTACGGCCGGTGAAATTGGGCCCTTCCGAAGGCGAAAAGGTTGTTGTACTGGAAGGTCTTAAGCCCAATGAGCAGATCGTAGTGGATGGCGCCGATAAATTGCGTGAGGGAGCGAAAGTGGAACTTGTTACTCGACAACCTGATCTTTCTCGCGGTGATACCTCTATTCTTCCGGCAAATACCGTTAATCCTTCTATGCCGGTTGCCGGTAACGAGCGGTGAGTATGTATTCTCATTTTGGCTGCTCGTTTTCCCAAGCTGTAGATAGCCCATGAATCCTTCACGCATTTTCATCTTAAGGCCGGTTGCCACTTCCCTGTTAATGATTGCGCTCCTGTTGGTTGGAATTATTGCCTACCGGTCGCTGCCGATTTCAGCCTTGCCTCAGGTGGATTATCCGACGATTCAGATAGTTACATTGTATCCCGGCGCCAGCCCGGACGTGATGACTTCCCTGGTCACGGCGCCTTTAGAGCGCCAGCTTGGCCAGTTGCCGGGGCTCAAGCAAATGTCTTCTTCCAGCTCGGGCGGGGCATCGGTAATCGTGCTCCAGTTCGATTTAAGCCTGAACCTGGAAATTGCCGAGCAGGAAGTGCAGGCCGCCATCAATGCGGCCAACAATTTTCTGCCTACCGACCTGCCGATGCCGCCGATCTATAGCAAGGTCAATCCTGCTGATGCGCCGATTCTGACTCTCGCTATCAGCTCGAGTTCGCTCCCTTTATCCAAAGTAGAAGACCTGGTAGACACGCACCTGGCTCAAAAACTTGCACAATTGCCCGGTGTCGGACTGGTCAGCATCAGCGGCGGGCAGCGGCCGGCGGTGCGCATCCAGGCTAATCCTACCTCGCTCGCGGCTTACGGCTTGAGCCTGGATGACCTGCGCACAGCCATTGCCAATGCCAATGTCAACCAGCCAAAAGGCATGTTTGACGGGCCGACCCGGGCAGCGATTATCGATGCCAATGACCAGCTTCGTTCAGCGGCAGAATATGAATCGCTCATCATTGCCTACCGCAACGGCAGTCCGGTGCGTTTAATCGATGTCGCCGATGCCCGGGACGGAACCGAAAATGTAAGACTTGCCGCTTGGGCCAATGGAAAGGCAGCGGTTATCGTCAATATTCAGCGCCAGCCTGGCACTAATGTTATCGAGGTGGTAGACCGCATTAAACAACTGTTGCCGCAATTGCAGGAAACGCTGCCTACCGCTGTTGAAGTAAAGGCATTGACGGATCGCACCACGACGATTCGCGCTTCGGTACATGCCGTGCAAACCGAGCTTCTGTTTGCGGTCGCGCTCGTGGTCATGGTCATTTTCCTGTTTCTTCGCAATGCGTCCGCGACAGTGATTCCGGGCGTCGCCGTCATATTGTCGCTGATCGGTACTTTCAGCGTGATGTACCTGGCAGGATTCAGCATCAATAACCTGACCCTGATGGCGCTCACCATTGCTACCGGCTTTGTCGTGGACGATGCCATCGTCGTTATCGAGAACATCACCCGTTACCTGGAAAAAGGCGAATCACCTCTGCAAGCGGCGCTTAAGGGCTCGGAACAAATCGGCTTCACCGTTATTTCGCTGACTCTTTCGCTGATTGCGGTACTGATTCCGCTGTTATTCATGGGCGACGTGGTTGGCCGGTTGTTTCACGAATTTGCCATTACCCTGGCTGTGTCCATTCTTATTTCCGGCATGGTTTCCCTTACCTTGACCCCGATGATGTGCGCGAAAATGCTGCGCCCTGTCTCCGAAGAACGCGGTGGCCGGTTCTACCATGCCAGCGGACGATTTTTCGAAAAGGCTATCGAAGGTTACAGCAAAATACTCGACCGGGTACTGGAACATCAGGGGGCAACACTGCTGGTAGCGATTGCAACCCTGGCGCTCACTGTGGTGCTATATATATTTGTGCCTAAGGGATTTTTCCCTATCCAGGATACCGGCGTTATCCAGGGGATTTCGGAAGCTCCGCAAACCATCTCTTTCACGGCTATGGCTGAACGTCAGCAAGCCTTGACAAAATTGATCCTGGAGGATCCGGCAGTTGCAAACGTTTCCTCTTTTATCGGCGTAGACGGCACCAATCCCACGCTCAATAGCGGGCGGCTGTTAATTTCTTTAAAACCACTGGCTGCGCGCGGCATCAGCGCCTCTGAGGTGATCCTGAGATTGCAGCCCAGGCTGGAACAAGTGCAAGGTATTAATTTATTCCTGCAACCTGTTCAAGACCTTACTATCGAAAACCGCGTTAGCCGGACACAGTATCAATTTACTTTGGAAACGGCCGATCCGCTGGAGTTAAGCCGATGGACCGGGCAACTCGTAGCACGGCTTTCCCAAAATCCTGAGCTTGCCGATGTTGTCAGCGATATTCAGGATCAGGGACTTCAAGTATTTGTGGCTATCGATCGTAATACGGCAAGCCGATTGGGCGTCACTACCGCCGCTATCGATAATGCCTTGTACAATGCTTTCGGGCAACGGCTGGTGTCCACTATTTTCACCCAGTCGAACCAGTACCGGGTGGTGCTCGAAGTACGGCCTGAATATCGGGCAGGCCCTTATTCCCTGGATGATATCCGGGTGGCTTCCTCAAACGGAACGCAAGTTCCCCTCTCGGCTATCGCGACCATATCCGAGCAACCGGCCTCCCTGGTCGTTAATCATCTGGGACAATTTCCGGCGGCAACCGTATCATTCAACCTGGCTCCGGGAGTTGCGCTGGGAGATGCCGTTAAAAGCATTGAAGCGGCCAGGCAGGAAATTGGTCTTCCGCTCAGTGTGCAAACCAATTATCAGGGCGCGACGCTTGCCTTCAGTGCTTCACTCTCGAATACGCTGTGGCTGATTCTGGCAGCCATCATCACCGTGTATATCGTGCTGGGCGTGCTTTACGAAAGCTATATACATCCCGTTACAATTCTCTCAACGCTGCCTTCCGCAGGTGTTGGCGCGCTACTGGCGCTTAATATGGCAGGCACCGATCTGGGCATTATTTCAATTATCGGCATTATTTTGCTGATTGGCATAGTCAAGAAAAACGCCATCATGATTATCGATTTCGCCCTGGAAGCGGAACGCAAGGAAGGCAAGCCGCCGCGGGAAGCTATTTACCAGGCGTGCCTGCTGCGTTTTCGCCCGATCATGATGACGACTATGGCGGCCTTGCTAAGCGCTCTGCCCCTGATGATGGGTACGGGCGAAGGCTCCGAGCTACGCCATCCTTTGGGCATTACAATGGTGGGCGGGCTGATTTTAAGCCAGTTGCTCACCTTATTTACGACGCCGGTGATTTATTTGGCTTTCGATAGTCTGGCCCGCCGTCTGGCCGGTAACCCTGAAGCCCATCGAAACAGCCAAGATCCTGCGAAGATCAAGCCATGACCTTATCGTCACCCTTCATTTTCCGGCCTGTTGCCACGACTTTGCTCAGTCTTGGCGTGGTACTGGCCGGCACAGTCGCATTTTTTCAATTGCCGGTTGCACCTTTACCGCAAGTCGACTTCCCAACAATCTCCGTACAAGCCTCATTGCCGGGCGCGAGCTCTGAAACAATTGCGGCTATGGTAGCGACTCCTCTGGAACGCTCTCTCGGACATATCGCCGGTATTACCGAAATGACATCTACCAGTTCTTTTGGCACCACCAGCATTAACCTGCAGTTTGATCTTGACCGTGACATTGATGGCGCCGCACGCGACGTCCAGGCAGCGATAAACGCCGCCAGCAGTCTGTTGCCGGCCAATTTGCCGAGCCGTCCCCGCTATCGCAAGGTTAATCCGGCCGACTCGCCGATCATGATTATAGCTTTGACTTCCGATACCCAGACTCGCGGCCAACTCTACGATGCGGCCTCGACGATTCTTGCGCAAAAAATTTCCCAGGTTCAGGGAATAGGGCAGGTGACTGTCGGCGGCAGTTCGCTTCCGGCAGTCCGGGTGGAACTCAATCCTGACACCCTCGCCAAATACGGAATCGGTTTTGCGGATGTGCGCTCTGCGATTGCCGCCGGCAATGCCAACCGTCCCAAAGGTTCCGTCGAAAATGCAACTCAACACTGGCAGATTTATGCCAATGACCAGGCCAAAACAGCGAGCGACTATCTGCCGCTCATCGTCGCCTATCGTAAAGGCGCCGCTGTGCGTATCTCCGACCTGGGCACCGCTGTCGATTCGGTAGAAGATTTGCGTAATGCGGGCCTCAAGGATGGCAAACCTTCGGTCTTGTTAATCCTGAGCAAGCAGCCCGGCGCCAATATTATCGACACCATTAATAGCGTAAAGGCATTACTGCCCCAGCTAAAAGCATCTATTCCCAACGCAATTGATCTTTCTGTGGTCATGGACCGGGCGGGACCCATCAGTGCTTCACTGCATGAAGTTGAACTTAGCCTATTAATGGCTGTTGGTCTCGTCATCCTGGTGGTGTTCGTGTTCCTGCGCAACCTGCGTTCCGCGTTGATTCCAATTGTCACGGTGCCTATGTCCCTTATAGGCACATTCGGGATAATGCATTTACTTCATTATAGTTTAAACAATCTTTCGCTAATGGCGCTCACTGTCGCTACCGGCTTTGTAGTGGACGATGCCATCGTCGTATTGGAAAATACCGCTCGCCAAATAGAAAAAGGCGTTCCGCCGCGTGAAGCTGCCCTGAAAGGCGTCGGCGAAGTGGGTTTCACGGTATTATCCATGAGCCTCTCGCTGATCGCTGTGTTCTTTCCCATTTTGTTGATGGGGGGAATTGTCGGACGGCTTTTCCGAGAGTTTGCCGTCACTCTTTCCGTGGCGGTGATGGTTTCATTACTGGTTTCGCTGACCACAACGCCCATGCTTTGCGCCCGCTGGCTGGCGCCTGCCCAAGCCCGGACACATGGACGGTTTTATCATTTAAGCGAACGAATGTTCAACCGAATGTCCGCCGGCTATGAACGAACTTTGCACTGGGCGCTGCGTCATGGAGCCCTGATGATGTTGCTGCTGCTTTGCACGATGGTTTTAAATGTCTATCTCTATGTAATTGTTCCCAAGGGCTTTTTCCCCTCCCAGGACTCAGGAAGACTGATAGGAAGCATACAGGCGGATCAAGGTATTTCATCGCGCGCCATGCAGCAAAAACTGACCGATTTCGTAGAGATTGTGCGCGAAGATCCTGCCGTCCGGAATGTGATCGGCTTTACCGGCGGCCAGCAGCTTAACAGCGGACGCATGTTCGTTACTCTCAAGCCCTTGAAGGAACGCAAGGACTCGGCTGATCAAATCATGGCGCGCCTGCGTTTCAAACTTGCGAATGAACCGGGCGCCAGCTTATTCCTGCAACCGGCACAGGATCTTCGTATCGGTGCGCGCGGGTCGGCCGCATCATTTGAATATACCTTGCAAGCCGAACATCTTTCCGAGCTTAGAACCTGGATGCCCCAGATTCTGACGGCACTCGCCCGGCGTTCTGAATTGGTCGACATTAATACCGATCAGCAGGAGAAAGGCCGGCAAATCACGTTGAAAATAGATCACGATGAAGCGATGAGGCTGGGGGTCAATCAGGCTCTTATCGATTCGACGCTAAACGATGCGTTCGGCCAAAGGCAGGTTTCCGTGATTTACAATCCTCTTAATCAATATCACGTCGTTATGGAAGTCGCGCCTGAATATTGGCAAAATCAGGATACTCTGAAGAAGATATATCTCAGCGTTCCGCCAAGCTCACTGCTTTCGGCCGGTTCTCAAGTGCCGTTGTCTGCTTTTGCAAGCTACGCGCCTACCAGTACACCGTTATCCGTAAACCATCTGGGCCAGTTTGCTGCAGCAACGCTTTCATTCAATCTCAAACCAGGCGTTTCACTGTCGGCGGCCACGCAGATTATTAACGAGACAATGCGGCATTTGGGCGTGCCGGCTTCAGTACATGGCAGTTTTCAGGGTTCGGCCAAAGCTTTTCAAAAATCCCTGCAAAATCAGCCCTGGCTGATTCTTGCCGCCTTGGTCTCGATTTACATTGTGCTGGGTATTTTATACGAGAGTTATGTTCATCCTCTTACCATCATTTCCACTTTGCCGTCGGCCGGTGTCGGAGCCATTCTGGCGCTGCTGGTTTTCCGGACCGAATTCAGTATTATTGCCCTGATCGGTGTGATCCTGCTTATCGGTATTGTCAAAAAGAATGCCATTATGATGATTGATTTTGCCCTGAATGCAGAGCGCACAACGGGCATGAGTCCACGCGAAGCCATTTTCACCGCCTGTGTTATGCGTTTTAGACCAATCATGATGACTACTTTTGCAGCATTACTGGCAGCTCTGCCGCTGGCCCTGGGTACGGGTTATGGGGCAGAGCTGCGCCGCCCGCTGGGCATTTCCATTTTCGGCGGACTGATGGTCAGTCAGATGCTCACGCTCTATACTACCCCGGTTGTTTATCTTTATATGGATCGCTTCCGGCTATGGTGTCTACGGCGCTTTCGCCGTAGTACTTCGGATCAATTTGTAACCCGGTTAGATCCACCATGAAAACACGCTTTATCAGCAACCAATGGTTTTTGATCCTCATCTCTATGTCTATCTCGGCATGTACCGTCGGTCCTGATTACCATCGCCCCGAAACACCGGTGCCGGTAAAGTTCAAAGAACTGAATGGCTGGAAGGAAGCCCAGCCGCGCGATAATGAGCTTCCCGGTAAATGGTGGGAAATATTTAAGGATGCGTATTTAAATACGCTGGAAGAACAAGTCGATATTGCCAACCAGTCATTAGCCCAGGCTGAGGCCCAATACCGGCAAGCCCAAGCGCTTGTGCAAACCGCAAGAGCGGCGTATTTTCCCACCGCTACCGGTACGGCAACCACTAATCGTTTTCGCGCTGCAAGCGGTCAGAACGTGGCGGTTTCCGGCGTAAGATATTTATTCGGCGTAGCCTTGAGCACGGCCTGGGAGCCGGATTTATGGGGTAGCGTACGCAGACAGGTTGAATCGAATGAAGCAAGCGCACAAGCGAGCGCCGCCACTTTACAGGCGCTACGGCTGTCAACTCAGGCCACACTGGCTCAAAACTACTTTCAATTGAGGGCCCTGGATGCTCAGAAAAAACTGCTGGATGACACCGTGGGCACCTATGAAAAAACTTTGAAGATCACTAAAAATCGTTATGCTGCGGGTATGGCTGCCAAAACCGACGTGGTTCAGGCTGCAACGCAGCTTCAATCCGTACAGGCACAAGCCATTGCTGTCGGGGTGCAGCGGGCGCAACTTGAGCATGCAATCGCCTTGCTGATTGGAAAAGCGCCGGCCGAGCTCAGCATACCGGTTGTTCCGCTGAATGCCCTGCCTCCGCTGATTCCGGTCAGTATTCCGTCGCAGTTATTGGAAAGAAGACCTGACGTTGCTGCCGCGGAGCGTCAGACTGCCGCCGCCAATGCCCAAATAGGCGTGGCAAAAGCTGCTTATTTTCCTACTTTGAGCCTTGCGGCCACTAATGGTTTTCAAACGAGCAAGCTCTCCAAATTACTGAGTGCGGCTGCCCGTTATTGGGCGTTAGGACCGGCGGCGGCGGCGTTTACTCTATTCGATGGCGGCGCGCGCGGCGCACAAATGGATCAAACAATTAATGCCTATGATGCAAGCGTGGCAGCCTATCGCCAGGCGGTCCTGACCAGTTTCCTGGAGGTGGAAGATAATCTGGCCGCACTACGCATTCTTGAGCAACAAGCTCAAGTCCAGAATCAGGCAGTGGAATCCGCACAGGAAACTGTCCGGTTAACTATCAATCAATATAAAGCAGGGACGGTAAGTTACTTAAATGTAATGACGGCTCAGACCGTAGCTTTCACGAATGAAAATCTGGCTGTGGAAATTCTGGGTCAGCGCTTGGGCGCTGCCGTTCTTCTTATTAAAGCAGTCGGCGGCGGCTGGAATGCATCAGCTTTGCCGAACCGGGATGAAGCGGGAGGCGAGACCAAGTGGTCGCAGTTTCTTCCAATTCCGGTAAAATGACGCAAGTAAATTAGTTATTTTATTGTACACATTAACCGGAAACGCTGTTGGAAATTGAAAAAGCATGATGATGAATATAATTGCTTATAGTCTGGCTGCATTACTAAGTATCTTCAGTAGTAACCTGTTGGCTGAAGCTAACGAATATCAAATCGAGTTGATTGTTTTTGCTCAGACTATGCCTGATACTGAAGTGTTTGATCAGAAAGAAAGCCAGATTAAATGGCCGGCAGCCTTAACCGAGCTTTCGAATTATAAGCAGAGCGATGCTATGATGCTTGAAGACGCTTATGCGGCATTAGTCAGGGCTCCGGCTTATCAGCCTATCTTACATATATCCTGGATACAGGCGATCGGAGAAGAAAGTTTAGGTGCTCCAGTCCATATTAAGGGCGGGGAAGGCAATTTGAATGGCTATTTACAGATTCAACGCGGTAAAGCGCTGCAACTGATTGTTGATCTTGAATATACGGCCGGTCAGAGTGATAGTTCAGGTAATAGCTTTTATTCTGATTCAACCATTTACCGGCTAAATGAAAAACGTTCGATACAATTGGATGAGGTTTATTATCTGGATCATCCAAAATTTGGCGTAATCGCAAAAATCAAAATGTTGTGAGCCCTATTTTCATAAATCTCTTGTGGTTTGATGTCCGTCGTATCAGGGATGAGCGAGTACTGGTTGTTAAAACAATTATTATTACAGGGCAAGGAATTGTTGCATTATTAAACAGGATTCAGTTGAGGGGCCTTCTACCGGATTTGATTGCTTTTAAAGAGTTGAGGGGTTGCTTATTGAAGCAGGATTTAGGTTATAATGACTATAACTATTAAATTCTTGTCAATATTCGCAAGCTTTTATATTATTTATTCGGCGGAAATACTGCCTTCCATTACAACTTAACCCGGTAGCGAGAGGTCAAAAGGCTCAGTGATTTTTGATGATTTACTGAATAAAATATGACGAAAAAACTTTATATTCAAACCAACGGCTGTCAGATGAATGAGTATGATTCCGATAAAATGCGGGATGTACTACACGCTTCACATGGTTTTGAATTGTGTGATGACCCCAAACAAGCCGATGTTTTATTGCTTAATACCTGTTCGATACGCGAAAAAGCGCAGGAAAAAGTTTTTTCAGCTTTAGGTAAATGGCGCCGAATTAAAGACAAACGTCCCGAAGTTATTATCGGTGTGGGCGGTTGTGTCGCCAGTCAGGAAGGGACGGCCATTCAAAAAAGGGCGCCGTTTGTAGATATAGTCTTCGGTCCGCAAACCCTGCATCGCCTGCCTCAGTTGCTGGATCAGGTACGCAATGAACACAAACCCGTCGTTGACATTTCCTTCCCCGAAATAGAAAAATTCGATGCGCTGCCTGAACCCAGAGCAGAAGGCCCGAAAGCCTTTGTCTCGGTAATGGAAGGTTGCAGTAAATATTGTACGTTTTGCGTAGTGCCTTATACCCGTGGTGAAGAAATCAGCCGTCCTCTGGAAGATGTCATCGCTGAAATTACCGCTTTAGCCCGACAGGGTGTGCGGGAAATCAATTTATTAGGTCAAAATGTTAATGCTTATCGCGGTGAAATGGAGGATGGCGATATCGCCGATTTTGCTTTATTGCTGCATTATGTCGCCGCAGTAAACGGCATTGATCGCATTCGTTTTACTACCTCGCATCCGGTAGAATTTACTGATAGCTTGATTGAAGCCTTTGCTGAAATTCCGCAGTTGGTTAACCACCTGCATTTGCCTGTGCAAAGCGGCAGCGATCATATTTTAAAAATGATGAAGCGCGGGCATGTCCGCGCTGACTATATCGAAATCATACGCAAACTGCGCGCAGTGCGCCCTGATATTTACTTGTCATCGGATTTTATTATCGGTTTTCCGGGTGAAACCGATAAAGAATTTGAAGAAACCATGGCTTTTATTGAAGAAATCGGTTTCGATTTGTCGTTCAGTTTTATTTATAGCCAGCGGCCGGGTACGCCTGCCGCTGATTTGCCTGATGACGTGCCCGCCGAGGTCAAAAAGCAGCGTCTGGAACGCTTTCAAAAGCGTATTAATGAAATGACGGCTGCTATTTCAAACAGCATGATTAATACTGTGCAAACTGTTTTGGTGGAAGGGCAGTCTAAAAAGAATCCTTTACAAATGCAGGGTAGAACTGAAAATAACCGGGTAGTCAACTTTATTGCGCATCCCAGGTTAGCCGGACAGTTTGCCGATGTTTTAATCACCGAAGCTTTACCTAATTCTTTAAGAGGCCGTATCGTTGATGCTCCTGTCAAAAAAACTCTCAATAATTGATTTTTTCTTTTCATGATTTCTCAGGAAATATCCCTGCTTCCTGCCGATAACGGCAGATTATCCAATTTTTGCGGTCAGACCAATATCCATTTACGCCAAATAGAAGCGCGTCTTAAAGTTGAAATTGCCAATCGGGGTAACCAATTCAGGGTAACCGGCGTTGATGGATCAGTAAAAGCCGCCTGTGCCGTTATGCAAAAATTGTTTGAGAGTACGGAAAAAGAACTGCTTACTTCAGAACTTATTCATTTAGCCATGCAAGATTCCTCCATAGATGAAATCCTGGATTCCACTGAACCGGTCGACCAGCTAAACGTTAGCATTAAAACAAAACGCGGACTTATAAAGGGGCGGGGGCATAACCAGCAAGAGTATCTTAGGAAAATTGTATCCCATGATATCAATTTTGGCGTGGGACCTGCCGGAACCGGTAAAACCTATCTGGCTGTGGCCTGCGCGATTGAAGCGCTGCAAAATGAGAAAGTCAGAAAAATAATTCTGGTGCGTCCTGCGGTAGAAGCCGGAGAAAAACTCGGTTTTCTGCCAGGCGACATGGCGCAGAAAGTCGATCCTTATTTACGGCCTTTGTATGACGCCTTGTATGAAATGCTCGGCTTCGAACGGGTCGAAAAAATGATGGATCGCGGCGTTATAGAAGTTGCGCCACTGGCTTTTATGCGCGGCAGAACTCTTAATGACGCCTTTATTATTCTGGATGAAGCGCAAAATACCACAATGGAGCAGATTAAAATGTTTCTTACCCGCGTGGGTTTTGGATCTACCGCAGTGGTAACCGGCGATATTACGCAAGTAGATTTACCGTCAGAAAAAATGTCCGGCTTACGGCATGTGCTTGAAGTTTTAAAAGATATTGAAGGCATCAGTTTTACTTTTTTTAATGCACGGGATGTTGTGAGGCATCCATTGGTTCAACGCATAGTTTCTGCTTATGAAGCTTATGAGAAAAAAGCCAATACCGCCCATGAATCAGATAGCCATTCAAACAATTTTTAAATCAGCCGGTCAGCCCAACCGGCGCCAGATTCAACGCTGGGTCGATGCGGCACTGGAGGGTTCCAATAAGACCCATAGTTGTGTGGTTCGTATTGTTGATGAACAGGAAAGCGCCCAGCTTAATGAGCAATACCGCCATACACAAGGCCCGACTAATATTCTAAGCTTCCCTGTCGAAGTACCGGATGGTATTGAGCTGGATTTACTCGGTGATTTGGTAATATGCGCTCCCGTAGTAAAAAAAGAAGCCTTGGAACAACACAAAATATTAGCGCATCATTGGGCCCATATGATTGTGCATGGCATATTGCATTTGCTGGGCTATGATCACATAGACGATGACGAAGCCGAGCAAATGGAAAGCAAAGAGATAGCAATTTTGAAGAAATTGAATATAAGTAATCCTTATACAGAGGTAAAAACGCATGAGTGATGAGCACCCCCCAAGTAGAAACTCCCCGCAGAGAAGCTGGGTTGATAAAATCAGCCATCTACTGACCGGGGAGCCGCAAGATATGGAGGATTTACTCGAAATACTAAGAGAAGCTCGCGAAAAACGATTATTAGATACAGACGCCTTATCCATGATTGAAGGCGTTCTACAGGTATCGCAAATGCGGGTCAGGGATATTATGATACCCCGCGTTCAAATGGTGGTAGTGCCCAAAGATGCTGAACTGGAAACAATATTTCCACTGGTTATAGAGTTCGGCCATTCACGTTATCCGGTGATTGAAGATGACCGCTCGAAAGTGGTCGGTATTTTATTGGCAAAGGACTTATTAGCTCATGCCTTAGCCAATAAAACACTCAAAGTCCAGGAAATAATGCGGCCTGCAAGTGTTGTCCCGGAAAGTAAGCGCTTAAATGTGTTATTGAAAGAATTACGCACCAATGGTAATCATATGGCAATTGTCGTTGATGAATACGGTCAGGCAGCCGGCTTGGTCACCATTGAGGATGTGTTAGAGCAGATTGTGGGCGAAATCGAGGATGAGCATGACGATCAGGAAGACGAGGGCTATATTTCCCAGCGGAATGAACATGAGTATATGATAAAGGCGCTGGCGCCTATCGAAGACTTTGACGATTATTTTTCAACTCATTTTGCCACGGATGAATATGATACGGTTGGCGGTTTTATCGTTAGCCAGCTAGGACATATGCCAAAAAAAGGCGACAGTTTGATGGTAGACGGAATGCGCTTTGAGGTCATTCGAGCGGATACCCGGCGCGTGCATTTAATAAAATTAAAAATAATCGATTAAAGGAAGAGCGCATGGACACACAAACAGTTTTAGTAACAGGTGGCGCCGGTTATATCGGTAGTCATGCTTGCGTGGAATTATTGCAATCAGGTTACCGGGTTGTTGTCGTGGATAATTTATCCAACAGCAAACCGGAATCCTTGTCCAGGGTTGAACAAATCACGGGCAAATCCTTATCTTTTTATCAAGATGATATACGTGATAAAAAAACATTAGCGGAAATTTTTGCCAAAGAACCGGTAACAACGGTGATGCATTTTGCCGGCTTGAAAGCGGTCGGCGAGTCCTGCGAGCAACCGCTGAATTATTATCATAATAATGTTTATGGAACGATGGTGCTAGCCGAGGTGATGAATGAGGCCAACGTAAAACAATTGGTCTTCAGCTCTTCCGCTACAGTCTATGGTGAATCTACCGCTGTTCAGTATTCTGAAAACTTCCCTCTCGGCCCCATTAATCCTTATGGCCGGTCAAAAGCCATGATTGAAGATATTTTAAGGGACTTGTCGACGGCAGATAATATTATTCAGACTAAATCTCCCTGGAAAATCGCCTTATTACGCTACTTTAATCCTATAGGAGCCCATGAAAGTGGTTTGATTGGAGAAGATCCTAACGGTATTCCCAATAACCTGATGCCTTACGTTTCACAGGTGGCAATCGGTAAATTGGCGCAATTGTCCGTATTCGGGGATGATTACCCAACCCGGGATGGAACCGGCGTCAGGGATTATATTCATGTCGTCGACCTGGTCAAAGGCCACACCAAAGCGATAGCAGCGCTGGAAAGTGAAAAATTCAAATCCGGCGGATGCAAGGCTTATAACCTGGGCGCGGGCAGAGGATATAGCGTTTTCGAAATTATAGAAACTTTTGAAAGAGTAACCGGACGGAAAGTGAATTATAAAATTGCGCCAAGAAGAGCAGGGGATCTTGCCGAATGTTTTGCCAACCCGGAATTGGCATTAAAGGAACTTGACTGGAAAGTGGAAAAAAACCTGGATGATATGGTTACGGATGCCTGGAACTGGCAGACTAAAAATCCTCAGGGTTATGCTTAAATTTACCAGGAGGCAGGCGGTTTATTTTCAATCCTGAGTGCTTTGTCTTTAATAACCACATAACCGCCTTTGGTTAATTCCTTCATGATTTTATTGATCATTTCTCTTGAGGAACCTACCATATTAGCTAATTCCTGCTGGGTCGGCTTATTATGAATAACGAAAATATCGCCTTCTTGAGTAGCCATGTCCTGAAGTATTTTTACGGTTCTTTCGTAAACATTTGATAAAGCCATTTGTTTGACTTTTTCCGTAAGATGCCTGATCTTTTCAGATAACTCACGCAGCAACCCAATCGCCACATCCGGGTGTCCGGCAAGCCAGTATTTAAAATCATCTTTTGAAATAATTCCGCACATTGTTTTTTCCAGAGTTTCCACAGAAGCTGATCTAGGCTCATCGCCCAGTAATGCCAGTTCTCCAAAATAGGAACCGGCTTCCTGAATAAGCAAAGTCACTTCCTTGCTTTTGTCGTCGCTACTGAAAACACGCACTTTGCCGGATAGAATAATATAAAGCGAACTGGTCTCGTCACCTTCCGAAAGGATAATCGCTTGTTTGGGAAATTTAACCGATTTAGCTTTTGCCGCCAAAGCATTAAGTGCTTCATCCGGCAGCTTGGAAAGAAAAGGGATTTTTTTTAGGCTTAAAAAAACTTCTTGGTGCATGGTTGATCCTTTTATACCGTAAGTAGCATAAAAGGATTATATGCTTATTCAGTGACTATAAGAAAGGGTAGTTTTATAGAGTTTTGCATCAGCAGACCGCTTTTTAACATACATGCAAAATTGGCATTGTTAATATAATATAGTTTCTAAATCACCATTCCATTTCAGCATTAATAACCTAATGGAATATTTGAGCATTTCCTGGCTTTTGCTGTAGCACTTTGATTTGCGTCGCAGCCGTGCCAGGAAATGCCGGCATAAACTATTGTAGCCTTCCACGGTATAGGTTTCTGCCTTTGACCGGGTATGCAGTCCGGCAGGAACAAACTTCTCATAGGGACTCCACTAGTCGCTCATCACGTTTGTGATAGGGTCACCCTGGATGGCTTCCCGTAACTTTTCCCCGGTTTTGGTGTCGCGGGAGCCCACAACGCAGTGGAGGAAGCGTTTTCCATATCGATCAACAGCAATCCAGATCCAGCAAATGTTTTTTTTGAGCCAACGTAGGTATGCATCTCATCCATTTCGACAGCCTCAACACCGGCGCTGGAGCGGATGCCCTCAATCGCTGCGCCATAACTTTTAATCCAGTTGTAGACAGCAACATGACTGCATCGCAAAAACCGTCCGCTTGACCTAAATCCCAGGCCTTCCAAATAAAGCTCCAGCGCTTGACGTTTTTTGTCGGCCCCCAGCCCGCGCTCTTTGACGGTGTGCCGATAGCCGCAGTCTTTGCATCTATAACGCTGCCTGCCCTGGACTATACCAGCTTTAACGCAAGCCTCTGATCGGCATTTCGGACATTTTATCATGAGCCTTTTCCTACCGAAGATAATATGAGGTACAGAAAAGTATAAGATAACTATAATAAATTAACAATGCCCAAAAATATAAGTAGCCTCGATGCAGCCATGCGGAATCGAGGTTTCAGTCCGGCATATTTTATTTTGAATTTTTACACCGAATCAACTATAGAACAATCAGAGAAGATTGCAGCTTCGATTTTTCTATTAATCACCTGTGTACTCAATACAATTCCTTCCCCACTAATAAGTTGCAAGGCTTGGTTACGCTTAGCTGAATTGCTATCCATAAAGGGCATACAGCCAAATATTGGAATTAACAAAACACTTATCGCTCATAGACTGCTTCGCGAGATAGCGGCTCAAACGATTTGACCAAGCGGGGTGCAAGCGGGGCGCTCCCTGTTTGTGTCTGTGTTGCTTGTGTTGCATATTTTTGCAGTAGGAACTGATAAAAATCCTGCAATTCATTTTGAGCAAAGTCAGGTAATTTATCTAAATCAATCGTTTGCATGGTTTTGTCTCCGCTGGATAACCAGGGATCAGTATACTGAAATCCTTTGGGCGTGGGAAAAATTAGATAATTTTTTTACTGGACAAATTCATGCACATAGGACAGTGCCACTGCCCAAACCTAATCCGGCACCGTTGGCAAATCACCCAAATCGCCGCACCAATCCGCTGGAAGAATTCCATCGAGAACATACTGATGGAATGTGTGGAGTATGGCCAATCTTGCACCCGAGCGACATAACCATGTTTCAAAGGGTTGATGTGGATGTAATCGATATGTCTGGAATAGGAGATATAGTCAAATCTGGTGTATGAGCAATTGGATTAGGTGGCGATATTCTGCTGCTTGTATTCACTATCATTCGCTTCATCTAAAACCGCTAACCCATCCTGAAACTTTACCCCGCGCACCACATCAGGCAAGCGATTAAAGCCGCGTAACTTGAGCCAACTCCTTTCAGCCGCCAAGGCCAACTGAAAAACCAACCCTAACAATGTGTTGCGTGAAACGCAGTTCTTAGTCCGGGTCGTCCGATGGCGAATGGTAGCAAACGTTGACTCAATCGGGTTGGTCGTTCGAATATGGGTCCAATGCTCAGCCGGAAAATCGTAGAAACTGAGTAATGCCGCTCGATCCTTGGTCAGAACGCCGGTCGCCTTGGGATACTTCGCGCTAAAATTCCGCACAAACTGATCAAATGCCTTTTCTGCCTGAGCTTTGGTTTCAGCCATCCAGATTTCATGTAACCCCGCTTTGGCTTTGCCGTGTATGGATTTTGGCAATTCATTGAGCACATTGGCGGTCTTGTGTACCCAGCAGCGTTGGCAACGGGTTTGGGGCCACGCTTTATCCAAAGCGGCCCAAAAGCCCAAAGCGCCGTCACCGATAGCTAATTTCGGCACTGTCTTCAGGCCCCGCGTTGCCAAATCTTGTAGGAGAGCTAGCCAAGAAGTTTTCGACTCACGATAACCGTCAGACAGGGCTAATAATCGCTTTTCACCTTGCTCATCAACGCCAATGATGACCAATAAACACAGGCGGTCATCCTCGCCCCTCAGCGTCGAATAGATACCATCCGCCCAGAGGTAAACCACCTTTTCATCGGCCAAATCGCGACGACTCCAGGCCAGATAATCTTCAGACCACTGGGCTTTGAGCCGACTCACTACCGCTGGCGACAAGCCTTTCGCTTCATCCCCCAACAGAACCGATAAGGCGTCCTGCATGTTGCCCGTGGAAATGCCGCGTAAATACAGCCAAGGCAAAGTCGCTTCAACCCGTTTGGCTTTGCGCACATAGGGAGGAACAATGGCCGAGTTAAACTTGACCCCACCGCCGGAACGATCACGCACCTTGGGGATCTTAACGGCTATCGATCCCAGCCCTGTTAACACTTGCCGTTCCGGTAAGTAACCATTACGAACGACTGTTTTCCGTCCGCTCAGCTCTGTCACATTCTCATACTGACTCAGAAAAAATTGCAGTTCCGTCTCAACCGCTTTTTCGATTAAGCCTCGGGCTCCTTGTCTCAATAGCTCTGTCAAGCTATCGTTAATTGCACCTGGAGTATCCAACCCTTTTACGTTATCTTTATTCATGGCGTACCTTTTTTGCTGTTATTCGATCTCGTCAATCTCATTTCAGCAGAGGTCGCCACCTCTATTCAAGTTGGCTATACACCAGATTTATTTATACCTCCTGGAATAGTCCATCTCTGAAGTAATCGTATGTTCCCAGTACCGCCTTTGCCCAATACCACGTTCCGAACGCCTGCGGCGAGTCGGAGATAATCGTTCGGTACGGGGTAATCCTTTTGAAAATAATAATTTGATTAACCGTCAACGCACGGGAAAGTCGTCGGTATCAGGCGGCAGCGTCAATACCCAATGCAAATGATCCGGTAACACCACCCAAGCGTCAATATGGAACGGGTATAAACGTCGCACCCGTCGAACCGAAGCATGTAACAGATCAATATGATCCGTCAGCAAGGTTCGCTGCCGTTCCAGCAAATTCACGGTGAAGAAATAACAACCACTCACCACAAAGTTGCGTCGATAATTTGACATAAAGACACCCGTATCATGATAATCAATCAACGGAAATAATAACATGGCGTAGGGCGGTTTCGCGATAGCAAACCGCCTTGCCAACTGAGACTCCGTTTTGGTGGATTGCTAGCGCGAATCCACCCTACCTTTTATCCGCCGTACGGCCGTTATGCTACTCCATTGTCGCAGATAATAATAGGAATCCCGCTAGATGTATCAACTTCACAACTTAACTCTGCCAATACAGTTTCTGCTTCATTCATAGCAGGGATATTTTTCTCTTTAGCTTTATCTGAAGGATGAATGCCATTATCAGTGGGGTTGACTTCAGATTTTAATATATTTTTATTCATAATTAATTACCTTTTTAAAAATTAATATTTAAAAATAATTTACTTAAAATAAGCTCAGTTACAGATTACTATTAAGTATCCTGAAGAAGTATCTGCTTCACATTCTGAGCCCTTATATAAGGCTTTAACTATTACAACATATTCGGCCTCAACTCTTCTTCCATCTTTTATTACATATCCTTTTATTGGTTTTTCGCTAAGTTTAATTGCAGCTTGTATTTCGCCGTTAGACTCATCTAAAACAACATTACATTCTTTTCTTGATGAATGCTTACAGTGAGGAATTGGTTTTTGAGTTACCGGGTCAATTGCAAAAAACTCTTTTGTATCAAAACTTACTCCACTAGCGATCTTGACATTTTGAGATTTAAAAAAAGCAATCGGATTAAAATCGTAATCGCATCCTACAAAGAAAATCGTAGTTAACAATACTACAGCTTTGATTAATACATTTTTATTTTTCATTTTGGTCCTGATTTTAAGATTATTTATTGATCAAATTAAATTTAAGAGAGTTAATAAAATAAACTCAATCTCGCGAAAAACTGGCGCTCTGGAATATAGGGGCTTAATTGAGGGCCGCCAACCCCATAATCACTGGCGCTTTGATAATTGAATTTATTGTCGAATGCATTTCTAATATCAAAACTTATAGACCCTATTTTTTTAGGGAATCTATATCCTATAGATGTATCAAAAGTCCAAAAATCTTGACTTAAATAATTAATTCCAAACTTGGCATGTTGATTTACGTAAGTTCCTGTAATTTTGGTAAAAAATCCAGAAGGATGAAAAAAACTCATAGAAATAGGTGTTTGATGAGTTAATAACCTTTGGGGGGTGGTATTGGTATCTAACGAGGCTATGCTGGAATCTATTTTATTTTCGCCTATACGATATTCAGAACGTAAAGTAGCCCAATCAGAAAGTATCCAGTAAAAATATGCTAGATGAGAATACTCGTCACGTCCGGCCTTTATAGTTGAAGAAACGGAGTTGTTAACAATTAGTGTCGTCTGCGAAATATTTCGCCAAGTTGCTTCACCCCCTATAAAAATATTTTTTACAGGGTTATAGTCAAGGCCAAACGCATACTCCCAAGCGCTGGCTCCATTGAAATCGTCAATAAACTGATTAAATCCAGCCACTTGAGTAGGTTCAATACTTTGGTTAATTGTTAGAGAGCGAGTAATAGTTCTAAACCACGCTGCACGTAATATTAAATTATTTATTGGATTCCCTATTACTCCAAGCTTAGGATTAAATAAGCTTTTATCACTTAAACCATCATCATAAGAATCAAAGCTAACTCCGAGAGTGGTTGTTAGATAGGGTGAAATAAACTGTTTAGAGTATAAATAAGCATTGTAATAATTAGTCTTTGGTCTTTGAAAGTTAGGGTTAATTACAATATTATTTCTAAGTAATTCAGTTAAAATTGAATAACCTAAATTTTGATATCCAAAGCCTGTAGTTGCTTCAAATGAGTCTAAACGAAAGAGGTGTTGTAATTCTGCTTGAGTCCCTTGAAATTTAGTTTGTGTGAAAGTATTTATAGAATTACTTCCCCTAAATGATTGACGAGTACTATCGCTTCGGGTGGTATATATAAATGACGCTAATAAATTTTGATGTTGGTCAATTTTATAATGTCCACCAATTCTTGCGGTATCCTGTTCTATAGTTTGGCGTCGATTGTTTCTACGAAAACCATTTAGGAATAAAGTTGGATCTCCTGCGCGTATATCTTCTGACTTAAACTCCACCTGAAAACTTAAATCCGGCGAAATAGCATACTGAGCAAAGGCATTATAAATATCCTGCTTATAATCATCATTAACCCGAAAACCATCGGTTTGATAATGAAATTGTCCAAGGCTCATCGACAAATTATCGTAAATCCCCGAGATAATAGCGTTATCGGTTTTCGTGTTGCGGCTGCCATAGGCCCCATTCAATACGATATGAGCACCGTTTGAAGTATAAAGCGGATCATATTCATTGGTGGACAGGTTGGCGGGGCCTGTCGTGTTCAGGATGCCGATATTTTCGGCGGTTAACTGAGGTTGTACCGGCGTAATATTGATAGGTTGCAATAGCTGAGCCTGCAACAATTCACTGGCCCTTGCTACCCGATAACGCGGTTGGCCGATATAAGCATCCGACAAGAAACGATGTGCGGAAGGGCTGGTCGCATCATAACCTAGTGCATTCCAGGCTTGTTTTAAGGCGACGCGACCGAAGCCAAGATCATTATAAATACGGGCAAGATTGGCGGTTCTTGCCGCCGCATCTTTATCCAGCAGCAAACTTGACCGATATACCGCGCGATTATCATTCAACTCAATCGCTTTTTGCATATCGTGCAGCGCTTCAACGGGACGATTGGTTATCTGTTTGAGTATGGCATCGTAAAACCAGGGTGTCGGGTCTTTAGGATCCATTTGCTTGGCTATGTTCAGCTCTGTACTGGCGTAATCCTTGTTTCTTAATTCATAATAGGCTTTACCCAGATAGCTGCGGGTAACGGCATTGTTGGGGTCTAAATTGATAGCCGTCTCCAGCTCATTTTTACCTTCTTCAAGATCGCCTTTTCTGATTTTCGCAAGACCCAGCCCTAACCTTGCCAAAGGATCAGACGAATCCAGGATTAGCGCCTGTTCGAAGGCTTGCTTTGCGGCATCGATGTCTGTTTTTGCCAGATTAGCAAAACCTGCTACGGTTTGAGTTCTGCTTACCTGAGGGTTAAGCGTCTGGGCTTTTTGCGCGGAAATTAACGCCGCATCGTGATCTCCTTTGGATAATTGCAGTTCCGATAATCTCGCCCAGGCCAGCGCGTTACCGGGCGTTAACCGGGTGGCTTCCTGCGTGGCTTTTAAAGCCTCGTCAATATTAAATAGCGCTTGATAGGCATAAGACTGCGCTATTTTGGCAACCGCAGATTGAGGATTCGCAGTAACAGCCCTGTTGGCAAGCTCCAGAGCGGCTTGTTGGTGATTTTTAGCAATGGCGATAACGGCTTGCAAGGCAAACGCATCGCTATTGCCGGACTCAAGATTTTGAGCTTGCAGGATTAGAGGCTGCGCTTCATCGACGCGGCCTACTGACAATAATAGGGCAGCTTTCAGCGTCAAATAACGGTGACTTCGTTGAGTAGCCGGAGTTTCATCAAGCTTGGCCAGAGATTGGTAAATATTGCCTTGCCGATAGCTTTCTAAGGCAGATTTAATGGAGCTGTCGGATGTACTGTACGAATAATCGATGATAGGCGGATAGTACAATGTCCATTGCACGGCGTCTTCGGGAGTTAAGGTCAGGGCCTGCAATCGGGGTGGTTGGTTTTTTTGAGCAATACCTGTAAAGCCTTTTTTTATCTGAATCCGGCCGGCCTTATTTTCTGCCGCAACCTGGCCGTCAAAAACAGAAATTTCAGCTTGTTGATCGTCAACAGTAACCAGGAATTCCGTTCCCTCATGCACGGCATTGATAAACGGGGTCTGAATGTTCAACCGCTGAGGCTCGCGGCTTCTGAAAAAGGTGGAACCTTCTATTAGTTTTAACAGCCAAGGGGAGGTGTTTTCCTCGGGTTCTGAAAAAATGAGCGTTGTGCTTTGGTCTAGCGTAACAACTGATTCGTTGCTTAATATTAATGTGGCGCGGCTCCGTTTTTCCGTACGAATTTTATCACCCTGACAAAATATATCGTTGATTTGTACAATCTGCCATTCGGAGTTTCCTGAATACTGTCTATCAACTTTGCCCTGAACTGACGCCACTTTTGCTACTGGTTGAGGGCACAGGGGGGACGCTTCAGAGTAGTGAGGTATAATCAGCAGAATGAAAAAATAATAATACTTTGTTTTCTGATGCATTTTAATCAACTTATTATTTTAATTATTGTTGCAACCGAAGTAATCATGTGTTTTAGATTTCCCCCCTAAAACGTACTTCCCGGATATTTATATCGGAGTTTATTTTAAGCACATTAAATTCAGGAATGCAACAGATGGGTAATATTACCAATTTCGATTAAAGCAGCTTGCTCACTACAATGTTTTTCCGGCAAAGAAGATACCTGTTGATTTAAATAGCTGATGTAAAAACGGGTAGGTCCATCATCAGGATAATCATTTGCAATATCTAGAAAGGCTTCCAGGGCTTTCGGCCATTGGTAACTTTGAAATAGTTTAAGGGCTTTTGTAAAGGCAGCCTTTAACGGTAGCCAATACGGTTCAATGCGGTCAATCGGTGCAATCAATTCAAAAATTGCAACGGGGAGTGTTTTACCTTTCAGTATGAATACTCCCATCTCTCTAGTGAAAAAATCGTCCAAGCCTTCAATAACGCTGGCGGAAACAAGAGTTTGCGTGCCTAACAGTTTATTCAAGCCTTCAATGCGGGTGGCGGTATTAACAATATCACCGACAGCACGATATTCGAAATGATCCATTGCACCCACATTACCCAGGCGCATTTCGCCATAATGCAAGCCCATACGAGTCGTTAGCTGATGCGGCTGGGACCGGTTAAAGCGATCTATTGCCGTTTTAATTTCAAGGGCGGCATGACAGGCATTTATCCTGTACTGCCTATCTGGCAAGGGTGAAGCCCATAAAGCCAGCATGGCGTCGCCAATGACATCGGAAATGATGCCGTTATAGTTTTTTACCTGTGGAAACATCACCCCATAATACCGGTTCATTAGATTATTCAGTGTCAAAGGATCCATCGTTTCCGAGAGAGTCGTATATTGACCCGCATCTGTTGCCATGCACACTCCATGCATTAATTCGCCATAATGATTCATGGCGTCCAGGCCCGGTTGATGAGCTATTTTGCTGACTACAGCATCCGGCAGATAAAAGCTGAATGCCTTGTGCATGTTTTGATGAGCCTGTTTGTTCTTTTTAAAATGCGCGACTGTTATAACAATCAAAACAAAAGGGGCCTGTAACATAATCGGGATAAACAACGGAATCCAGACATAGGCGGTAGTAAACCTGAAGTATGCGAAAGCAAGATAACTTACGCTTAATGCAATAATCGCACTTATCGCAAGCCTGTAACTTAATAAACGGCAAAAGCTATGCAACAGGAAACTCCATGCCAGCAACAGTAAAAATTGATCCTGAAGCTGCAAAGCCCTTAACCAGCTATTATCGATAAGATTGGCAATAGCGGTTGCGGCAATTTCCGTAGAACTGGCTGTTTCGCCATTCTCAATTGAAAAATCGGTATAAAGGCCTTGGTTTTTTTCAGGCTCTATATTTTCCGAGTAACCGACCAGTACGACTTTATTACTGAAAAGTTTGGGATTCGTAATATCAATGACGAGTGCCTGATAGAAAGGAATGGTAGTAATTGTTCCCACTTTGCCATAATGATTAAAATACAGGCTGTCAGAAGCTTTTAAGAAAGAAAACCATGACTGCAACAGGCGGGTTTTTTCCGGGGAATAGCTTGCTTCGGTTAATAAATTGCCCAGTTGTGTTAAGGATTCTGTTTTTGCTGCAAATGCAGTTTTTATTTTTTGAGTTATTTCAATAACATTAAACTCCATGGCGAGCTGATCAAATGTTGCCGGCAAGATAGATTCGAGCCCCGGATCAATCTTGCGAAGCAGTTGTAATATCTCAGGATAAGCTTTTTTAAATATATAACATTGAAAAACGGTGACAGGAAACGTAGGGATACCGCCGGCGCTTTTTTTGTAAGTCCAAAATTGCTTAACGGTAGATGAAGTTTTGGGGAGCAGGAAAGGTGATGCGCCTAGCGCAGCATTTTCCAGGATAGAAATGGGGGCAATAATGCGTTCATACCTGAATTCATTAAAGAGACCGGCAGGAGGAACAATATATTGCTTTAAGTAATTGCTGAGAATAATGTTTTTGCCCTTAGCCATTGCCTTAGCCAGCATTGCATCATTTTCAGAGTCACGGTCTTCGCCAAAATAGATATTAAAAGCAATAATGTCCGGGTTTTGTCCATTTAACTTTTCAATTAATTGGGTATAGTATGAACGCGGCCATTTTTCCGGGTCTTCCGGCAAATGCAAAATTTCCCCTGAAGACTTATCAATATTGACAATGATGACGTCTTTAGGAGAAGTTAACGATCCCCTTAAGTTAAAAAGCCAGGCTAAACCCAAGTCTTCTTCAAAGTAAGTGCCCATTTTCGTCAGGCCCAAGACAACTCCGACAATCCCGATTAACACAGCCGATAAACAAGCTTTTGAAGTTTTTATGCAAACATTCATTATTATTTAGCAGACAAAGTAGCCATCATTTCATTGGTTTTCCCGGATAATCCGGAGCCAGTCATTTAAGAAGCAATTATATCTCTCGGCATAGAGAAAGTTGTATTGCCTTTACAAGTTATCAATTACTTAATTTTCAAATAACTCACGCCGCCAACTATCAAGCATTGTGAAAAATTTCACAATGCACAAGTGGCTTATTTCACTGATACCAACCTCAAATGTTCTTAAACTGGATTGTCTTCAATTTCATACTTATCAACTTTGGGAGAAAGAAATGAAACTCATCGGCGGCGTATTATTCGTCAGTAAGGATAGAGGAATCATTGGCGAGTCCTTATGCAACGAAAGGGAAGGGGTGAGCAAAGCCAATAAGTTGATAAGGTTGCTGGCGAATGAAGTTTACCCCTATGAATCCGGCAGGCCCCGTCTTTTCAATGAAGATGAGCACAGCCGCTTGTACGGCAAATTGCGGCAAGCGATAGCGCCCGAGTGCGTGGACGCAGTTTATTTATGGAGCGGGGATGCCGATAGCGAGATTAATGACTCCACAGGAAATGTCAAAACGTATACTGCAATTGATCTGATGAAGTTAGAACTTCCAATGAATGATGGTGAGGATGACGCAGCTTTGCGCAATGATAATCGCTATCTGCATCGATTGAAGCGTTTTACTGAGGCGGGCGATTCAGCCGCGATCACGACTCAAAAGACCCTGAATGGTGAGGAAGTAGAAGCGTTTTACCTGAAAAAAGACAGTAATCCACTATTTTTCGCCATGCCGCGTCCGCAGCCCAAAACGGGCGAAGTACTGGTTGCACTGGATTGCATTAATTTGACCGGTGTGAACTTGGATAATGATAAAGACTGGGGGAAACTCGCCGGTTATTTTGGGACGGGCGTAATCTGTGGCCTGGGCGATGAGGTGACGGATTGGCGCATAGGCGAGGCCGTCATTATTGCCGCCGAAGGGATGCCTGCTTCTCATGTAAATTGTCCTGCGCGCAAGGTTTTCTCCGCGGCAAGCTTTAATGCCTTTTCCCATGAGGAAATTGCCGGCCTGATGACCACTATCATTCCCGCTTATTATGCTCTAAACCATGTGGCTTGCGTGGCGGCCGGCGAAACGGTATTGATTGACGCAGACTCCGGCGCGATTGCCTTTGCGGTAGATGCCGTCGGGCGTTGGCTAAACGCCAGGCCTTTACTTTACAGTAAAAATGACGCGCGCCTGTTGATATTGGAAACGCTGGACGGTGAATCCACTATTGATACCCGCAAACCTGATTTTGATGAATTATTAATTATTGAAGGCAAAACCTCAAAGGTCTGTGCCTGCATACGAGGTGCAAAAGCAAATCAAACGGTATTAGCAGATTCACCGTCTGCTTCCGGTATACATGAAATCGTTATCGGCTTTGGAGACGTCGATGAGAATCTTCCGGATTCCATAGACGGCGGTAATCTCACTTATGTGGATGCATGGAATCTGGCATTCACTTTACCTGAAATTTTTAGCGGGCTGCTGGTGGAAACCAGCAATTTTCTGAATCATGGACGCCAAATGCCTTCTGCCCTGCAAACGCTAAGCCCGGACCAAACATTGGCCTACCTGACGTCAAATAACAATCATAGCGCAGCACATACAAAAGTTTTGTCCTTAAAGAATAAGCGTAGTGTTCCTGTTTCATCGCCGCTAGTGACGCAGCCATTGTTCGATGACAGAGCCGCTTACATGATCACAGGAGGATTAGGCGACATTGGTTTGGAAACTGCATGGTGGATGGTACAAAATGGCGCAAAGAGCTTAATTTTAGTGGGGCTGCAAGGTGCTTTTGACGAAGTAACAAAAGCGGTTGTGAAAGCACTTGAAGAGAGTGGCGTGCAAGTCATCGCTGCGGCGACTGATATTTCCGATGTAAAACAGGTTGAAAAATTGCTTGAGCGCGTCATTGCGGAATGCCCGCCCCTTAAAGGTGTGCTGCATGCTGCGGTTCATGAGGATTCAGCTTTCGAGAACATGACTGCCGTCCTATATACGGGCTGATGAGTAACTCAGCCAGATAGCAGACAGACATTTGCCTGAATCTGCGGCGAAATTGCGTGTCTCTAAATAACAGTATTCTTATGAGGGAAGAGTAATTTTCTCCGTGAAAACAGTTTCCGCCGAACTACAAAACTAGAATGGGAAATAATTATAATTATAAAGATGTTTCAAATTGTTCTGGTGATTGTAGTGGTTGCTATTTTAAATCCCGTACCTGCTGCTGCCCCGTTTATTGTTAAATCGCCTGCCCAATCCAGGTTTTTACCGGCCGGCAATTACACTCTTAAAAATGTCATCAATGAATTTACATACGAGCTACAACCAGTGGTAATAGTTAAGAGCTGCATTAAGATTTATATTCAGCAGGCGGAAACAAATGTGATTTGTAAACTGACGGTTATTTCCATGCCCGCAAATTTAACATCGGCGCCAAATAATGTTGAAACCAGGGATCCCATGGAAGTCTGCATGCCCCTTGATTATCAATGCGTTGAAGCCAGGGCCGTAAGTTGCGGCAAAAAAACCAGGGCGCATCTTACCGCCATTTAACCTGAGTGACCGGGTGATATATCAATACTCTGGTTGCTATTGGGTTGACCGACTGGACAAATAACGCTTTTTCTTCTTCTTGCATGCCCGCTTCCACTATATTGCTGACTTCAACCAGCTATTGTAGCACTCTTGCCCCTACACTCAAAAACAGCTAAAAAAGAGCAGCCGTGACGGAATGTCTTGTTTGATGGTCTATCTGTTTAGAATGCTATCCGTTGGGGCGTGGAGAAAAGAGGTAGCACCTGAACACAACATTCAGCAAGCGGTAACCTATGAATTTAACCAGTTGACGGCTAGAACAGCATCCGTGACAATTTAAATGTTCAAGTTTTTCGATTTTCGAATCTATGAGCAAACAATTTCCGGATGAACTCGCATAATAATAGCAAAACACTATGGCTAATAATTCGACAGGTTTTTTAGATAAGCAACACATTATTGCTGGCCCGGGCTTTAACCGCTGGCTGGTTCCTCCGGCTGCCTTGGCTATTCATTTATGCATAGGAATGGCGTATGGCTTTTCGGTCTTTTGGCTGCCTTTGTCAAAAGCAGTGGGTATTAAGGACAGCATTAAATGCGGGCCGGACGTAAATTTCTTTCAGGAACTGGTAATTACCAGCTGCGATTGGAAAATTTCTACGCTGGGCTGGATGTATACGCTGTTTTTTGTGTTTCTTGGTTCATCGGCCGCTATTTGGGGCGGCTGGCTTGAGCATGTAGGACCGCGTAAGGCAGGCGTTGTAAGTACTTTGTGCTGGTGTGGCGGCATGTTGTTTTCGGCCTTGGGCATTTATTTACACCAGTTCTGGATGATGCTTTTGGGCTCCGGTGTCATTGGTGGAATCGGCCTGGGGCTGGGTTATATCTCGCCGGTATCTACCTTGATCAAATGGTTTCCGGATCGCCGCGGTATGGCCACCGGCATGGCAATCATGGGGTTTGGCGGCGGCGCAATGATCGGCTCGCCGTTGGCGGCGGAGCTGATGAAGCATTTTGCCGGCCCGACTGATGTCGGTGTGATGCAAACCTTTATAGTCATGGCGTGTATTTATTTTATTTTTATGACGGCTGGGGCTTTAAGTTATCGGGTGCCTGTAGCAGGCTGGAAGCCCGCCGCCTGGATAGTGCCTGCCAGGCATATCAATAACCGGATGATTACCCAACGCCATATGCATGTAAAACATGTATACAGAACCCCGCAGTTTTGGCTGTTGTGGATCGTGCTGTGTATGAATGTGAGCGCGGGCATCGGCGTGATTGGCATGTCATCGCCCATGCTGCAGGAGGTTTTCGGTGGGCAGTTGATTGGCCTGGACAAAACCTATGGCGAACTCGATAAGCCCCAGCTCGCCTCTATTGCAGCCGTTGCCGCTGGTTTTACCGCCTTATTGAGTTTGTTCAATATCGGCGGACGATTCTTTTGGGCCAGCTTGTCTGATAAATTGGGCCGGAAAATGACGTATATTGTCTTTTTTTTGCTGGGTTGCCTTTTATACCTCAGTGTTCCCGGCAGCGCTAATGCCGGGAACAAGCTCTTATTTGTAGCCGCGTTTTGTATTATCCTGAGTATGTATGGCGGCGGCTTTTCCACGGTGCCCGCCTATCTGGCGGACTTATTCGGCACGCATATGGTTGGGGCCATTCACGGCCGTTTGCTGACAGCCTGGGCAACGGCCGGAATTCTCGGGCCGGTAATCGTCAATTACATGCGCGAATACCAGTTAAGTCTCGGCATTCCCCGTGAGCAGATTTATAACCAAACTATGTATATTCTTGCCGGCATGCTGATGATCGGTTTGATCTGCAATTTGCTGATACGGCCCGTGGCGGATAAATGGTTTATGACCGATGACGAGCTGGCCGAAGAAAAAAGCCTTGCGTCTGGGAAAATAGTCGAAGTTGAGATAACAGGGCATAAAGAACTTGAGGAGCAATCCCCTGAAATTCACAGACGGAGCCACCCGGTAATCGTCTTAGCCGCGTGGACAGCGGTCCTTATTCCGCTGTCCTGGGGAATATACAAAACCTTAATTAATGTCAGCAAGTTTTTTGCCTGAACTGTTTCGAGTAGACACAAAGCCATATGATATTAGCGCATGGCTTTGACTTTCTAAAAATTGATGCTGATTAATCTAAAAAACTCAGTTGATGGGCGCCAAAGGCCGTTCGTGCTGAGCCTGTCGAAGCATGAGCGGACTTTGGCGCTTCACCCATTTGGTGAGTCTTCCGAAACCCCGTCCATCCTTCGACAAGGCTCTCCTGAGTGTAATCGAAGGGGCTCTCCTGAGCATAGCCGAAGGGGCTCTCCTGAGCATAGCCGAAGGGCTCAGGGCGAACGGAATTTCGGAAGACTTAACTGATTTTTTAGGATTAATCAAAAATTGCTGATTCCTGATTTTTGCTGGAATCCATGCCTTTAAGAGCGGATTTGTTTTTAACCCCTTTAAACCGGGTGCCTGCCAAGTTTGCCCCGGCAAAATTGGTGTCCTCAAGATTGCAGCCGGATAAGTCCGCGCCTGATAAATCAGCCCCGGATAAATTAGCTCCGGCAAGATCAGCTGCAAATAGAATGGTATTTTTCAACATACTTTCCGAAAGATTGGCATGTCGCAGCAAAGCGCGATTGAGATTGGCATTGGATAAATCGGCGCCTGATAAATTGGCATTATTCAAACTGACCCGCATCAAGCCCATCGGTTGGTTTTTCATATCGACGCCCCAGTTTGCATGGGACAGATCGGCATGGCTAAGGTTTGACCGGTCCAGGTTGGCAATAAACCGGCTGCCGCTGAGATTGGCATGGCTGAGATTGGCGCCGCCCATATGGACGCCGAAAATACTGGTATTGGAAAGATTGGCGCCTGAGAGATTAATTTTTGACATAACGGTTAAATCCAGGTTCAGGCCCGACAGATTACTATGGCTTAAATTGGCATTGCGCAGATCCGAACCCCACAGATCGGCATGAGTGAAGTCCAGGCCAGATAAATCGAGGCCGGTAAGATCTTTTCTGCGCAGATCCGCGGGGTGATTCTTGTCGGCTTTGGCGAGATATTTTTCTATTTCTGAGCGATCAAGATCAGCTGCCGATACCGGCATACAAAAAAATGCCGCTATCAAGCCCAGCCGGTAACAAGGGATTTTCATAAGCTCATACCTCAGTGATATTCATTAAATCGGTTAAATAGTAAAAACTTAAAGGAAGCCCTAAAAATTAAGTTACACTCATGCTTCGACAAGGCTCTCCTGAACACAGTCGAAGGGCTCAGGAGAGCCTTGTCGAAGTACTGTATTATTAGAGGCCACTTAACTCTAACGCCGGTTCTGTTAGGTTGCAACAAATCCCTTCAGTAAGGCCGGTTCCTGATATGCAACCGGTAAAGAATAGGGGATAGAAAAACTTGAGTCAGAAAGAAAATAACCCCTACTGCCAAAATATCCATCCAGCCAAGACCTATTTGTAAATGCAAAGCTAAAGCAGGCAAAAAAGATTCCGGAATGGTATCAATATATCGGGCGCGACTGCTTTCGGCATAGCCAAGCCTGCGTTTTATAAAACTGGACAACAAATCTCCTGACATGGCAGTCAAACTGAAAAGAACGCCGGTAAAAAATGATAAGTTCATAGCCAAGGCGGCAAGTGCCGTTGTTACCACGGAGGCGATGAGTCCGCGCCAGGTTTTGCTGCGGCCAAACAGGGGATAACCGTCATGCAGTATTTTTCCCATATCCACCGGCAGCTTGAATCGCTCTTTTAGTAAATCGCGGATTAATATCGGTGAGCCATTGGCGACAATCAGCAACACAAGGGTTTGACCGATACAGCTTAAGCACAACAGCGTGTTGATCATTAGGGAAGCTCTAAAAATAAGTTACGCTCATGCTTCGATCGTTCGACAAGCTCACGATTCAGTACGAACGTAAGGTATTGATAATGTTATAACCGTTCGTGCTGAGCCCTTCGTCTACGCTCAGGAGAGCCCTGTCGAAGCACTGTATTTTTAGAGGTTACCATTACTAATGACTCCTTGACAATGGCGAACGCTTAAAGCGCTACTCGACGTTCTCTGCCAAACGGGTTTCATCCGCATGCTGCGTTAACTGACGGGCTAACGCCCATTGCACATGCTCGCTGACCATTTCCGACTGGTGGTGGAGCTTGTCCTTTAATGCATCGATAATAAGCGGCGAGGCAGGCGCATTGCCCAAGGCTACGGCAATATTTCTCAACCATCGGTCATGGCCAATCCGGCGTATCGCCGAGCCTTCGGTTTTGGTTAAAAACTCTTGCTCATTCCAGGCGAAAACTTCCAGCAATTGCCGGGTATTGAGCTTGTGCCTGGGGCTAAAATCCTTTTCGCCGGTGATTCTGGCAAAACGGTTCCACGGACAGATGATTTGACAGTCATCGCAGCCATAGATGCGATTGCCAATCAGCGGCCTTAGCTCTTCAGGAATCACGCCGTGCAGTTCAATGGTCAGATAGGATACGCAGCGTCTGGCGTCAACCTGATAGGGCGCGACAATCGCCTGAGTCGGGCAAATATCCAGGCAGGCAGTACAGGAACCGCAGTGTGAAGTGACCGCCTTATCGGTTTGAAGCGGGAGGTCAGTAAAAATTTCCCCCAGAAAAAACCACGATCCCGCTTTGCGGTTAATTAAATTGGAATGCTTGCCAATCCAGCCGAGTCCGGCTTTTTCAGCCAGAGCCTTTTCTAAAACCGGCGCGCTGTCTACAAAAGCCCGGTAGCCGAAATGACCGTATTCAGACTGAATTTTGTCAGCCAGTTTTTGTAACCGGTTGCGCATTAATTTATGATAATCCCGGCCCAGCGCATAACGTGAAATATAAGCGGAATAGGGCTCAGACAGCGTTTGATTCATAGCCGTGCCGGGGTCCGTCTGATAATCCATACGCACGGAAATAATACGGGTAGTGCCCGGATGTAATAGGGCGGGTCTGCTGCGCTTAATACCGTGGCGCTGCATATAATCCATCTCGCCATGAAAATTATTGTTCAGCCAGTTTTGCAGATGCGCTTCTGCTTCCGGCAGCTCAGTATCGGTGATTCCGACCTGTTGAAAGCCCAGCTCTTGCCCCCATTGTTTAATTTGCAGGGCGAGGTCTGCCATTTGTAGGCTGCTGGTTGCGTTCATAACTATACAATAAATAGTTGCAGGGTTAATTGCAAACTGCAAATATTGCATGCCTGCTTTTTCTGTCTTATCAAGGCAATCAAAAATTAAAAACAGGGTTTGGCCAGATAAGGTTTTGGTTAAAGCCTGTTACCTACATTGTTATTTCTTTGTCAAATCGTCCAGCGTACCGGACAGGTTAAAGAGTATATTGCTGTTTTTGAGCATCTTACTATCAGTCAACATTTTGCAGCGGAATTTGACATTAAAAGGCGTACCGGCTTTATCAAACAGCATCTTCCATAGAAATTTCCCCATTTTAGTTGTTTTCAGGTCTAAATGCATGGCAACAGGTGACGAGCCTTTGGCGGGAATATCAATGATGTTTTCCAGGCTACCGGCCATGGTAATTTCATTATCCACCGTAAATGTATACTTTCCGTCTTTCAGTTTTAAAGGAAAAAGATTGGGATTGCTGATTTGAGTCACAAGATCGATTTTAGATTCGTCAAGCCCAAGCGAGTTAACATCGACATCTTCCGTTTTTAGGGTGGGAGGCCTGAAAACCGGCAGTCTTTTAGTAAATTCCATAGAAAACTTTCTTTCGCCCAGCACCGGCAAATCTACCTTGAAAGTGGCTTTAACAGTATGATCCGCTGTTTCTGTTTTATGCTTTTCAAAATGTTGTAGCAACCTGGCCAGAGGTTCTTTCAATATCTCGATGGGAACCTCTATCACCATCTGATCTGCGGAATAAATGCTTATAGGTTTGGTATAAGAACTTTCCACCACTTTTACTGAATCTATAAAGACGCGGTAATCAAGACGGTTAGTCTTAATATTTATAGGAAGAGGATTACTCAGGATGATTTTACTGGTCATCGTTATCCGTTCCGGCTCGATATTCAAATCATTTATCGCCGCTACCTTTAAGGTAGGCTTTAAATGCATTCCTTCTCCGTCCGGTTTATTAAAATTCCACCATCCATAGGCCAACAGCAAAAGCCCTGCAAAACATAGTAATCCGAGCCAATACTTTTTTTTCATAGTTTTGCTGCTAATTAAGTGAATAATTAAATACAGTCGCAATGATTTACAAGTGTAACAGCGGGATAAGGCAAAAAGTTCCACATTTTTGCTCTTACGGAGTGTAGTGGCTTAATAAAAACGCACACTCCGATTGATGTGTCAACACTTTTCCGGACACGGGTTTAAACCGCTTTATGCAGCATTTCATGGCCTACGGGCGACAGATAGCCATTGTCCGAATGTAATCGCTCGCGATTGTAAAAGACCTCAAACTACTCAAAATTTTAGATTGTGTGTCCGGTTTAGTGTAGCCATATCAAGGTTGGAAGTTCCCATGTTCAAATGCACCTAACTTGGCCTCAGTTAATGCTTTAAAACGTTTTAAGATAATTATGGAAAATAAATAATCAGCAACTTCGCATAATGTATATTATGTCAAATTATTGGAAGAAAAAGAGGATGGAGCCCAACCCATTCGTTCATTTAACTAATTTTGTTAATAGAATTAAACTAAATTTGTAAAGCATGTAAGCTGAGGCTGTACTTGGTGTTTTTAGAAGCTTTTGCGTTTATTTTAGTAAAGTTGTAAACAGCAAAAATACCACTTATAAATATTTACTCAAGTTTTGTAAAACGTAGGTCAAACGACACGCTTTCATTGAAAAAGCCACCAAGTATGGCCATTTGAGCGTGGTCAACATTCATTTGCATAAAATTGTATCCACTCCATGTTGAGCGTTTATTTTGCTCTGTAACCACCGTACCGTTTGATCTACCACCGTAGGTCAAACGACACGCTTTCATCGATTACCCCCAAGTATGGCCGTTTGAACGTAGGTCAAACAACACGTTTTTTGTAGGTCAGCTGACTCCTGTCGGTTTTTGGGTGCAGAAACTAATAAAACCACTTTGATATAGTGACTTCTTTGCGGGTGAAATATGAAAATCACCAAAAACGTGTCGTTTGACCTACACTTGTTAAAAAACACCGTACACAACCACTCTGCTATAGCGCGTTAAGTAATTTAATCCCGCGCATCGGCTTCGTTCTTGTCAGTTCCGGCTTTCTTGTGAATGGTGCCATCGAAACGTCTTCACTTTCTGGCTGGCGAACTGTCAGTTTTAATTGCCAGTTCAGTATATAATGAATGCCGTGTATGCTAAATTCACTAAATAGACTTGGATACCCTCTAAATCAGAAATCCCCGCAGAATGAGTGAAAATTTAGGGGCTTAATACTACTGCTTACTAGTCTTACGGTATTGTTCACTATATTTTTCTTTAAGACTTCCTATGTCTAGCTCGTGAGCATCGATTAGTTCCTGCACCTTTCGATCAGTCACATCACCCCAAACATAATTAGAAAACTCTTTGAAAAAGTTTTTTATATTTTCCTTAAGTTTCCTAAGTGTTTCTTTTCTCATTACCTCTACGGGGTGTGTAAAGTCCCCATGATAGGACAATGTCTTAGTGGGAATAATTAGAATTCGCTTGCACCTAGCATCTCCATACACACTCTCAAACCATGCAGAATGAGAGTTCATTTGCCCTCCTTCATGCTTCGATATTGCCGCGCGATTTTCTTCAACCTCGCTCTTGCATTCCATTAAGAAATATTGATTCTCGACACCACACCAAAGATTATCCGGTCCTTTCTTGATTTCTTTATCTGGTCGTTGACTCAAGAACCCAATAGCCAAACCAAGCTCTTTCAGAGCTGACTCAAACTTTTCGGATGGCATACCGAATGACAGATTTTGGAGAATACCCTCTATCGAAATCATCATCTCTTGGTAATTCCGATATTGAGACATCCATTCGCGAATCCTAGCTACGCGATTCTCGTTTATAAATTCAATTTTCGCATAATTTATACCTTCTTTAGGTTTTAATAATTGCTGGTTATTTTGAAATGCTGCCTTCTGAAATTGATTAGATTCAGTTTTGCTACTACGGTATTTAAAACGTGCAAGCTGCTGTAAATACCAACCTCGCTCTAGCTTATCATCCGCAAATTTGTCACATAATTCTTGAGCAATATTGCACGCTCGATCAAAATCCCCCATAGCGAAATACTTTTCTGCTTGATACTCTTTATGCAAAATGTCGTGAACACCTTCCCTATTAATATCATCTCCAATGCTTTCCATCTCTTCAAGATAGTAATCTTTCCATCCATCATCTCTTTCCAAAGCTTGCTTCATCAAACCTATTAATACTTTATATGGGTCCTCTTCGTTAGCATCTTCATTAGCAAATTCGGCTACCTGCATACCTATTTCAATTTGTTTCCGGGTTTGGCTTGAAAAATATTTGCTCGTAATAGGGCTTTTTGCAAACTTAACCAAATCGCCGCCAACCAAGACAATAATACTATAGTCTTTCTCACCTCGTACACTACGCCCCAAGCCTTGTTCAACCTTTTGTGCAATCCGTATATTAATAATATCGCTATTAGATCGACAGTCTTCCTCGTAGCGATCAAGCAATGAATCAAAAAACGGCTTTGAGTCAAGTATCAGTATTCGACATGAATTATCAGGCAGATCAATTCCATCATATCGATTTACAAAAACAACAGTCTCTTTGTAATGACCGTCTTTTAGTTGCTTTACTTTGCTGTATATATCCTCCGAAGTAGCAACTACCGCACCGATTTTTTCATATTGTTTGTTTTTGCCAAAACCGGGAGTTAAAACAACAATCCCAAACTGATTCTTTGCATCAGGCTTGGCGAGCCAATTAATCACAGTGTCAAGATCAAGACCTTCATTGATTAACGCTGGGATTAAAATAATTTTTTCACCAGACCATTTTTGCCCTTTATTTGTAAGGGGAGATGTAACTGAGGCGATATCAAACCCAAGCCCTTTTATGAAAAAGGAATCATCCTGAGTCGTTGCGGACATTAATACGCGATGTTTGGCTTTGCTAAAAGAACCAAAGCTATCAATTGGCATTAATGATGGAGATATTTCCAGAACATTTCCTGAAATAAATGCTTGGCAGTTGGCAATTTGATCTTTGATTACAGGCCAAACAAACTTAATTCCCATATCCTCACGGTTATTAATAATTGCCTGTGTAATTTCATCTCTTTTTTCGAACCAACTCCAGTAGGGTATTGGTAGCATCGTGTTGTAATCACCACACTCAATTTCTAAGGAGCTTCCTTCACTTTGATCCCTGGCGTCTTCACTAAACAATGCCATCGCTGTTTTGTATAAGGCATGATCATTGGATACTTTAATAGTAAGCGCATCTTTTATTAAATCTATGCAAGCATGTGAATCGTCAATTATCACTGCTCCAACGTCTACAGACTGGTTGTTTAGTCCAAATATGGTTCTTCCATTGAACACTTTTTGAACATGCGTAATCAGTATCTTGGTTCCCAGGATAAAATCATCAGGAAGCTCATTACTTTTTGAAATGTCAGCCTGTGGAATACCGAATTTTTGCGCTTCTTGCCGAACTTGTTCCGCTAGATACTTATTTGGGCATACATACAAACACGGGCCTTCACCAGAGTTAATCTTTGACTGTAAAATTAGAAGACCAATAAGAGTTTTACCTTCTCCAGTATGAAGCTTGATTATGTTGTTAATACGTTCTTTCCGATCTGAGAACCATTCATCAAGAATTTTTTCTTGGGAAGGTCTTAGTGGTCCGGTTTCACTCCGCCGATCCAGTGAATCATAAATTTCCACCGGATTAACTTTCTTCGGAATAGATTTATTCTTGAGTCTTTTCTTGAAATCAACCAGCTAGTATTTCCTATTTTAGCGTTAGCTCATTGGCAATCATTTCCGCCTGCTTCAAAACGGTTTCTGTGGCAAGTAATTGCATATCCGGCGGATAGCCATATTGCCGCAATAGCCGCTTCACAATAACCTTTAATTTAGCCCGCACATTTTCCTTGATTGTCCAGTCGATCGAAGCATTTTCGCGCACTTTCTGGGTTAAGACGACCGTCAATTCACGTAATTGATCGTGTTGCATCATTTCTTTCGCACTGTCATTGCTGGCGACTGCGGTATAAAGTGCATATTCAAAATCAGTCAGGCCAAGTTTTTTGGCCTCATCGTCCGAGGCGACGATTTCCTTGCTGATTTTAATCAGCTCATCCATCACTTCGGCAGCAGTCAGTATTTTGTTCTGGTATTTTTTAATGGCGTTTTCCAGCATTTCCATTAAGGATTTGCTTTGCACCAAGTTCTTTTTCGCCCGAACTTTCAACTCATCATTAAGCAATTTTTTTAGCACTTCCAGAGCAATGTTCTTATGCTCCATCCCTTTCAATTCGAGCAAAAATTCTTCTGAAAGAATCGAAATATCCGGCTTTTTTATACCAGCAGCATCAAAAACGTCGATCACTTGTTCGGATACCAGTGCTTTATCAATCACCTGTCGAATAGTCGTTTCTATTTCTTCGTTGGTTTTGCCGGAACCAGTGCCGTCAAACTTCGCCAGTCGCGCTTTGACCGCCTGAAAAAATGCCACTTCGTCTTTGGCATCCATAGCTTGTTCATGCGGAATGGCTATCGCAAAAACTTGAGAAAGGGCAGTAACTTCATTGATATATGTCAATCAACATCCAAAAGTTTCCACCTATCAACACCGAAAAGTTTCCAGGTGGGTGAGTAAAATTATTGTTTTTCAGCTGCTTTTTTCGTTGTTTAAACCGGTAAGAATCGTTGCCAGTTTCGAG
>JAQUOU010000023.1 GCA_028716975.1 Methylobacter sp. | reverse complement strand
TAAAGCCCGGCCCTTTCAAGGTGAAACAATGATAATCGGTTAACGAACCGAACAATCAATGCCGCCAAAAATCTGTATTGAACAATCAATAATCAGAAACCCCGAGCCCTGTCCGACAGGCTCCTAGGGCAGTGGAATTATATCGCAGTGCCAGAGGTAACAGATTTACAAGTTGACTAACTTATTTCGTGAGCATTCCTTAGTGTCAATGATCAAGTGTTCAGTGGTTTTATTCAGGATGAACTTACTCTCATAGACAATAAGCTTTGGCTAACGGTAGGCTCAAAATTTGAGCACAATGACTACAGGGCTTTGAAGATCAGCCCTCAGCAAGAGTCATGTGGGCGCCCCACCATCAACATCGTCTATGGGCGGGCGTTTCAAGAGCTGTTCGCACGCCCTCGCGAGTGGAACAGGATTTCAGTTTACTGAACAGTGTTATTCCCAGTCAGCCCGTGCCTTTTCCGCCTTTCAGCATACCTCTTCCGGTAATCACGCAAGGTAGTCTTGATTATAGGTCTGAAGAGGTTATTAGTTATGAAGCTGGTTACAGAACAACATTTTCCAAGTCGGCTTCCCTGGACGTGACCGGGTTTTATAATGATTATCGCGATCTCCGCTATGCAGTTCCCGGTGCAATAAATTTTATTTCAGGACCAATAAATTTAAAGGGCCCGTACGTGCCCATAGTTTTTACTAACGCCCTGAAAGGTAAAACTTATGGCGTCGAAGTAGCCACTATGTGGCAAATGCTGGACTGGTGGCGCTGGGATTTCAACTATAGCTGGTTACACACACAAATTAATGATGGATACCCTATACAGACTTCAATCAGCCCCCAGCAAAGGTTTTCCTTGCGCGGCTTGCTAACGCCGTGGCGGGATATTGATATGGACTTTTGACTTCGTTAGGTAGATACCAATTTTTCAGTAGGCGAATTAGGGGGTAATTATATCAAAGGTTACATCACGATGGACCTGCGCCTGGCTTGGCGTGCTTTTGAAAAAAATTGAATTATCGCTGGTTGGGCAAAACCTGCTGGCTCAAAAGCATCTCGAATATATCCAGGAAAACCAAACCTTGCCGACCGGTATTGACAGAGGTGTTTACGGCAAATTCAGCTGGAGTTTTTGAGGTTTGGGTAAATGGGGAAAAAACTTCCTGCCCTTGTTTATGGGGCTGGGTTTATTAATCAACACCCAGCCTGCAACGCTTGCGCAATCACTGGAGGAGCAAACGGTTTTGGCAGCTTTAGCTATGAATATAGTACGCTTCATGACATGGCCCACCCAAACACCGGCCAACACAAAAAAAACAATCGACTTTTGTATCGTCGGCGATAACGTTGTGCAAGACTCTTTTATCAGCATTGATAATAAAGCCGTAGGTAATAAAACGCTTCATATTATCAATCTTTCGCGCTTGCGGAATTTTGAACAATGTGACGCCTTGTATATCAGCGAATTAAAAAAGAATGTTTTGCTGCAAGTTTTTGCCGAGATTTAAAAAAAGCCTCTGCTGACCATCGGTCAAAGCGCTGATTTTGCCGGACAAGGCGGCATGGTAGGCCTGGAAAATATCGATGGCAAAATCACGTTGTATGTCAATTTACCTGTGGTACGCGAATCGAATTTGAATATCAGCGCATGATTATTAAAGCTGTCCAAAATTGTCGGTAATTGAAAAATGAATATCAATTGGTTTAATGATTCACCGATACGCGTCAAATTAATTTCGATCATGACTTTAACAGCCATGCTGGCCCTGCTTCTGGTAACCGCTGGCGTTGTTATCAACGAATATTTTACAAAAAAGAACGAGACCGAAAAACAGCTGGTTTTAATTGCAGACATTATGGTATGGAATATTCAGCCTCATTAACATTTCATGATTTCCAGACCGCCCAGGAAATGCTGAAAGGGCTCAGTAGCCAACTCAGTTTACTTTCTGCGGATTTATATGACGATGCCGGCAAAGTTTTTGCTTTTTATCGGTCGCCCAAAGGCCGGGCTACCAACTGGACAGGAGACACCGTCAAAACCCTCATTACGGCCGCCAACAATAATCCGCAACCTCAGAACATTATTCAATCCCTACAGGCAAAAATAGCATCATGGACTACCCAACTTTTCAAGAAAGACGTGGATAATGCGCCATTGCCAAAGTATAGAGACGTCATTTTGTATGATGAAAATGATATTCTTCATTTACTGAGACCTATCCTGCTGGATGGAGGATTACAAGGCTTTTTGCATTTGGCGGATGACCAAAGCGGGCTACAGGCATTACTGAACAGATTTTATATAATCATTAGCCTGATTTTTATTTTTACCGGTTTTTCCATTCTCATCGTTTCCACTAAATTACAACAGGTTTTCCTGGCGCCGCTGCTGGAACTGATGCAAGCCATGCGGATGGTCACTAATGAGAAAAACTTTACGCGCCGGATTACCCAAATCGGTGCGGATGAATTTGGCGAAATGGCAAAGGTTTACAATACGATGCTGTCCGAGATTCAGCACCGTGATGAGCAATTACAGCAGCATCGTGCTCATTTGAAACAGCAAGTGATTGCCCGCACCCTGGAATTATCCGATAAAAATAAAATACTTGAAATTACCATCCAGGAAGCGATCGCCGCCAAAGAGCAGGCGGAGTCGCAATTTCCGGCGACCATGAGCCATGAGATCCGCACGCCCATGAACGGCGTGCTGGGCATGACCGATCTATTGCTGGGCACGCCGTTAACGGACAAGCAACGTCGTTTTGCCGTCACCGTGCATAACTGCGGCGAGTCCCTGCTCGCCATCATCAACGATATTCTCGACTTTTCCAAAATCGAGGCCGGCCGCTTCGAATTGGAAAGCCTGGCTTTCGACCTGCCTAAAATCGTCCAGGATGTCGTCGAGCTGTTTGCAGAACCGGTCCATCGCAAAGGCCTGGAACTGAACTGCCGCATCGCCGCCGGGGTGCCCGGGGGCGTCACCGGTGATCCTACCCGCATCCGGCAAGTGCTCAGCAACCTGGTCGGTAATGCCGTCAAATTCACCGGTCACGGCCAGATCGTGGTCCAGGCTGACCTGAACCACGATCTGGCCGAACTCCCGCCGTTCGCCGGTCCGGGCCCGGTGCGTGTGCATTTTGCCGTGCGCGACACCGGCATTGGCATCAGCGAGGCGGCCCTGCCGCGTCTGTTTCAGGCCTTCTCCCAAGCCTACGGCTCTACCACTCGCCAATACGGCGGCACCGGCCTGGGCCTGGTCATTTCCAAACAACTGGTCGAACTCATGCAGGGCACCATCGCCGTAAAGACCCAGGCCGGCCAGGGCGCGATCTTCTCGTTCAGCCTGCCGCTGGCGGCGGCCCCCGGGTTTGAGCCGAACCGGCCGGAACAGGCTGGCGCGCTGGCCGGCCTGAACGTACTGATCGTTGAGGACAACCCGGTTAACCAGGACGTGCTGCTCAACTATGCGCTGTCCTGGGACATGAACGCTGAGGTGGTAGCCAGCGCCCCGGCGGCCCTGGAGCGGCTAAACCACCCGGCGGCTCAGCCGCCGCCGGTTGACGTGATCCTCATGGACATGGAAATGGCCGGCATGAATGGGCTGGAATTAGGCCGTCGCCTCAAGGCCGATCCTATATTGGCCCAGATCCCCCTGGTGATGCTGACCTCTACCCTGTTCAAAGGCGAAGCCGGCGAAGCGAAAAAAATCGGCTTTGCGGCCTACCTAACCAAACCGGTGCGCAAGAGCGACCTGTATCGCTGCCTGCACCATACGGTGGTATCGGATTTAAGCGGCCCCGCCCCCCACACCGACGCCCCGTCCGCCTCCGGCCTCGCGCTCATCCCCCTGGCCGCGCGCATCCTGCTGGTAGAGGATAATCCCGTCAATCAGGAAGTGGCCCAGGCCACGCTGGAAAAATTAGGCTGCGTGATCGGCATCGCCGCCAATGGCCGGGAGGCGCTTCAGGTTATTGAGCGCACGGTCTATGACCTGGTGCTCATGGATTGCATGATGCCGGAAATGGACGGTTACACAGCGACGGCTGAAATCAGGCGCCGGCAAAGCGCAGGCCAACTGCCGCCTTTCCCCATTATTGCCTTAACCGCTAATGCCATCGAAGGGGATCGTCAAAAATGCTTAACGGCGGGCATGGAAGACTACCTGGCCAAACCCTTTAAGACGGACGCCCTGCTGCGTATTATCCAGGCGTGGCTAAAACCGTCCGCCAGCCTCACCCCCGAGAGTGCTGAAGGGCCCCCGCCGTCACCGCGGTCATTGACGACAGCGCGCTGGCCGCCATTGGCAACCTGGATGCGAATGGCGGCAATGACTTGTTACACCGCGTCATCCGTCTTTATCTAACCAATGCCGGCACGCTGCTGGATACCCTGGCGCACGGCTGGGCGGCCGGCGAGCTGGATACTATCCGCCTGGCGGCGCACACCCTCAAGTCCAGCAGCCACCAGCTGGGCACTTATGGGCTCGCCGCATTGTGCAGCGAAGTTGAAAATGACGCCCGGCAGCAGCGCCATGATGGCTCGGGGGACGCCCTGAGGCGCATCCAGCAGGTCTTTACCCAGGCCAGGGCGGCGCTGGAAACGTACCTTTCCTAAATTATCCGCATTCATCAGGACCTTAACATTATGCTAGACCCCTCACATCTCCTCATCATCGATGACAACCCCCTGGTTCGGTTGTTGGTCGCCAGCGCCCTGCAAGCGGCCGGGCTGACCATCACCGAAGCCGCCAGCGGCGAAGCAGGCCTGGACCTGTTTGCAACAACCGGCGCCCATGCGATCTTGCTGGATGTCATGATGCCCGGAGACAGGAACGGTTTCGATACCTGCGTGGCCCTCAGAAACCTGCCGGCCGGTCGGCACCTCCCCGTGCTGATGATGACCGGGCTTGAAGATATGGACTCGATTAACCAGGCCTTTGAAGCCGGGGCCACCGACTTTATCACCAAACCCATCAATTTTCCCCTGCTGAGTCACCGGGTCCGCTATATGCTCAGAGCCAGCTGCACCACCCGGCATTTGCTGGAGAGCGAGCAGCGCCTGCATCAAATGGCTTACTTCGACCACCTGACCGAGCTGCCCAACCGGCAGTTTTTCCGGGAACACCTGCAGCACAGGATCGCCCTGGCGCAACGAAAAGAAATGAAGCTGGGCGTGCTGTTTTTAGACCTGGACGGCTTCAAGCGCATCAGCGACACCTTGGGGCGCCATCTGGGTGACCGGGTGCTGCAGGCCACCGGCGAACGGCTGCGCAACAGTCTGCGGGCCAGCGATGCGTTAATCCGCTCGACGCTGAGCCAGGATGGCATATCCCTGGCGCGGCTGGGCGGCGATGAATTCACCGTGCTGTTACCGGCGCTCGAGGGCAACGACGCGGCGGCCGTCGTGGCCGAACGCATCCGCCTCATTCTCGGTGAGCCGCTGATCCTGGGGGATCACGAACTGTACACCACCACCCCCAGCATCGGCATTGCCATTTTCCCCGAAGACGGTGAGACCTCTGAGGACTTGCTGAAGCATGCCGATTTGGCTATGTATTACGCCAAACGCGGGGGCGGCAACCAGTACCGGTATTTCTCCGTTAAAATGACGGAGGCGGCGGTACGCCGGCTGAACCTGGGAAATCAGCTGCGTAAAGCCATTGAACGCGGCGAACTGGCCGTGCATTACCAGCCGCAACTGGATGTCGCTACCGGCCGGTTTTGTGCGCTGGAAGCCTTGTTAAGATGGCGCAACCCGGAGCTGGGGCCTATTACGCCCGCGGAATTCATCCCGCTGGCCGAAGAAACCGGCCTGATCATCACCATCGGCGAGTGGGTGCTGCGCCAAGCCTGCGGCCAAGCGGTAGCCTGGCTGAGTCAAGGCATCGCCTTGACCCGCATTGCCGTCAATGTCTCCGCGATGCAGGTGCTGCACAAAGGCTTCGCCGCGCTAGTCGCCTCGATCTTGACGGAAACCGGCCTGGCGCCCCGGGTATTGGAATTGGAATTAACCGAAAGCGCCCTGATTGCCGATGAAGCCACCGTGTTGGAAGTATTGCGGGCGCTTAAACGAATTGGCGTTCAATTGGCGATTGACGACTTTGGCGCCGGCTACTCCAGCCTGAGCCGGCTCAAACAATTCCTCATTGACCGCCTGAAGATCGACCAGAGCTTTGTCCGCGACCTGGAGCAGGACGCCAACAATGCGGCGATTGTGGTGGCGGTTATTGCCATGGCCGACAGCATGGGCATGGAAGTGACGGCGGAGGGCGTGGAAACCGATGTGCAGCAGGCGTTTTTGAAAAAGAAAGCCTGTAACTAAATGCAGGGCTATCTGCTCAGCAAGCCCCTCTCCGCCGACCAGGCCGAAGCCTTTCTTTTAAAACAGCCTCATCAAGATTAAAGCTGCAGAGAAAGACAGAGTAGGAACTACCGGATATTCAGAATACTTCCAACAATTTAATGGCGTGCCCACTCCAGGGAAGGATTATATTTCTTTACCTGAAAGCAAGTTCTCAATGCGCCGGTCCGGGACGAGCCAAGCCAGCGCCACCAGTACATATAAACCTTTGGATATCCATAATGACCAAAATGACGCGACAATCGCGATCAAATATAGGACCGGTGATAGCTTGCCTTTATAGCCGCTTCCGATGGCTTTCTTCAAGAGAGAGTCGGGGCCTTGTGAAACAATGATAAGTTGTTGTAGTATCAAGTAAGCGATTGCGGCCATTAGCAGAATGAAGCCATAGAAGGCCGAGGGCACGGCAGCATAATGATTTTCTCCCATCCATGCCGTCGCGAATGGAAACAGCGAGAGCCAGAACAAAAGATGCAGGTTGGCCCACAGTATCGATCCGGTTACCCGGTGACTTGCTTGCAGCATGTGATGATGGTTATTCCAGTAGATCCCGACATAGACGAAGCTGAGCACATAACTCAAAAACACAGGAATCAAAGGTATAAGGGCATCGATACTCTTATCATGAGGTACCTTTAGTCCCAACACCATAATAGTAATAATGATGGAAATTACGCAATCGCTGAAAGCTTCCAATCTATTCTTGCTCATTCCCGCACTGCTCATGTTTAAAAACCTTCAGCCCTGCCAAAATTGCCGCCCATAGCGCAAAGTCTTTAAAAAAGATGGTCACGGTAAGCATCGGATTCACCTTATCGATATATTTACGGGAAATTTCTGCCTTAACAATACTATTCCTGATTAGCAAGAATCATCCGCCAATGCGTAAAATGCATCCTTTTTCGTCATACCGGCAGGGATTCACGTCAGGCAGGAGTGCCTGACGTGAATCCCTGCCGGTATGACGGTATCCGCGCTTAGCGGAAGATTCTTGTTAATCAAGATACTATTTAAGAGACTCATAATATCTTGAATAATCTGCTTATTAGATATGATGGATGAAAAATAGTTGCCGTCTCTACGCCGTCAGATGACGAAGTCTAATATAATGGCTTCAATTTAATTTTTTTATTTTTTAGGAACACAATAATGAATCCATCTCAGTGGTTTACCGAGAAAGTCCCCGTAGCTGAATCAGCTTTTTCGTTAAAATTTAAACAAAAGGTGCACGAGGAACAATCTCAATACCAGTTTATTGAAATTTATGAAACCGAAGGTTTCGGTAATTTGATGGTCATTGACGGTTGCACCATGTTATCGACCCGCGATAATTTTTTTTACCACGAGATGATGAGCCATCCGGTTTTATATACGCATGCTGATCCTAAAAGAGTCTGGATTATCGGCGGCGGCGATTGCGGAACCTTAAGGGAAGTTTTGAAGCATCCATCGGTTGAGCAGGCCGTGCAGATTGATATTGATGAGCGCGTCACGCGCTTGTCCGAGATTTATTTCCCCGAATTATGCGAGTCCAATAATGACCCCAGAGCCGCATTAAAATTTATTGACGGCATCAAATGGGTAAAAGATGCGGCGCCTGATTCGGTCGATATTATCATCGTTGACAGCACCGACCCAATTGGCCCGGCGGAAGGTTTATTTAGCGAGGCGTTTTACCGGGATTGCTATAACTGCCTGTCGGAAAACGGTATGGTCATTCAACAAAGCGAGTCGCCTTTATATCACATGAAATTGATAGCCGAGATGCGCAATGCCATGAGCGCAGCTGGTTTTGGGCATCTGCAGACCTTGTTCTTCCCGCAATGCCTGTATCCTTCCGGCTGGTGGAGCGCAACTATCGCCGGTAAAGCTGACCTGAGCAAATTCCGGGAACAGGATTCGGCTAACAAGCCTTTTGACACTACTTATTATAATGCCGATATCCATAAAGCGTCTTTAGCGCAGCCTGAGTTTTTCAAAAAGTCGTTTGCTGCAAAATAGCTATTATGATCCGGCCCTTGCATGTTTGAACCGTTCGTGCTGAGTCCTTCGACGATGCTCAGGAGGGCCTTGTCGAAGCACATAAGCCTTTCGACAGGGCTCTCCTGAGCGTAGACGAAGGACTCAAGGCGAACGGAAGTTAAAACTTAATAAGGCCGGATCCATTCAAATCCCATAGCTACGGCTGTTGGGTTGCGCTACACTTAACTGACCTACAACTCTAATTAAAGTGAGATTGCCATGTTTGATCCCAAATCTATTGATGATATTGCCAATCGTCTGGCGAGTGCCATGCCTCCGGGCCTAAATAATCTGAAAGAAGAATTTGAAAAAAATTTCCATGCCATTTTACAGAGCGCATTGGGCAAGCTGGACCTGGTTACCCGTGAAGAGTTTGAGGTACAAAAACTGGTTTTAGCCAAAACCCGTTCAAAACTGGAAGACCTTGAGAATCGCATTACCGATATGGAGCGGCAACTTCTTAATAAAGCTGAAATGTAAATTCCGGGTTTATAGTTGAGGCAATAACATTCTCATAACTATAACTCTGCCGGATACCGGACAGGGGAAACAATGGCTTTAGCTGTTGTTTATAGCCGCGGCCGCTCCGGCATAGAGGCTCCCTTAGTGACTGTCGAAGTTCACGTTGCTAATGGTCTGCCCGCGCTAAACATCGTTGGTTTGCCTGAAACGGCGGTTAAAGAAAGCAAAGACAGGGTTCGCGGCGCCCTGTTAAATTCGCGTTTTGAATTTCCCGCGCAACGCATTACCATCAATCTGGCTCCCGCCGACTTACCCAAAGAAGGCGGCCGTTTTGATCTGGCCATTGCCTTGGGAATTCTGGCGGCATCGGGCCAGATTCCTACCGCTAACCTGAATCAATATGAATGTGTCGGCGAATTGTCTTTAGGTGGAGAATTACGTCCTATTAATGGCGTTCTGCCCATTGCCATACAGGCCAGGAATAATCAAAGAAAACTGATTCTGCCCAAAGAAAATACTGCTGAAGCGGCTTTGGTTAAAGGGATTGAAATTATTCCGGCAACGCATTTACTGGAAGTATGCGCCCATCTTTGCGGCCAGAAGCTGATACAGACTGAGTTTCAGCAGGTTGAACAAAGCGGTCAAACGGTTGATATAGATTTTTCTGATGTGCACGGTCAATATCATGTTAAAAGAGCATTCGAAATTGCCGCAGCAGGCGCGCATAATCTGTTAATGCTGGGTCCGCCCGGCACCGGTAAATCCATGATAGCTTCGCGCTTGCCGACCATATTGCCGCTGTTATCCGAGCAGCAGGCCCAGGAAACCGCCGCCATCGCATCGATTAGCGATCAGGGCCTGGATGTAGCCAACTGGCTGAAACCGCCTTATCGAGCCCCGCATCACACGGCCTCGGCAGCGGCCTTGGTCGGCGGCGGCAGCAACCCGAGGCCCGGTGAAATATCGCTCGCGCATAACGGCACCTTATTTCTCGACGAATTGCCGGAATTTGACCGGAAAGTGCTGGAAGTATTGCGTGAACCGCTGGAGACCGGCCACATCACCATCTCCCGCGCCGCCCGGCAAGTAGATTTTCCGGCGCGTTTCCAACTGATTGCGGCCATGAACCCGTGCCCTTGCGGTTATTTGAGTGATGCATCGGGCCGCTGTCATTGCACCTCCGAACAAGTCATGCGCTATCGGGCCAGAGTATCCGGCCCATTGCTGGATCGTATTGACATGCATCTGGATGTGCCCAGGGTATCTCATGAAGTTTTGCGCAAAGGCTCGCCTAATGGTGAAGAAAGCAGCGAGAAAATCAGGGCCCGCGTAGTTGCCGCAAGAAATATTGCCGTAGCGCGCAGCGGCAAAGCCAACTCAGCGTTAACCGCCAAAGAAGTCAAACAACTCTGTTTGCTATCTGAGCAGGGTCATCAACTTTTAGAGCAGGCCATGGACAAATTCGGCTTGTCGCATCGGGCCTATCACCGGATTTTAAAGCTGGCCCGGACTATTGCTGATCTGGCGCAGTCGGAATCCATTGAAATATCCCATTTAAGCGAAGCCATTAGTTACCGCAAATTAGACAGGAAAACATAAGTTCCGACAGAAAGAGTTCAAAACCTTTTTATCAGATGATACGATTTAAAACGCCGGCAAACAGAAATAGTCGTTAGATCATGATTTGCAATTTGACCGGCTGCCAACGTCATACTTCATCCTCTTTGTTAAGGAGTAAAATTATTTTAAGCGGTTTTTTTGACCTCAACATGAATTAATAATTTAAACAATAAAAAGTGTTCATTTTTATGTCAACACATATGGAGAGCGTCTATGGAAAAGGTGCAAGCAAAAAACATAACCTCAACCAAGACTACCTGCCCTCGATCCAATCTTGCAATTTCCCGTTACCGATTATTTGAGCGCCTGGATAAACTGCGGATTAACCCTGTAATATGGATTTCCGGGCCCCCCGGTTCGGGGAAAACCACACTTTCAAGCACATACATTGCCGAGCGCAATGTTAACTATATCTGGTATCAATTGGATTCAAGCGATATCGATATTGCTAACTTTTTTCACTATTTGAGGCAAGCTATTCAGCAGACTGCGTCTCGCTGCCACCGTCAAGCGCTGCCGTTGCTCACACCGGAATATATGCCCGGGCTTACGACATTTACCCGCATGTATGCCGAAGCCATTGTCAAGAGCATCAAATTACCTGCCATGATTGTCCTGGATAATTATGAGCAGGTACACGCCAAAGCTTCACTCCATGAGGTAATTCGTGAAATGGCTTCGAGTCTGCCGCCGGAAATCTGTACCCTGGTTTTGAGCAGAACGGAACCGCCCCCGGCTTTTGCCAGAATGCGCCTGCATGGCGAGCTTGAAATATTGAGCGGCGGCGAACTAAACCTCACTATGGATGAAGCTCAGGTACTCACGGAGGCTCGGCAACAACAGACCGTCATTCCGCTTGATGCCGGGCAAATTACTCGTGTGCATATGCAATCCAAGGGTTGGGTAGCAGGTTTCATGTTCCTGCTCACAAACAACCGGGAGCTCTGCGAGAGTTCTCGTGAGCTGGGCGAAAACCAGCAATTGGTTTTCGATTACTTTGCCACTGAACTTTTCGGACATTTTTCGCCAGCGGTGCAGCAAGGGCTGTTGCGCACGGCTTTATTGCCGGTGATGACAATCCCTAACGTAACGCAACTTACCGGCGACCAGGAGATAGCGGCTGTGCTGGCCGATCTTCAGCGCCGTAATTGTTTTGTAGTCCAGTGCGGGCAAACCGAACCCGTCTACGAATACCATGCATTGTTTCGGGCCTTTCTGTTGAACCGGGCAATTGCAATCATCCCTCCTGATGAATGGCGCAATCTGCAGCACAGAGCCGCCGGACTGCTCGCCGCGGATATTGGTCAAGTTGATGCGGCGGTGAATCTTTACCAGACGGTGAATGACTGGCCGGGGCTTGCAGCGTTGGCCTTGCGCGAAGCACCGGCGCTGATTTCAGCAGGCCGTCATCAAACCCTGGAGCAATGGCTTAGCTGTTTGCCGGCCGACTTGTTTAATCAATCACCGTGGCTTTATTATTGGCAAGGCATGGCGCGCCTGCCTTTTAATCCGGCGGATGCACGCATTCATTTTGAGGAGGCCTACGCTGGATTCAATTCAAAGGACGAAGCGGAGGGTCTCTATTCGGCATGGGCCGGAATCATGGATACTTTTTTCTACGAGTGGCAGGATCTCCGGCCGGCTGACCGCTGGATAGCCGAATTCGAAGAATTGCGGGCGCGCTATCCGGAATTTCCATCCCGGGCAGTGGAACTGCGCACCTACTGGGCGATGGGCGCCCTGTTACATCGGCAGCCTCAGCACCGGTTCGTGCCGGTCTGGGCCGAGCGCGCCAATGCTATTTTGAATAGCGGCGACCAGGAGCTATCGGTACTTCTCGGCGGCTATAGGGTAGCACCTTTACGTCCAACTTTTTCCTGATCGGCTTCTCCTTGCCATTTTTCACCACATGCAAAAATCTTCCAATCCGTAACCTATCTGTAAGCCCCTTCCACATATTCTAGCCCCGTCGATGAAATTCATCATCTGTAAAAGAGGAGATGAAACGTTGACCGATCCGCAAAGCACAGAAGCGACTGCCGGCTCATACAGTATGCGTAGTTATAGATACCGTTCCGGTAAGAAAGACGCATAAGACTTCAGTGGCAGGCATGGGCTGGAAAGCTAGGGCAAATTCAGCAAAATAATGCGTGATATAGGCCGTAGGTGCAGGAGTTGAAAGGAGCAGGCGTCCGGATTCGTTGTGCTAAAGCCTGAAGGCTCTGGTAGAGCAAAAATCAGACGATGGGTGTTTTTTATTTATTGGAGAAAAACAATGACAACTGATGCAGACTTATCATGGTTTCCATTATTCGAGTTCCAGGACTATATCTATCAGAGCTTTCTGATGCTTCCCACAGTGGAGGAAAATTCCGTTTCTCCTGGCGCTTCAGTGACTGCCAAAAAATGGGCGAAAGGCGATTTTATATGGGGTCAGGCGTTTGGAAACGTGAGAGGCAAAGGACAGTATTCGCTGAATGGAATTTTACGCTTCAGCCCAGAATTAGAGCTGAGTGTTTCAGTAAAAGGGATGAATGGTTCTGGACATGCTCCCGCTCCTTTTGATGCCATGGGCACAGGCACAGAAGGCGCCGCAAAGGGTGCAATTTACTCGCTGGTAGGCTGGGTATTTCCTGAAGAACCGATTGTTAATCAAGCTGTAAGAGTTTTACAGGGCTGTGGGTCTGTAAGGGCAGTACGCGGCCCTGATGCAAGACCTGGGCTTGATCTGGACAGTATGCCGCTCGAAACGGTGGGATCGTTTGTGATTGTACGTATTGGTATTTCTTGAGTTAGTGCAGTCGCGGCGGAGGCTATGCTTATTAGCCTCCCTAATTTATTAACTTGATAATGGGGTAATTTATATGTCAGACAAAAATATATCCAAACTTGGCGGATCCACAAAGCAAGGCGCCGTTTCTCCTAGCGGAGAAGTTATTGGACCACGGCCTACTGATGAAAGCAGCTCTTACGCCGTCCCGGAAGAACGCGCCTCTATTAAGGGCAAAACAGAAGACAAAAACGCAGCAGGTGTTTATGGCTTTAGTAAAGGAGGCTGCGGCGTATTTGGCCGCAGCGAAAACTGGGTAGGTGTGTATGGCGAGCACGGAAGCCTTGCTGGGCAATTTAAAGGCGGCGTTGAAGTAACCGGCGATGTCCGCTTGACAGGCGGCCTTGAGGTCTCCGGGAAAAGCGGGGGACTGGCAGGCCGTATTGAAGGTGACCTGGAAGTGACCGGTGACATCCGTTTGATAAATGCAGACTGTGCTGAAAATTTCGACATAGGCGATGCCGATTTTATCGAGCCTGGAACCGTCATAGTGGTGGGCGAAAAAGGAGCCTTACATCAGAGTAATCAAGCCAACGATAAACGCGTGGCGGGTGTCGTTTCCGGAGCAGGTGATTATAAGCCGGGAATTGTACTGGACGAGCAACCGTCAGAAAGCAGCCGTCAGCCTATTGCATTGCTTGGTAAAGTCTACTGCAAAGTCGATGCCCGGTATGGTTCAATTGAAGTGGGGGATTTGCTGACCACTTCTCCCGCTCCGGGGCATGCAATGAGGGTAGATGATCCGCTGAAGGCCCTGGGAGCCATGATTGGCAAGGCATTGCGGCCATTAAAGGAAGGCCAGGGTTTGATTCCTATCTTGATCGCTTTGCAATAATACATCAGAGGAGACAAGTATGAAAACTGTTCGCGCACTGCCCATAGTCCAGGAGACTAGCGGGCCGATCAGCCTTCGGGCGCTAGCCGGAGCGCATGGCTTCATGCCCCCGTATCCGTCATCGAATTACTCAGGCGACTGTCAGTCAAAACTTTTCAGGCCAGCGTGACAACGCCGGATCCGGAAGCCTTGGGCGGTAATGTCGAGCTGACTATTCGCGGAGATGGTACCTATGAGTTGAAAGTTCACATGCATGATAGTGGTGCGCCGGATTACTCGTTCCGACTTGGCATATTTCTCCGTTCAATTAGCGGCGCCGTATTCGCTCTTTACAGTCATGGAACGGTTCGCGGCTCGGACTATGCGTTTTTTCACCCTGAAGCTACCGGATTTCGGGAGTTTGATGACTCGCAACAAGGCTTTTCTGAATTGCTCAGGGACAACTGGGCGGATTTTTCGGCGGGAAGCCTGCAAGTCAACAGAGAGTGGAATAATAATTTAGTGGAGTGGGCAGAATCCCTGTTGCTCGATAAACTCACTTTCATCCTGGGAGCTTCCGCTATTGGCGCGCCTGCGGCTTTGGTAATCTGGGGAGCAAGCATACTGGGTGATCTCACTGATATCCGTCTGCCCGGTGAGCTTGGTTTGATCGGACTTATTGCCGCCGAAGGCCAGTTCTTTCTCGCCGGACCAGCGTTTTTTATTCCGGTGTTCATAGGCGGCGCGCTTGTGTCTGCCGCTCTTTTCAAGCGCCGCAGCCTTCATTCGGAGGAGAAAGAGGAATTAAAAAAGGTTTTCGCCGATACTCTGGATTACGAGAGCATAATGATCACCAACCTTGAAGGTCTCGACGGACGTCCGTTTACACTCTTCAATCTCGACGGCCAGAGTGTAGTCGCTGCATCATCCGGGATATTTCCAGACTTCGGCAATCTTCTGACAAACAATGTAACCAGGCATATATTTATCCACGAGTTTACACACGCTTGGCAATATCAACATAAGCGAACACTAACGCGCATTTGCGATATAGTTGGAACAAGGGGTAAAGAAGTATTATACGGAAAAGCTGTAGTCTATGAATACACATCAGGTTCTGATTGGCATAGCTATAACATGGAACAGCAGGCTAATATTGCCGCGGACTGGTATTTGGTGAAATTCAATAGGGACACGGATTCCGATCCCTTTCCCGACCGCGTTAGTAAAAGCGCAGATGAAGACAATGATCATTATATTGGGGAAAACATTCTATTGGGCCAGGCATAGCCGGACAGAACCGCAGAGCGAATTAGCATTCTCATGCAACACGCCAGCAGCCGGATTATCGGTGAGTTATGACAGGTATCGAACGAGCAAGTGTCGATATGGTTTTCGTATTGCGCGCCAGCCCTGTCTTGTTTAACTTATAGAGGTACCAATTATGAATATTGTTCTTGCTCACGGTATTCTCGGTTTCAAAAAAGTTCCGGTTCTGAATGTGGAATACTTTAACGGCGTGAAGGGGCGTCTGGAGGACAAGTTTCGGGCGCATGTCCTGGTCACGAAAGTCGACCCCGTCGCGGGCATAGAAAAACGTGGCGGCCAGTTGCAGGAACAGATTATGGCGGCGCTATCCGGGACTCAGCCAATCCTTGATCCAAATAAGAAAGTTCACATCATTGCTCACAGCATGGGCGGGCTGGATGCCCGTTATCTTCTGTCAGCGAATGCAAATAGCATTGCGGATTACGTGAGCTCTCTTACGACCATCGGCACTCCGCATCGGGGCTCGCCGGTGGCGGATTTGTGTTATTCAGCCTTAGACGGCAAATCGGGTATTCCATGGATTGGCACGCTGGTAGGTGCGTTCGAAAAGCGCGTCTATGAGGAGCTTGACGCACTCGGTCTCACCGATGGAATGAAGGATTTAACAACGTCGAGCATGAATGATTTCAACGGGAAATACCCGGATAACAAAACCGTCAAGTATTTCTGCGTGGGCGGGCAGGGCCGCAAAAATCCATCTGCAAAAACTTGTAAATTTCTGCTGCCAACCCATGCCTATATCGAAACAATAACCGGAAATAAAGAGCCAAACGATGGAATGGTGGCGATTTCTTCCGCTTATCGCGAAGGCTGGGAAAGTATCGGCGAGCCTTGGCCGTTCGATCATTTCGAGGAAGTCGGGCATAATCTCGACTTTGGCTTGGATAGCAAGCATCTTGAAACTTTTCACCTTAGCAAGTACGAAGAAATTGTGGAGAGGCTACAAACGCTTGAGATGTAAAAAAACCCTAGCGCAAAGCATTGCAGTGCATGATTCTCTTCTCACTCAGAACGGAGTGTGTATCCCGTATTCTTGACTTATACAAACATTTCTTCCCTAATGGAGGTCAATATGTCAAACCAACAAATCGTCGAAAAATTTTTATCCTGCTATCAAAAGCATGATTACCAGGGCATGCAAAGCTGTCTCGATGATAACGTCCGGTTTTCGGATTAGGCCTTCGATATTCGCAGCAATGAAGGCATGGCCATGTGGCAGTGGTTCTGCGTAAAGTACCCGCCAAGGGAAAAGCCAATCGAGGTTCCGGAATTTTATATTCTTGAGGAAAGCGGCGATGCCGTCGTGGCGAAATACCGGGTAAAATATCTTTACGGTGAAGACCAAAAGCCGGTGGATTATTTCATCAAAGCCCGTTTTACGTGCAGGGACGGAAGGATTATCGAGCAGCATGACGAATTTTTCAGTATTTCGGAATACGAATTCGCCAAGATGGCGTTTGGTTTTCCTAAAGCTTTATTGGCGCTAACGCCATTGCTCCAAGTAATCGTTAAGAAAAAGGCGCGGGAAAAGCTGGGGCAGTTTATGCATGATCCGAAACTGATCGGATCAAATAGCTTTAATAACAATACGGCTTAAAAGCGCCGCCAAGCCGAAAAAAAGCGCCAGTAATCTCTTGGCGGCATGTACGGATAACGGCCATAATTTACCGGTACTTTAACTTAAGGAATAAGCAGCATCAGGGGGTATTAATAGCTATCGAAAAAACCACGGACTTTTAGGTGGGCCAATAAAGCTATCAAGTCAGGCGGCAAATGAATATCGTACCGTGGGTTTCCATCCCCGGACTTTCTTCATTAATTCTATGGAGTTCGGGGAAACGGGAAAGCCGCTTATAATTACTTACGGCATCAGCTTATCAATTTACTAACGTATCAATGTCCAAATTAAATCCCCAACAACAAGCCGCCGTTAAGGCGATTGATCATCCGTTACTGGTGCTGGCCGGGGCTGGCAGCGGCAAGACGCGGGTTATTACCGAAAAAATTGCCTATCTGGTCAAACAGGGCGTATCGGCGCGCAATATTGCCGCCGTGACTTTTACCAATAAAGCCGCTCGAGAAATGCAAAGCCGCGTCGCCAAACTGCTGAATGACAAGCAAAGCCGCGGCTTGCGGGTATCGACCTTTCATGCCTTGGGGCTGGATATACTGCGGGCGGAATATAAAACGCTGAACTATAAATCAGGTATTACCTTGTTTGATGAGCAGGACAAGCACACACTGCTTCGCAACTTGATCAGTCACGGCGCCAGGGATTGCGATATGGATAATCTTGACGGCTACGCCCGGCAAATCGGGCAATGGAAAAACGCTTTTGTTACGCCGGAACAGTCTTTGACCCTAGCGGCAGCCGAGCAATACCCGGCGGCGCATCTTTACATGGACTATACCCGCAGCCTGAAAGCCTATAATGCCGTCGATTTTGACGACTTGATTCTATTGCCCGTGTTGCTGTTTCAACAACATCCTCCGATTCTGGAAAAATGGCGGAACAAAATCCGCTATTTGCTGGTGGATGAATATCAGGATACCAATATCACCCAATACCAGCTGGTCAGGTTAATTGCCGGCAGCCTGGGCCGGTTTACCGTGGTCGGCGATGATGACCAGTCCATTTATGCGTGGCGCGGCGCGCAGCCGGAAAACCTGGCGCAATTGCAAAAAGATTACGCTCGCCTGCAAGTCATCAAGCTGGAGCAGAATTATCGCTCCACCGGTCGCATACTAAAAGTTGCCAACCAACTCATTGCCAACAATCCCCACGCCTTTGAAAAACGGCTGTGGAGTGAGCTGGGCTACGGCGATCCGCTACGGGTTTTAAGCCACAAAGATGAGCTGATTGAAGCTCAGCAAATCGTATCCGAAATCATTCATCATAAATTCAAAACCGGCAGCCGTTACCAGGATTACGCAATCTTATATCGTGGCAACCACCAGTCCCGCTTGTTCGAGCGGGGCTTAAGGGAAAACAATATCCCGTATTTTATCAGCGGCAGCACGTCGTTTTTTGCCTATTCGGAAATCAAGGACATCCTCGGCTATCTGCGTTTATTTGTTAATCAGGATGATGACGCGGCATTTTTACGCATTATTAATACCCCGAAGCGGGAAATCGGCCCGACCACCCTGGAAAAGCTCGGCGCATACGCCAATGAACGGCAACTCAGCCTGTTTGCCGCCAGCACCGAGTTGGGGCTGACCCAAAAACTTTCGGAAAAATCAATTCATCGTCTCGGAAAATTCAGCGGCTGGATAGTCGATACCGCAGACCGTATTGAGCGCGGCGATACTTTTGGCGTTATCGAACAGGTCATCGAGCAAATCGGTTATCAACAATGGCTAAGGGAAAACAGCAAAACCAAGGAATCCGCCGAGCGCAAAATGAAGAATGTGATGGAGCTGATCGACTGGCTTAAACGCATTGCCGGCAAGAAAACTAACGGCGAAAAACCCTTGGCTGAAATTGTCGCTAAAATCATGCTCATGGATGTACTGGAAAGGAACCAGCAGGAAGAAGCCAGCGACCAGGTCAGCCTGATGACTTTACACGCGGCAAAAGGACTGGAATTTCCACATGTTTTCCTGATCGGCATGGAGGAAAATCTTCTGCCGCATCAAAACAGCATAGAAACCGGTAACATAGAAGAAGAGCGGCGTCTGGCCTATGTCGGCATCACGCGCGCCCAGCGCACCTGCACATTCAGCTATTGCACGCACCGCAAACGCTATGGCGAGGTATCCGAATGCGAACCCAGCCGGTTTTTAAATGAATTGCCTGCCGATGACCTGGAATGGGTCAACAAAAAGCAGCTGGACCCGGAAGTCAAAAAAGAACGCGGCAAAGCGAGCCTGGCGAGCTTAAGAACAATGTTATCGTAATTACCGGGCTAATCGGTTAGAATACGCGCCACGCGCCCGTAGCTCAGCTGGATAGAGCGCAGCCCTCCGGAGGCTGAGGTCAGAGGTTCGAATCCTCTCGGGCGCGCCATTCTGCCGCAAACTCCTCCAGCAATCCTCGCCCAAAACCCCCAGTCTATTTTAATCATGGCGAAAATTATTACCATCACCGCCAATACGGCTATTGATCTTTTTATTGAAGTCGAAAGCCTGACGGTTAGTGATAATATCCTGGCGAAAAGCAGTATCGATTTTGCCTGCGGCAAAGGAATCAATGTCGCCAAGGCTATCGAATCTTTGGATACCCCCGTTTCTTGTTTGGGCTTTGTCGGGCGTCAATCGCTGGCTGTGTTCGACGCGATTCAAACCGGCTTGCTGCGAGTTGACTTAATCGCGGTAGCCGGTAAAACCAGAACCAACATTACCTTGCTTGATTCGGATAGCTATAAGGAAACCCATATCCGAACGACCGGTTTTACCGTAACCGATGGCGATTGCCGGAAGCTAATCGAGAAAATCAATGCTTCTGCACAACCTGGCGATATCATAATCGTTTCCGGCAGCCTTCCGGCCGGTGCTCCTGAAAATTTGTATCAAACCATTATCGAGCTGTGCCACAGCAAAGCCGTCCTGCCTTTTCTTGATAGCAGCGGAGCCGGCTTACTGTCAGGCATCAAAACCAAGCCCTATTTAATCAAACCCAATCAACAAGAGCTCGAAGACATGATCGGCCGGATTTTGCCGAATGAACAGAGCCTCGTCGATGCGGCCCGCGCTATTATTGATCACGGAGTTCAATGGGTTTATGTTTCCCGGGGCGATAAAGGCGCTATAGCCGTCAGCGAAAAGATTGCTTTGGCAGCTTACGTTAACAAGATGCCGGGAAAAATAGTGAGCAAAATCGGCTGCGGCGATGCGATGGTGGCTGGCTTAGCAGTCGCTACGCTTGGAGATTTGGATTTGAGCAATACCTTAAAATTAGGCATTGCTTGCGGAACAGCTAATTTGTTTTCAAAAGAACCGGGACGATTTAATAAAGATAAACTATCAGAAATTACTGATCATCTGGTAATCAGAAAAATATAAACGCGGTAAACGTTAGGCTTTGAACTGACGCCGTTGCAATGCGGCTCAAACTTTTGCCGGCATGACTGAAAATCACCAGAAAGTATTCACTAACAGCTATACTCAAACTTTAAAACCGCTTTAAATAAGGCATGGTGCCGGATGTTTATGCGTCGTGTCCGGTTATTTGCACTTGGTTCAAAAACAATCGATTAAATGAATCTTAAAACCGCAGTTGGAGCGTGTGAAAGCACGTTCGTGCTGAGCCTGTCGAAGCATGAACGGCCACCCATTGGGATTCTGGAACGCTCAACTGCGGCTTTTAGGATAAATGATTATGACTCTATGACAAAATAGTCTTTTTAGCCGATGCCTGAGCAACCCTGGAAGATCATTATTAAAATAATTGCCGTGCAAAAAATCCAGGCATTCAACCCTGCGGCTGACACTACCTTTATATTCCACGACAGCGCCTTCGCCGACGACGTAACCAAAACCAACCTCGCCGCTATTGATGTTTTGGTAAAAGCGCAGGGTGGCGGTAGATGAAACAAGCTAAAAGGATGATTCCGGCCCGGCATGATTTGGAGGCTAAACAATGAGCCTGGACTACGGCGCCCTTGACTTGCTGCGTCAGAGCCACCCGGCCTGGCGTCCGCACCCGGCGTGTACATTACGACTGGCTGGAGGCCGGCGAACATACGCAACGCACGGTAGCCCAGCTTTCGCAGCAGTTTCGGCGTTTTCTGGACGATCAGGCCTGGCTGGATAGCCGCCGCATCATGGACATCCTGCACGGCATCGAGGCTAAGGCGCTTAGCATGAGAGAATCACAGCCGCAGGGAATAATTATGAGCATTGCCGATACCGCTGCCGGCATCGAGCTGGAGTCGAGTGACAACGATATGGATGAAGCAGCGTTTAAAGGATATTATGGTACCAACTCCGTTGGCGTTATTATCCCGTACTTACTAAATTATGAACGACCCCCCCTACCTAACCCTCCCAGAAGGCAAAATTTGCGATTTTATAGACGGCAAATTTAGAAACGATACACCCGAAGAATATGCACGCCAAAACTTGGAAAAGCGCCTAGTCAATGAATTGAAGTATCCGCGTGAAAGAGTTGGCGTTGAAATAACTTTGCAACTGGGCAGCAATAAACCCCGGGCAGATGTCGTCATTTATCTGGAAAAACTCCCCCAAGTCCAAGAAAACATTCACGTTATCGTAGAATGTAAAAAAGAAAATGTATCTCCGTCCGACAAAAAAGACGGCATTGAGCAACTCAAAAGCTATATGTCCGCGTGTCTTAATTGCGAATGGGGCTTATGGACAAACGGCAGGCAAAGGCAAGTATGGCGCAGATTAAAGAATGCCATTGGACAGGCTGAATTTATAGAATTTAATGATATTCCCGATGTATCAGGCTCTACCGAAGATATTGATCGACCTAAACGCAACAAGCTGGTACGCGCCGATGGTGATAATTTATTTTTAGCCTTTCGCCGCAGTCATGAAGCCATTCATGTTAATGATGGCTTTAACGAAGAAAATGCTTTTTTCGAGTTTTTAAAAATCATCTTCTGCAAAATTGAAGAGGAACGCAATATTCCCAAACCGCTTGAGTTTTATGTCGCTTCCAATGAACGAATTTCGATCGATGGACAGATTGCATGCAAACAGCGTATTGAAGCCATCTTCAAGCGGGTAAAAAGCAAATTCAATCAGATTTTTGACAGCAACGAAGAAATCAAATTATCGCCGCGCAGTCTTGCGCAAATAGTGGCCGGACTGCAAGGTTACAGTTTTTTATCAACCGATATTGATCTAAAGGGCCATGCTTATGAAGAAATTGCCGGCTCAAATCTTAAAGGTGATAGAGGTCAATTTTTTACCCCACGTAATGTCATGCATATGGCGGTTGCCATGCTTAACCCAAAGTTGGACGAAAAAATATTAGACCCTGCTTGTGGGACAGGCGGTTTTCTGGTTACCGCCATGAACCATGTGGTTGCACAACTCAAGAAAGACTGGGCAAAAGACTTGGGGAAACCGGAAAACGAATGGAACGACGACGAAAAAAAAGCCCTGCAAAACCGCATCAGTGAAATGGCCGAAAGCTCGTTTTTCGGTTTTGACATTGCCCCCGAATTGGTCAAAGCCACCAAAATGAACATGGTGATGAACAACGACGGCAGCGGTAACATTCTCCGTACTGATTCCTTATTGCCTCCGCATTTATGGGAAGTTGGTTTTAAGGAATCACTCGCTAAGCCGCTGAAAATAAACCCCGTTGAACTAAGTAATAAAGACAGCATCGGTTTTTTTGATGTCATCATCACCAATCCGCCGTTTGGCAGCAAAATTCTTATCAAAGAAGAGTGCATGCTCGACCAGTACGCTATTGGGCATGGCTGGGAAAGTCCTAAAAAACAAAAAACGGCGAATGGAAAAAGAAAACCGTTTTGTCTGCTTCACCTCCTGAACAGCTTTTTATTGAACGCTGCTTACAACTTCTTAAACCCGGCGGACGTATGGCAATTGTCTTGCCAGACTCGATTCTTGGCTCACCGGGGTTGGGGCATATTCGGCAATGGTTGTTAGGCGAAGCAAAAATTATTGCCAGTCTTGATTTGGATTCCGACACCTTTCAGCCGCACACAGGCGTACAAACGTCTATTTTAATTTTGCAAAAGAAATCCCTAGAAGAAAAAGCCGAAGAGCAACGCACCCGCATACTGCGCCCTTACAATATTTTCATGGCGGTGATTGATAAAGCCGGTCACGACAAACGCGGCAGCAATATTTATCAGCGCGATGAGCATGGCGAAGAAATACTCATTGAGGTTAATGAAACCGTGACTGAATTGAGCAAAACCGCAGATGGACAAACGACCGTAAAATCCGCCAAACGTCTCGAAAAAGTACCCGACGACCAAACCCGCGCCGTTCCTGCCGTGTTTACCGAATGGAAACGCAATGAGGGCATCGCATGGTAGCCCCGAATGTTTATCAATCTCCCGTAACTTGGGATGCGCCCCTCCAGCCGCAAACCTTTAGCTGGGTGAGTCTGCCCATTCAAAGCGTCTTTGAGAGCGGCTTGCGGCTGGAGGCGAGTGTTTCTGCAACAGAGGCAAAACAAGCTGAAAGAGTAATCCAATCAAATCCGCACGGGTGTATTCCCATTCACAAATTGGCTGCTATTTACCATTGTCCACGGTTCAAGCGCGTCTTTGTACAAAAATCAAAATTTCCAATTTATCAACCGTCTCAAGCTGGTGAATTAAACCCAACCCCTGCCGCCTATATTTCCGATAAAACGCTTACAGATTTAGATGCGCTTAGAGTGTCAGAAGGTCAGATATTAATGACCTGTTCAGGCACAGTGGGTAACATTACTTATGTAAGCAAGACGCTCGCAGGAAATATTTTTAGTCATGACCTGTTAAGAATTCGTAGTCATAATGAACGCTATGCAGGTTATTTGTATGCTTATTTTAAAAGCGAACAGGGACGGACACTCATACAGTCGAATAATTACGGCGCGGTAATTCAGCACATTGAACCCGCGCATTTGTTAAAGTTACCGGTTCCAGACGCGCCAGCAATTCTTAAAACCCACATCCATCACACCATTACAGAATCTTTTCGTCTGCGTGATGAATCAAACGCCCTGATTGAACAAGCCCGCGCCAAATTGCAAGCCGCGCTAAAACTACCAGCGGTTGAAGAGTTGAATCCACCAGGAAACGGCGACAATGGGCTACGCAGTTTCAGCGTGAATATCGCGGATTTAAACTACCGCCTTGAAGCCAATTATCACAACCCATTAGCACAGGCAATCGCTCAGCACTTACATAAACAAGCCGAGCGAGTCTTAGCATTAGGCGATAAGCAAATTACTGAAAAAATTATTTTAGCTGGGCGTTTCAAACGGATTTATGTCGATGAAAAACAAGGTATACCGTTTCTTGGCGGTAAAGAAATTCTGGAACTTGACCCGCGCGGTGAAAAATATCTTTCACTCAAGCATCATGGTGAACGCATTGCCGAGCAATTGACACTGGGCGAGAATATGACTTTGATTACATGCAGTGGCACGATAGGCAAAGTCAATATTGTGCCTAAGCATTGGCAAGGCTGGGCGGGTAGTCAGCATATACTGAGAGTCGTACCTGCGAGCGCAGAATGGGCAGGTTATTTGTATGCGTGGCTGAGTTCTGAATGGGCGTTACCACTGATACGCCGCCACACCTACGGCGCAGTCGTGTTTGAAATTGACCAGTACCAACTTGCCGAAGTACCCATCCCCTTGCTTGCTGATGTAGCACTTATGCGCGAAATCAACAGCCTTGTGCTTCGCGCTAGTAATCTACGTTACAACGCTTTTACCAAGGAACAAGATGCATTGCGTTTGTTCAATCAAGAGGTTTTGGGACTGCCAAATACGGCAAGTTGAGCATGTAATACTTTTGTGTGTGCTGCTTGTTTGACCGGAGTGTTTTGGAAATAGTACGCAATGGATATCCTGCTTGTCTGCGCGTAGCAGGCTGACGATCTGCCGCGTTTCGAAGCGCGATTTAAGGAATTGCTGAACGAAAACACCATACGCGAAGTGGCGAACTTTCATTCGCAGTTGAACCGGGAGAGAGAAACGATCAAGGAGCGTATCGCGCGCATCAACGAATCGCTCACCCGGAGTGACTACAACACCGGCCGCTATATCGTGCTGGAAGCTCAGCCGACGCCGGATGCCGTCATCCGCGATTTCCAGAACGAACTTCGCGCCTGTACCGAAGGGGCGCTGACCGGTTCTGAGGATAGCCAATATTCCGAAGCCAAATTCCTGCAAGTCAAACACATCATCGGGCGCTTTCGCGGACGGGAGGGAATATCCGAACAGGATCGCCGCTGGGCAGCCAAGGTCACCGATGTGCGCAACTGGTTCGTGTTCGCAGCCAGCGAGCGCTGGCGCGAGGACAATAGCGAATACGAGCATTATTCCGACTCGGGCGGCAAATCGGGGGGTCAAAAAGAGAAACTGGCCTACACTATCCTGGCCGCGAGCCTAGCCTATCAGTTCGGTCTGGAATGGGGCGCAGTGCGTTCCCGCCCCTTCCGTTTCGTAGTGATAGACGAGGCTTTCGGCCGCGGTTCGGACGAGTCAGCGCAATACGGCCTGCGGCTGTTCGCCCAGCTCAACTTACAGATCCTGATCGTCACGCCCCTGCAAAAAATCCACATCATTGAACCTTTCATTTCCAGCGTGGGGTTTGTCCACAATGAGGAAGGCCGCGCTTCCAAACTGCGTAATCTCTCGATTGAGGAGTACCGCGCGGAGAAGGCGAGGATAACCGGATGAGCTGGACAAGGCAGGCCGATGTGCGTACCCAGATGCAAAAACTATGGAACCGGGGGGCTGCTGGCCAGTCTTGTCACTGGCGAGCCGCTATTTCCGAAGCGTTTAGTGCTCAAGAGCCCTGCGTCGGCAGAGATGCTTGAACGTTTTGACGAGGTACGCGCCTGGATCGGTGAGCTTCGGGCGATACCTCTCTGCCGGCTGGAGATGCGGGATTTCAAGCATCGGGTATTCGGTGCAAACGCCGTACCTCAGGAAATCTGGATCGATAGCATCGAAGATGCTTTGGCGCTTATCGATAAGCGCCGGGATGCCGTTCGCTTCAATGAGTTGATTAAGGTCACACTCCAGTATCAGCCGCTATTGCTGGATTGGCTGGCCAAAAGGCCGCTGCCGGCGCTGGGGTATTTTCACGTGTGGAGTCGGCTGCTGGAAATCGTTGCCTGGCTGCAAGCCCATCCACGCCGTGGCGTGTACCTCAGGCAGGTGGATATTCCGGGTGTGCACAGCAAATTTATCGAAGCCCACCGCTGCGTGCTCGTAGAAATGCTGGATATCGTCTTGCCGCCTGGGGTAATTGATCCGGCATCATCAGGAGTGAGCCAATTCGCCAGGCGTTACGGGTTTCGCGATAAACCGGCGCGCGTCCGTTTCTGCACTCTCGATCCTGAGCACAATCCCTTCGGTTATGTTCAAGGCAGGCAGTTGCCGGGTGATCACCAGCAGGATATCACCCTTGATGCGTTGAGCTTTGCCCGACTCGATCCTGATGTCGCGCGTGTTTTCATCACCGAGAACGAAATTAACTTCCTGGCTTTTCCGCAGGTCAAGGACAGCCTGGTCACCTTCGGTGAGGGATACGGTTTCGAGATGGTGAGTAAAGCTAAATGGCTTTCGCGCTGCCCAATTCATTATTGGGGTGATATCGACACTCACGGTTTCGCGATCCTTGATCAGCTTCGTAGCCGGTTTGACCATGTGGAGTCCATTCTGATGGACCGCACCACCTTGCGGGCATTCGAATTGCTATGGGGTGAGGAAGAGAAACAGACGCTGCGCGACCTGCCCAGACTGAACCCTGAGGAAATGGCGCTTTATGATGATTTACGCGACAACCGGATACGCAAAAACCTGCGTCTTGAGCAAGAAAGGATCGGCTATAGCTGGGTGGAATCCGCGTTAACGGCTTTCCAATAGAGTTAAAAGGCCGACGCCTCAAAGACCGGTCGATGACTCCACTTCAGCAAATATTCCATTTTCCACAGCATTAATTTGAGTAGCGGATTAAGCTATTCCAATGGTTGCCTGGCCTATGCAGGACAATTAGCAGACGGGTTATTGCAATGGCTTTCGGAATCAAGCGAAACATTTCAATCCGCTCCCGGCGGTTAGGCCGGGAGATACCTTCTTGTTCTGCATCAATAATAATGTCTTGTGCATGTTTCAATCCGCTCCCGGCGGTTAGGCCGGGAGATACCCGCCGGTTTATCAGCCACCTATGTATCAGCAACCGTTTCAATCCGCTCCCGGCGGTTAGGCCGGGAGATACGTAAGATGGGCTTGACATTACGGTAAGATTCGACTGTTTCAATCCGCTCCCGGCGGTTAGGCCGGGAGATACCCTTCTTTACCGTCAAAGCCTTGCCGCATTGTTAAGTTTCAATCCGCTCCCGGCGGTTAGGCCGGGAGATACGCGCGTAAGCTACCATACGCCGGCCTGCTCAATATCGTTTCAATCCGCTCCCGGCGGTTAGGCCGGGAGATACTCAGCTAAAAGGCGCATTATCTAAAACGATGGGCCAGTTTCAATCCGCTCCCGGCGGTTAGGCCGGGAGATACAATTACAATCCATTTATGCTGCGCCTCAAACACAAGTTTCAATCCGCTCCCGGCGGTTAGGCCGGGAGATACATTTGAGCTATGGCCAACCATAGTTGATATGTGCAGTTTCAATCCGCTCCCGGCGGTTAGGCCGGGAGATACCAACACCCGCCGCTCCATTTCGCAATTTATCAAAGTTTCAATCCGCTCCCGGCGGTTAGGCCGGGAGATACACCGGCTGGCGGGCCAGGGCAAAGAGGTCATCATGTTTCAATCCGCTCCCGGCGGTTAGCCCGGGAGATACTCAAATCTGATAGCAATATAACGTCCGTTCACCAGTTTCAATCCGCTCCCGGCGGTTAGGCCGGGAGATACGCTGGAAGTTTTGTTGCTGGAGCTGGCGGAAAAAAAGTTTCAATCCGCTCCCGGCGGTTAGGCCGGGAGATACAGCCTTGTTGCAAGGCTATGAGCATTATAGCGAATGTATACTATTAATGCGAAGGTCAATGGCTTCAACATATTGTGCCGCCGATTATGGCAGAGGGAAGAGGATTTTTTTTAAGTTTCATAGCATTACAAGAGCTGCGAACCTGACCTGGTTTTGGGCATCACTTCAGGTTCGCGGATTTTATATAATAAGCGGGCTTTCAAAATTGGTTGCCTGAGTATTACCAAATTCCTCGCGGTTTTTCTCCAGAGGTTCAATAATCCGGTAAATTCTTAAACTATCTTGCGCTTCATCAATTTCTTTCAGTAATTGATCCTTCAATATAGCCATTTCCATAGCATTGACCTGACATTCAAAGACAGACTTTTGTACCCGCTGGCCGTAATTTAAACAGGTTTTGGCCACGCGTCTCAAGCGTCTGCGGCCTGCGCTGCTTTCGGTGGATACATCGTAAGTAATCAGGATCATCATAGGATTGGATTATTGTTGAAGGTAAGGAAGATAGCTGTCGATATCCTTGCGTAAATAACGTGCTAACAGGCGGGCTTGTATCTGGGGCAATAAGCCGATGGAAACGGGTTGCTGCAAAACAGGGTGAGCAATTTCTTCCTGCTTTCGCGTTTGAAAAGCGGAGATAACGGTTTTCCGGCCCGCATCGTTCAGGAGTACGCTACCGCCGTCGCGGTAATCGAAATCTTTGGCTTGTAATTGCTCGCGGTTAATTAAGGTGAGCGCCAACCGGTCGCAAATCGGTGCGCGAAACTCTTCCAGCAAGTCTAACGCTAATGAGGCACGGCCTGGACGCACCGTATGCAGAAATCCAAGCTGCGGGTCGAGTCCAACCGTTTCCAGCGCTGAGCGGCAATCACCCAATACCAGCGCGTAAAGAAAGGAAATAAGCGCGTTAAAGGAGTCCAGCGGCGGGCGGCGGTTGCGGGTCGTGAAGGCAAACGTTTCGCGTGCCGATGGGCGAATGAGATTGGGCAAGGCGGCAAAATAAATGCACGCAGAATCGCCTTCCAGACCCCGCACAGTATCGGGCGATTGGGCATGCGCCAGTTTACTGAGATTTCCGGCCAGTAAGCGGGCGGCTTGCACCAGGGCGATTTTTTCCTCTTCGCTTTTGCTGTCACGAGCGCCGCGCATTAAAACCTGTCGGCTGTTGCGAATTTTACCGGCAATAAAGCGCAGGGCAATCTTCAAGCTTAACTCACCGTCATCAGCGGCCCGGTATTGGGCCTGGCGCAATAAAATATTGCCGTTGACAGGCCCTTCCATACGAGCCTGAAAACGGCCTGAGCGATTCAGCCAGATAACGGACCGGCCATCGGCGGCACAACGCCCCAGCAACGCGGGACTGAGCATGACATTATCAAACAGGACAAACGCATTTAAATGATGCAGAGGTACTTGTAATTTTTTCACTTTTTCAATCATGACGCAGACGGTTTCGCCTTCCAGTCTTAAATAAGCTTCCGGCGTGGTAACGTAAAGTGTATTGAGGAGTTGTTTCATGCGTCTGATTCGATGTTGAATAATTGTGCCGACAGTTGCTGTAACCGGGTTTTTTCGTGAAGAAGTTCCGGGTTGCACAGGCTATTTAACGAACACTGCGGACACCGTTTGATATGTTCGGTAGGCGGCGGGCATTGCTGACTGTTGAGCAGGTCAACAACGGCTTTTACAGTGATGGCGACGGTGTTCCGCAATGCCTGGTCTATAGCGACTTCGCGTCGCCTGCGGGTTTGTATGTGATAAACGGCGGCCGCCGGGATACTGGTTTTCAGCATTTCTTCCAGGCACATCGCTTGGGCGGCGACTTGTATGTCGCCATTGTCCCACTGCTTGCGTTTGCCGTGCTTGTATTCAATGGGAAATACACTGCCGTCCGGGTGAAATTCCACTGCATCGCAGCGTCCGCTGATGCCGAGCAGGTCAGACCAAACCGGCAATGCAAATTCGACGCGAACGCCTTTTTTAATCTCGTGGGCCAATTGGTCGACGCGTTCATGTTCAAGCGTGCCGCTTTGGGTGTGGATGTTATCGGTAAATTCACCTTCCGCATGGATTAGATAACAACGCCTGGGGCAGTAAGCGTATTGGTTGAGTGCGGAAAGCGGGATTTTGTCGGGTGGTTCGGGCAGGGTCATTTCCATGATGATGCGCTAAGGTGACGGTTAATAATTACCACAGCCGATTAATAGCATAAGCCGAAAGCTGTTGATCGGCGCTTAGCAGAGGTATTTGATTCATCATCGCTTGGGCAACAAGCAGGCGATCGAATGGATCTTTATGATGCAACGGTAAATTTTGTAATAACAGGGCATGCATCAGGGACACCGGTAATTCTGTCAAGGCATTGGCGTTCATACGGTTAACCACGAATTCCTTGGGCGATTCGGCCAAACGTAATTTGCCTAGGCTGTGTATTTAACCGCAATTTCAAAACCGGTCACTGCGCTGAGAAATAATTCGTTGTCATCATTCAGAAAAATTTCTTTGGCTAATTCCGATAACTTCGGATCATCGGTAACGAGCCAGATAAAGGCACAGGTATCCAATAAAACCTTCATTCAAAATGTTCCATGAAATCTTCCGGCAATTGATCGAAATCCGGCATGATTTCCACCATGCCTTTTGCTTCTCCCAAACGGCGTTTTATCGGCTTTTCCTGATAGGCAATCAGTCGTGCGATGGGTTTATTGGCTCGTGAGATAATGATTTCATCGCCCATTTCCACCTGCTGAAGTAATTGGGAAAGCCGGGTTTTGGCTTCGTGGATGTTAATCGTTTGTTTCATCGGGTTATCATTTAGCTAATTAGTTAGCTAGATTGTAGCAGGTTTACCTTTATCCACAAATAAAACAACAAGTAGACCGGATGGTGTTTATGGAAGCCGGGGTATTAGCCAGCATGCTCCCGGATTTCACTTCGTTTTGTTATTTTGCCAGAGGTATTTACAAAATCTCTTTAGTGAGGCTCTTTATTCCTGCCGCCAAATCCAGGGTATGAATAGCATCATAGCCCTGTTCTCTCAGCATTAAAGCCAAGTGACGCGGCAAATGCGCATCGACCAGAAAACTCATGCGGCCAATTCTTTGATACGCTTGATTTGAACCACGCGGGATGCAAAATCCAGGGCAGCTAGAATGTCCTCTTTTTCAAGGTCTTCGTAATCTTCAAGAATATCTTCCATGCTCATTCCAGAGCTCAACCATTCCAAAATAGTTTCAACAGGATAGCGCAAGCCCCGGATACAGGGTTTGCCGTGGCAAATTTCAGGATCGATTGTGATACGATCGGACAGTGATGTTTTCATATGATAGTAATCTTGTTGACGTTTTTGTAATACACAATATGCTTTAGCTGATCCAGTGAGGAGCTCACAGCGTTGTTCGTTTCAAACAGCATCTAATCCACATTAGGCGATATATTCATATCTGCAAGGGTGCACCACTTTTTGCATTTTCTGAAGCTAATCCTCCTTTCATATAGCCAATGAAATCATCATAATCTAAATTACAATACAGTTCAGGGCGATTGGGTATTTCGCTGACTCCCCAATCTTCTTTTTTATAACTCCATATTTGCACACTATTTTTTTGAATTTCATCACGACTTACTGATAGCCAGTTTTTGAGTCTGTTGATAATTTCATCATCAACTAATACGGTGATGGTGTAACTACTGATGACCTTAAACAGTTGTTCAACTTCTGGAAAATCTAAATTTTTCTCAGCTTTTTTGAGTTGCTTCATAATTCCATGAACCGGTGTTCCTTGTCTGATTTCCCTTTTTAAAGCTTCACGGCAGGATTCAGGAGAAACTTCATTACTTTCAAATAACTTACCTAAAATACGCGCCGAGTCATTAAAGGCGGGATGCTTTTTTAAGCCTTCTTCAAATTTCAACGAAAAGTCCCACACAGTAGCTTCTGTTTCAAGATTTTCTCGATTAATACGCCCCGCCGTTTGCAACAAACTGACCAAACTACAACGCTCCCTAAAACCTGTTTTGAAAGACAGATCAACGCCCGCTTCTACGCACGAGGTAGCCACTAAAACCCAATTGTTATCTTGCTTATCTTTTAATCGGGCTTTAACTTTATCTAAAGTTTTATTACGGTCTAATGGCGTTAATGCCGTTGAAAGGTGTTCAACTTTTTCTCTGCCGTAATCTTTATGTTCGGCAATATATTGGGCAGTGACAGCGGCTGATTGCACGGTGTTTAAAATAAGCAACCGGGGGCCAGTTTCATCAAATACCCATTCAGCTAAGTCCGCTAAATTTAAAGCTTCCTGGCGAGTTTCCGGTTTAACTCTTGCCTGTTCGAGCTGTAAGCATTGTTGGCGTATCTCTTGTTTAACCAGTTCGGGTAGTTTAACGACAGGATTAACAAAATCATCCAATTCCCAAAATCGTGTTAAAGAACCGGAAGCCAATACGATATGACAACCCCAATCTTGGCTTAATTGCCTTAACCATTGCCAAGCTTGCGGCCATAAATGGCTAGGTAAGGCTGCATGGGACTCATCAATAAAAATAGCTGAACCTGCCAGTTGATGCAGTTTGCGCAAAGTTGCTGGTTGATTGCTAGCTAAGGTTTCAAAAAATTGCACGGCGGTGGTTACGACAATCGGAGCTTGCCATAGGTAAGTGTATTGACGTGATTCCGGCTTAGAAAAATCAGCTTTGTGATAATGGGCGGCTACTATATGTTCCGGGTCTTCGCCCTTTAAAACCAAAGCTTTTCTATAGGTATCAACTGACTGGTCGATGATGTTGGTGAAAGGTAAAACTACAAAAATACGCTGCAAGCCTTTAGTCTTGGCTGAGTTGAGCATATGCGCCATGACTGCGGTGGTTTTGCCTGTGCCAACCGGGCTATCGCAAGCATAAAGCGAGGATTCGGTTGAAGCTTGTTTGCACGCTTCATAAACTGAATTTCTTAGCTGAGTACGAAGTTCGTTGGCATTGTCTTTTGCTAAACCAGCCACATAAGTATCGAGTGCCGTTAAGCGTTCAACCGGTTTTAAAGAAAAGGTTTGATTTACTTTAGGCTCGCCATAATGCCTTGCCGTATCGCCATGATCGGCATCGGCAAGACAAGAAAGTGCGAAGCGTAAAAATAAAGCCAGTTGTTCAGGTTTTGGTAGCGACGGTTTGGTTTGGTTTTGCCATTCATCTATAACTGCTCTGTGCCGCTCAAAATAACCTGGCAGATGCTCCGCAGTATATTCAATTAGATTTGCATCTCTATATTTTTTAGAGCCTTTAGACTCTTCTCCCGCTTTGCTCTGTAAACCAATATGATGAGCATAAGAGACCATTGCAGCTAGCAAAGCAAGAAGATTATTTTTCCCCAGTTGCCAAAGATGCGCCACGCCCGAATCAACATGGTTTATCGGTAGTTTTTTGCTTTTCTTTTGACCCGACAGTACCGCCTGATTGTTATCGTCCACCTTACCCATATCGTGAAATTCAGCGGCCAACCAAGCAACCTGAGCCAGCGATTCTTTTAAATTGGGCGCAAACTTACCCGCCTGTTGCGCCTTTTTAAAAGCCAGTTGACGGGCATTTAAAATATGTTCTTCATAAGATTGGGCGGGTATACACTTATCAATCTTGGCGCTGTGGGCGAGTAGTTCCATCACTTAGCCCATACTTTACACGCAAATGCCGTCATACCCGCCGGGAGCGGGTATCCAGTGCCACGGATGGCAGGCTTGAATACGTCCATGTAGCCTGGATTCCGGTAATCCCTGCCGGAATGACGGATTTGAATGAAAGATATATATAACGACATGTTATTAACCTACCAAATCAACTAAGGGCTTTACTTTTGCCTGAAGATTTTCAGGTAAAGCGGTAGGCACGTCGTAATCTGCCCAATTGGTGGATGCCTCATCTGGATTAGCTTTCTTTATAGGTCTTAACGCATCCATCAAAGCAAAATCAGAGCAGGAACCTAGCGAATTTTCATGTTCAATGTACCAAGCATGACGTAGATCAACAGAAGGCCGCGCATGGGAGCGCGTATGTGCATAGGCATGGGCAATGACTTTTTTCATCAGCTCAATATCCTGGACTGTGCAGCCTGTTTTGTGCGCTTGACTAGGGTTCACAAAAAACGGCATACAGTACACGCCATGCGGCACAAAGCGATAGCCCATCGGTGCCATGCCTCGGTCTTTGCCTTCTTGTACGCCTGACATGTTGGTATTTGTGTGGCGTTCAATATCGACAGGCGCGACGGAAACACCTAAACCAAACTGGACAACACCCGTTTTAATAGTGGTTGATCCACCGCTTTCTAAAAAAGTATTACCGAAAACACGTCCATCCCAGTATTTTTCTTTAAATTCCTTGGCTTCATCTTTTAATTCAGTTTCAATTTGCTTTCTATCCCGTCCGCGAGATTCAAGGATATAAAACTGTTCCTGTTCTAGCTGTAATTCTTGTTGTAACGCTTGCCAAACAACGCCTTCTTTATCGGCAATCAAATCGCGCAATTTGCGTTTAAAGGAAACTGGAGAGATTTCACCTCTAAAATCGTGGCGTTGCCTTGGGTCGCTTTCGCGGTCTGGGTCACCGTTTGGGTTTGAGTTGATAACTTCGATGACCAATAGTCCCGTGGCGCGTAACATTTGATTATTTTGACTCATTTAATTCTCCTGGTGTTGAGGGTTCTGGTTGGTCTTTTTTAGCAGTGCTGGCAAGATAACCGAGCAACATAGAAGTTTTGTCGATATCACTACAACGTATTGGTATTTCTGTTTCCAACTCTTTTAATTGGCTGCAAATTGTGCCCCATTCATTTAGAAAAAAATGAACGAGTCCAGCTTCTTTTTTAGGATCTGGGTCAGAATAAGTTCTTGCCCACGCTTGATAAGGCAACATGCGCTGCGAAAACATAGCCAACGCCTGTTTAGGGTGTTCCAATGCAATTGCCATTAGTGCATTCCCAAGCAATTGCGGCGGTCTGGAATCTTTTCTTACATATTTGCAATATTTATCGTGCAGTTGGTCAGCAACACTGAGCAAACGCCCAATAAGGTAAGCGGGTAATTTCATATAAGCCTCGTTGGTAAGATTCGATTTATCAAGCAATAAAGCCAGGACACTGGGTAATAACAATGCCTGTTTGTTGTAGCTCTTGGGTATGCTATGAACTCTGCCGATATGATGAGCATTGCCTAAAGCCAGCAAGAAAGATTGGTTGTTTTTGAGAATGGCGGCCAATAAAGCTTTAACGGTGTGGGTGAGCTTTAAGCCGGAATCCAACAATAAATCCAGCGCATCACCCATGTTAAATTGCTTGATAAGACTGGCTTGAGTGCCAAAGTGTGTCCATACTGTGTTCAAGCACCATACAATTTCTTCCGGGTACGGCGTTAGCGGCTCACTCCAGGTCGGCTTTTTATCTTCACCAAAAGTACGGATGGTTAAAGGCGGCAAATTACGGCAACCTGTTTGCCAGTCTTGCGCCGCCTGAATAAAGTGGTCGATAGAGCAATTGTGACTAAATTGGACTTTAGTACGAAAACCGTCAGGCTTGGATAGCACAAAAATTTGCATTTGTGCTTCGATGGTTTTTGGAATCTGGCTTAGCGATTTAAGCACTCTCTCAGCACAGGCTTCAAATTTTACGCCATCTTCATCAACCGCTCCCCCGAATAACAGCGCATATTCAGCATCTTCTTCCGGCATAACAGATGGGTACGCAAACAATAATGCTTTCTCACCTTTACTTCGTGAAATGTCAGTCCAGGTTTTCTTTTTCCGATCAGGGTGAGAGAGCCAGCCTAACGCGCTGGACATGGCCTCACGCGTTTGCACACCAACCGGATTCCCCGTTGCATTGATTTGTCCATACCGGTATTGGCAGCGAGACTCATCATTCATGGCGCGTAATGTCACATCGCCCAGTATGTTCATTCTGATTGCGCCAAATTTTTCTTGCCAGCCATTATTAACGGCTCCATAAGCATCTTTATCAGAAGATGCCGCTGCATTTTTGCCAACAGAAAGTAAGCATTGATTAAACCAACTTTGAGCTTTAGTGTGATTGGCTGGATATTCAAATTTTGATCTGTCAGAAACCTCAAGAACCAAACAGGTATTTTTTTTTGCGCCAGTATAAAAAAACAGCAATTCAAAAAATGGAAATAGGTTTTCCTGACTCAAAAGACAATCCGTTAATTGCTGATGAAATTGTTGCGGGGTGGTTTTTAAAATACGCTGTGTCAATGAAAGAAGAGCCTGGTTTTCTGCTGTAGATTCAGTTATTAATTTCCCCATATCTTGAGGAATCTGATTTAAGCATTTAGCTAATTTTTGTTGACCTTCCCAAAGATTAGCGGCTTGCTCAATGAGTGTCTTTAAATGTTCAGTATTGATAGGTTTATCTTTATCAAGTTGCTTTTTGAGTTCTTTAGCTTGCTCAATAAGCGTTTCATTCTGGGTCAAATCATATAGCGGCGTGACATTAAAAGAAGGGAAAGAATTGCCGTTGGAAGTTTCCCATTTTCTGATGGCTGTTTTTGCCTTTTCGTCTGTGATAGTTTCTATACCTGCAATATTTCCCTCATCGTCCACTAAAATACGGAATGTTGCTGTTTTAGGGTTAGGCACAAAGTTTTTGTGCCATATTTCTGTTTTAACACCTGTATCATTCAGAATAGCAGATAAGGCATAAAGCTCATTCAACATAATTCAGCACTCCCTTCACTATTTTGACGTTTTGCCGATAAGTCGGGCTGTATTCGCTGTGCAAGCCTTTAGAAAAGGTCTGATGCAACATGCTGGGCAACTCCAGATTAATATCGGCACACGGGCCGTTTTCTTCCCTCAAAACACCCACATAATCCGGCACAAACTCTTTCCAGCCCATACAGGGCATGGAAAAGCACTGCCCCCGCTTTAATCGTCGATTAAACATGTCTTTATAGGCATGGGTTGAATTGGTTGATCGCTGTAATTGCGCCAAGGCTTTATTAGAAAATTGACCATGGTTCTGTGGGTATAAATCGGCATAGATTCGATAGCATACGTCGGTTAATACGGTTACGAGTAGCTGATAACCCGCGCCTTTGTTTATGGATTTTGACTTTCGTAAGGGGCCGCCATAGTTGGTGGTGTAATTTTGAAAAACCAAAGGCCGGCAAATTTCTACTCTCACTGGAGCAACATTCACAGATTGCAGCCAAAGAATAGACTCAAGAATTCCTTTTGCTGCGGCATAAGTCGGTGCGGCGTAACTCACTGGTGAATCTCCAGTGTCAGGTCGAGCCCACATGGCTGTAGGTGCGGAAATTTCGAGTTCAATTGAGTACATTTTAAAAGGCTCCAATAATGTTTTAATCCGTACCTTTAAAAAGAGTTTATGGGTATTATTCACCAGCCAATCTTGCAACTGAAGCCAGATGCAGCTTTAGCAAATGCCAGTTATTATGATCGTTTTCACTATGGGCAAAATAGGTTGTCATACGTTCTCGGTCAGAAGGTTTGATGAGTGCCAAGCTTTTGATAAAACCAAAGGGCATAAAAATTTTAAGTGTCGAGTGTGTTAATCCGTTCTTTATTAATATAGCGTGGTAAAAAAATTATTCCGGTTAGCTAACAGGCATTATTAAGAATAATCACTCACTACGCTTTTTAACGACCGGGATTTTTCGCGGTATGATAGAAAAATCTTGGGATGGCAGAGGAAATAGGACTATGCTTCGATGTCCTCATAGGCTTCAGATAAGCTCGACCTGAGTAAATTAGTGTGGACAGTAGATTGGGGTGTCGGCAGGTGATTTTTAATTGCTAATCTTTAAATAGTTTAAAGGGGGGGCAATTAAATAGTGTTTTTTTAAGCGAATTACTACTAAAAATTCATGTCAGAACTTGGCAAGGCAGCACAACAGCCGGAGTAGCTGGACAATGATTCGGGCATGGATGGATTTTTACCGAACCTGTATTCATAAAAAATAACCACACGAGAGGCTTAACGATGAAATCATATAAACTATTCTGGATACTTGTTTTGACGATTGTCAGCAGCAACGTTTGGGCATATGGCGGAAGCAGCAGTAGCAGCCAAAAAGCCTGTACCAAACCACGATTTACCGAGTTTGTCCCGGCTGATAAAGCAGAGGTGGCGGCGCAATCGGCTTTTTCTTTTACGGCCTCCTCCAATACTAATCCCGATAGCATTAAGGTTACGGTAAAAGACCAGCCCGTAGATGTTAAAGTCACTCCTAAGGCTCAGGGTTTTCAGGTAAGCGGAAAGTTGCCCAATAAACTAAAAGGGGACTATGCCAGAATCAATATTACCGCCGACGGTCATAGTAAATGTAAGGGCAGCGGCGGCTGGCTGGTGAAAGTCGCTGAATAATAGTAAGGAATAAGCTTTAGGCAATAAGTAGGATACCCATTCCATAGCCTGCTTCCTTTCATATATGGGGCAGGTTATGGGCATGACGAATAATTATCACACTATTTTTTCATTAAAATCCTGTTTTTATGCCATCTTGGCTTCTGCTGAAAGAAGAGTTTGCTATGCACTGTGCGCATCCAAATTCGTTCCCGATCTACTTGACAACCATTCAAATTTTCCAGGACTTCAAGATGAAATGCAGCCGTTTTTTCAGCAAAATCACTCAACGAATCCTTTTAGCGCTCCTGATTTTCTACTCCATTAACGTGCCGGCAGATGAAGACTGGAGCTATAATCAGGACAGGGACAGATCAACCAATGCGGCCTACAGCTTTGCCAGATCGCCTCTTCCGCGCCGCGATCTTTATGACGAGATCCGGCTGGAAATCGTTTGTAAGGAAAACAAATTACAAGCTGTCATTGATACTGACAGTTTAATCACCTCGCAAGACCGAACATTTAATCTGGAATATCAGATCGATAAAAACCCCGCTGTTACGATTCAAATGAGAACTTTCAAGGATTCCAAGCGCAGTGCCTATTCAGAAGAATATGCCAAACGCATAGCCGATGATATGTTGGGAGGACAAGCCATTTTTATTCGCATTAATACCCTGATTGGAAGGGTATTATCCGGCTCAATCCCACTGATAAATGCTGCAACGCCGATTAAACGGGTATATGCCGATTGCGGTATTGGGCTGTCAGATAATGCTACGGGAGAGGCAGCCTATAGTCTGGCCGATTTTGAGCAAGCCTTTGGTAAACTTTCAACAGAGCAACAACAGCAAGTGCTGAGTAAAATTCAAAAAATAATGAAGGAGATACGTTAATTTTTACTTGGCTGTTAAGCATGGCTCATCTACCTTGCGCAAATCAGGATTAGGTGCAGGTAACTTGATCAGGGTCGAGTTATGATTAACCTAAAAACCGCAGTTGGAACGTGTGAAAGCCGTTCATGCTTCGACAAGCTCAGCACGAACGGCTTTCACACGCTCACCCATTGGTTGAGTATTCCAAAATCTCGTTCACCCCTCGACAGGCTCAGGGCTAACGAGATTTTGGAGTACTCAACTGCGGTTTTTAGGATTATGGATATGCTATTGTCAGATCGCTCTCTCATTGAGGGTCAGGCAGAGGGTGAAAAATATCATTCCCCGGTAGGAATTTCAGTTTAAACCGGCTGGTTTTCAAAATGCGGCAGGTGCTCACCGCTTTCCTGGCCCAATAAATTAAGCAGAGAATACATTACTTTCATGCACATTCAATCTCCTCAATTTTTAGTCGGCATCGACTTAGGCACAACACATACGGTTGTAGCTTTTGCCAAAGCCGATAAGGCCAATCCGGACATACGGATTTTTCAGATCGAGCAGCTCATTGCCCCGGGACAAGTAGCTGCCAGGAATTTGCTGCCATCGGTACGCTACCATCCTGCCGAAGGCGAATTGTCAGAAGCGGATGTCAGTTTTTCGCCAGCGGGCGAAGACGCCGTCATAGGTGAAGCTGCCCGCTTGTTAGGCGCAAAAACCAAAGGAAGGTTTGTCACCAGCGCCAAAAGCTGGCTATCTCATCCTTCGGTTGATCATAGCGCTGAAATTCTACCCTGGGGCAGCAGCGAGGAGGTCAGCAAGGTTTCACCCATTCATGCCAGCGCCAGTTACCTGGCCCATATTCGCACAGTCTGGAGGCATAAATTTCCTGACGCGCCTTTGGAAAAGCAGGATATTGTTATTACTGTTCCTGCTTCATTTGATGAGGCGGCGCGGTCACTGACCCTGGAGGCGGCGCAAATCGCCGGACTCAATCATATCCGGCTGTTGGAAGAGCCCCAGGCGGTTTGTTATGACTGGCTAAGACGTAATACAGGAAATATTAAACAGGCAATGGCTAATGTCCATTTATTGCTGGTGTGCGATGTCGGCGGCGGCACGACGGATTTGACTCTGATCAAGATTGAGCATGGCGAGCCGGAGCCCAAGCTAACCCGCATCGCTGTTGGCGATCATTTAATGCTGGGCGGAGACAATATTGATCTGGCGCTTGCTCATTTGGCGGAAAACCGTCTGACGCAGGATGAAAAACGCTTGTCGGCCGCTGATTTATCGCAACTGATTGAACAATGCCGGCTTGCTAAAGAACGCTTGCTCGCTGAAGATGCGCCGGAACATATGAATGTCACTTTACTGGGCGGCGGCGCCCGGCTTATCGGCGGCTCCCGTTCTGTATCCCTGACCAGGGAAGAAGTCAGGGCCATTGCGCTGGATGGCTTTTTCCCCCTGTCCGGTGCTGATGATTTACCCGACCGAAAGCGCAGCGGCGTGGTTGAGTTTGGTTTGCCCTATGCGGCTGAACCGGCAGTCAGCAAGCACATAGCCGCATTTTTAAAGCTACATGAAGATTCTTGCCGCGAAGCTTTAAAACAAGGAGGCAAAGTACCCGATGCCGTTTTGCTGAACGGCGGCGTGTTCCGAAGCCAGCCTATTACTCAAAGAGTCGTAGACTTGATTAGTTCCTGGCGTTCTAAAGCGCCTGCCTTGCTTGAAAATAAATACCCGGAGCTTTCCGTAGCTTTGGGCGCGGTGAGTTATGCCCTAGCCCGGCGCGATAAGAAAATCAAAATCGGCGGCGGCGCTGCACGCAGTTATTTTTTGCTGGTTGATACGGATAACTCAAGTCAGCAGCAAGGCATCTGTATCCTGCCAAAAGGTAGTGAAGAAGGTGATGAGGTCATCCTGAAGGATCGGCATTTTGCTTTACGCTTAGGCACGCCGGTACGGTTTCACCTGGTTTCCATGTCCGGTGATAACGAGTTCAAACCGGGCGATATCACAGATATTACCGATCTGTTTCATTCTTTGCCGCCTCTGGCTGTCGCCTTTGAAGGCGATGAAAACAAGTCGAATACGGAAGCCATAGTCCAGTTGGCGGTTACCCAGACTGAAGTAGGCACGCTTAAAATTCAATGTGTCGCTGTCGAGGATAGTCATCAACGCTGGGATGTTGAATTCCAGATCAGGAAGAAAGGAGCCGTACAAGCGGAGGCGGGATTACCGGTTCAATTTCCGGCAGTCGTTGAAAAAATACAGGCTGTTTTTGGCTCAAAATCCAGGCAAATTGATCCTAAAGCGGTAAAAAACCTGCGTGCCGATCTCGAAAAACAACTGGGTTATTCGCGCAATGAATGGGAAACGCCTTTACTAAGAGCCCTGTTCGCCGTCCTGTTAGAGGGATTGAAATACCGCCGCCGTTCCGATGCGCACGAAAGAGTCTGGCTGAGTCTGGCCGGTTTTTGCCTGCGGCCCGGTTTTGGCTGCCCATTGGATGACTGGCGTGTTGAACAGCTTTGGAAAACCTATCCGCAAGGCATACAGTTTGTTAATGAAACCCAGAACTGGACTGAATGGTGGACGCTGTGGCGGCGCATTGCCGGCGGATTGAATGGGCAGGCGCAGGAGCAAATTTTTGCTGATATCGCCAAATATATTAACCCTGCGTCAGCACGACAGGCCGGTATGGCCAAACAAATCAAAAATCGCGGCTACGATGATATGGTTCGTCTTGCGGCAGTCCTGGAACGGTTACCGGTCAATAAGAAAATACAACTGGGAGAATGGTTGTTAAAACGCCTGCAAAAAGCCAGCGAACCCGATCAAACCTGGTGGGCGGTCGGTCGTATCGGCGCGCGCATGCCATTCCACGGCAGCAGCCACAATGTTATTCCTGCCCATATTGTAGATAAATGGATGCGGCAGATTCTGCTTGAAGATTGGAAGAAAATCCCCCAGGCCGGATTTGCCGCGACGCTCATATCGCGTATGAGCGGAGACCGGGCGCGGGATATTGATGAAAAAATGCGCAGGCAAGTCATCGAAAAACTTAAACTGAATAAAGCGCCGTCATCCTGGATAGACATGGTTGAGCATGTTAAAGAGCTGGATGAAAAAGAGGAAAAACAGGTGTTTGGAGAGGCATTGCCGCCCGGGTTAAAGCTGATCAGGAAATCATAAAGCATTGCGCCTTATATTCTTTGCAAAGTGCAGAATAGCGATTTCTAAAGTTTTCTCTTATTTAAATTCAGCATTTTTATTGTTATTGCAATAGAAATTAATCAAGTTTCCTGTATTTCTTAATAGTTTATGAGGTAAAATAGGGGGTTAAAAGCCGGACAAGTGAGAAACCAAGGTATTTTAAACGTACTTTAGCTCGCTTGGCTTTGAGTTACCTGCCTATCCGACGTATTTCATTCAAACCGATGGCTTATCAGCTACTGCGGTCTTAGATGTGTGACTGCGGCTAGTTGTATGTGGCCCATACACCCCGGCGCGAACCATGCCTGAGTTTTTTCAAGAATGGTTACCAGAAAAGTTTTTTATGCCTAACTTCAGAGTACAAACATGACAGATTTATCCCATTACAGAAACATCGGTATATTCGCCCACGTTGACGCCGGTAAAACCACAACTACCGAGCGCATATTAAAGCTTACCGGTAAAATTCATAAAATCGGCGAAGTACATGACGGGGCTGCAACGACGGATTTCATGGAACAGGAGCAGGAGCGCGGCATTACTATCCAATCGGCTGCGACTACCTGTTTCTGGAAAGATTACCGTTTTAATATTATTGATACTCCCGGGCACGTTGATTTTACTATTGAAGTTTATCGTTCGCTTAAAGTGCTTGATGGCGGCATCGGCGTTTTCTGCGGCTCAGGCGGTGTTGAGCCTCAATCAGAAACCAACTGGCGTTATGCCAACGATTCTGAAGTTGCCAGGGTTATCTATATTAATAAGCTGGATCGTATCGGCGCCGATTTTTATCGCGTCGTGAAACAGGTTGAAGATGTGCTGGGGGCTAAACCGCTGGTGATGACATTACCTATCGGCACTGAAGACCAATTCTCAGGGGTCGTTGACTTGCTTACCCGCAAAGCCTGGATATGGGATGATTCCGGCGATCCGATGAATTATAAAATAGAAGACGTGCCTGCCCATATGGCAGCGGATGTGGAAAAATGGCGCGAAAAAATAATTGATGATGTTGCCGATCAATTTGATGATGTCATGGAAAAATACCTTGAAGGCGAAGAACCTGATATTGATACTATCAAGCGCTGTATACGCAAAGGTACGATTAATCTGGATTTCTTCCCGACTTACTGTGGCTCCTCTTTCAAAAACAAGGGTGTGCAATTAGTGCTTGACGGCGTTGTCGATTACCTGCCTTCTCCAACAGAAGTTAAGCCGCAGCCTGAAGTTGACCTGGAAGGCAACCCGACCGGTAAGTTCGCTATTGTCGATGCCGACAAGCCGCTGCGCGCACTGGCCTTTAAAATTATGGATGACCGCTTTGGCGCTTTAACATTCTTGCGTATTTACTCCGGTAAACTGGAAAAAGGCACCTCCGTGCTCAATACGTTCACAGGAAAAACGGAGCGTATCGGCCGTATCGTGGAAATGCACGCCGATGCCCGTAATGAACTGGATTCTGCGCAAGCGGGTGATATCGTTGCAGTTCTCGGTATGAAGAATGTACAGACCGGCCACACCTTGTGCGATCCAAAATTCCCTGCAACTCTCGAACCTATGGTATTTCCTGATCCTGTTATCTCATTGGCTATCACGCCTAAAGATAAAGGCGCGTCAGAAAAAATGGGCATCGCGCTGGGTAAAATGATCCAGGAAGATCCTTCTTTCCATGTTGAAACCGATGAAGACAGCGGCGAAACCATTCTTAAAGGCATGGGCGAACTGCATCTTGACATTAAAGTTGATATTCTCAGGCGTACGCATGGTGTTGATGTTATCGTCGGCAAACCACAGGTTGCCTACCGTGAAACCATCACCAAAAGAGTTGAAGACGAATACACCCATAAGAAACAATCAGGCGGTTCAGGTCAATACGGTAAAATCAACTATATCATTGAACCCGGTGAACCCGGCAGCGGCTTTGCCTTTGAATCGGCTGTAACCGGCGGTAATGTGCCAAGAGAATACTGGCCGGCGGTAGAAAAAGGCTTTAAAAGCATGCTGGATAAAGGCGTATTGGCTGGTTTTCCGTGTCTGGACTTTAAAGTCATTCTGACAGACGGTGCTTTCCACGCGGTTGACTCATCTGCGATTGCTTTTGAAATTGCTGCAAAAGCGGCTTTCCGTCAGACGATTCCAAAAGCAGGCCCGCAATTGATCGAGCCGATCATGAAAGTTGATACCTTTACACCGGAAGCGCATGTAGGTGATGTTATCGGTGACCTTAACAGGCGTCGCGGCATGATTAAGTCACAAGATCCAGGTGTAACAGGCGTTCGTGTTAAATCCGATGTTCCCTTGAGCGAAATGTTCGGTTACATTGGCGATCTGCGCACGATGACATCAGGTCGCGGCCAGTTCTCCATGGAGTTTTCGCACTATTTGCCGTGCCCGAAAAACGTAGCGGAAGAAGTCATCAAGGAAGTGACGGAACGCAACAAAAAGAAGTAATTTCCGAATGCGCCCCGGGCAGAACCCTCTGCCTGGGGCTGCTCCATTTGTTTCAAAATATCACTCAAACTGACGGTCAGTCGGGAAATATTTCTTTTCCAGGCTGATAGGGATGCTTTTGTCTGCGTTTAATATACAAACTCAGCCATAGAATCCGGTTGCGCCGCGCTTAAAATTCCTAACTCCGATAACCAACAAGATACTCAGCTTCATAATAAGGCGAAAATTAGCCAACTTGGTGCAATTCGCAAATTTGACTTGATGCCTGTAGTTAATTCAGGGGGAGAGAGCTCTTTAAATAAACTGTTTATTCTGTACAAAAAATAGTCTACACCCTATTTAAAAAAATAAGCAGAGAGTCGCAATGATGCAAGCGAAGGAAATGGCAAAAATATTGCATGAGTGTCAGAATCCCTTCAAAGATACGCGAATATGAACCCGGGCAAAAAACTATTTCCATATTTTCAGCCCATCGTTTGCGCTGCCAGCGGCTATATTATCGGCTATGAAGCATTAGCCCGGCAATATAATGAAAAGGGTCAGATTATTTCTGCAGGCGAATTATTTTCTTCCAGGGATATCCCTGCTGAACAATTGATTGAATGGGACCGGTTTATTCGACGACAGGCATTGCAGCAATTCAGCAAATTAAATTATAGCGGTTATTTGACACTGAATATCTCAGCCGCATGGATTGATTATGTTTCGGATATTAATGCATTGCCCACTATACAAATGATAGATGAGCTTAACATAGATAGAAGCCGCATTATCATTGAAATAACTGAATCAAAAGGCGATCTGGACAAACTTATAGAAGTGGTCAGAATATACAAGCTCCATGGGTTAAAAGTAGCCATTGATGACTTTGGGGCCGGCTTTTCGCAATTGGAAAGAGTTATGGCCATACTGCCGGACATCATCAAACTGGATATGCAATTATTTCAAAAGGCGACTAAAGGCGGCATTGCAAGCGATATAGTGCATCTATTAACTCGCCTGGGCAAACGCGCCGGTTGCCGTATCGTTTGCGAAGGCGTGGAAACTGATGATGAATTTCTTTTTGGATTAACCTGTGGAGCCCAATATATGCAGGGTTACCTGTTTTCACCAGCCGAAGCTGAATTTAAGGACGCAACACATTATCGAGAACAGATTAATTTATTAAGAAATAAGTTTCTGCAAAAAACCATGATTAAGGAGCGGGATAAAATTCAGTATATCGACAAAGTTAAGGGCTTGATTGGACTACTACAGAAGGCCTTGGAAGCGGACTTCAATTTAAATGAATTGTCTATTCATCCCTTTGAAAAAAGCGGGGTTCTAAGGTTTTACTTATGTAATAACATAGGCGATCAAATTTCATCAAATTTTAATTTTGCCGGTGGAAAATGGCTCGAGGAATCCAGGAAAGTCGGTTTTAACTGGTCATGGCGACCTTATTTTTATCAATTGCTAGCGATCGAAGAAGCCGGGGATTCCTATCGGTTTGTAATTTCTGAACTCTATAGAGACTTTAATACCGAGCTGCTTTGCAAAACGCTGTCGCTCAGACTGGATGCGGAACGTATTTTACTAATTGATATCATGGCAGAATGGACGTAGCCTAGCCATCAACAAATTGCAAATTGTTTCATTTCATGCGGGTAAGTGATGAGCATTGTCCACTTCCCCTAATATCTAGCGTATCATGAGCTAGGCTCCCATCAGCACGGGAGCCGCTAATAAACACCGCAGGACTATATAGGATATGGTCGAATTTCCACTTAATCAAACATAATCATAAAATCAAATGAAAACTGTATTATGTTCAAAATTATTAATAGCCTGCCTAATGAGAGTGAAGGAGGAGGACTTTTAAATGCTCTTGATTCATGCTAAAGCAATATCGCAAATGAGGTAAAAGACGGTAAGATAAATGTACGTTGCTGAGTTAGTTACATGAAGCTTTATAAAATTAAGGGATTACTCACCATTATTCTTATTCCCGTCGGTATAGTTCATTTTCAGCTTATGTTATGGTTTTTTATTGCACCGCTTTAGTGCGCATATATACCAAAATAGACCGTTTATAAATAAATTCTATTCCTTTAACAATTCAGTCTGAACGATTAAAGCAGTCCCTCAAGTTTGGCGCGGATATAAAAATAATTTTTCAGGAATAGTTAGGCTTATTGCGCCTTTCTATATTAAATAAGGCTGGTTATGCTATTTTATAAAATACTAAAGAAGCTTAACGAAACAAATTTTAAAATGGCATTATTTATGCTAAATACATATGAACTTAAAACAAAAACTAAAGTGCTATGAGATCAATCTGGGAAAATTATAAAACAGAGGGCGCTTACGATGAGCTCATGTATTCAGAATTTCAACCGCGCCATGTTAGCCACGGCTTATGCCAGTATTTAAACTCCCTTAAAAAAAATGATATAGATCAACGTAAAATAGCCGCTGAGCTGGCCATTATAGAAATGGGTATCAGCTTCACAGTTTATAGTGATGAAGGCAATATAGATCGGGCCTGGCCTTTCGACATCATTCCGCGGATTATTGACGCTAGAGAATGGAAAGTAATAGAAAAAGGATTAAAACAACGCTTAGCCGCTTTAAACTGCTTTATCAGTGATGTTTATGGCGAACAAACTTTTATCAAAGAGGGAAAAATCCCCAGCGAGACCATCAATAGCTCAAAAAACTTTCGTAAGGAATGCGTGGGCATGAAGCCCCGCCATAATGCCTGGGCCAACATCTGCGGTACGGATCTGGTGCGCGATGTAGACGGCATTATGTATGTTCTCGAAGACAATCTACGCGTTCCATCCGGCGTTTCATATATGCTTGAAAACCGGGTGATTACCAAGCGGGTTTTTCCGGAACTGTTGCAGGGTATCAATATACTGCCCATAGACGATTACCCCACCCAGTTGCATGACATGCTGTCATCACTGGCCTCTGACCAAAACCGCAATCCGCAAATTGTTGTTTTAACGCCCGGTATTTACAATTCGGCTTATTTTGAACACGCCTATTTGGCGCAACAAATGGGTGCGCAACTCGTTGAAGGCAGCGACCTTGTGGTAAACGACGATGATTGTGTCTATATGCGCACGATTGAAGGACTGGAGCAGGTTGATGTTATTTACCGGCGCATAGATGATGATTTTCTTGATCCGGAGGTATTCCGTAAAGATTCTGCGCTGGGAGTGCCGGGCTTGATGCGAGCCTGGAAAGCCGGCAATGTGGCGCTGGCTAATGCGCCCGGTGCCGGCGTTGCTGACGACAAAGTCGTTTATGCGTATGTGCCGGAAATGATTCGCTACTATCTGAATCAGGAGCCGATTATTCCGAATGTGCCGACTTATTTATGCAGTAATGCAGAGCATCTTTTATATGTACTGGAACATATTGGGGAACTGGTTATTAAACCGGCGAATGAATCAGGGGGTTACGGTATGCTGGTAGGCCCTCATGCAACTGCAAAACAAATAGAGGCATTCCGGAAGATCATTCAAGCAGATCCGCGTAATTATATTGCTCAGCCCACCTTGGCAATTTCCACCTCCCCCACTTTATGTAAAGGTAAGCTGGAACCCCGGCATATAGATCTGCGCCCTTTTATTCTGCAGGGTGCAGATACTTTTGTGACCGCCGGCGGATTAACCCGCGTGGCCCTGAAAAGAGGTTCATTAGTAGTAAATTCTTCGCAGGGCGGCGGCAGTAAAGATACCTGGATTATTAATATGGAGGGGAGTTAATGTTATCGCGTTCCGCAGAACGTCTGTATTGGCTGGCGCGATATATGGAACGCACTGAAAACATCGCCAGGCTGGTCAGTGTGCATATGAATTTGCTTTTGGACTTACCCAGAGGCGTTGAAATGGGTTGGCAGCAACTGATCCGGATCAATGCCTCCCAAAAGGATTTCTATGAAAGAAATAAAGTGATAAACGAGCGTAATGTAACCCGTTTTCTTTTAACGGATTTAAGTTATTCGGGCTCATTGTTTTCCTCCTTAAGCGCCGCCAGAGAAAATATTCGCACTTCCCGGGATTTATTACCCGATGAAGCGTGGGAGCAGGTTAATGAAATGTATCTGTTCGCCAAAAACAATCTGGAGGCCATTGCCAGCCGTCGTAGCAGGGTCTTGTTTGTCAATGAGATTTTAAAAGGCTGTCAACGCTTTGCCGGTTTATTATCCGGTTACATGAGCCACAATCATCCTTATCGGTTTATTCGTCTGGGAAAAAATCTTGAGCGTGCCGATATGACCAGCCGGATTCTGGATTTGGCTTCATTGCTGCTGGCAGACTCCCGCAGCGATGAAATGCGTCAGTACGAGACAATTCTATGGATGAATATTTTGAAAGCCTTGAACGCTTTATTAATGTATCGCCTGCATGTCCGAAGCCGGATTAATGGCGATGATGTACTTAATTTCCTATTGCTCGATATAAACCTGCCGCGTTCAGTAGGATGTTGTGTTACTGATATAGCGGATTGCATTAATAAGCTGCCTAATCATGACGCTTTGCCGGAAAAACTTGTGGAATTGAAAGCATATGTACAAGCAATTGATACCCGGCGGACAACGCAATTGCAATTAAGAGGAATACTGGATGATTTACAAAATAAGTTGGGAGAACTGCATGTCCAGATTGCAGCCAACTGGTTTTTAAGAGCAGAGGCGGAATAACTATACACGCTGATGCGCCTGCTTCCTCTGGAATTCCTGCATCAAACTTAAAATCCGCTTTGTCGGCCTTAAAAGCAACGGGGCTCAAGTTAATTAGCCATTGTATTTAACATAGAGTCAATCAATCCCTAGCATCTGAAACTTTGTCTGAATATGAAACAGAATAGCCAACAGGACAAGCTGGAAAATTATTACCGGCAGGTGCAAGAGATTATTCTTAACAGACAGGATTGGGTAAGCGGTTTACTGCCTGCCAGTACAGCTGTCAATATACATGGCAACTATACTGATGCCTGGGTCAGAGATAACGTTTACAGTATTTTGGCTGCATGGGGATTAGCTTTGGCCTATCGCCGCACTGAAGAAAAGAACGAACGAACTTACCTTCTGGAGCAAAGTGTTGTTAAATTGATGCGCGGTCTTTTAACGGCAATGATGCGGCAGGCGCCAAAAGTTGAAAAATTCAAGCACACCCAGAATCCACTGGACGCGTTGCATGCCAAGTATGATACAAAATCAGGAGGGTGTGTCGTTGGCGATCATGAGTGGGGACATTTACAATTGGATGCAACGTCTTTATTTCTGCTGATGCTGGCGCAAATGATTGCATCGGGTTTACGAATTGTCTTTACCATTGATGAAGTCAATTTTGTGCAAAACCTGGTTCACTATATCAGTCGAACTTATCGCACGCCTGACTACGGCATCTGGGAGCGCGGCAATAAAATCAATCATGGCATCGCCGAATTAAACGCCAGTTCAATCGGCATGGCTAAAGCGGCGCTGGAAGCTCTGTCCGGGTTTAATTTATTCGGCAAGGATGGCGGACAAGCGTCTGTTGTTCACGTTATCAGTGACGACATCGCCCGGACGCGGATTACCCTGGAGTCGCTTTTACCCAGAGAATCTATTTCCAAAGAGGCGGATTCAGCCGTTCTCAGTATCACCGGCTTTCCGGCGTTTGCTGTTGATAATCAGGCAATCCGGGCAAAAACAGAAGCAATTATTTGCGAAAAGCTTGAAGGCCGCTATGGCTGCAAACGTTTTTTGTTAGACGGGCATCAAACTGCGATAGAAGATATTCATCGTCTTCATTATCATCCGCATGAATTAAAACAGTTCATGGATGTTGAATGTGAATGGCCTTTATTTTTTACCTATTTACTGCTTAACAATTTATTTACAGGTAATACAGAAGCCGCCAGGAATTATCGTAATAAACTGGAGAGTTTGCTGGTTGAACAAAAGGGGCAGAAATTATTACCCGAACTTTATTATGTTCCCCAACATTTAATTACGGCAGAGAAAGAAACTCCCCATAGCCAAGAGCGCGTCCCCAATGAAAATATCCCGTTGGTTTGGGCGCAAAGCCTTTTTATCCTGGGCAGTCTTATTCAGGACGGGCTATTGGAAAAAGATGATATAGATCCGCTCGGTAGATATAAGGCTGTGGGGGAAAAATACGACTGCAAGCTGCAAATTGCCCTTCTTGCCCAGGATGAAAATGTTCAAAATGATTTGGCCCGGCATGGAATCCGAACTCAAACACTTGCTGAAGTTTCTCCACTGCAGGTAAGAGAAGCCCATGAACTGGCAGAAGCCTACACGCATGTAGGTAGAAACGACCGTATTGGTTTAACGGGGCGGCCAATGAGACAACTTAGAACGCTGGCAACATCCAAAATGTATGTATTAGCCAGTGAGTGTCTGGTTTTCTTGCCCCAGTTTCTAAATCAAAAAGGTTTTTATCTTGCCATAGATAATAGATTGCTTATCCAGCGGCTACGCCTGGAGTTGTCATATATCCATAGCCACTGGGACAGGCCCGGTAATCCACTGGTAGTTATGACCATAAAGCAAAATATGTTAGGAAGTCATAACCGTAAAGTTCTTATTGATTTTATCAAAGAACTGCAAAATGGTCATAACCAGGACATTTCTTTACAACTGGGATTTCTTTCGGATTTCGTAGCTACTTCAAGTCATGAAAAGATCAACTATTTACATGACTTTAAGTTCTACAGCGCTTCCTGGCAAGAAACTGAGCGGCCTTGTTTTCAGGTGCTGCCTATTAGTAACGCCCTATCAATACCATTGAGTCCCCACTTATTGACAGAATGGGAAGTCAGTGAAAATGCCGTTCTCATTGAGCAACTGAAAAATAATTCCAATCTTTACGCACAACTTGAAGCATTAAGCCTGCTGAGTATTCGTCATGGTTTGGAATTTGATACCGGTTTAGAAACGGCAGAGGGGAAAATCTGCACCGTGCGGGACTTGCTGGAAGAAATTTATGAGAGGGCAGGAGATCAACACGGCTGGTACATTGTTAGACGCTGTGCAGGATTACTGGGTAAATACGATATTAATCTGGAACAGGCAGCAACCGAAATCCTGGTTCGTCAGCATGCATTAACGGTGGGGCGCGCCTATAGCGGCAGGGCTACTTTGACATGTCCCGCTGATTCTTCGGAAATTCTTCAAACTATTCGCACCTATAACAATAACGATGCCAGTGAACACATCATTATTCAGGAGTTAATCCTTTACCTGGGGATGTTAATCAAGTCAAATCCTGAATTGTTCTCTGATATGCATACTGTAAGAGTGGGTCACATACTTCAGTTGATCATAGTCAGGCAAAAGCGCGAATCAAACTGCACACTGGATCAGGCTTTTACTTTAGTTTTATCTTTACCCCCGTATCAATTATCCCAAAAAGTTCAGGAAACCCTGGAAGACTACAGCAATACCGAAAGCCAACTGGATCTGGCAGAAACACTACGCTTTGAAGGTGATTACCAAAAATTAGCGAATGCATGGTTTCCCAAAAATCTGGAGCCTCTAGATCGGGGAGGTGCTATGGACTGGTATGAATGGCGTGAACAAAAAGGTAGTGTGGGCAGGGAAAATAATGCTTTTTTTGCCTGTGTATGGGATATCCTGCATCATTGCGACGGCTTGATGATAGGTGAAAAACTCAGCAGTAACCGGCGTCTGGATAGCGAAACCACGCTTTCGCAAATGACTTCGGGTGAACAAAGTTTTAAATTACTGGTCAACCACCTGCTTAATAAAATTCAAGCGCCTGTCTATCGGCAGTTAACGGTAGAAACATTAAAGGCGATAGCATCAATTTTTCGTAACAATTCATCTTTGTATATTGATGACACTTTATTGACGGAAACACTCGTCGGGCATGCAGTGAAAATTTGCTGGCTTCAGTCTCATCCGGAATATAAAGAAAACTACGAAGAGAATGCGTCACTGGCTTGGCAAGCCTTCTATCAGTTACCGCCGAATAAAGTTGCCGACGGTATTCTTGATGCTTTAATACATCTGCTGGATAATAATAAACCCCATAATAAGGAGACAGCTTATGATTCTGGCAGGTGATATAGGAGGAACAAAAACGGTTTTATCCTTATTAACCAGAGAAACTGACGGCTCATTGATTTGCATCCAGGAACAATCCTTTGCAAGCCGGGAATATCGTAAGTTTGATGATATACTCGCAACCTTTTTACCAGCCGGGATTAACCTTGACGCCGCCTGTTTTGGAGTTGCCGGACCGGTCGTGAACCAACGCAGCCATACAACCAATCTGCCTTGGTTGCTGGATGCCGTAGAGCTCAAAACTAAACTGGGCATAACCGATAAAGTAAAACTTTTGAATGACCTTGAAGCCATGGCATTGGGAATGTTGTATTTGCCAGAAAAGGATCTGGTAGAGTTAAATCCCAACGCAGAAATCCGGTCAGGAAATATCGCCATCATCGCTGCAGGAACAGGACTGGGGGAGGCCATTCTGTATTGGGATGGCAACAAACATCATCTTATGGCTACTGAAGGCGGCCACTGTGACTTCGCCGCTCAAAATACTAGCCAGGATTTGCTGTTGGCTTATCTCAGGAAAAAATACCCTGATCATATCAGTTATGAACGCGTTATATCCGGCAACGGTTTAGGCAATCTTTATGACTTTCTCTGTGAGCATGAATTTGCCCCTCCTTGTCTGGCTGTTCCAGCTATAAATAGCGATATTGACAGAAATGCCGTTATTTCGAGGCTGGGTATAGCCGGGGAAGATCCATTATGTACCGAAGCGGTAAGACTTTTTGTGGAAATTTACGGAGCTGAAGCGGGCAATTTGGCGTTAAAGTCAATGGCTATCGGCGGGGTATTTATTGGCGGAGGCATAGCCCCAAAAATCCTGCCTGCAATGGTAAATGGTAAATTTATGCAGGCCTTTAAAGCCAAAGGCCGATTTCTTCCGTTGCTGAATAAAGTCTCTGTTAAAGTCTCTTTAAATCCGCGAACACCCTTAATAGGTGCTTTAAATTACTTCAATTTATGAAGCATCCATTCTGTTAGGGACAAACTTCAAAGTTTTTATGCTCTAAAGGCATGCCCAATCTGCTTAAAGATCAACCCGCATAGGCTTGATTGATTCTTTATTTAAATTAGGTAATGACGCTATTGCTTCGCGTAATTTATTTTCCCAACTGCGTCTAAGGTGCAGCATATAATCGTCGTCGTCGTCAAAGCAGTAATATTCATCCAGGCTAAAGCTGTCCTTGCGATAAATCAATAATTCTACCGGCGGCCCGACACTGGCATTACTTCGTATGGTAGAATCCATTGAAACCAGGCAACATCGAGCTGCTTCATCTATTGATGTGCCTGGTTTAAGAAACCTGTCCAGTATGGGTTTACCGTACTTGCTCTCGCCAATTTGTAAAAACGGCGTGTGAGCAGAAGTAGTTATACTGTTGCCTTCTGCATAAACCATGAAGGCGCCATGAGGCTCATCGCCGATTTGACCGGCTAAAATAAAGCTCGCAGACGGATTAAATGCTGATTGCCCCTCATCATTTATATGCTGCTTTTGTTTTTCAACACTGACATGACCTAAATAAGCAGCCGCTGCGGATAAACAATCCACAGTATTAATATTGATAGTGGTATTTTTGATTTTATCGCGGTGCAATTGCTCTAAAACCGCTTGGGTAGTGGCCAGATTACCCGCGCATAATAAAATAATCTTACGATCGCTTTCTGTACTAAAGGCATGCATCTTGCCATGGGTGCTGACATTATCAATACCTGCATTAGTCCTTGAGTCAGAAGCCAGTATAAGTCCTTCATTTATAGAGGCGGCAATACAATAAGTCATAAATTAAAAAGTAAGGCAAAATTCGTAATATTTTATCCCACCTCATCTTTCTGATACAGAAATACGCTAGTAGTGCTTAACAACAAAATGTTTTAATGTTAATTTTACAAGGGATGGTTTGATAATTATCCAGTAAATTTACCGGAACGTCCACTGATCAGCTAAATTACCTTAAACTACCTGTCTGGGTAACAAGATTTAATTTGTATGACTCAAGATTGTGCGCCTTTCAAAGGCTGGTGGATATAAAAACAGGACATAGCTTAGGTGTGCGTGAACTAGTATTTCTCCACAATCTTTGAAGCAGCATTAAATCCCCCAGCCTTTGCTTAGGTGCAACCCAGGGTGTTTTATTCCCCCGGATTGCACGGACAAATCCGCACTGACAGTAAATTATTAAACGCCTACTGACTCGATCTCATTATAAGCATGTCTCAGCCAGATTTTAACTCGTTGCCGTTCCAACAAACCCAATGGATTAAGATTTTCCGTATCTTTGTTTTTTGCCGCCCAGAAACTCGAACTGTTCCCATCAATTTTCGTCATTACCGGCGCATGCAGTTTCTTTAAAGTAATAATCCTGGCGTTAAAAGCCAATGCACGATCCTTAACGCCGGAGGATTCTAAAATAGTAAAATTATCATCCCGAAGCTGGTTCTGCACCAGTATATAATTAAGCCTTGTATCGTATTGATCGAGCAATTTGTTAAGTAAGTCTACGCAATCTTTGCCCGAATCCATCACATTCCAATAGCATAAAGAAATCCCCAGTTCTTCAGCCAATTCCAGTACTCCGGACTCATCTATCCATTGCGCCAACGGATGATGTGTTTGAGCTGCAAGGTCAACCAGTATGCGCTGTTCGGGATGCGCTGATGCTGTTTCCATAATGCCATCCAGACTTTGGTAGCTATCGATGACGGTAGGCGACGCATAGTCTGAGTAAAAACGCAGGAGCGAGCCATGCGAGCGATCCGTGTCAAAACCGGTAAACGGTATTTCCTTGTCAATCATATATTGAGCTAACACACGAGCAACGACGGATTTACCTACGCCGCCTTTCTCGCCGCCAACGAAATGAATAGTAGTCATACAACTCCACGATTTAAGTTACAAAAAGTTTAAAAGAACACCGCCAGATGCATCAAGTTCCCATTCTTCTTTATATTTTGTCTGAATTTATATTGCTCAGTCATTCAAGCCTTAATACATCAACCGATACGGAAAGGGTGTGATGACCGCCACCGAAAGCAATGCCTTTGAGCGGCGTAACGTCTGAATAATCCCGCCCCCAAGCCAGTGTGATATGCTGATCATGCGGCAATTTATTATTGGTTGGGTCAAACTCCAGCCAGCCGGTGCCCGGAAGAAAAACCGCAAACCAGGCATGCGAAGCGTCTGCTCCCACCAGTCGCGGCTTGCCGGGTTGGGTTACAGTTTCAATGTAGCCGCTGACATAGCGAGCTGCAATGCCGTAAGCGCGCAGACTGGCGATAGCCAGATGCGCAAAATCCTGACAGACGCCACGCCGATGAGCTAAAACATCAGATAGGGGCGTAGCTATAGTAGTAAAAGTCGGATCATAAATAAAATCTATATGAATCCGCTGCATTAAGTCGCGCACGACTTCCACCAAAGGCCGATTCGGCAGGAACGAGTTCTTGGCATAGTCCGCAAGCTCCGGGCTGGTCGTCACCATAGGGGAATCAAAAATATATTGCCGGGCATCAAGTAATTCAAGACTCTGATTTTGAAACTGAGTCTGTGTCTGGGATTGGCCTTGCGTTGATGATTCCTGTAATAAATTGCGCACGTGTTCCCATGATAACGGATTACCCAAATCCACCATATTTTGTTTGGGAAATAGCGTCACTTCACTTATAGCAGTTACTGTCAGTTGCTTATGAGGTTGCTGAATGGCGAAATAAACTACCCGGTTGCCGAAATAATCATTTCGCTCACGAAAGTCCGTAGGCGTGGGCGTGATCTCGAAGTGGCTGGATTGACATTGCTGACGCCAGAAATCGCGCGGCTGTAATTTAGCTTCATTTTGGCACAACCCAACTGCCTGGCTGTAATTATAAAAGGTAGTATGCGTAATGCGGTATTTCACAATTCATCCTCTTGGGCTATAGGTGCCATAATCTGCGACACCTGAGAATGGCTAAAATAAGCCTGCCCTATCACTTCTGACATTCGTTTTAACAAATCAGCCGTATTCGCGAGGAGAGAATCCAGATCAGTATAAACACCAGCATTATTATTGGGTTTGGTTAACTCAAGCACCTTGACAATTCGTAAATCAGTATAAGCTTTTAGGATTAAACGCTCCTCCTCACTCAAGTCGCCTGTGCCCTTTCCTTTCGGCAGTGCCGCTATATGCCGGGATAATTGATAAAGCTGGTAGACGAGCGAACGTGGATGAGTTTCATCCATCAATAGCAATTGCAGTACCATCGGCAGTTGAATAAATGAACGATAACGCCGTTGATAAATGCTTAAGCTGTCAGTTGAAAACAAAACCGCTTCAAGCACCTGGTTTTGTAAAGCACTGTCGTGCTTTAACACTAGGGTTGAGCGGAACAATGCAATAAGCGCCAGCGCACGCTCCAGCCTGCGCCCGCTATCCAGCATTAACCATCCCGCTTCACGCGTCATGCTCTCGCTGGTCAAACCGCTAAAGGCGACAATGCCGGTAACCAACTCATCAAGGCTACTCTGCAATTGATCGATATTACAGTCATGATTAATGACTCGTTGCTGCCATCTACGCTGAATATTATCTACGCTGCGCCACGTATCCAGAGACCATAAGTCGCGGATACTGAACGCCGCTTGAGAAAAGGCATGAATATTTGCTGCCAGCGAACCTGAGCGGTTAATATCTTTAGCCAGTGATAAAAGTTCACCCTGAGGCGCTTTCAGGTTTTGCGGGTTGCCTCTGATGAAGCCCGGATAGGTACCGGTCACATGGGTAATGGAGCGTAATAATATTGCCAGGCATTCAGTATCAATGGGAGTTTTGAATTCAAGTGTTTCCCTTAGTTTCAACAACACCGTTCGTAAAAGCCGTGTTGCCGCTTCCATGCGTTCAAGATGACGTCCGACCCAAAACAAATTATCAGCGGCGCGGCTGGGCAGCGACTCACTAACTGCATCACTTATAACATTGCGTCCCGGCTGTGACCATAAACTCACCTGTTTGTCAGGTTCGGAAGCTAGTACCCACGTGTCTTTACTGATTCCTCCCGCCTGGTTTGAAACAATGAAATTATCTTTTTGACGGGCAACACGCGTCAGCCCGCCGGGCATTACTTCATAATCATCTTTTCCAGCAACTATAAAATTACGTAAAACAGCGTTACGGGGTTCTATATGCTGATCAATAAATGCAGGTACCGTAGAAAAACTGATTTGTTCCTGGCCTACATATAAATGTGGTTTAGCAATAATTTTTGCGCGCAACAGTTCTTTCTCTTTACTGCTCAGCATGCCGCCATACACCGTCTTATTGGCTTGGCTACGGTTAATCGGCTTAATAACCAGGCGATCAAGGTTGAGCAAGACAAACTCACGTTCGCGCCGCTGCCCGCACCACCAGGTTGCAACTGAAGGTAGAATCAGTTCCTGATTTAAAAAATAGCGGGCTAGTCGGGGCAGAAAAGCCAGCAATGCAGGGTTTTCCAATATACTACTGCCCAAAGGATTGGCAATAGCCACATTGCCGAGCCTAACAGCCTCTAGTAGCCCTGCAATGCCTAGCCTGGAACCGCTGCGCAATTCCAGCGGATCGCAAAAAGAATCATCGACACGGCGTAAAATAACATCGACCTGTTGCAAGCCTTGCAGGGATTTAAGCCATACACGGCCGTCGCGCACAGTTAAATCGCCGCCCTGCACCAGTGTATAGCCCAAGTAAGAGGCTAAGTAGGCATGTTCAAAATAAGTTTCATTGAGCGACCCCGGAGTCAGCACAACAATGCGAGGAACTTCTTTATTATGAGGCGCAATTTCAACAAGCCCTCTGTGCAATGCATTGAAAAAGCCTGACAATCGATGCACTTGGGTCGCCCGAAAAATATCAGGTAAAACCCGGGTCATCACTGTCCGGTTTTCCAATGCATATCCGGAGCCTGAAGGTGCCTGGGTGCGATCATCCAATACCCACATGCGGCCGTTGGGCCCGCGAGCAAGATTAGTTGAATAAATAATGAGTTGGTGCTGCTGATTTTGCAATGCCCCGACACAGGGGTGCAAAAAACCTTCATGCCCAAAAACCAGCTCGACAGGCAGCAAGCCTTTTTTCAGCAGTATCTGTTTATCATAAATATCTTTCAGAATCAGATCGAGCAGCCTGGCGCGTTGCTTAAGGCCGGCTTCAATTACAGTCCATTGTTCGCTGCTGATCAGTAAGGGAACTGGATCAAGACGCCAGGGCCTGGTTAGTTTTTGCGAATCCCCGTAAACATTATAGGTAACTCCATTTTCACGCAACAAACGCTGGGCTTCCCGGCGGCGAAGCTCAAGTTCTTCACTGCCCATGCTTTCGAGCGCGCTGATAAAGCGTTCCCAATAAGGCAGAACCTTATCTTCGGTCGCACACATTTCGTCATATGTACCGAGTTGCGTCGCATAATATTGCACGCCAATATCACTGGTGGATACATCGGGGTTGCGCACAAGTTATTCCTTATAGCTATTTATTGATGATTGCACATTGGCGATTCATTTATTCCAACAAGCCGAAACCACGCATAGAGCAGGAAATATATTTTTTCATCTCTTTGCGACCTTTGGGAGAAATAACCTTTTAATGATTACGGTGCCGCAAATCCAGGGTAAATGGATACTCTTCGCTCAATTCCTCTGCTGGCGGCGCCATAGGGCGCGGCGCTTCATTCTTTACAATAAATTTTGCAATAGCCGGTTTATCTGAAGATGCCACGGGAGATAGGGCAATAGGAGGACGCCCAACAGGTCCGGGAGTATGACCGTAATCCCAGAAACGGGTAATGCGTCGAGCTTCCGCTTCAAAACTATTTACTGGAAAAGCATCATAGCTGCGGCCTCCCGGATGAGCGACATAATAAGTGCAACCGCCCACGGAATGACCATTCCAGGTATCGATTACATCAATTACCAAGGGCACATGCGGGCTAATGGTCGGATGCAATGCTGAAGGCGGCTGCCATGCCCGATAACGTACGCCGGCCACATATTCGCCTTTGCGTCCGGTAATGCGTAATGGTAAACGCCGTCCGTTACAGGTCAATACATATCGGCCTTCAGTAAATCCGCTCACTTTAACTTGTAGTCGCTCCACGGATGAGTCTACGTAACGGGCAGTACCGGTGCTGCTTACTTCCTCACCCAGCACATGCCAGGGTTCGATGGCAAAGCGTAACTCCAGATCAATGCCGTCAACCAACGTATTGCCGTAACGGGGAAAACGGAATTCGAAAAACGGGTCCAGCCATTCCAGTTCAAAACCATAACCGGCCCGCCGCAGGTCTTTGATAACGTCTTTCATATCTTCGCGTACATAATGCGGAAGCATAAAACGGTCATGCAATTCTGTTCCCCAGCGTATTAAATCGTATTTATAGGGTTCCCGCCAAAACCAGGCTATCAGGGATCGTAACAATAATGTTTGTACCAGGGACATACGTGCGTGCGGCGGCATTTCAAATGCCCGCAATTCCAATATACCCAGTCTCCCGGTTGAACTATCAGGTGAATACAACTTATCGATACAGAACTCGGATCGATGTGTGTTGCCGGTTATATCGGTTAATAAGTGGCGCAGCAAACGATCAACCAGCCACGGCTCAGGCACTTCGCCTTCGGGCATTTGTTGAAAAGCGATTTCGAGTTCATAGAGTTTTTCATCCCTGCCTTCATCGACGCGCGGCGCTTGGCTGGTAGGACCAATAAACATGCCGGAAAATAAATAGGACAAACCGGGATGATGCTGCCAGTAAGTTATTAAACTCCGCAGCAAATCGGGGCGGCGTAATAACGGGCTGTCGGTCGGCATTTCAGCGCCCATAGTAATATGGTTACCGCCTCCGGTACCGGTATGGCGGCCGTCCAGCATAAATTTTTCGGTTCCCAGCCTGACTTGATGCGCCTGTTCATATAGGATAGTGGTTTTTTCCACCAGCTCCGGCCAACTTTTGGACGGATGAATATTGACTTCAATAACACCGGGGTCCGGGGTAACCATCAGGCGCTCTACTCTATAATCACGCGGCGGTTCGTAGCCTTCAAGCACTACCGCCATGGCGAGATTTTCTGCCGTTGCTTCAATGACGGCAATCAGTTCAAGATAATGTTCCAATAGTGTAAGAGGCGGCATAAAAATATGCAGACGACCCTCTCTAGCCTCTATACACAGTGCAGTGTGCGGTACTTCAACCTGAATTGTTTCATCATCACCTGAATCTTGAGTAGTAATTTCCGGATGCTCATCCGGATTTTTTTCAAAATGACTATAACGGCGCGTCACTTCACCATAATAGTCACCCAGTTCGGAGAGCTCTTCAAACAGGCTTTGCGGTTCCTGTATGTCAACTTTATCGGGTGCAATCCAGGGTAGGCTACCCAGCGGCAAGCGCATGCCCATGGGTGAATTGCCGGGGATCAGAAACATCTGGCCGCGGCGAAAACTCCAGGGACCGCTTTGCCAGCATTGCTCGGACCAGTTCCATTTGACAGGTAACGCAAAACCAGCCGGCTGGCCTAAATCAGCATCCAGTAGTTTGGTTAGCGTTTTGCGTTCAATTGAATCCTTTAAATTCGTTTTTAACGGATTAAGATTTTCCGGTAAAGCGCCTTCCTGCCATAAATAATAAAAGCTGTCTTCAAAGGCGGTATTAACATGGCGAAGCGGGATGCCTAAACGATGGGTGACCTGGTTAATAAATTGATGGGCATGATTAACGGTATAGCCATAATCCTGGGTAATCTCAGCCAGCAGTTTGGCATTGCGCCAGACTGGAGTGCTGTCTTTACGCCAGAAAATGCCATATTGCCAGCGCGGCAAAGGCTCACCAGGATACCATTTGCCTTGGCCATAGTGCAGCATGGCTCCCGCTGCAAATACATCACGCAAGCGTTTGGTTAATGCCTGCGCGCGTTCACGTTTATGCGGACCGTCAGCAAGCGTATTCCATTCATCGCCCTCCATGTCATCGACGGACACAAAAGTAGGTTCTCCACCCATGGTTAACTTGACGTCATCCTGTATTAACTGTTCGTCGACTTGCTGTCCCAAGGCGTCAATATAATACCATTGCTCATCGGTATACGGTTTAGTGACGCGCGGATCTTCATGCAGGCGTTGTACAGTATTGCTGAATTCAAATTCCACCTCGCATTTGTCGGTGCCGCCCGTTACGGGAGCCGCACTGGCCGGATTCGGGGTACAAGCCAGTGGGATATGGCCTTCGCCGGCAAGCAGGCCTGAAGTGGGATCCAAACCTATCCAGCCTGCGCCGGGTATATAAACTTCGGTCCAGGCATGTAAATCCGTAAAATCCTGTTCAGGTCCTGAAGGTCCATCCAGCGATTTTATATCCGCCGACAGTTGCACGAGATAACCGGAAACAAAACGCGCGCCAAGCCCCAGATGCCGAAATATTTGTACCAGCAGCCAAGCCGAGTCACGACACGATCCACTGCGTTTTTGAAGGGTTTCCGCGCAGCTTTGAATGCCTACTTCCATGCGAATGTTATAACTAATATCTTCAAATACCTTGCGATTCACATCTACCAGAAAATCATTGATAGTACGCTTGCTGATATCGAAGCTTTTTAGCCATTTTTTTAATAAAGGGTCGTTTTCAGTAATCTCCAGATAGGGTTGCAGTTCTTTTTGCATTTGCGAATCATATTTAAAGGGATATGTTTCCGCGTACTCTTCGACAAAAAAATCAAAGGGATTGATCACTGTCAGATCAGCGATAACTTCAACTTCAACACTGAGTTTTCGGCATTTTTCAGGGAATACAACGCGGGCAAGAATATTGCCAAAAGGATCCTGCTGCCAATTAATGAAATGATTTTTCGGTTCAATGCGCAACGCATAGCCTTTAATCGGCGTCCGACTGTGCACAGCCGGACGTAAGCGAAATACATGAGGCGACAGGGATACCGGTCTATCGAAGTTGTATATGGTTTTGTGACGGATTGCCACGCGAATTGTCATAATATTTATGCCTATTGCCGGTTTGTTAATCAGATTTACTGCTGTTTAGTTGGCTGCAAATTTCACTGCCATCGTTAAATACTTGGTAATTAAACCTTATCAGCTTTCTTTACTTCAGTCTGTATTCTTATTAATTCTTCTTGAATTCCTGCTGCATGAGTTAATTCTGCTATGTTGTCTTTATTAAAAAATCCTAAAAATCCACCAAAACGCTGTACATATTCGATAATTAATGAAGAGTGTTCAGAGGCGCTGGAAAAAATCTGTTTTAAACCTTCATTTTTGGAACCAATGACATCCAGTAGAAAGCTTTTACCTTGCTCCTGAATAGCGCGGACAACATATTCAATATTTTCAATACCATTCTGATCACCGTCTTTAACAGCCAGCGCGAGATGATGCAATCTCGGCCCATAATTACAGACAAAATTTTCAGTGGGTGACGGAAAGATTTTAAAATGATTTACAAAGTAAGGGGTATTATTGGCAGTGAACACTTTGGCCGGACTCTGTAGTTCTTCCGGATAATGAATGCTTTTAGTGACGTTTGTCGATGAGTTCTGGTCGATAATATCGAACGAACCCCAATAATAATAACTGGACAAAGACAACCATTCCAAAATAGCCACCTCTCTGTTTTGGCTGTAAATACGGGTAGCAAGATGATCGACAGGTAAAATCAGCTCAGCTATACCCAATTCCTGTTGCCGATTTTTGGCCCTGTCACATGCTGCACGGGCATCCGTATTTATACTGCTGACACCCAGCGCATAAACCCGTGCTTCATCAGGTTCCCGTTCGATATAAGCCACAATATTGTGCGTATAGGGAGAAGGTTTGCTGATTGCCAAATTCCCCGGCAATTCCAGTTTGCGTATTTCATCCTGAGAAAAAAAACAAAAACCTCTGCCCTGTTGTAACTTAACGACTTCATGCAAATTATTTACCCGGAGAATTTCGCCTATATAGCGGCTGTGCGGCCTATGTGAACCAATTGGATAGACCTCATTAAGGCTTCGAAAAATTCCCCGTATTCCGTCGTGTTTAACTTCGCGAACAATCAGGTCCGGCGAATTCATGTCAATACGCAAAATATGTGACCAGTGTGATTCACTCTCTAATGTTACCAAATAATGGTAGGGAGACATCAGACAAAATTCTTCAATGTACTCAATTGATTTTCCAGGATCAACTGTTAGCATCATTGCATCAATTTGTTGAATTAGGCTGCTTAAGCCGAGGCAATCTCGTTCTTCAAGCAGTCTGATCAAATACTCATTAAAGAAAGATGAATTTTCCTTATCGCCATGGACGGGAAAAGATAAAGAAGGGCAAATACAAGTCATAAAATACTTTAAAGTTTTATCTTTAAATGGATAAGCAAATAATGCACCAAACTAAAATTAAACTGAAATAATTAACAAGTGATTGTTAATTATTAAGTTTAAAGTTTTAGGTATGAAGTAAAAACATTTTTTTATTTCCTATAATCTTAATGCATTTATCTTATGCGCTTTTGTGGTGCATTTAATAATAAATTTTAAAAAATAAAATTTCGGATAATACGTTGCTTAATTACAACGTTATTAGGCTTAATGTGCACAACTATAGGGAATAAAACGACATTTTTGATTTTATTTGGTGCATATTGATGGCCTAACCATTTAATTCAATTTAGCTTAATGATTTGTTAACTATATAACTAATTGATATAGATTAGCTTTATAGTTAATTGATATAAAAATTCTAGTTGGCACTGTAAATGCTTCAATTATAGTAACGCAATAATCGGCGTGTTTTTACCTCCTCGTGTGACATACCTGCTTTATATAAAGCACCGGCGCATTACCCCTTTCGGCGGGGTAATGCGCTTTTTTTTGCCGTAAATACCTAAATATTAGATTTGGAGAAATGCATGCACGCGGTTACATTGATAAAAGGCGATGGGATTGGGCCCTCCATTATGGCTGAAGCGGTAAAAGTAATTGACGCGTCCGGCGCCGCCATTCAGTGGCAGGAGGCCTATGCCGGTCTGGCTGCTTTTGAACAGTTCGGCACGCCTCTGCCGGAAGCCACCCTGGCGTCCATAGACCAGACCCGGCTGGCCTTTA
>JAQUOU010000022.1 GCA_028716975.1 Methylobacter sp. | reverse complement strand
AGCCGTTCACCTTAATCCTGATAAGGCCGAAACCAAAGAAGGTGAGACCACGGCGGGGAGTATTCAAAACAAAAAAGCAGCATAAGTTTTAACCGTCGAGGCGACAACTACATTGACAATCTCCGCTCGATTGACTCTTTGTACGAAGGCAACGTAGCTAGGGAGCTTAGGAAACCAGGGGCGCAAATGGCTATCAGCGTAATCGTAAATCTTCTTAAACTCTTGATTTTTATTGATAATCATAAACAGATAAAGGGTGATGACCTCTTCGTTGGAAAAACTCAGGTCGGCGTAATGCGTCATTCGCTGACTGTATGTCCAAAGTTCGTCTCGATAATGTTTGCATACAAAAAGATAAATGATTATTAGTTGTTCTTGCCAGTTCATTGTTGGTTTAGATGAGGGGGATAGTTAGCGTTTTACCTCATATACTAAATATAACTCAATGAATTGGCACTATTTAGCGCTTAATTCCCATTAAAGCAGTCGCTGACGTTACGTCGGCCACTATGCATAGAACCAAACTATGAATAGTGGCAAACGGCAGTTGGCTGTAAGGCTTTATTTCATTGAACAGAGAGTGTAAATAATTGCGTGTAACTGCTTATTTTCAGTGCCGTAAAATATGGCAACAAAAGGAGCGAAGATGAGTGATCTGATTAAAGACCCTCCATTAATTTCAGCCATGCAAGACTGTTGGTTCACATTTTCGGGAGGCTCGGCGTCACTCTATTTTTTTGGAATTTTTTACGCACCAGCTCTTAATTCACGTTTAAATCGACTGTACTAGTTTTTCTGAAATTATTGACAAAAGGTATCATATGTAACAAGATTAATAAATCAAATGATACTTTAAGGTCTCAATATGGTTCTAGTTACACCTGAAAAGATAGCTTCGTTTATGTCGCTGCTGCCTTTGCCACATTCCTTGGCTGAATTGGATGCGCTGGTTTCGCATGGTTTGCCTAAGCATGCATTGAAAGCCATTGTAGACAATATTGGCCTCAACCCAGAAGAACGTAAGCAATTGTTGTATAGGATTGTTCCTGAAGCAACCTATAAACGCCGCCGAGACAAGTTGAGCGCCGAAGAATCCGAACGTACAGAACGCCTAGCCAGAATTTATGCATCTGCTCTATATGTCTGGAACTCGGAAGATGAGGCTAGATTATTTCTTCATACGCCGCATCCTTTGCTCCAAGGCCGGACCGCGCTTGATGTTTCTATGACCGAGATAGGCGCCCGCCGGGTTGAAGAACTGCTCTGGCGGTTGTATTACGGCATTGCGGCTTAGTGCGGATATACCGGATAGCTGACGGTCGCCATCCGGTTTGGGATGGAACAGGTGCCGCATTAATTGGCGGAAGGTGGAATGGTCCTGGTAAGCCAGCTATTTATGGGTCGTTAACCTATTCTTGCGCTATGTTAGAAATACTGGCACATGCGAACATAGGACGCGTACCTGAAACCCATCAATATATTATTGTTAACGTACCCAAAGACGTTTCGGTAGAAATTGTTGAGGAAAGCCAGCTTCCTCACGGTTGGGATTCGGAAAACGTTGCTTCAGCTAGGGTATTTGGCGATCACTGGTTATTGGAGGTTGGATCAGCGATATTAATTGTACCCTCCGTGATTGCCAGATTAGACCGAAATGCACTCGTTAACCCACTTCATTCTGACGCTAAAAAACTAATAGTTTCAGAACCGCAAAAAGTCATTTGGGATAAACGTTTTTTTCAGGGACATCATTTATTCTAACTAAATGCAGTAAGTTACCTTACTTCTACATGGCCGACATTGGCTCATATCAACCATTTTTGAAAGATCGGCCAAAACCCGTCGTTCCTGCTTCCCTCATGCTGATCTTCACTTTATGAAGAACGGACATTCATATTCTTTCGTCAATGAAGGAGCAAAATCATTAGTTGAATTGTTTTTTCGACTTAAGCAAACTCCTACCATTTTGTCATAGGATCTCCTAATTTATGAGGGGAAGTCTTATAACCTTAATCTACATTACAACTGCTATATTCCTCAGTTTCGGAGTACCAGTAATTTCCTGAATGGTATAAAATAATTTCAGCTCAGGGGGGTGTTGAGGCTCAATGTTTCAGTGATGTGTCAACACTTTTCCGGACACATGGTTAAGCAGCTTTGTGCGGCAATTCGAAGTCTAGGCGACCAATAGCCATTGAAGGAATGCAGTCGCTCGCGGTTGTAAAAAACTTCAAACTATTCAAATACAGCCTGTTTGGCCTCTGTTCGAGTTTGATAAGTCTAAGGGTGCACAAGCTCCGTTTTTAAGGGTTGGAAAAAGCTTCCCGAAACAGCGTTATCCCAACAATTTCCTTTCCTACTCATGCTCTGTTGAATGCCATGCTGCGTTAACAAGGCCCGATGGCTTTCCGACGCCTATTAGCTGCCTCGATCCATGCCACCATAAACCTTTATCAGGCTTGCGTTTCCATAGGGCCATCAATAAGGCATCATTGACCAACTGGGCTCGCCTAGGGTTAGCCATCGACCAGCCCACGACTAGCCGGGAGAAAAGATCAATCACCACCGCTAATACAACCAGCCTTCCTGGGTAGGAATAGTGGTGATGTCACCGACATAAGCCTGATTGGGCTGTTCCACCGTAAGCTGACGATCCAGATGATTAGGAGCAATCGGTTGATCGGGCAACTTTTTTCTTCAATCGTTATAGCTCGTCATACGGATAGTCAGTTCGAAGCGCTTTTTCGGTTGATGGCGAACGGCTATACTGATCGATCCAGGTAGGTAGCGTATTGACGTTAACACCGAGATCCTTAGCTGTCTGTGCTATGGATCGGTCAGATTCATTGGCTGGTTTGACCGATGAGGCTTTAAATTCTGCGGTATACGTTTTAGGTTTTTCTTGGCTCATTGGGATTCACACTCTTTTTAGGCTATTTTAATGCGTGTGTCCGGTTTAGTGTAGCCACATCAATTTTCAATCGGCTAACAGTCAAGATGTCAGAACGGTTTGTCAACTCTATCACCCAGCCCAGGCGCTAGCGGTTGCCATTCGGTTACATTGGTTTTGCTTCCTTTGCGACGAAAGATTATCAATGGGCTAGTTTTTATTACCGGCTTGAGCGTCACATTTTGAGCAAATGCCATGAATCTCAATAGCTTTACTGTGTAGGATAAAATTTGCCTGTTCAATTTCGTGCGCTAAAACTTCCATGACTTTTACCGCAGATCGTTCTTCAACTTCATGACAACGATTGCAAATCAACAATAACTGTTCATGCTGATGATCTGAGCAGCTGCAACCGATAAAAGCATTGAGGCTTTCCACCCGATGAATCAGGCCCTGTTCAATTAAAAAATCCAGGGCGCGATAAATAGTCGCCGGTTTCGCAGCCTCCATAATAAGTTTTAGACGGTCCAACAAGTCATATGCCTTAACTGCTTTATGACTTTCCCAAATTAACTCCAACACTTTGTGCCGAATTGGGGTTAATTGCACACCGCGAATGATACATATGTGCTCGGCAGTATCAAGTGCCGCACTGACACATTTTTTATGGTCATGCTCTGAAAGTTGGGAAGAGGCGAAGGAAATGGTCATGGTAAATATAAGCTGCCCAGATGAAACGTTATAGTATTACGTATGGTAGGACTGTGCAATTTATGTGCTTTTACTGGTCATGAAAAATGCACAAGCCATGCTTTAGTTTGAATGTCAGAGGGTTTTCTACCTATACAAGTTAAGTAAAGATGCGTATTGACAATACCACTCATTCAGTATTAATTAAGTTCCACTCGATCCGCAGGATTATCGACTTTGCCAGATAAATCATTAAGGAGATATTCATGAAAACAAGACAAAAAAAATCAATAAGAGCGAAAAACTATGCTAATAAAAGCTCTCATGTGTGTCCTATTTGTTGTATTATTCCACCTCATATGATGGATCATATCATCATGCATGGGAACGATAAGATGCGCGCCTATGCATTGCAAACATTAAGATCGTCCGAGCAGTTCCGCGGCAAGCGGGAAGTTATGGGGAATGTATCGTTTGCGGTTTCTCCAGGCCAGAAACGCCGCACTGTTTACGATGCCGCTGAGGGAGAAACCCTTCCCGGCGCCCTGATAAGAGCAGAAGACGGACCACCCAGTAGAGATATTGCGGTTAACGAAGCATATGATGGAGCGGGGGCTACCTACGATTTATTCCATGATGTTTTTGAACGTAATTCAATCGACGATCAGGGATTACGTTTGGATTCCACTGTACATTACGGTACTCGGTATGACAACGCTTTCTGGAATGGCAATCAAATGGTTTACGGAGATGGCGATGGACAATTATTTAATCGCTTTACTATTGCCATTGATGTTATCGGTCATGAGCTTACTCACGGGGTGACTCAATACGAAGCCGGGCTTATTTACAAGGGGGAGTCGGGAGCATTGAATGAGTCATTTTCGGATGTGTTTGGAAGTTTGGTAAAGCAGCGCTCACTTAACCAGAGTGTCAACCAAGCCGATTGGCTTATTGGCGCAGGCTTACTGGCTCCCGGTGTGAATGGAGCCGCGCTCCGTTCTTTGAAAGAACCGGGTACCGCCTACGACGATCCCATGTTGGGCAAGGATCCTCAGCCTGCCTTTTATAAAGACCTGTACAGAGGCAGTCAGGATAATGGGGGAGTACATATCAACTCCAGCATTCCCAATCATGCGTTTTACCTTGCAGCCATGGAAATTGGCGGCTTTGCCTGGGAAAAAACCGGAAAAATATGGTATATCGCCCTGCGGGATACTTTGCGCTCCCGTGCCAATTTCAGGCGAGCCGCCAGTGCAACCATTAATATTGCCGGTGAGCTTTACGGTCAGTCCAGCGAGGAGCAATTGGCAGTTCGAAATGCCTGGAAAACAGTAGGCGTTATTTAAGCTCTGAATTGAACCGTTATCTGGCCCACAGCATGAGTGTTATTAGCCCGTATGCCGCTTGCCGGAAACGGGTTATTCTCACTATTTTCGGAGCACTCCTGTGCTGCTCGGTAACTATTGCCTGTGGATCACAATCAGGAGTTGCAAAAATGGAGGAAAAATCAATGCGGATTACTGTACAACGAACTGGCGGCTTTACCGCTATTCCCATAACCAAAACGGTGGACGTCACAGCCATGCCTACAAACGAAGCAACCCAGCTTCGGCAAATGGTGGAAGCGGCGGACTTTTTCGATTTGCCGGCAGAGATACCCTCTACTTCACAGCCGGATCGCTTTGTATATCAAATCTCTGTTGAGCAAGAGGGTAAGCGGCATAGCGTCACAGTCGGAGAGACAGCTATGGGCCCGGATATGAAATCGCTAGTAGACTTGTTAATGAAATCCGGACACTAAACCGGACACCCGAAATTGTAGGTAAACTTGACCAACAATAGGGGACAGTATTGCTTTGCTTTAAATCAAGCGTCCCCACAAATCGTATTCATCTGCTTCTTCCAGCTCAACATCGACAAAATTGCCGACTTTCAGATGTATCGCGCCGTCAATAAACACTTGCCCATCAATTTCGGGCGCATCGGCTTTACTTCTTGCCACCGCCCCTTCTTCCACAACTTCATCGATCAGCACTGTTTCAATTCGCCCCACCCGTTTCTGTAAGCGCTCCGCGCTGATTTCGGACTGATGCGCCATAAAACGAGCCAAACGTTCCTGTTTGAGTTCTTCAGGAACCAAATCCGGTAAATCATTGGCAACCGCGCCTTTTACCGGCGAATAAGCAAAACAGCCGACTCTATCCAGCTGTGCTTCGCTCATAAAATGCAGTAATTCTTCAAATTCCTGCTCGGTTTCTCCTGGAAACCCGACAATAAATGTACTGCGCAAAGTAATATCCGGACAGATTGCGCGCCATGCTTTAATGCGTTCCAGATTATTTTGACTGGCCGCAGGCCGTTTCATTAATTTAAGGATGCGGCTATTTGCGTGCTGAAAGGGGATATCCAGGTAAGGCAGAATTTTCCCTTCGGCCATCAATGGAATGACGGCATCAACATGCGGATAAGGATATACGTAATGCATTCTTACCCAGATACCCAGATCTCCCATGGCTTCTGCTAAATCGTAAAAGCGGGTTTTAACGGAACGGCCTTTCCAATCCCGGCTTTGATACTTTAAATCCAGGCCATAGGCACTGGTATCCTGAGAAACTATTAATAGTTCCTTTACCCCGGCCTTCGCCAGGCGTTCGGCTTCCAGCATGACATCATCAACCGGCCTGCTGACCAGGCCACCCCTCATTGACGGGATAATGCAGAAAGTGCAGCGATGATTACAGCCTTCAGAAATCTTTAAATAGGCATAATGCCTGGGCGTCAGTTTTATTCCTTGCGGAGGCACCAGGCTGATGAAAGGATTATGCGGCGGCGGCAAATGTTCATGCACCGAGGCGACAACTTCATCTAATGCATGGGTGCCGGTCACTTTTAATACCTGGGGATGGCGAGCACGGATTTCATTTTCTCTGGCGCCTAAACAGCCGGTAACGATTACTCTGCCGTTTTGAGCCAGTGCTTCACCAATGCTGTCCAGTGATTCCTCCACTGCCGCATCAATAAATCCGCAGGTATTAACCACTACCAGGTCAGCGTCCTGATAAGTGGGCGAAATGGTATAACCTTCAGAGCGGAGTTTGGTTAAAATCCGTTCGCTGTCAACCAGCGCTTTCGGGCAACCCAAACTTATAAAGCCAATATGTGGAGCAGTCATTTGTATCTCATGAAGTATTAAACTGTGTCAGTTTGTAAAAGTGATGCATTAAGTATTTTATGCAGTATCCAGGGTTAATGGACATAGTAAGTTGATTTGAATTCACTGCGGCATTTAAGGAATGGGTGAGCCGTCTATATTCTGATTTCGCTAAAATCGGTTTTATATCTCATAGCAAAAAAGCCCATCATGGGATGGGCTTTGCAAGGCTGCCGTAGCAATAGAATTAATTTTTAGTTTGATCAACGATCTGATTCGCCTTGATCCAGGGCATCATGTTGCGCAGTTTTGCTCCGACTACTTCAATAGGATGCTCGGCGTTCAAACGACGTTTGGCAGTCATTTCGGGATAGCCGGTTACGCCTTCCATGATGAATTGCTTGGCATATTCGCCACTTCTTATGTTTTTCAATGCTTCACGCATGGCCCGGCGGCTTTCTTCATTGATGACTCTGGGTCCGGTGACATATTCGCCATACTCAGCATTGTTGGAAATGGAGTAGTTCATGTTGGCAATACCGCCTTCATACATCAAGTCAACAATCAGCTTCAACTCATGCAGGCATTCAAAATAGGCCATTTCCGGCGCGTAACCGGCTTCAACCAGGGTTTCAAAACCGGCTTTAATTAACTCGACAGCACCGCCGCACAATACCGTTTGTTCACCGAACAAGTCAGTTTCCGCTTCATCACGGAAGGTGGTTTCAATAATGCCTGAGCGGCCGCCGCCGATGGCTGATGCATAAGACAGGCAAATATCCTTGGCTCTGCCGGAAGAATCTTTGTGTATGGCGATTAAATCAGGAACCCCACCGCCACGCACAAATTCAGACCGTACGGTGTGGCCTGGCGCTTTAGGCGCAATCATGATGACATCTAAATCCGCGCGCGGTACGACCTGGTTGTACAGAATGGAAAAGCCATGAGCAAATGCCAGTGCTGCGCCCTGTTTAATGTTGGGTAAAATTTCAGTTTTATAGAGTGCGGATTGAAACTCATCAGGTGTCAGGATCATGATGATATCCGCGCCCGATACTGCCTCAGGGACTTCTTTAACAGTTAAGCCGCAGGCTTGGGCTTTGGCAACCGAGGGGGAATCCGCGCGTAAACCCACCACAACGTCAACACCAGAGTCTTTCAGGTTGTTAGCATGGGCATGACCTTGGGAACCGTAACCGATGATAGCTACTTTTTTAGCTTTGATGATCGAAAGGTCGGCATCTTTGTCGTAATAAACTTGCATGAATTTTCCTGTTTTTCTGGTTAAAATAAATGTATTAAGCGAGGGATTACAAGTGCAGCCCTTTTTCGCCCCGTGAAATGCCTGTCGGCCCCGAGCGCACGACTTCAATAATAGTATCTGAATCAATAGCTGCAATAAATGCATCCAGCTTGTTTGAAGGCCCGGTCATTTCGACCACATAAGAGGTAGGGGTTACATCGATGATTCTTCCGCGAAATATATTGGCCATGCTTCTGACCTCATGACGGGTATGTTCAGTGGTTTTGATCTTTATCATCATTAATTCCCGCTCGATATGAGTGGCATCGGCTAAATCAATCAATTTAACCACATCAATTAATTTATTCAGCTGTTTGGTGATCTGTTCGATAATGTCTTCATTGCCTCGCGTGACCAACGTCATCCTGGACAAACTGCCATCTTCAGTAGGCGCTACGGTTAATGATTCGATATTATAGCCGCGCGCGGAAAACAAGCCTGCCACCCGAGATAACGCGCCGGATTCATTTTCCATCAGAATAGAGATAATATGCCTCATTATGCCAGTTCTCTGTCGGTCGATGTGCCTGGCGCGACTCTTAACTTCATATCATGATGACCTTTACCCGCCTCGATCATCGGGTATACATTTTCAGTTCGGTCAGTAATGATATCCAGAAATACCGTGCGGTCTTTCAAGGCGAAGGCTTCTTCTAAAGCCGGCCTGACTTCCTCGGGCTTATCAATGCGCATGCCGACATGACCGTATGCTTCCGCAAGTTTCACAAATTCCGGAAGAGTATCCAGGTAGGAATGTGAATAACGGCTTTCGTAAGAAAACTCCTGCCATTGTCTTACCATGCCCATATATCGGTTATTCAGATTAATGATTTTCACGGGCGTTTTATACTGTAAGGCAGTCGATAATTCCTGAATACACATCTGGATGCTGGCTTCACCGGTAACGCAAGCCACATCCGCGTCAGGAAACGCCAATTTAACACCGATTGCAGCGGGCAGGCCAAAGCCCATCGTGCCCAGGCCTCCGGAATTGATCCAGCGGCGAGGCTTATCAAACTGATAGTATTGAGCCGCCCACATCTGATGCTGGCCCACATCCGAAGTAACATAAGCATCGCCTTTAGTGACTTCATACAGTTGCTCAATAGCGTATTGCGGCTTAATCAGGCGGCTTTCACGATCATACTCCAGGCAGTTGACTGCGCGCCATTGTTCAATTTGATTCCACCAGGCTTCCAATGCTTTTTTGTCGGGTTTCTTTTTACTGTCTTTAATTAACTCGAGCATCTGCTCCAGTACAGGTTTAACTTCACCCACAATAGGAATATCGACTTTAACGGTTTTGGAAATAGACGCAGGGTCTACATCAATATGAATAATCCTGGCATACGGGCAAAATTGATCCAGCTTACCGGTTACGCGGTCATCAAAGCGCGCACCGATAGCGATAATTACATCGCTCTCATGCATTGCCATATTTGCTTCATAAGTGCCGTGCATGCCCAGCATGCCGATGAATTGTTTATCCGTCGCAGGATAAGCGCCCAACCCCATCAAAGTATTAGTAATAGGATAACCCAAGGTATGGGTGAACTCAGTCAGTTCTTTACTGGCTTCGCCTAATACGACGCCGCCACCGGAATAAATTATCGGCTTATGCGCGGCTATCAATAATTCAACTGCTTTTTTTATCTGGCCTTTATGGCCGCTAACTGCCGGATTGTAAGACCTTATAACAACATTTTTGGGGTATTTATAAGGTACTTTTATTCTTGGATCAGTCATGTCTTTGGGCACATCAACAACTACCGGTCCGGGACGGCCGGTTGTGGCTACATAAAATGCCTTTTTTATCGTCTCTGCCAATTGGGTGACGTCTTTGACGAGAAAGTTATGTTTAACGCAAGGACGGCTAATCCCGATCATATCGACTTCCTGGAAAGCATCGCTGCCAATTACCGGAGACGACACTTGTCCGGAAATAACCACCAGCGGAATAGAGTCCATATAGGCGGTAGCTATGCCTGTTATCGCATTGGTCGCACCGGGCCCGGAGGTAACCAAAACCACACCCGGCTTTCCGGTGGCGCGGGCATAGCCGTCAGCCGCATGGGTGGCCCCTTGCTCATGCCGAACCAGGATATGTTTGACATCTTCCTGTTGGAAAATAGCATCATATAAATGCAATACTGCACCGCCAGGATAGCCAAAAATATATTCTACACCCTCGTCCTTAAGACTCTGAACCAGGATTTGTGCACCGCTTAGCTCCACGCTAATACCTCTAAACTTTAAGATGACTTTCGATTTTCAAGCCGATTATATTCGTTTTTGAAAAATCACTACCAAAATACTTGGCTTTATTCTAAAAAAAATAGCAACATAGAACTTGATTAGCAAGAATCTTCCGCTAAGCGCGGATACCGTCATACCGGCAGGGATTGCCGGTATCCAGGCTACAGGAATGTGAGCTACGAAAGCCATCCCTGGCTTCTGGGTTCCGGCAATCCCTGCCGGAACGACGAAAAAGGATGCATTTTACGCATTGGCGGATGATTCTTGCTAATCAGGACATAGAATGTTAAAGATTTTCTTTTTCTACACTATTAATTGTTGGCATTTTACAAGGTTCTTAACGAAATTGTAATTATCCTCTTCTTTACTGTATGTCCTTTCAGAATCAATAATCATAAACACTTACGCCTATGAAAAGGATTAATCCCCGGCTTTAAACTCATAGACAACCAATAAGACGCGGCTATTTGCATTTTTATTTTTAATCACATAGACTCCATTTGGATATCATTAACACTTATTTGCATTAATTCTTCGCGGGGTTATGTGGGACGTTAATCGCTAAATAATATAGCTAAAAAGCGATGAAAACAAAAAGCATTATAAAAATCAACAATATTGGACTGGGTAGTTTGATTAATAAGATCCAGACGCTATTCGTGGGTTTATTGAGAATATGGTCAATTCCGATTGTGTTGATGCTAAGTGTGACGGCGGGATTCACCACTTACTACGGCTTGTCGCATTTTATCATTCCATGGATTGCGCTGGCTATCACCATTGCCGTTCAATCGGTCATTGTGATTTGCTCTCTTGAAATTGCCGGCATGCACTGGAAGGCTAATCGCTTACGTTATTTGAGCGTATTATTATCTTTGTTGGTAGCCGTTTCCGCGTCGGTCACCTTTTCGTATTTCAGGTTTTATGAGATTTCTCAAAGCGAAAACATTCACATTAGCCGATTAAATAAGGTTCGCCAGGATGTAAATGATTACCTCACGGCAATTCTCTCCGCCAAAAGCAGTATTTTAAAGCAGCAAAACAGTGAGCTGGATAAAGCGACAACAGATGCCACTCAAGCTTATTTCGGAACACTTCCGCAAGTACCGGCAGCCTATAAAAATCTGGTGGGGGAGGGACATTTCTGGAAGCATTATAATCAACTCTACCAAACCAAAAAGGAAAAATTCGACCAGCTTGACCGGGGATTTCATCTGCTGGATGAAGATATACGAAAACTGCAAACCAGCCTGAATCACCTTGAAATTGACCTTGAAAATAACTATCCCCTAGTAATAACCGGTTTGCAGGAGGTGCAGCTTAAGTTCAATCAATTGGCTACCAGTGTCGGCTATAGTATTCCGCAGGCGCCGATATTAATGACATATATTCAGTTTAGCCAAGGGATAACACCCTCTTTTTCCATGTGGACAGGGTTTTCGCCATTTGCCTTTGCCTGCGCTGCGCTGGTGGATTTTTTTACCGTTCTGCTTTCTTATCGCCTGGAGTTTACAGCTCCAGGCCCGCTAACCGAACATGAACAGGAACTGGTTTTTGAATGTCTCCGGCAGTTTTCCGAATTTAGAATTAATGAAAACGATGAACTTGAAATGGTGATTGAGAAATCTGAAATTGAACGGGCAAGACGGTATTCCGATTGGTCCAGAATGTTTGCCGTCGGGTTTTTATTGAGCCGTGGATTTTTGCGAAAAATCGATAAAAGATCCGTGGAGTTTGCCCCGAATCTATATCCACTCATAGCTGACCGGATGGGAGCCAAGCTTCGAGCCCTTAAAACACAATCACAGCCGGCTTCATCCTCTGAAAATAATCCCGTGGCCCATGAACAACTATGAATCACCCCTGGATGCGTGGTTAGCGGGATCTAATTCTGACTTGACCGACTCCAGGCAAGATATTTGGGATCCCGGATTTGATGGTGAAAGAAGGGTTGTGCTTTCCAAGTTGGGGCCTTATCGCAGGCTTTTCCCCTATCCCCAAAAATTCATTCGGCGTTTTTTCCATAGTGTTTATGAATTGCCTATAGAAGAGTGGCATTTAAGTTTCAAAATTGTGCTTTATGGTGGCTTTTGTACCATACTAGCCGAATTGAATATTCATTTTCAGGCGACTTTTAATTATGTTCAAAGAAATTGGGGAGCTTTGTCAGAGATTAATGGGCATATCAAATTAAATTACACAAGATTGATAAAGAATATTGTTGAGGCTGAACTGCGCAATCTCAAGGATGGTAACTGGGTTCAAACAGGGCTGACAGATGTTGAGAGAGGGATTGAAACCATTATTAATGAAACATTAATTTTGAAGCATATTCAATGCCGGACGATCTGCACATTAAATCCTGTTTTTGAAGAACTTTCCGAAAATTCAAGACTTGACAGCCGATTCACCCGGGAATCAATTTACCTTAACGTTCTACAAAAGAATTTTGAATTTCGTGAAAAACAGAATCAGGAACTCTTTAGGCAGGAGGAAGAGTTGGGTTTGCAACGTTTGAAGCATCTTAACCAGGAAAATGAAATACAGCGGCACCAGCAAGCGCTGGCGGCAGAAAATACAAAGCGATTGCTGGAAAATCAGCAGCAACAGCTTATTGCGCAATATGCGGTAGAAAAACGTTTATATGCGGAAAAAATAAAGCATGAAAAAAATTTAAAGGCAATAGAACAGGACGCGGAAATTCAATACAACAAAGATCAGCAGCCAAAACAACAGCAAATTGAACTGGACATGCATATCAGGCAGCTTGAGCATGAAGCTATTTTGAAAGAAAGAGAATTGAATGTAGAGCTAAAATCCTATGAAAATAAACAGCTTAAATGGCATCAGGCAAAAAAACAGGAATTACATTTGAAACAGCTGGAACTTGAAGCTGAAATTAAAGAACAGGAAATCTATCAAAAAGAACGGCAAAAGATACAGGAACAATTAGAAGCGGAAAAAATACGTCATCAAATGCGCTTAAAAGAAATGCAGTTGGAAGCAGAACAGAAAGAACTGGAGCTGCGCGCTGAAGCAACCAAAAATAAAGATGAATATTTGCGCCGGGAAATCGAATGGCTGGTGCTTGATAAACAGCGCGCTGAATTAGCGCGGGCTATAAGAGAGGCTAGTGGAGATATTGATGATAGTAAGCTTTCATGATAAAGCTGGACTAAATAAAGCGGCCGCGGGTTGCTTAACTTAGAAATTTAGCGCTGACCGCCTGTATCAGAAGAGTAGTCATACTGAAAGCGATACCGATAGACGGTCAGAAGTTAACAGAATTTTATTGAGGTTAGCTTAATACATTTAAAGTGGAACCCAAGTGATTATATATTGTTGCTTAGCTTTCCTTGGTCCATTTGACGCTTAGTTTTGCTGAATAGAGTCCAAAGAAAGTGCCTATTACGATTGAGAGGGATATTACAATTAAAGGATTGCCCAAGCCAACGCTCAGCAATACATCTTTATTTAATTTGTCAGGAGTTTGCAGCAAATATGCAAATGTTGATGAATAGCCGAGAACGCTAGCCGGTATAGACGAAAGTTCCGGAATATTAGCGGCAAAGCATAAAACCACAACCGAAACAGTTACAGCAATAGCCGCCCAGAACGGAAAACCAAGAAATACTGTTGGGGGAATATTAGTAATTTGAATAGCTGTTAACCAAGCCATGAAAACACCGAAAATTCCGCAGACAATTGTATTTTTTAAAGCTTCCTGATTGCCGCCGAGAGCAAAAAAAGCCGCCCAGGCAATAGTGGCTGCCCATATAAAAAAAATACCGCTGGCAGGACCCACGGCCAAAAATGTTGCCAGCCCTGCCAGAAGGCCAATACTTAAAGAGAGCGCGGTAAGACTATTCATAGATATATCTCCAAAAATTACACCTCAGTTTATTGTTAACCGGTTTTCGCATTGAGGCAGCTTTACGAAACCTGTATTTAATCATTCCCGCCTCAGGAGCGGGCCTAAAGCTTACGTGGGTTATTTGATAGAAGCAACCCCAAAAAACCAAAAAAGCAAAACTAAGGACTAAGGCATCTTTAAAAAGTCCTCCTCTATCTTCCGGAGGTTTCAAACGCTGAAAATAATTAACCGGATAAGCAATATTAATCTCAACATGGGATATGGCTAAATAGTACTTATTTTTTTGTGGTTCGAAGCTGGCTGACAACCAGTTTAAAAAATTCGGTAATCGTCAGATTAGGTCTGACTTTGATTTTCTTCTCAAACTTTAAAAATGCAGATACTGATAAATTAAAGCTTTTTCTGAAGCTTACATGCTTTTATTATCAGCGTATTTGCTTATCGAAGCTGTCTTGCCATTGCTGTTCAAAATAGGTTGCATCCTCTTTAGAGTATGGGTTTACCCCTATTAAAATTCCACCCTGTTTAAGGCCTTCTTCATAATATTTGACCCGCTCTTCGGGAATGCCCGCGCCGATTAGCGCGCCCACCAGCCCCCCTGTTACACTGCCGGCTCCGGCCCCTGCCAGCGCAGCGGCAATTGGACCGGCAATAATCAGGCCTAATCCGGGTAAAACCAGCGACGTGCCCATTGCCATAATCGCCGCCACAGTAGCTGCCAGGGTTCCGCCTATGGCTCCTCCAATTCCGGCACCCTGGGCTGCTTTGCTGCCCAATTCAGTGACAGCGGCTCTGTCATCCGAAAAGTAAAGTTGATGAGTATTATCAGACATAACGAGACTAACATCAGCTTTACGATAACCGCGGTCAATTAGTGATCGATACGCACGCTCAGCAATTTCTTTGTCTAGAAAAAGACCTGTAATTATCTTAGAATTGTTTGTGGATAATGAATGGTTCATAAAAATTTCCTTTAAATTCAAAATTATATTGTTTGAATACGGTAATTTTTTACCAAAAATGGGTTACCGAACGGAACGCAATTCTCACCGCATCAATAATTAGTTTTTTAGCTTCTGCTTTCATGATACTTTTAAAGATGACAAATATATCGAAGGCCATCGCTATTAACATATATTGATATTTCATCGCAGCCCAATAAAGGCGGAAACGAAGCAGCTACTGAACCCAGCCAAGTCAGCCCATTACTTTCACAATTTTACGATAACTAATGCCACTAAAGCCAATCAATGCCGAGCAGAATAGCCAGACGGCGGCTGGAATGGGCACCGCTGACGGAGTGGCTATGAAGCCATGAGACTCTATACCATTCGGATCGCCGATTACTCCATAACTACCCACTATCTGCCCTTTATTATTGATACCCGAGGCAAATGTGCCATTAGTGGCATTGGGATCATTAAGAGCTATATAAGTGCTTCCGTCATATAAGAAGCCATGAGTGCCTGTGCTGTCCCTGTAAGTTCCCACCATCTGGCCGCTATTGTTAATATCTGCAAAATAAGCATTAGGCGCATTGGGATTGTTAAGAGTCGTATAGCTACCTCCGTCATATAGGAAGCTGTGGAAGCCTGTGCTGTCCCTGTAAGTTCCCACTATCTGCCCTTTATCATTAATATCTGTGAGAACAGTGGCGTCAGGCGCATTGGGATCGTTAAGCGTGGTAAAGATGCCTTCGTGATAGAGAAAACCGTGGCCACCTGTGCTGTCTCTGTAACCCCCCACTATATCGCCGTTATTATTGATGCCAGTAGCATAATTGCTATAAGGCAAATAAGGGTCGTTAAGGGTGGTATAGGTAGAGGTAGCAGTGTCATATACGAAACTACGATTTCTTCTTACATCGTATGGCCCACATAATCCTTCAGAATATGCATAGCAGTCAGTATAACTTCCTACAATTTGCCCGTTATTATTGATGCTGGCGGGAAAAGTATTAGGAGAATATAGAATGGGAACTGCAAGAGGATGGTCGGGGAGTTCTGTATAAGCTCTGCCATCATAGAAGAAATTAGGCGATTTATGATAAGCGTAGTAGCCACCTATCACCTGCCCTTTATCATTGATATCTGTAACTGAACTGCCAGAATAACCATAAGGATTCCCAGGCTCAGTGGGTGTGGCGGGGGTATGAGGAAAATCAAAATCCCTATAGGTATAAGTCGAGGCTTGTGAAACAGATGTTAGCGCCAAAAAACCCAGCATTAAAATGAAATATGAACTTGAAAAAAGTGAAGTGATTTTAAATGTCATTTCGACTCCTTAAACTTAAATTAAAGATAATAGGCCCGACCTGTATAATCTAGGATGAGTATTACTCCCGGATTGAATGTGAATTGAGAGTTTTTGTAAAAGAAAAGAAAATACCCAAGCTCTAACACCTTATATCATCTTTTTATTGTAGTTCAAATTCTTCTTATAAACAGCCTTTGTTTCATCTTAAAGAAATCACCAAAGACTTTAGTCAACTCACTTTCATACTGCTACAATGCGCTGACTTTAACTAACCCAAAAACTAAAAAATGGATGTAATTCAGCGTATTGCCGAAGAGCTATCGGTTAGCAGTAAACAGGTCAGCGCCGCTGTTTTATTGCTGGATGAAGGCGCTACCGTGCCGTTTATCTCCCGTTACCGCAAGGAAGCAACCGGCGGTCTGGACGATACGCAGTTAAGAATGCTGGAAGAGCGTCTGGGTTATTTACGCGAACTTAACGAGCGCCGTAAAACCATTCTGGAAAGCATTAGAGGTCAAGACAAATTGACGCCAGAGCTGGAAAAAGCCATTATCGATGCCGATACCAAAACCCTGCTGGAAGATTTGTATTTACCCTACAAACCCAAGCGCCGCACCAAAGCGCAGATTGCCAGGGAAGCAGGACTTGAGCCGCTCGCTGACGCATTATTGGATGATCGCAACCTGATTCCGGAGCATATCGCCGCAGGCTTTATTGACTCAGAAAAAGGTGTGGCCGATTTTGCCGCCGCCCTGGAGGGAGCACGGCAAATTATCATGGAGCGGATTTCCGAGAGTGCGGAATTACTGGCTGAACTGCGCGAACGCATCTGGCAAAAAGGAATCGTTCACGCTGCCGTTGTAACCGGCAAAGAACAGGCTGCCGAGAAATTCAGGGATTATTTCGATTATCAGGAAGCCATCAACAAAATCCCTTCGCACCGGGCATTGGCGTTGTTTCGCGGACGCAATGAAGGTTTATTGACCTTATCACTTAAACCCGGCGCCGAAGGAAAAGACGAGCATGACCTTTGCGCCCGGTTTGTTGCGCATTATCTTAACATCACAGACGCATCAAAGCTGGCGGATGCCTGGCTGGCGGAAACCGCGCGTTTCGCCTGGAAAATCAAGCTGTTTACGCGTATTGATCTGGATTTAAAACTCAGGCTGCGGGAAGCCGCCGAACTGGAAGCCATCCGTGTTTTTGCCAGCAATTTAAGAGACTTGCTGTTAGCCGCACCGGCTGGGCCCAAAGCTACGATGGGCCTTGATCCCGGCATACGCACCGGCGTCAAAGTCGCCATTGTTGATCCTACGGGAAAATTATTGGCTACCGATACCATTTACCCGCACCCGCCGCGCAAGCAATGGGATGAATCCATTGCCACACTCGCAAAACTCATACACCAGCATCACGTTGACCTGGTCAGCATAGGCAACGGCACCGGCTCCAGGGAAACCGACCAGCTGGTGGCTGATGTCATGAAGCGGCACAGCGAACTCAAGTTTAGCAAAATTACGGTTTCAGAGGCGGGCGCATCGGTTTATTCGGCATCCGAACTTGCTGCTAAAGAGTTCCCCAACCTCGATGTTTCCTTGCGCGGCGCCGTATCTATCGCCAGACGTTTGCAGGATCCATTGGCTGAGCTGGTTAAAATTGATCCCAAGTCTATCGGTGTAGGCCAGTACCAGCATGATGTCAATCAGGCTCAGTTGGCCCGTGGACTTGACGCCGTCGTCGAAGATTGTGTCAATGCAGTCGGCGTTGACGTCAATACGGCTTCAGTGGCCTTGCTCAAACAGGTGTCGGGTTTATCAGCCGGCGTGAGTGAAAATATTGTTGCCTTCCGCAATGAGAACGGTCCGTTCGTCAATCGCAAGCAATTGAAGAAAGTGCCCAGAGTAGGTGAAAAGGTTTTTGAACAAGCCGCAGGATTCCTGCGTATTATGAATGGCGACAATCCGCTGGACGCCTCGTCAGTTCATCCCGAGGCTTATCCCGTTGTTGAAGCCATCATAGCCGGCACCGGAAAATCCATACGCGATCTTATCGGACAGGGCAGCCTTTTGCGCAACCTGAATCCCGCAAATTACACCAATGACACTTTTGGCCTGCCTACCGTTATCGATATTCTGAAGGAACTGGAAAAACCCGGACGCGATCCCCGGCCGGAATTTAAAAGCGTACAGTTCAAGGCAGGCGTCGAGAAAATCACTGATCTTGAACCGGGCATGACGCTGGATGGCGTGGTCACCAATGTCGCCAACTTCGGCGCCTTTGTTGATATTGGCGTGCATCAGGACGGCTTGGTGCATATTTCCCACCTGTCAGATACCTTTATCAAGGGTCCCAGGGAGGCCGTTAAAACCGGTGATATGGTAAAAGTTAAAGTACTGGAAGTTGATGTGGAACGTAAACGTATTTCCCTAACCATGAAAACAGCAGTTGATGTCGTTGCTTCCCGGCCTGAGCGGAATAATCAAAAAGAGGTAAAAAAGCCCAAACAGCAGGCTCTCGCTCAAGGCTCACTGGCAAATGCCTTTGCCAGAGCGCTGAAGAAATAATTTAAGAAAGCTTTGCTATACTGGATTTACCGTTAATTTATCAGCAGGATTTAAGATGCCCGAATTCACTCGTTTCTTTATTTCGCTTTTATTCGCCAGCCTGTTTATGACCTCTGCAGCAACTGCCCAGTCGTATCAACAGCAACAGGATTACGGCAATCAGCCTAGCCCAAATATGGCTTATACGCCTGAAACTCAAGCTGATGAGCTTTCGCCGCACCAAAGCTATGGCGATAAAGTTGGCCTTAAAACTATTAACGCATTCGCCAACCTGACCACAGGCTGGCTGGAGATTCCCAAAAACATCATTAATACCACCAATCAGAGTAACTTCTTTTATGGCGTATTTGGCGGATTGCTGAAAGGCATAGTGAATACTGCCGGACGCATGGGCGTGGGTATTGCAGATTTAATAACCGCGCCGATTCCTACCAAACCCATCACTCGTCCAGTGCGCGTCTGGGATAACTTTGACGTGGATACTACATACGGTGACGTATTTCGTCTGGATAAAAGCTAAAAACAGGTCAGTTACTTGCTCGGCAAGATATCACTCAGGACGCTTTTTTTAATTCACCCATGCCATTCGGTTTTTTAACTACTTGCAGTTGTACTTTAAAACGTTTTTGTACCGCTTCAACATGAGAAATAACGCCCACGGTTTTTCCATGCGTATGCAGGCTTTCTAAGGTGCTGATTACTGTATAAAGTGTTTCAGCATCCAGATTACCGAAGCCTTCATCGAGAAACAGGGAGTCTATAGGCTCCCCGCTATTGGCCAACTCCGAAAGCCCCAGCGCAAGCGCCAAGCTTACAACAAAGCTCTCACCACCCGATAATGTCTTTGGCAAACGGCGTACATTACCCTGATAAGTATCTTCAATTTCCAACGCCAGTCCCTGATCGCTCGGCAATTGCCTGATGTAATAACGGCCGCTGATTTTTTCCAATACTGCATTGGTTTGAGCCAATAACTGATCGGCAACCTTACGCTGAACGCGGCGGCGAAAACCCATTCCGCTTTCTGCCGCCATTTGAGCCGCTTCAGCAAGATATTGCCGGACTACAACTTCCTGATCCTGGAACTGTGAAAAAACGGCCTCGTACTTCATCTGCAATTGTTTTTGATCTTTTAACAGATTTTCCAGGCGCTGAGCTTCCAGATTCGCTATATCCATTTTTTCTGCAACGCTTCTAAGTTGAACATCCATTTCTTCCAGACTCAACTCAGAACTTATATGCGCACTCTCTGCTTCCAGCTGAGCCTGATTTTTTTCCAGCTCTGTCATTTCAAGCATCGCAACCTGTTCCAATTCAGCTTTGTCCTGCTCCAGTTCGGGCTGGCTTTGCATTAACTCCAGAATGTCGCTGAGCTCATTCATACCGGTAAATTGAGTTGCCGGGATCTTTTTTCCCAATGCCTGCTCCAAACTATGAACTTCCATTTCTTGCTGATTTATATACTGTTCTTTATCGGCTATCAGTTTTTGTTTTTCAATCAGGGCAAGATGCAGACCGATGTCTTCTTCGGATTGTAATTGACCGCCATAATGTTCAAGTTTGTTATTACATGCCTTTATTTCAGACTGGCAGGCAGACAGCTTTGCCGCTAATGCTTCTAGTTCGCCCGTTAACGCTTTGCGTCTAAAAGCATAGCTCTGATAATCCTGGCGACGCATGGAAAGCCGATCATACAGGGCATCTTCTTTCCCTTTGGAAGGCATTTTTTCATCCAGCACGGCCAGTTGTTCAATAACCTTATCGGCCAGCTCCTTCTCTTCCTGCCGGCATTGCGTTATTGCGGCTTCAAGGTCTTGCTGTTCATGAGCGCGGGTTTGCCACTCGGTATCCAGTTTCTCAAGGTTTATCTGCAGCTGCTCGGCAGCAGCTTCACTTTTGGCTATCAACAGCTTTAGTTTTTCAATCCTCTCCCGCTTGCTCCGGTATTTTGCCGCCAAACTGACAATATTCTTTAATTCAGCGGTCTCAGTTTGTAGCAGCCGTTTCATTAATCTGGTATTTTTAATTTCCAGGTCATCACTCACGGTATTGAGACGGTTACATAAAGTTAGCCACTCAGACCTGATCTGTTGCAGAAGAGCTTGGTTAGCCTTATTTCTTTCGGCCTGTTTTTGTGCCACGGAAAGTTTACGGCCGGTATTATCGACTGCAATTATTAAGGAGCGTATTTTGGTCTGCTGATCCGCCAATGCCTGTTGAGAATTAGTCAAAACTGGTGGCCGTTTTGCATAAGGATGTTGCAAAGCACCGCATAATGGACACGGCTTTCCATCAACAAGATAGGGCCTGTCTGCCGCCATTTTCTTCAATAGCGATTCCCGGAAGATAGATTCTTCCAAAACATTTTTAATATTCTCTTCGCGTTTTATTTCCTGCTTTAACTTTTCAAGTGCAAGACTCAGCTCTTCTACATCATGTTCCGGTTCATTTTTATTGAAGAAACCGCCGAAAAAACTAAAAGTTGCTTTAGCCAGTTTTTGATTTGCCTGAGCCAGTTGGTATAAGTCCTGAAAAGCGCTGACTCTCTCTTGCTGTTCCACGCGCAGCTCTTCAATCTCCTCCGGACTATGACCCTGACCAATTGACTCCAAAGCCTTTTCAGCCGTCTCTAACTGGTGTTTTAATTCGGTAACTTTTTTGTGTTGCTTCTCAATGGCTGATTTATTATTTTTCAGCGCCGAAGAAACATTTTTTGACCACTTGAAAAATAATTTTTGTTTTTCGGTTAATTCGACCAGCTCAGCTTTGAGTTTTTTTAATTTTACCGTTTCAGGAAAGTTTGCCAGTAGGGATTCATCGGCTGAATGTTCTTCCAGCCAGCTAATTACTGTTGCAAGAGCTGATTTCTTTTCCGTTTGCTGAATTGCCAGAGACTGCAGCAGTTCGGATTCGGCTTGCTTGTCCGCCATAAGCTGAGCCATCTGGCTTCTGATACTGTCAATGGTTTGCTTTTGCTCAGTAAGCGATTTATCCGCCGGGCCTGGGGCGCCATTTGTATAGCTACCGGATCGAGCAATCATCTCCTGCAACTGCTTAAGCTCAATTTTAAATGCAGCCAGCGCCGTTTTGCCTTGCTCAATTTCCTGATTTTTGTCCTTAACAGCTTTCAGGTCATCCTTAAAAATTAACGCGTTTTGAGAAGCGGCTATTTCTATTTCGTCCAGTTTTCTTTGTTTATTTTCTGCCTGCGTTTTGATTTCCCGGAGTTTTTCTTCCTGCCCGGCAATCCGGTTTTGCAGGGCTGTTATTTTTTTCAGCAGGGAGTGCTGTTGCTTTAAATGGTTTTGCTCCTCCCGAAAATCTGAATATTGCTCTTTAAAATCGGCTAAATCCTCCTCAAAAGCGTCCAGCTTTTCTTTTTCCAACACAGGAATAGCTGCTAAATCCTGCTTCAACTGATCCAGCCGTATCTGTGCGTTATCAGCTTTTCCAGTGACTTCCTTTTTATAATCAGCATAAATATCCACACTGATAATTTTTTCCAGTATGTCCATGCGTTCGCTGTCCAGGGCATTGAGAAAAGCCGCAAAATCCCCTTGCGCCAACATAATCGAACGAGTGAAATTACGAAAATTCATGCCGGTAAGCTCGGTAATTCTTGAGCACACCTGTTGCGGCGTAACTGCCAAGACTTCTTCGCTGCCATTCAAACGGGTCAATTTCATTTCCGAAGGCGTAACTTCACTGCCCGGATCAGTGTCTGAACGCTGTGCATGCCAGCTTGACCGGTATTTTTCCTTACCTAAAGAAAACTCAATCTCTGAAAAACATTCGGCAGTGTGTTTAGTCATCACGTGTCCGGCAGGCCGGTCAAAGCGAAAAGTCTCGCCATATAACCCCAATGTAATTGCATCCAGAATACTTGACTTACCTGAACCGTTCGGGCCCGTAATTGCGAAAACCCCGCTATCGGAAAACGGCGATTGCTCAAAATTGATTCGATTCTCGCCTTCCAGTGAGTTGATATTTTTGAAATAAATGTTGAGTATTCGCATAAGTGCTTGTTTTATATATTGGTACTCAGCAATGCCACGCTATTGGGTATACGCCTTGGTACACATTTTTTATGTGCTTACATGATACACGACGAGGTTGTTTGAGAAAACAGCATATTCTGACGCGAATCCTTACCATCACCTACATAGCCAAATTCATCCGTGATGGCTGGATTTTCAAGGTTTCCTTTAGTACCGCGGAAGATGCTTGAAATGATTAATTTCTAGGATTTTAAAAAATTTTTGGGGAGATTTGAACTTTTTTATATATAACTGGAGAAAACATAATGAAAGTTAAAACCAATGTAAAAGCTGGCAAACATGGTGCGGATGATACAGTTCCACACGGCAAAGGCCACAAATAAGCAAGCGCTTATTTAGTTGAAGTGCAACGCCCTAAATGGCGTTTAGGGCGTTGCAAAACTTCCAGATAAATCCAGGAGAAATAAAATGAAAGTTAAAACAAATGTAAAAGCTGGTAACCATGGTGCCGATGATGCCCCTGGCCATGTTCGCCGTGAACATGCCGGTATCGCTGGACATCGCTAAGCAATAGCTTAACTGTTCCAAGCTTAATTTTCACCCTTGGAACAGGTTAATTTTTAACATAAAATTTCCTGATTAGCAAGATGCTTCAGCTAGCGCCAAAAAGTCCGTCATTCCGGCAGGGAGGCCGGAATCCAGGGCCATGGATGGTAACTTTCGAAGTGCTCTGCCGCTCAAATTGGGCGCCATGCATTCACATCCATGTGACTGGATACCGGCATCCATGCCAGTATGACGGCGCTGGCTGAAGCATCTTGCTGATCAGGTAAAATTTTAAGTAAATCCATAAGTCTTTTTAATTTATTCTCCCCCACATACCCGTCAATTTCCCGTTTATCTTTGGTATTACGGGTGGGCAATGACCAGCAGAGTTTGAGCCCGTTTAAACGCACAGTTTAAACATTTTTCCAACGATTCGGGATCCAGCGCAGCAAAGCTCTCATCCAGTATGGTCAATTGGGTATTTTGCAGTAACGCCCTAGCCAGGAATATCCTGCTGCGTTCGCCATGCGAGAGTTGCCAGCCGGTTTCTCCCACCATTTGCATCATCCCGGATGGCATGCGTTCCAGCAGGTCGCCTAAACCTAAATCCACGCACAATTCATGGGTTTCTTGAAAATCTTCCTCAGAAGCCGGCCAATTTCTTCCCATAAGCAGATTAAATGCTAATGTTCCGGTAAGAATATGATTCTCATGAAATTGCGGCGCTTCGGTTGCCAGCCGATGCCAACTTTCCCCTAATGTATAATTATCCAAGCCATTCAAAAGCAACAAGCCGGAATCCGGGGTTCGAAGTCCGACCAATAAAGAAGCCAAGGTGGATTTCCCTCCGCCTGACGAGCCTTCAAGCAAGATGCGCTCACCTTGGTATATGGATAAATCAACTCCGCGAAGAACGGGTTCACCTTGAGGCTGATAACGAAACACTAAATCGCTGGCATCGACTAATTTTGTAGCAGCGCTTTGAGAGCCTGCTCCAGCTATTTGAGCCGCCGTTAAAAACGGTTCGCTGGATGGCTTTTTGTTGGCTGAGTAAAATAATGTTGAAACCTGGGTCCAGGCAATCCCCGCTCTGGTCAATGCCGCCAAACCTCCCGATATCCCGGTAAGCGCTCTATTTGCCAGTAGTATTCCGCCTAAGCTGATTGCCAATCCCGTCGCGTTACCTGTACCGGAAACAAAGGCAGGCGCTAAACCAATCAGCCCTATAATCAACCAGCCGCGCGAAATTGCACCGGTAATCGGTACTATCGAGGCATCCAATTCCTTGGACGTGTTTAAATATTCCTGAATTGCAAGATCTTCTTCCGTGTTTCGCCGCGTTGCCGATTCCTGCGCGAGGCGCGTTCTGTGTCCGACCATGCGCTCGACCAACTCATGCGTCATGTCGAGGCGCATCAGTGTCCACTTGCGCAAGCGGTGAAAATATCGCCAGCTCAGTCCTATGGTGAGCGCCAGCCAACTTAATAATAAAAATAGATGCAGATGACCGCCTGCGCCATAGGCCAGAATGCAGCCGGCAAATACCAGTTCGATGCCTGCAATTAAAACCGAAAACCCCCCGTTGAGTGCTAACGATTCAAGTGCCTGAGACTCCATAACCCGTCCCAGAAACTGACCGGCGCCTTGATGCTTCACGGACTCAAGATCCAGGCGCAAGGCGCCCGCCAATAACCGTTTTTTAAGAATCCTGCCCAGTTCCAGCGCAAAAACGCCATCCAGCCAACCACCCAGTGAGCGCAAGGGAATCAACGATAATAGCGATAAGGCCCAGGCTATTAGCCAGCCAAAATCCAGGCGTCCGTTAAGAGCAGCCTGCCCCATTAAACTCCAACCCGCTATTTCCAGACCATACACCAGCGTGAATACGCCTATCATTAGAACTACACGTTTTGGTAAATGGGCTTGGGTGAGTTGCCGCCGGAATCCCGTGGTCGGCGGCAAACGCAACATCCAGCAACCGCTTACGCGCCGGGTGGCAAGACGCTCCCTGAGCATGACTGATCTTACCTGCTTCCACCGCTGTCCGGACACATCGGCAAGCACTAATAAACGTTCAATTTCTGCGCCAACAGGCGCTTCAAAAGGTGCACAGACTGCGGCGCGCAGCACTTCAACCGGACACCTGCGTATCCGCAAGTCCGGGCCGATGAGTTGTAATTTGCCGAATTTTAATTTAACTAATAACAGGAATCGAATGTCTTCATCTATCTTGATCTGAAGTACGGCAGGCCCTACATTACGAAGCAATTGCTCAAACTGCGATACCGGCGTCTCTACCGGCTCAGCTTCTAACCCTAGTCGATCACTCATCCATTCAATCCAGCGGCCAAGATCCGCACTATCTTGTTGATGCAAAGGTTCAGGAACGAGGCGGCCTCGCGTATCGGGGTTCAAGCGGCCGTGCCTGGCTAACTCTTCGATGCCTTCCCCTAATCGGGAAAGCGGCCAGCTTAAATTACTAATGTCCTTATTCATTGATCACGTCAATAGATGATTTAATGGTTCCGTTTTGGACCTGAATTCTCCGCCATTCTTTTCCCTTCCATAGTTCCTGGCGTACCAGCTTTTCAGCATTGAGCAGATCGCGGTACCGGGAATCACTGGCAGCTAACCGGCTAGGCGCATTATCTTCGATGATGTGTCCATTCTCGACAACCAGCACGCGGTTGAAAGATAGCGTTTCTTCTACATCATGAGTTACGCAAAGCAGGGTTGCATCTGCCCACCATTTTCCGGCATCGTTAAGTAATTGGTGGCGCTGGCTACGATCCATGCCACGGAAAGGTTCATCGAGTAAAACCAGCCGGACATCAGTTTGCAACAGCGCTCGACCCAAACGCACGCGCTGTCCTTCTCCGCCTGACAGTAGCGAGCCGCCCTCACCCAGGTAAGTTTGCAGGCCCAAAGGCAGTTTTTGCAGCACGCCACGTAGGGCCGCGGCATCAATAACATCGGCAATTTTATCGAAACCGCTATTATTGGAACTATAAATGAGATTGTCCAGAAATGAACGATTCCAAATCTGGACAGCGGGATCGACCCATGCTGTTTCCTGTCTGAGAGTTTGCTGATTTGCACCGGATAAGGTCAAGCCATTGACTAATAATTGTCCGTTAGCGAGGCGGTGCCAGCCGAGAAGCAAACCGATAAGGGTAGATTTGCCCGCGCCCGACGAGCCGACAATAGCAATATGTTCTCCTGCAGCAATGGTGAGATTAATATCTTCTAAAATCGAATGGCCTGCCGCCACCACATTGCCGGCTTTTATTGCTATGTCAACGCCGGTGCTGCGTCGAATATTTTTAATCGTGGGAATAATTTCATCCGGGGCAGGCGTTTCACTCTCTTCCGGCGTGGTTAGCGGTTCCAGCAGGCGGAGCAATATGTTCCGTTGCGCCGGATATTGATGCGCCAATGTTGTCAGCGTATGACCCAGGGCGGGCAGCTTCAATGCCCAGTAGACCAGGAGCAAATCACTACCCGTGATGCCGCCCGAACGCAAAAAATGCTGAAACAGCATTAAGCCGACAAAGCCCATGCAAATTAAGGATTGCACGCCGTCGATGGCTAAGGAAAGCTGGATTAAACTGCGGCCCGACCGCGCCCATTCCACTAATAAGCCTTCATGTTCGCGTCGAACGGAAAGCTCGGCCCTATGTGTCCGGATAGGCGCCAGGCCCAGCAAAGCATCCAGGTAGAAACTGAACAATGCGCCGGAGTGACTGCGCACCCGTAAATCCCTTTCGTTAAGGAGCGGCTGGGCCAGTAATGGCAGGGCAATGGCTAGAGCAGTTATCAGAAATGCTAATGCACTACTGGCAGAATCAATAAGCATAATGCCGATAAGCGTAAAGATAATATCCCACAGCGTCTGGACAAAATGAATGCCTAAACCGGGGACTAGTCTGGTTAAAGCAATGCTGTGGCTACGCTCTGCCATATCCGATACGGGACGGCTCTGGAAGTAGGGGTCAGTCAGTTGCGGTAACTTCCGCAGCAAAGCCATGCGCAGACGAGTTTCCAGATGGCGGCCAAAGCGCAGGGATTCCGTCGCAATGGGAATTTCGATCAACAAGAGCAAAGCGACAAACAGTATTAATCCAAAAACGGCGCCTAAACGCTGATCCGCCAACTTGAGCTCCCAGGCAATATCAAAAACGCCTCTAAACAGCAGGGTTTCGATTAATAATGCAGCGACTGAAACGGTTAATGCGCCTATCAGCGCATAGGGAGATAATATGCCGTCGGTTTTGAGTAAAGCGACGAGCGCCTGGGTTGGCTGTAGCGGTTTTTCGTTGAGAGCGGATGCAAGCTCAGGGGCAAGTGAATCTTCTTCATCTGCCTGCTTATGATGTGCAGACTTCTTTGCCTTTACTTGTAATAAAACCGCCCCGTTAAATAGTAACTGTTTATCAGTATTATTCTCAGTTTTTTGAGATGTTACTGACCAATAGGAGGGCGGAATGATCTTAAAGATATCCTCTTCATCTATTTGTTCAAATAGCGTCTCAACTAGCTTAACGGCTTGCTGACCGGTTTTAAATCCGCCAGCCTCTACGATGGAATTGACCAATCGGATGCTGGCGTCAAGCTTTGCCAATGCAAACCAGTCAGATTGCCTGAGCGCCTGATCTATCAAAGCGGTTGAAGATTCGTTGCTCGCGCCCAATAAAGACAACCGCTGACGTAACGGTTTTAGAAACTCCTCCGAAGCGGCCCAATCCAGCCAATCCAGGGCTTGAACCGGCATTTCATGACGATAAATTTCTTCCAGAAACCGTTGACACGTGAGCCAGCGCCTGCCTATTGCCGGGTCCATTACTTGCAGCCATGCGCCATGCCTGCGCCAGACCACTACAAAATGGGTTGCCCCGTCGGAGTGACGCACGACCACCATCGCCGGTAACACGGCCGCTTCTGATAAAAATAGATGATCAATGGGCAGCATAACCTGCTCTGCCTGAACACCTAACCGGTTGGCGGCGTCTTCAAGCATATCAATTGAAGTGCCGTCCACATTGGTTTGACAGGCTTCTCGAAGGCGGCCGTAACTAACAGGGATATAAAAACCTTCAAGCAGGCACTTTAAAGAAGCCGGACCGCAATCCATCGCCGACGTCTGGATAACTTCCGGCACCAGCCAGCGTTGTTTTACAGTATTTTCCAGCTTGTTCATTCGGCTTTAAACGCATTAGCAGAATGATCGGAAGGACTGTTGTTGGATAGGACTTGCCCGGCTATGCGCAATACCATGACCGCTGGACTAACCTGTTCGATATTGACTTCGATGGCGCCCGGTAACCCATGTTGAAGAATGATAGGCGACAATGGCGAGAGCTCCGGTTTAAATTCCACCCGCACCCGATTATCTCTGATTTCAGAACCAACCCGGCTCACGGTAGCCTGGATCGTACCGAACTGGGCCCAGGGGAAACCATCCAGACGCATACGGCTGGATTGGCCCGGATGGATTCTGCCTAATACGGAAGCCGGTGGAAAATCAGCAACAATTCTGAGTTCGCTGCGCGGCACCAGGACGCCAAGTTTTTCACCGGCGGCGACGTAGGTGCCCACTTGTAAGGGTGATATATCGCCGATTTGTCCGGCTGCAGGCGCTCGAATAGTATGTTTTTCGATGTCCTGCTTAAGCCGCGCAATAGTCATTTGCGTAGTTGAAAGTTCTCCATTTAATTTGGCAAGCTCACGTTTGAGATCTTCTATTTCGGCTTGTTCCTGATGGGCGCGCGTTTGTGATTCCATTTCCAGCCGGTGAATATCCGAAGATAATGCTTCCCGGTTGGAACTCAGCTTTTGCGATTCAGCTTGAGCCTTTAATCTTTCTATTACCGGAACATGTCCCGAAGCGCTTAACGCTATTAGTCGTCTTTCATTATCTTTAGCAAAAGTGACCGCAATATTTGCTTCCTTCTGCCGTGACCGGCTGCTTTGGATAGCTGAAATCGCGGCCTGGCGAGCCTCGGTCTTGGCTTGTTCTAGAGCGGCAATCTCCTTTTCAAGTGATGCAATTTGCGGGGGCAAAGCTTCCTGTCTCGATTCCTCTTCCTGTAAGCGCAGCTTTTCGCTGCTTGCATCCAGTGTAGCCAATATCTCACTCTCTTGAGCTTCCTGCCCCAATGATAATGAGGTAGAAACAATTTTACCCGCCACCAGGGCAGCTATCGGATGAGCGGAGCGATTAACTTCCAAACGAGCTTTAGTAGAAAATTCATATACCGTGACGTGGGCAAAAAAGAACCAAATCAGCCAACCGATTAAAAATAAGCCGCCTATCAACCACGCTATGAGGGCGTATTTAGCAGTATCTTGACGAAGTGAGCGTGTTGTTCTTGAAAATGTAGTAGGCAAAAGAGCTCCATTGACCCAGATCTAAAAATGCTTGTATTAATTCGTTGCTACGAAGATTCATTTAGGGAATCTCTGAACAAGTTGATTCCGATCATGGTTCGACAAGGCTCTCCTGAGCGTAGTCGAAGGGCTCACCACGAACGGAATCAATAACTTACCGTTCGTCCTGAGCCTGTCGAAGGACTGTGCAGAGATTCCTTTAACATATTACTTGACTGGCTGAAAAATAAGTACTTTACGTCCGCTCGGTAAGTGCTTCGGGATCAATCTGTTCAGATTTATTGGCAAAGCTCTCTTGTCTAAAAGCCCGCCTTGCACAAATTTGTAAAGATCATCGAATTCCTGCTTATTGAGATCGAGCTTGCCTAAAGCGGCGATCCTTGAGTCAAGGCGTTTCAGCAGCGGCTCGATGGGGCCGGTACGGATTGTCAGATCTTTAGCCAGGCCGGCAGCTTCGGGGTCATATCTATATGCCAGTTTCTGGGTATTTAAATGATACCGCAGAGCATCTTTGAGCCGCGTGAAGCTGCCGTTATGGAAAAATGCCGGCTGTAAAGCGATATTCCGAAGCGGAGCCGTTCGGAAAGCGTAACGATCTAACGGGTCGCCGGTTAACTCTTCTCTTCCGAAGTCCTCGTCATGATTGGGGCCACTGAACTCAAAATTACCCGGAAAATCTTCCGGATTCTGCGGGTTGCCTCCTGGTTTCAGGCCAAAACTTGCTGGCGCCACTTGAGGAATTGCTGCAACATGGGGCTGGAAGTCACTAAACATTTCGTTGGATTCTCCCGCGACACTGTGGCAAGCGATGCAATTGGCCTTGCCGAAAAAAAGCACTGCGCCACGCTTTTGACTCAAGGTCAGCGCCTCAAGGTCGCCTCTTGCAAACCGGTCAAGTGGAGCGTCTGCGAACGTTAGTGTAAACTCGAATTCGGCAATTGCCGCACCGATCTGAGCGAAGGTGATGTTACCGCCAGTCGCCTCCGGATAGATAGCCGAGAACATCTCGACGTACTCGGGTGTTGCGTTAATTCGATCCAGCACTTTTGAGCGAATCGAGTAGCTACGGTCAATTGAGTCAGTCGGACTACCGTTGGGGCCGGCAATGGCTTCCGGCACGGTATCAGAAATCAGTCCTGACGAAGTCCGATGCGGTGGAAAGTAGAGTCTGGGATCCAGATTTTCCGGATCAACTACAGCATGACCGGCCACCTCGATTAATTCCGTAGGCGGGAAATTCGCCTGAACTCCTAGTAAGGTTTTAGTTATATTGGGGTCAAAGAACGTTCCGTGAATCCCGGGAGCGCCTGGTTTCCAGACCGTGGTTCCACCCAGGAAAAACGGTACCCGCACCCCTTCAGAAACGTCGAAGGGATTATGGGAAATTGCGCTGAAACGGGCATTCCACATTAAACTGGGAAAGAATGCGCTATTAATGGCCTGTGGAGTGCGTCTTTGATTGCGCGGTCCAGCGCGTTCCGGCCCTACAATACTGTTATTTTCTACCCCAATGGCAATAGATTGGGTATCGCCGAAACCGGCCAGGGGAGAATGACATCCAGAACAACTATTATCATTTCCCAAACTGGTAATACTGTCAAACCACAAAAGCCGGCCCAGATCTGCAAGCGTCGCATTAATAGGGCGTCCTAAGCGCTTTACGAGCTTGGATTGTATTTTACCGGTAAATCCCGCACTTTTTAGTTGTTCTGCCAAGGCATCATCTAATTCCTCATTTGAAGCAAATGAATCCTCATACTCAAGGTTTCCTTCGGTTTGAGTAAAACTGTTCGATGCATGGGTAAATTTTATGGATAGACCGGTAATAACCAACACTGCAAAAATTGGTATTAAGCTAAATTTGCTGGTTTTAGTGTTCATATTCACCTCGCGCGCATCCGTTGCCAAACTTCAAGACAAAGATATCGAAAACACCAGCGAACACCTGTGACCGGGAGCCATCAAGATCGCCTCCGGTTTGCCCTGTGACGCGAACTTGGCATTGCCTTTCTAATGCTATATGGAAGCCCCAGTCGTTGAGAGGCGTACCCCACTGGCGTATCCATTGTGTTGCTCCATTGCGGGCGAGTTTCACAACTGCAATATCACGCTTACCTTGGTAAGTTTGTGAACCAGTACCATCGAGATCGCCAAATACAGTACCTGTGGCATAAACCTCGTCAAAAGGGTCAACTGCTACACTAAGTCCAAAATCATTGCCAGCTGTGCCTAGTTGCCTGGTCCATATTAATTCTCCGTCTTGCCGGATTTTAATTACTGCCCAATCGTAGTCTCCGGCATAGACATCGGGACCGATGCCATCTAAATCGCCGGATACAAATCCATTTATGTATAAATTATGATGGTGATCGACAGCTATTGCGTAGCCATTATCATCATCTGGAGTACCCAGTTGCCTGATCCATTGCAGCCTGCCGCGTTTGTTGAATTTAATTGCGATGAGATCCTGTCCGCCCATATTGATGTTCGAATCCGGGCCGCTATCTAGACTACCGCTGCTGAAGCCGGTTACGTAAACATCCCCCCGCTGTTTGTCGATAGCCATGGCATAGGCTATATCGGCCTCCGGAGAACCGATTTGTTTGATCCAGAGCCGGTTACCGGCCGAATCGAACTTGGCTAAATATATATCTTCCTGACCTGCATGAATGCCTGGTCCATCGCCATCTATGTCACCCCAGGTATAACCGATTACATAAGGATTACCCCAGATATCCAAGCCTAGGCCAAAGCCGGCATCATCATCAGCGATGCCGTATTGACGAAGCCATTGCACCTCGCCATTCTTGTCAAGCTTCATGAGAAAAGCATCATCGCCGTCCCTCTCCCCCTCAGCCTCTCCCTCGTTCGGATCATGTACTTTTCCTCGAAAAATTTGATCATCATCGGGATCAAGATCGCCCCCGATTTGTCCGGTTATATAGATAAAGCCCCTACGGTCCAAAGCGATTGCAACCGCCAGATCCTCTCCCGGTGAGCCAAACTGCCGTATCCACTTAACTTTTCCTTGCGGATCCAGTTTCATCACATAGATATCCCATCCGCCTTCGTTAATTCCCGGACCAGAGCCGTCAAGATCGCCTCCGGTGTAACCGGTTACATATAAATTCCCTTCATCATCAGATACACTGAAATATCCCCGTTCAGTTTCTGCCGTTCCAAACTGTTTAATGCCGCTCCATTTCGAATGTCGAAGCCGGGCTAATTTAGCATTTATAAAAGAAGCTGGTTCCTGCATTGCTTCAAAGGGTGAAGCAACGCCAATCTCACTAAGGAGTAAGCAAGTGCTCAGAACAAGATTAAATATTAAGGTTTTCATACACTCTCTCTGAAGAGCAAAAGAGCGAATCAATAACAGTGACCGCACTATGACTCGATAACAGTGAAACTCGAAAAACTCGGCGACCATGTAATGATCGCCGAGCATTTTACAGATTAAGCTTCGCTAACGCAGCGATAAGCCCGACCTGCTTTCAGGCTGGTTTTAACTTTCATGATCTTCTCCCAAGTTGGAACTTGACTAATAATATGGCCGGAATGTATCCGGCCGTTCAGAATGACGAAAAAAATGGATAATCGGCATTCGCATAACAGATTACTTAATGCCAAGCACAAATGCTGCGCTCTATTAAACATCAGTTGTATTAAATTTTACCTTGACAATCGCCAGTATCTGCTGGGATATCATGTTTAAAAGTCAAAATTTTTGGCGGTTTTTGGAAAAAATACTAAGTCGAGAAGAAGAATTCACTGAATGAAGAAGGGTAAATATTTATGGTTTGTTACTATCTCATCAGCGGGTTTAGGTAAGTTAAGAAGTGAAATATCGAAGCTTTCTAATACTGTTCTTTGAATTTTACGCATTGATTCTCAGTGGCGGTTAAGGCTTGCTTCCTTAGGCTAACGGAACTTGGTCTTTAAAGGCTTTATCGCTAGACGTGGCTATGGTTGATCCATATAAAGAACGCCGATGATTAAAAGCTTCTTCGATAACCTTAAACAGGACAGACTGGGCTTTCCCAATTTGAAATCTCGCCAGGAACTACACAGCTATTAGTTACTTCCAGTCCCCTTATTGGGTAATAATAAAATGTCAACGTAACTGAAAGTATGTGGATTTAGTCAAAAAAATTTTTCTGACCAAGACTTAAAACTTGATGATGAGAACAGGCAATTGTTTCGCATAACGTATTTACCGCCACGTTTGCATTAACACCGTCTTTTGATATTAATCTGGATTTCTGTAGAAGACTGAGGGTTTCGGCCCCGGTTAAATCCGGCTTGAGCTCCAGCAGTAAGGCCACAACGCCGGATACCTCAGCCGCAGCGATGGAGCTGCCCGAGATAAAATCGTAGGTGCCGTGCGGCAAGGTAGTGAGTATTTTATCTCCTGGCGCCGATATTGAATTCGTCAAAGAAGCATGGGCTGTTACCGGCTGTTTAATGGCTTGAACGGAAATGACATCGTTTAAAGAAGCAGGAAAATTATCGGCTGAATCGGCAGAACCTGCATCAGCGGCAACCACGATAATTCCTGTTGCCATCGCTTTCTTAAGCAACAAGGCCAGTAAAGGATCTTGCGGCCCGGTTAAGCTCATGTTTAGCACATCCACATCTGCTTTTATTGCAGTATTCACTGCCAGAGCAAGAGTAAAACTATTACAGACCGCTTCAATATCATCGGTTTTATTCGGCCAGCATGCTTTCAAGGCGGCCAGCCTGGCATTGGGCGCCACGCCCACAATGCCTTTGGCGTTATCGCTTCTCGCAACCATAATACCGGCCACTGCCGTGCCATGTTTATCCGTTGAAAAACTGGCGGATACATCTTTTGCAAAATTCTGGTTTGTGCTGATCTGCCCCGCTAAATCAGGGTGATCCAGGTCTACCCCGGTATCAATCATGCCGATGGTGATACTCTGGCCGGTGGTCCTCCCATGCGCCAGACCAATTTGCATGTGCTGCAGATTGGTCTGAAGTTTGTAGTAAGGATCATTGTGAGATTGAGCCCTGGTCTTAAACACGTGCATGGGTTGCACAAGTTCGACGCGATCATCCCTGGAAAGGCGGTCAATGGCACTAGCAATAAGGGCATTGTCCAACAGCCGGTAGACGACACAATGCATGCCCACTTCGGTCATTGGCCATTCCGCCAATTTCTCCAAATCGTAATCTTCAGCAAGCTGACTGGTGACTCGCTCACTCCAGGTCGAGCTTTGGTAATCGCCACGCTGCCTGTAGGACGTGGGCGACGCAGTGCCTTTGATACTGTTAATCGTATTGTCGGAAAAAGCAACCAGCAATAAACGATCAGCATTCTGCGGATCCAACAAGCTGTAGAGTTCGCTTTTAGCATCGGGTACGGTTTTGCCTTCTGAAGGAGCAGAAAAAGCGGTAAAAGTAAAAAAAACTAATAACAAGTAAGTTTTCATCTTTATTTTTCCGTTTTATTCTTCCGTATGCGTTGAAGAAAGCAATGCATAGGCGGGTTCTGCAAAAATAACAGCGGCGTCTTTTCTTAATTCCTCAATAACCTCAAGAAGCTGTTTAGAGGCAATATCTGTATGTAGTCGAACAATATAAACACCCTGCGCGGTTGGGTTATTGCTGGTAAATTTCCCCTGTACGCGCTCGAGAATTTTGTTTTTTTGTTGTTGATTGACATTTTTAGCAAATACCACCCTGATTTCGTTTGCGCTTATAGGCTCCTGATGCGAGTCGGAAAGGGTTCTGAAAGCATTGCCTGGTTGCAAATCAGTCTCAACATAGCGAGGCATCAGCAAGGATAATAACAATACCGCGGCTATTGCCAGAGCAGGACGCAGCACTGCACGGCTCACTCCACCCTGTTTTGCGGCATTGCCGGGCTGTCCGGCACAATAATCAGGGGCACTAATTTTTGGCTGTTCAATCTGAACTTGTGGGCGTACAAATTGTAAATTCAGTGGTTGACCGGTCTGCAGCCGCATTTTAAGGCGTGAAAAAGAAGCCTGTTCCAGTGAATCAAGCGAACCTTCCTGATTAACTGCATACGCCAACTTCTGCAGCTGGATTAACTCACGTTTGCAGGTAAGGCAAACTGTTAAGTGATTCTCAATCTGTTTTAATTCGGAACCTTGCAGCGTTTTGTTGACATACCAAGGCAACAACTGGGAAAGTTCCTGATGTGCAGAGTCTAATTGTTGATATATGTCTCTCATTGTAAATTCCTGAACTTTCAGACTGTGGAGGCCGAATTGTCGTTCGTTGGGGCTAAAATCACTGCCAGATATTTACGGGCGTGGTACATTCGGGTTTTTACCGTATTTTCAGGACAATCCATGATAGCCGCTATTTCACTGTAATGCAGACCTTCGTAATAAGTGAGCTCTATAACTGCCCGGTGTTCAGGAGACAATTTATCCAGTGCAAACGCCATCCAGTCATCCACTTCTAACTGTCGAAGCCCGGCATCCTGTTTACCCAGCCATGCGTGATTTTCGTCCAGGTCATCGAGCGAAACTTCTTCAGAGCGGTCAGCATTACGAAGCGCTTGTCTAGTCTTGTTAAAAGCAATGCCAAAAATCCATGTCGTGGATTTACATTGTGGATTGTAGCTCGCCGCTTTTTCCCAAACGACGTACATCACATCGTTAATGATTTCATCGATCAGATCATCCCGCCGGGTTACGCGGGCAATAAACCGGAATAAACGGGGATAGTAATGATGATAAAGCTGCTTAAGCGCATCCTCATCTGCATTGCACAGCCGCGCAATTAACTCGGCATCGCGCATTTGCCGGCCATTTTGATAGGTGCTCAATGGCGGACCTTCAAAAGATTGTGTTTTTGCAGCATGAGTTTTCATTAAAAATAGACTCATTAAAATAACTTTGAACGTTAATTCCGAAAAAGCAATAAAAGGTTTAAGTGAATATTAAAAAAATCTTAAATTTACTCAGCCAAGTAATACTTTCTAAGGTGTAAGACACTTATCCAGAGATTTAGAATCCTACCGATATAGAGAAGACCAGGGTCGCTTTCAGTGTATCCGGATGGTCAATAGATGGCTGTTGCTGTTGATAATATATTTCGCTTGCATCGTAATAACGCAAATCCAGGGCGATGAACTTATAACGGCCCGTCAACCCCAGATTCCAATAAGGATAATCGGCTAAAAAAACAGGTCTGGTCTGGGCATAGCCAAAGGTGCCGGAGAACTCCAGAATATTAGTAACCGGATACCGTCCGGTGAGTTCATAATTAAACGCAATATCTCCCATTCCGTAAAAGTCATCGGTAAAAGAGGCTTGCGCGCTAAATAAATCCTTATAATGCAGGAACATATAAAACTCGTTGTAATCACCCGAGAATTCATAAATTTTGCCGTCATAAAAATAGCGGGAATATTGCGTATCAAACCGCCAATCATCAGCAAGATTAAAACTCCACCCCAGGTAAGGAGCTATTTCAGCCCTGGCCTGGTTTTGAAAATGAAACTCTTTTCTAGCGTCACTTGGACCAAAATTGACGCTGGACACCGAGGCGCCGCCGTAAAATCCGGATGAGTGCTGATAATCAAGGTTGCCTTGAATGGCAGGGTCTTGGTTACTTTTGGAGTACATTCGCCAAATATAATCGGTCGTGCCTGTCACAGTGCCATGAATTTCAGCATAAGCCCAATAGGTTTGACAGAAAAGAACTGCTACGCAGAGCATTTTCATAAAAAGAAAAAATGTTTTTTTATATGGGCTTTTGTGCATTTTTAAGCAAAGCGGATTTTACCTCAGGCACAGGTTTATGGTAACTTCTAAAAACACAGTGCTTCGACAAGCTCAGCACGAACGGTTCTAATATTATCAATACTTTACGTTCGTGGTGAGCCCTTCGTCTCGCTCAGGAGAGCCTTGTCGAAGCATGAACGTAACTCATTTTTAGAGCTTCCCTTATATTGCCAAATACCCCTGTTTAAATACACTGAATTAATAAATTTAGGTAACTATTCAGCGCAATGCGCCAAAGACCTCTCCCGAAGGAGAGGGTTGGATTAGGGGAATTTAAAACAAGGCAAAATGCTTTATTTTAATCCCCCTCATCCTAACCTTCTCCCGGAAGGTTAATGTATGCACACATCTTTGATGAGCTTAGAAAAAGCCCTCTCCGGAAGGGAGAGGGGGGAACAAAATCAGGAAAAAAGCCATTTGATTTCTCCTCATCCCGACCTTCTCCCTCTGGAGAAGGAGGAGTATTACTCAACAATCAGGTGCTTAAACTTGTGTGCATAGATTAGCCCGAAAGGAGAAGGGACTATTCTTCGCGCTGAATAGTTACTAAATTTTCTGGAAGAACACGCAAAACCAGGGAAGGCTAAATAGCCTTTTGAAGTTATTCATCACCCTCCTATCGAAAGGCGAGATAGCACTTCCGAAACATTCGTTCCGATTCGCGGAGTACCCGCGTCCGCGTCTGCACACGGGTGAATGAGCTCTCTCAGGACTTGTTGGCGCTTTGTAAAGCGCTTGATGAAGACGTAGTTTACTGCAGATAACGGTGTTGAATAAATCATAAACTGGACAGAGCGTCCTCACCCTGGCGACGATACATAAATTTAATCGGGGAGTCGCTATTTTTGCGAAAGCTTTTATGGGCATCCCTGCCCAATAAGCGGCAAAAATCACGCGACCGCTCATGCCTGCGGCGGCCCCAGCCGTTCCTCACGACTGCGCTCAGGACAGGCTCTGGTCACTCGATCGCTACCCAACCAGGGGTAGCTCACCTGCTCTCCAATGACTCGACGCGATGCCGGAAAGCCTGCATTTTCACACCCCAAAAAGACGCTTCGTGAAAACACATGCCCTATCGCTTCTGGGGACTACTCGACTCCTGTCTCGCAGCGTCGGTAAAGTCAGAAAAAGAAATTAATTGAACGTCGTTTAATTATGAATTAAAGTAAGCCCGGGATAATTTTTAAAGGTCTGCTAAGATGTCACGAGGAGGAATATTAAATGTTTAAGAAAATTTTACGTTGGCTCTTAACAATACTGTACAGGGTTGAAATAAAAGGCCTTGATAATTACAAAAAAGCCGGAAATCGTGTTTTGATTATCGCCAATCACACTTCTTTTCTGGATCCGGTACTGTTATGGCTATTTTTACCGGATGACATTACCTTTGCCATCAACACACAGGTTTCCCAACGCTGGTGGTTAAAACCCTTTCTGGGATTATCCCACATATTCCCGATGGAACCCACGCACCCTATTTCCTTGAAAAATTTATTTCATCACCTCCAAAATGACATCCGGACGGTTATTTTCCCGGAAGGCCGCATAACGGTAACGGGATCTTTGATGAAAATTTATGACGGCACCGGTATGGTCGCCGACAGGGCTGAAGCCGCCATCCTGCCGATACGAATTGATGGCGCTCAATACACCCATTTTTCCAGATTGCAAAATATCGTTCGATTGCGTTTATTTCCTAAAATAACCATTCAGATTTTGCCATCCACCCGTATTTCCGCCCCTTCAGAACTGAAAGGCAGAAACCGGCGCAAATATAGCGGACAGATGCTGGCAAATATTATGGATGAAATGATGTTTGCCACCAGCCATTACCGGCAAACCATTTTTGCACGCCTGCTTCAAGCCCGATCGATACATGGCGGCAAACATACCGTTGCCGCAGACCTGGAGCAAAGCCCGCTAGCCTATGACCCTTTAATCACCAGGACTATTGCTATCGGTAATGCCTTAAAGAAAATTACGAAACCCGGCGAGAATGTCGGTGTTTTCCTGCCTAATTCTACTAAAACCCTGTATGTGGTTTTGGGATTACAGCTTTATGGCCGCGTACCCGCCATGCTGAATTATTCTACCGGTTCGGCAGGTATGGTCTCAGCCTGCCAACTCGCACAGGTAAAAACGGTGTTAACTTCCAGGCGCTTCATAGAACTGGGTAAATTAGGCGAAGGAGCCGATGAATTAAGTAAGGAAGTCAACCTGGTTTACCTGGAGGATCTGGCTAAAAAAATATCCCCTCTAGCCAAAATAAAGGCACTCTTGCAAAGTAAAACCACGGGTTACTGGTACAACCCTAACCAATACAGCCCGGATAGTCCGGCGGTAGTTTTATTTACTTCCGGTTCCGAAGGGACACCCAAAGGCGTTGTGCTGTCCCATGCCAACATTTTGGCCAACCACAAGCAAATTGGCGCCCGTACCAGTTTTACTCCCCAGGATATAGTGCTCAATTTTCTGCCCATGTTTCATTCCTTTGGCTTTACCGTCGGCACCCTGCTGCCTGTTCTTCGTGGAATGACGGCTTTCTTTTACCCTACGCCTTTGCATTACAGCGTAATTCCTGAAGTCGCTTATGAAATCAATGCCACCATCATGTTCGGCACTAATACATTTTTAGCGGCTTATGGTAAAAAAGCCCATGCCTATGACTTTTATAAAATGCGTTATGTGGTTGCCGGTGCGGAAAAGCTTCAGGAAAGCACGCGTGCGCTCTGGGCTGATAAATTCGGCATTCGTATTATGGAGGGTTATGGCGCTACTGAAACAGCTCCAGTCACTTCGGTCAATACCCCTATGTATTTTAAAGCCGGTACAGTCGGCCGGATTATGCCTCATATGGATTACCGAGTGGAACCCGTTCCCGGCATTGATGATGCCGGGAAGCTCCACGTTAGCGGCCCCAATATTATGCTGGGTTATCTCTTGCCGGACACTCCCGGCAAACTGGTTCCGCCTGAATCACTCTACGGCAAAGGCTGGTATGACACGGGCGATATTGTGCATGTCGATGACGAAGGCTTTATCAGCATTCGTGGACGTAGTAAACGGTTTGCCAAAGTCAGCGGGGAAATGGTTTCGTTAACAGCGGTGGAAGGATATGCAGTCAAGGCCTGGCCAAATGCTCACCACGCCGCAATAAGCCTGCCTGATGCAAAAAAAGGCGAGATGGTTATTCTGGTCACAACGCAAAAACAAGCCACACTCAGCGATTTGGCTGCTGCATCAAAAGGAGTGGCTTATATCAGCCTGCCCAAAAAAGTCCTCATAGTTGATTCAATTCCGCTCATGGCTACGGGTAAAATTAATTACCCGGCCGTGACCGAGCTTGCTGCCGCTCAACTTTCATCATTAACTCGTCCAGCCTAAAGTAATATATACAGCGGAGTTCACCCACTTATTTAAAAACAATGCAATATTCCAAAAACAATTTGTAAGCCAACTTCATGCACAAGCAAATATACCCCTTGCTGATCGCACAGTTCCTATCCGCATTTGCCGATAATGCTATCTTGTTTACGGTCATTGCAATGGTAATGCATTCCACACAGTTACCGAGCTGGTATGTGCCTGCCTTGCAAAGCGTGTTTCTGGTTGCATTCGTGGTATTGGCCCCGTGGGTGGGCGGTTTTGCCGATAATCATGCCAAATCACGAGTATTGATTATTGCCAATCTGATAAAAGCAGCAGGCGCCGGGCTATTGCTGCTAAATGTGGAACCTTTAATCGCTTATTGCGTAGTGGGAGTGGGGGCTACGATTTATAGTCCGGCAAAATACGGCATTTTACCTGAACTGGCAGGCCATAAGTTTCTGGTTAAAGCGAACAGCTGGATTGAAGGCTCCACCATACTCGCCATCTTACTCGGTATGGTTATTGGCGCCAAGGTGGCGGATTATTCCCTGCAATGGGCGTTGACAGGGACTATTATCCTTTTCCTGATTTCAGCATTGGTCACTTTATTTTTACCGGTCAGAATCACCAAAACTACTGCTTCCGGCTCAAAAATCATTGAGTTCTGGCGGCAAACAGGCCGGTTTCTTATTACCCCGCGTTCACGGTTCGCTATTATTGGCGCGGCTTTATTCTGGGCATCCGCGGCTACCTTAAGAGTAATTATTGTAGCCTGGGCTCCGCTGGTTCTGTTGTCCAAAAATGCTAGCGAAATTGCGGAACTGACCTTATTCCTGGCTATCGGGATCATAGCCGGATCAGCAATTGTACCGCGATTGATTCCATTGGAGCATTTAAGCCGCACCAGAATCCCGGCTTATTTAATGGCTTTATTTATTTGCGGGCTGAGCTTTACGGACAGCCTCTGGCCGGCCCGTTTTACCTTATTTTTTATTGGTATGACAGGCGGTATATTCATCGTCCCTATTAATGCTGTATTACAGGAACTGGGACACCAGAGTATTGGGAGCGGCAGCGCCGTAGCCATGCAGAACTTTTTTCAAAATCTTGCCATGCTGGCTGCGGTGGGCAGCTATACCTATGCCGCCGCCCACAATATAGGCCCGGTGATGGCTATGCTGGCTCTGGGTGCGCTGGTTTTTATCGCCACTTTTATGGTTTCGCTGAGCTTGTCCGGAAATCAGCAGAAGCAGGCATGACATTTATATTATCTCAGAATCGGCTTTAGTGGGCCCAATCGCCAGTAAAGCCGATCTCTGTAATTTAATTATCAGCCGGCTCAACCCAACCGCGAATAAAGTTCCTGACCAATAAAACTACACTGCCTTCCACATCATTAACCCCTACAATATCCAGTTTACCGGTCAACGACAGCACACAAATTCCATGAATTCCTCCCCATAAGGCACGCGCCGCCTGTTTATTTTGGGCCTCGGAATATCCCGGAGCAAGTCGTGCGAACTGCATTTCAAACCTGCCAAATACATGGTTGATTTTCTCCTGATACCAGCCGGGAACTTCCATATCTTCGGGTAACCGGTGCTCAAAAATCAAACTCCAGCTGTTATAGTTCTGATTGGCGTACGATAAATAACTTTTGGCCAATTCTTCTATGCAGTGTTCCGGCACGCAGTCCTGCACTTGTTCCAACTGCTCCGCAATTTCATCCAGGGTTTTCGCTTTAAGGTGCAGGATCAACTCGGCCATATTGGCGAACACCATATAAATACTGCCTACGGTATAACCAATCTCTAAAGCTATTTTACGCATTGTCAGGGCCGAAAAGCCTTTCTCTATGACAATGGTTTCGGCGGCGCCCAGTACCATTTCCCGAATTTCTTCCAGACTGTGCTCGCTGCGTCTTGCCATGGTCTATTGTGCCCCGTAGGTTAACTATCTCATGTTAATTATGTTTCACTATTAAGCACTTACTTCATCCATGTTTTTTTCTGCAAAGTATTTAATTAAAAAATTAACGAATGTGGTCAGCTTGGCCGGTAAAAAGCGCCTTTGCAGATAGGTGGCATAAATAGCCAGTGATGGGATGCGATATTCCTGCAATATTTCTATTAACTTTCCCTGCGCCAAATAATTTGCAACCGATATTTCAGGCGCCTGCGTTATACCCATTCCCAAAGCGGCGGCCTGGCATAATGCCCTGCCATTGTTTGAGGCGAAATGCCAGTTAGCTTTGATTTTAGCCTCTTTCCCATCCACCTTGAATATCCAGTAATCTTTATGCGGCGTATCAATATAATGCAGACAGTGATGAAATTTTAATTGATCAATATGTTCGGGTTTACCGTATTCGGCTATATAGTCAGGCGAAGCATAGGTACCCAATAGGGTTTCGGCAATTTTTCTGGCAACCACCCCTAACTCAAGGGTATCCGTTACTAGAATTGATAAATCAAAACTGCCTTCATTTAAATTAACGTGACTATTTAGCAGCGTCATCAGAATTTTAACTTCCGGATATTCGCGCTGATATGCATCGATAGCAGGCACCATGTAGATACCGCCAAAATCAATGGGCGCATTGATTTTTAATGTCCCTTTTACATGCCGGCCCAACTGCGAGGTATATTCATCAAGTTCCGAGAAATCATCCAAAAGCTGTTTGCTGCGATAATAATAAATTTCTCCCGCTTCGGTAAGGCTGATTTGACGCGTTGTTCTGTTCAATAAGGCAACACCCAGAGATTCTTCCAACTGAGCCATATATTTACTTATCATCATTGCCGAAAGATTCATTTCGCGGGCCACAGCCGCAAAAGAGCCCAATTCAACAATACGGCAAAATACCTGCATATTATTCAATTTATCCATTGCAGTTACTTTATAAACCTGGAATTTATATTCTATAAATGGTTTTATATATTTAAAATTTGCACGGATTCGATACACTATTATCAGGAGATAGTTAAACGAAGCATAGATTAAACATACTAATATTATGTTTCGTTACAACAACATTTAGAACCGCTTGGTTTTAGCCATTAGATAATGCCAAGCGGTTTTTTTAATGCCTAATCACCCGGCCTGCTTAATTATTTATCATACTGCGCCTATCTGATATTATCAGAAATGCTCATCAGCTTAATCTTAAATCCTGCCCATGCATAATGAACTTCTTAATGTTGTTGATGAGTATGACCGCGTTATAGATATTCGCCCCCGGCATGTCATTCATGCATCAGGTCTGAGACATCGGGCCGTTCACATCTTGGTTTTCAATGATCTCGGTCAATTATTCCTGCAAAAACGGTCTATGAAGAAAGACCTGCATGGCGGACTTTGGGATACCTCTGCCGCAGGTCATGTTGATGCCGGTGAAAATTATGAAAGCTGCGCCATCAGGGAGGCCAAAGAAGAATTGGGTATTGATGTAGCCAACATCGAACCGCTGTTTAAATTACCGGCCACTCGTGCAATCGGCATGGAATTTATTCAAGTTTATCGTTGTCTTCATAACGGGCCTTTTACCCTGGCGGCTGATGAAATCGATGAGGGCAACTGGTTTTCCATAACCGAAATAGCTGCCTTTACAGCAGTTGACGAGCCACGGCTTACCGTAACCTTTAAAACTATCTGGAGACAATTTGCAGCATTAACAACATAATCGATAAGGCTTTCTTCCCGGCCTAACTCAGGAGAAAAGTGTTGTGCAAATAAAATACTTGATACTGATTGCGTTAATAACCCCAAGCTTGACCGCCTGCGGCGACGAAGCACAGTTGCCGGTCGAAGCAGGCACGGGGCCTAATCCAAAATTACCACCGCCCAACCCGAGCTTGATTCCCACGATAAATATTGCCCCCGCTAAAGGTTGGCCTGCAAATAAAACACCCGTAGCGACACAAGGGACTAAAGTGGCCGCCTTTGCTGAGCGCCTGGACCATCCCCGCTGGCTTTATGTGCTGCCGAACGGCGACGTACTGGTTGCTGAAACTAACGCCCCGCCCAAACCTGAAGATACAAAAGGCGTTAAAGGCTGGATAATGGAACTGTTTATGAAGAATGCCGGCTCAGCTAAACCCAGCGCTAATCGCATAACGCTGTTACGCGATACCGATAGAGACGGGATTGCCGAAACCCGGTCTGTTTTTCTGGAAAAACTCAATTCACCCTTCGGCATGGCATTAGTAGGTAATGACTTCTATGTGGCCAATACCGATGCAGTGATGCGTTTTCCCTATGCCGAAGGCGAAACCCGGATTTCCAAACCGGGGAAAAAAATAATAAACCTGCCGGGCGGCCCCATCAATCATCATTGGACTAAAAATCTTATTGCCGGCCGGGACGGTAAACGGCTCTATGTGACCGTAGGCTCGAACAGCAACGTGGCGGAAAATGGCATCGATAAAGAAATTGGCCGCGCCGCTATTTGGGAGGTAGACCCGAAACACGGCACTTCCCGCATTTTTGCGTCCGGCCTGCGCAATCCCAATGGCTTGGGCGGGGAGCCTCATAGCGGTGTCTTATGGACAGTAGTTAATGAACGCGATGAAATCGGCAGCGACCTTGTTCCTGACTACCTCACTTCGGTGAAAGATGGCGGCTTTTACGGCTGGCCTTACAGTTATTATGGGCAGTATATGGATGAGCGAGTGCAGCCTCAACAGCCTGATTTGGTCGCCAAAGCCATTGTGCCGGATTATGCGTTGGGCCCGCATACTGCTTCACTGGGCATGACTTTTTCTGAAAATACGTCATTGCCGACGCAGTTCCACAGCGGCGTTTTCGTAGGTCAGCACGGCTCCTGGAACCGCAAACCGCACAGTGGCTACAAGGTGATTTTTGTGCCTTTCAAAGACAATAAGCCTGCCGGAATACCCGTAGATGTATTGACCGGTTTCCTAAGCGATAAAGGCGAAGCGTTTGGCAGGCCAGTAGGCCTAGCCATCGACAAACAAGGCGCGCTGCTTGTAGCCGATGATGTAGGAAACACGGTTTGGCGAGTGACTGCTGCAGCGGCTGCAGAAGAATAATTGACTACCAAACCGGGGAAATGGATGCTTTCAGACAGGATTACGCTGAATATAGGAGCAATGAAAACCCAATCGGCTATGGAATTTTTTTAATGAAGCTATCGACATTATCCTGAATTCATCCGGGAACTTATAAACTTCTTCTTTTATCCCACACAAAAATTACCGGGAGACATAATGAACACGCATCCTTCAAAAAATACCGATGAAAAACCTGCCCCCGACTTACCGCCCGAAGCACCGGAAAAGGTGCCCGATACGGTACCGATCGATCCACCCGATACTGCGCCGGACAAAGAACCCAGCGATAAACCGATCGTTGATGCGCCTGATAAATAATCGTGCTTAATCAGCCAAGTAGGGTGGGCAGGTTTTTTGCCCACCGGATTAGATAAAAGGTGGGCAGAAAAGCCTGCCCACCCTACGACTTATCCTTTCAACGCCTTCAAAACCTCCTGCAAAGTCGCATTGGCGTCGCCAAACAGCATGCGGGTGTTGTCCATGACAAATAAGGGGTTGCCTACGCCGGCGTAGCCTGATGCCATGCTGCGTTTAAGGACGATGGTGGTTCCCCCTTTCCAGCATTCCAGCACCGGCATGCCGGCAATGGGACTATTGGGGTCGTTGAGGGCGGAAGGGTTGACAATATCATTGGCGCCGATGACTATGGATACGTCAACATGGGGAAAATCTTCATTGACTTCATCCATCTCAAAAACGATGTCGTAAGGCACTTTGGCTTCCGCCAATAATACATTCATGTGGCCCGGCATGCGCCCGGCAACCGGATGAATGGCAAAACGCACTTTCTTGCCTTTTTCCTTTAACAGCTTGGTGATTTCATTTACGGTATGCTGAGCCTGCGCAACCGCCATGCCATAGCCCGGAATAATCACGATGTCTTTTGCCGCCAGCAGTATCTGAGCGGTTTCTGCAGCATCGACAGGCTGTACTTCGCCTTCGATAGCGGCGGCTTCCCCGCCCGAGGCTGTGCCAAACCCCCCGGCTATAACGCTGATAAAATTCCGGTTCATGGCGCGGCACATGATATAACTCAGTATCGCCCCGCTGCTGCCCACCAATGCGCCGGTGACTATCAATAAATCGTTGCTTAGCATGAAACCCGTCGCCGCGGCAGCCCATCCGGAATAACTGTTGAGCATGGAGATAACGACAGGCATATCAGCGCCGCCTATGGCCATGACCATATGCACGCCAAAAACCAGGGCAATTGCTGTCATGATTAACAAGGGCACGATGCCTTCACCTGTCTCAGCCTGGTGTAAAAACAGCCAACCCAGGAAAATAGCCCCCATCAATAACCCCAGATTGAACCAATGACGGCCCGGCAGTAGTAGCGGTTTACCGCTGATTCTTTCGCTAAGTTTGCCAAACGCAATCACAGAGCCTGAAAAAGTGACGGCCCCGATTAAAATACCGACATAAATTTCAACTTCATGGATAGTTTTCTCGACGCCGGCAAGACTTGCGGTCGGATCCATAAAATTGGCATAGCCGACTAGAACCGCAGCCATGCCGACCAGACTGTGCATAATGGCAACCAGTTCCGGCATTTGCGTCATTTCAACTTTGAAAGCGGCTTTCATACCGATAGCGCCGCCAACCAGCAAGGCGATGATTAAAATGGCGTAAGCATTAAAAGAGCCGTTTAGAGCCGTTGCAATAATGGCAATCGCCATCCCCAGCATGCCGTAATAATTGCCGCGCCGGGCTGTTTCCTGATTGCTTAAACCGCTCAGGCTAAGAATGAACAGAATGGTGGCGACGATGTAAGACATCGTAACTAAACTTTGAGACATCATTTTCCCCTATTATTTTCTGAACATTTCCAACATACGGCGGGTGACTAAAAAGCCGCCGACAATGTTGATTGATGCAATGAGCAAGGCTAATCCAGCAAGGATTCTGATGAGATCGCCGGGCGCGGAAATCTGAACCAAAGCGCCAATGACTATGATGCCGCTAATCGCATTGGTGACGCTCATTAAAGGGGTATGTAAGGACGGCGATACGTTCCATATCACCTGATAACCGATGAAGCATGCCAGGACAAACACGGTAAAGTGTGACATGAACGATGCCGGCGCAACAAAGCCGATACCAAACAACGCCACGCCGCCGATAATTAGGGGTAAAAATTGCTTAACCGGTGCGGGAATGATTGATTTTTTTTGTTGCTCCAGTACGGCGGCATAAGCCGGGGCTTCAGTTTGCGGAGCCGGGGCTGCCGAGAGTTTAGGCGGTGGCGGCGGCCAGGTGATATTGCCTTCTTTAATGACGGTAGTGCCGCGTATCACTTCATCGTCCATATTGACATTGATTTCGCCGTTTTTTTCCGGACACAGTTCAGTTAATAAATGTCGCAGGTTGGTCGCATAAAGCTGGCTGGACTGATTGGCCAGACGACTGGGTAAATTGGTATAGCCTATAATGGTGACGCCATGTTTGACCATAACCCGGTCTTTTTCGGTCAATTCGCAATTGCCGCCTTGTTCGGCTGCCAAATCCACAATCACGCTGCCCGGTTTCATCGATTTAACCATACCTTCCGTGATTAATTTCGGAGCCGGCTTGCCCGGAATGAGTGCCGTGGTCACGATAATATCCACGTCCATGGCTTGTCTGGCAAACAATGCCATTTCAGCCTCAATGAATTCTTTAGACATGGTTTTGGCATAACCGCCGGTTCCTGAGCCTTCCTCCTTGAAATCCAGCATCAGAAATTCGGCATCCATACTTTCAATTTGTTCTTTCACTTCAGGCCGGGTATCGAAGGCCCTGACGATAGCGCCCATGCCTTTTGCCGTGCCGATAGCCGCTAACCCGGCTACGCCTGCGCCGATCACCAATACTTTGGCCGGTGGAATTTTACCGGCTGCGGTAATCTGGCCGGTAAAAAAACGCCCGAAATGCTGGGCTGCTTCAATTAAGGCGCGGTAACCTGCAATATTAGCCATGGAACTGAGCGCATCCAGTTTTTGCGCTCTGGATATGCGCGGCACGCTATCCATGGCAAGCACGGTTGCTTGTTTAGCGGCAAGTTTTTGCATCAATGCTTCATTTTGCGCAGGCCAGATAAAGCTTATTAAGCGGCCGCCCTGGGATAGCATTTCAACTTCGTCTATTGCCAGTTCCGGGTGTTGTTCTGGCGCTCGCACTTTCATGACGATATCCGCTTGTTTCCAAAGCGTTTTGGCATCGGCTACGACTTCAACGCCTACGGCTTTATAGGCTTCATCGGAAATATTGGCGCCAACCCCGGCGCCGCTTTCGATACTTACGGAAAATCCCATCTTTATTATTTGTGCGGCCGCCTCCGGAGTCGTGGCAACGCGCTGTTCACCCTCATGAATTTCTTTGGGTATGCCAATCTTCATACGGTCTCCTATGTTAGTGATTTAAGGGATGAGGCAAAGGCATTGATTTACAGCCAAAACCCAAGCGTGGAGCATAGAAGATTAGACCATGAGTTTCAATAAAAAAAGCAGAACCTATTTTAAAGTGTGTTTTAACAATGCCGGCAAGATCAGGATACGTTAAAATATTGAAGTTATTCTTCTTCCGGCTTTTAAGGAATCTTAAGAACAAGTTGATTCCGCTCATGGTTCGACCAGCTCACCACGAACGGAATCAACAAGGCTCTCCTGAGTCTAATCGAAGGGGCTCTCCTGAGCATCGTCGAAGGGCTCACCACGAACAGAATCAACAAAAGGCTCCCTTGGCATAGACGAAGGGTTACTGTTCGTCCTGAGCTTGTCGAAGGAAGCTTGTCGAAGGAAGCTTGTCGAAGGAAAGCCGGCTAAGAACTGTGCAGCGATTCCTTAAAAGAAACAATAAATATCCTGATTAATAAGATGTTTCAGGCAATTCCAAAACCGTCGTTCCGGCAGGGATTGCCGGAACCCAGAAGCCACGGATGGCAACCTAACCACCACATCCCTGTGGACTGGATACCGGCAATCCATGCCGGTATGACGACTTAGCTGAGGCATCTTGCTAATCAGGATGAATATTCCTGATGTAAAGCACCTTGTTACTTTTGTAAAACAAATTGAAAATACCTGATGTTTATTGCCAAGGACTTTATTGAGACTGAGGAAGGGCTAATTTTTGCAGTCGTGGCGCAGGGTACCGAGCAGAATAAAGTGCTGTGTTTCTTGCGTTATATTAATGAATCTCTGAACAAGTTGATTCCGCTCATGGTTCGACAAGCTCACCACGAACGGAATCGACAAGGTTCTCCTGAGCGTAGGCTAAGGGTTACCGTTCGTCCTGAGCTTGTCGAAGGACTTAATCAGGGATTCCTTGATGAAACGCCTGGCTGGATAAAATATCAGACAGAGGAAGCCAATGCTTTCCTGAAGCAAAATTATCCGGCTTACCTGCATTATTCCACGGCACTGGATGCGCATTTGCATGCGGTGGACACAAACCGGATTATCAGGCACTATCAACCCAGGCAGAGATTGCAGCAAATCATGCAGGCGAACCGGCATGATCGTATTGAGCAGGATGTACTCCGGCTTGGTGAATTGTATCAACAGCAGGGGCTGGATTTATCGCAAGCCGGAATTACCGGTTCAATACTAATCGGCGCCCAGCAGCAAAATTCCGATATTGATTTAGTCTGTTATGAAAGAAATTTCTTTCACGCCTGCAGAGCAGTTACGCGGAAGCTGATCAATCAGGGACAATTACAGGAGTTAAACCACAACGACTGGCGGCAATCCTATGAACGCCGGTCATGCGCCTTAAGTTTTGCAGACTATGTATGGCATGAACAGCGAAAATACAACAAGGCAATGATTAACGGGCGAAAATTTGATTTGAATTTCATTGATTCTTTAGTAAATCCCAAACCGCAAAATTACCAAAAATGCGGCTCGATTACTTTACAGTGCAGAATAACTGATGACACCCGCGCTTTTGATTATCCGGCTGAATACCAAATTGAACATGAGCATATCAGTTCTATTGCCTGCTTTACTGCAACCTACACAGGACAGGCCGTAAGCGGCGAAAGGGTGGAGGTATCAGGCATGCTGGAGCAAACGGCGCAGGGCACTAAACGCATCGTGGTCGGTTCCAGCCGGGAAGCGCCGGGTGAATATATTAAGGTCATGCAGGATTAAGGCAATGCGTAAGCTGGCTGATTTTTCGGCTGTTATTTTCGATATGGATGGCCTGGTGCTGGATACCGAAACCGGTTACATCATGGCCTGGCAACAAGCTGCCCATGCTATGGGACTTGATCTGCCTGAACAGGTTTGCAGATCTCTTTCAGGATTGCACTATGCGGAACTGGAACAAAAGCTTATTAGCTTATACGGAACTGATTTTAACCTGAAAGCCTTTAATCATACAGCAGGCCGCTTTTGGCGCGAGCATGTCAATGCCGAAGGCATAAAAGTTAAACACGGTTTTAAGGAATTGCTTGATGTCATCACCCGGCAAAAAATTCCTTTTTGCCTCGCGACAAACAGCCGGGCAGTTAATGCGTATGAATGTCTTGAGCTTGCGGGTTTAAATGATGTTTTTTCAATTATTATTACCCGTGATCACGTTCAACACGGCAAACCTGAGCCGGAAATTTTTTTAACAGCGGCAGAACTGCTGCAGGTTGAAATCAATCGATGTATGGTTATTGAAGACTCTCATGCCGGTATTGTAGCGGCATCCAGGGCAGGCGCTTTTTCGGTCTTCATACCGTCAATGCATCCTGTCAATCCCCTGGCAATTGATCTTTGCAATCTGATGATGGCTGATCTGGCGCAGTTAGCTGATGCCATGTGTGCTTAATTCACTTGCGCCAGGCGGATACTGTATAATTTCCACTCTTTCCCGCCTTCTGCACATTCAAACGCTTGTTAATCCAATATTCTAAAGTCACTGTCATTGCCCCTGCGAGACTGCATATGGGATTTATTGATTTAAGCGGATCATTAGGCCGTCATTTTGGCAGCATCGGCGTTGCGCTTAATGAACATGCCACGCGATTATCGGTATCCGCTGCCGCGCATCGTCTCATTACCGGCCCTTCCGCGCCAAGGGCAGAGGCTTGTCTGACGTTATTGTGCCAGGCGCTAGGCGTACCGGACAAGCTGAATATAACGATTGAAACAGCTATCCCTGAGCATGTCGGCCTGGGCTCAGGCACGCAGATGTCGCTCGCAATAGGCACCGCGCTAAACGAAATTTATGAATTAGGGCTTACCATACGTGATATTGCGTCGGTAATGGACAGAGGCTTGCGCTCGGGTGTCGGTATTGGCGTATTTGAACAGGGCGGATTGGTAGTCGATGGCGGGCGCGGTGAAAACACCATAACGCCGCCGGTCCTGGTGCATATGGATGTGCCTGAACAATGGCGTTTCATTCTGGTTTTTGATCAGCGCGGCCAGGGGTTACATGGGCAACAGGAAATACAGGCTTTCAAAAAACTGCCTCCTTTTCCGCAACAGGAAGCCGCACGGTTATGTTATTTATTATTGATGCAGGGCTTACCCGCACTCGCCGAAAATGACATTATTAAATTTGGCGAGGTTATTACCCAATTGCAAAGATCCGTGGGTGAACATTTTGCCCTGGCTCAAGGCGGGGTTTTTGCCAGCCTTGAAGTGGCTCAAGCCATGCAATGGCTAGACCGGCAGGGCGCAGTCGCCATAGGCCAAACCTCATGGGGACCAACCGGGTTTTGCGCGATTGAAGGCGCGCAGCCGGCCGAAGCTATCGCCTGTCAGGCCAGACAGCAGTTTGCGCATTTTGATCAGTTGAGTTTTTTTACGGCCAGTGCGCGCAATAGCGGCGGGGATATTTTTGTTATTTAGGCGGACTTTGTTATCGATTGGGTTTATTCATTGTTCCTGCGCCGGGGCATGGAAACCCTGATTCTCATCATTGCCGGTTCAGGCCGTATGCTGGCTCAAGCCGCTAAAAACGCCGGCCTGAAGCCATTGGTTATCGATTTGTTTGCTGACCTTGACACGCAATCTTGCGCGGAGGCTTTTCGCCAAATACCGTCATTGGCGGAAGAACATATAACGCCTGCTCTTGAGTATTTTATTAAGCGCTATGCCGTAACGCAGGTTATTTACGGCAGTGGTTTTGAGTACTATCCCGAAAGTCTGTATTACCTTGACAGCCGATTGATTATTCTGGGTAATCATCCTGATACGTTTGCAAAATTACAGAATAAACAGGCATTTTTTGCTGTACTGGATGAGTTGGACATCCCGTATCCTGAAATGGCTTTCAGCGCACCTGAATATCAGGACAATTGGCTGATTAAGCCGTTACAGGGTCACGGCGGTTGGGGCATAAAACATTATCACAGGAATGGCAATGACAATGCCGGTTCGGCGGTTTATTGGCAGAAATATCAGGCGGGCACACAACATTCCGTATTATTCCTCGCTGATGGACAACAAGTGCAGGTAATAGGTTTTAATACTCAATCGAGTATTATGCTGAGCGAAACTCAAGAATTTATTTTTTCTGGCATCATCAATAACAGTGAATTGCAGGAGGGACAAAAATCGTTGATAACGGACTGGCTAACCAGACTGGCGCCGGTATTCGTGCTTAAGGGTTTAAATTCCCTGGACTTTATACAGTCAGCTAATTGCAGCTATATCCTGGAAATTAACCCGCGTCCCTCCGCCAGCATGCAATTGTATGATGACGATTTGCTTATCCGGCATATCAAAGCCAGTAAAGGTTCATTTGCGGATTACACATCCACCGATAAAGATGTTAAAGGCTGGCAAATCATCTATGCTGAACACGATTTGAAAATTCCTGAGAAATACGAATGGCCTGAATGGTGTATGGATTTGCCTGAATCCGCTTCAATAATTCGCACTGGACAGCCGGTTTGCAGTATCATTGCGCACCAAAAACCACCACAGAAAATCGCAGAGCAGCTGCTGATTAAACGACAGATTATTATCAATCATATAAAAAGGTTTCAACTTCATGGAATATAAAGCCAGCGTTAATAAATTGACCCAGCCATTAGTAAAACAACTGCTTGATAATGCCGACAAACTAAGGCTTGAGGTAGAAAAGCTGGACAATGGCTGCACTATCGTTGATGCCGGAATTAAAGTGCCCGGCGGCATTGAAGCAGGCCGCATTATTGCTGAAATCTGTCTCGGCGGCATGGGAATCGTAACCATCAGTCACAGTACCTATACAACCCACTGGCCGTTGTCAGTGAATGTTCATACAGGCAATCCGGTTCTGGGCTGTCTGGGAAGCCAATATGCAGGCTGGAGTTTGTCTCATGAGAAATATTACGCATTAGGTTCAGGCCCCGCCCGGGCACTGGCAACCAAAGTAAAAAACGGACAGCAAGAGCCGGTTGAAGAGTTGTACAAAGAACTGAATTATCAGGACAGCGCAGATGCTACGGTATTGGTGATTGAAAATGATGCGCTGCCTCCCATCCAGATCATTGAGAATGTCGCTAGCGCCTGTAAGGTCGATCCAGCCAAACTGACCATTATCGTTACGCCGACCAGCAGTCTTGCCGGCGGCATTCAGGTGGTTGCCAGAGTGCTGGAAGTGGCCATGCACAAAGCCCATGCCCTGCATTTTCCACTGGAAAATATTATTGACGGCAGCGGCAGCGCGCCTATCTGCCCGCCGCATCCAAATTTTGTCAAGGCAATGGGACGTACGAATGACGCCATCCTTTTTGCCGGTCAAGTGCATTTATTTGTAAAAGGCAGCGACGAGGCGGCGGAAAAACTGGCCGAAGAATTGCCCAGTTCAACTTCTAAAGATTACGGCAAACCTTTTGCTGAAATTTTTAAACAGTATGAATATGACTTCTTCAAAATCGATCCTATGCTGTTCAGCCCGGCCAGCGTCATTGTGACAGCCATTGATTCAGGCAAAAGTTTCCGTGCCGGAAAGCTGGATAACGCCTTGCTGGATCAGTCCTTTGCTGCTTGATATTCGTTTAGTTCATTTCATCGTACAGGCTTAGCTCGAACGGCTTTAAATCGTACAGGCTTAGCTCGAACGGCTTTAATAGGATCAATAGGCTACGTTCGTGGTGAGCATGCCGAACCATGAACGTAACTGATTTTTAGAGCTTTCCGGAAGTTTGATGATCAACTCCAGCCTCATCAAAGGTAGCCATCTCATTCAAAAATAATACGGCCGATTCCAGTAAAGGATAGGCAAGAGCAATGCCTGAGCCTTCGCCCAGGCGTAATTCCAGGTTCAGCAATGCTCTGGCATTAAGATGAGTTAATAAGGCCTGATGGCCCTGCTCGTTGGAAACATGGCTGAACACGCAATAATCGAGCACATGCGGATACAGTTTGACGGCTACTAAAAGCGCGGCGCCGGCTATAAATCCGTCAACCAGTATAAGCAGTCCCAACTCGGCGGCTTTAAGATAGGCGCCTACCATCATGGCGATTTCAAAACCGCCGAACGTGGCTAATATCTCTAAGGGTTCTTTTGAAACTTTATGGCGATTTAACGCTTGCTGCAATGTGACTAATTTATTTTGTAACTGGTCGTCATTTAAACCGGCGCCGCGACCTGCACACCGGGCTAATGGAATATCCATTAAACAGTGCATGAGCAATGAGGCGGAGGACGTGTTGCCGATTCCCATTTCGCCAAAGCCGATACAATTACAGCCGTGGTTATACTGTTGCAAAACGAGATTTGCTCCCTTTTGCAGGGCTTTGTTACATTCATCTTCGGTCATGGCCGGATCTACTAAAAAATTGTTAGTGCCTTTGCCGATTTTTGCATTGATCAGCCCTGGATGGCGGGTTAAGTCGGCATTAACTCCCGCATCAACAATCAGCAGACCCAGCTTGTGCTGTTTGGCAAAAATGCTGATTGCCGCTCCCCCCGCCAAAAAGTTAGCGACCATTTGCGCAGTAACGATTTGCGGATAGGCGCTGACGCCGGAATCAACAATACCGTGGTCTCCGGCAAAAATAATAATGCAGGGGTTGTTCAAACTCGGCGTGAGGCTGTCCTGAATCAACCCAATTTGCAACGCCAGGGATTCCAATTGCCCCAAGGCTCCCAGCGGCTTGGTTTTCTGGTCGATTTTGGTTTGTAAAGTCGCAGCCAGAGTTGGCGAAAGAGGGGGAATAATAAAATTTTGGGCGCGATATATTCCAGGCTTTTTCATTTTATATTTTACAACTGGACAGGATCTTAAAGATTATACGGATGAGCAGCTTCAAAGCCATGCACTTTGGCCTTGGTGCTAAATACTGGCGGCGACCACTCGTTCTTTTCCTGTCCCGAAATAAACCCAGCCAGCCAAAATGCCTGGCTGCGGATGGGTAAAATATAGGCGTAAAGCTTTCCATTCGGTAATTCGGCTATATCGCCCAGGGCATAAATAGCATCATCAGTAGTTTGCAAACACTGGTTAACCTTAATGCCCCTGCCGATTTCAAGACCCGCTTTTTCAGCTAACCCGGTGCGGGGTTTAAATCCGCAAGCGACAATCAGGCCGTCAAAGCCAGTAGCCACATCGGTTTTTACGCAAACTTTTTCATCCTGTTTGGTAAACCCTTGCACATTCTGATTCAACAATACTTTAATTCCCGAGTCTTCCAGCACCTTAAGCAATGAGACTGAGTCTTCTTCTGCCAATTGGCGCTCCATGAGCCTGCCCATAGCATGAAACAGCGTTACATTATCACCGGCAACGGCCAGATCGGAGGCCACTTCACAGCCGATTAAACCGCCACCGATAATCGCCCAGTCCGGTTTCCGGTTGTCATTTAAAAAGCCTTGCCGAAACTTGCGCAAGGCTTTTAAATCGGCAAGACTGTTCAGGCAAAAAAACAGCCGATTATAAGGTTTAAAAGGAGGCGGAATGAAGGCGGCAGACCCTTGTGAAATGACTAGCTTATTATAGTGCAGTGATTCTTCCCGGCATGAGCCGCTAATAGCAATCGTTTGATCATTGCGATTGATAGCCGTCACCTCGGCTCCGCTGATAACATTGATGCGGTTTTCCCGCAGTTTATCGAATGTTTTCAGGATAATGGATTGTTCAATATCATTCTTGGTAAAGCCGCGTGAAAGCAGCGGCCGCGAATAATAACCGTCATTCTCCCTGGTTATCAGCGTGATCTTCGCATCGGGAGCTAATAAGCGATATTTCTCGGCAAAGCTGATACCAGCTATTCCCGAGCCAATGATAACGGTGTCCATGCTGTGTACTTTCGGGGGGAAATATTAATTATCCAAGCAATGTATATTCGCTTTTTTCTACGCCGCATTCAGGACAACGCCAATCTTCTGGTACATCCTTCCATAACGTACCAGGCGCAATGCCGGAATCGGGATCACCTTCGGCTTCATCATAAATATGGCCGCAAACGCCGCATTCATATTTTTTATAATCAGACATCATCATTCCTCTTTCAACGTATTTAAAATACCCCGGTATTTTGGGGATAGCCTGACTGTAGCAGGTCTATATCAATCTTCCAATAAAGCGTTTTATTTTTTAAATGGCAGATAAGTTGCCGCATCCTGTTTATAAAGCTGTATGGCTTTTTGTTCGCGGGTTAAAAAGTGTTCAATCGCTTTGGCAAATTGCTCATCTCTAAGCCAATGCGCCGAATAGACGGTTACAGGCTCAAAACCCCGGGAAATTTTATGCTCGCCCTGAGCACCGGAATCAAAACGATTTAAACCATGTTCTATACAATAGTCCAGGCCCTGGTAATAACAAGCTTCAAAATGAAGCGCATTATACTCTTCATAGCATCCCCAGTAGCGGCCATATAGCGTATCCGTACCGATAAAACTTAGCGCGGCCCCAACATAGCTATTGTCTTTAATTGCCAGCACCAGCAATAATTGTTCGCCCATCGTCGCCGCGCAAGCCAGGAAAAAATCCGCATTCAAATAGGGCTGTGAGCCTCTTTTTAAATAAGTCATCTTGTAAAACTGAAAAAAAACCTGCCATTGCGGCTCACTGACATCCCGACCAGCTAACCGTATCAATTCAACGCCCTGCTCGCTCACTCTCCGGCGCTCACGCTTCAGCATTTTGCGTTTACTTGCGCTAAAAGTTTGCAGGAAGTCATCAAAATCCCGATAGCCTTTGTTAAACCAATGGAATTGCACGCCTTCCCGGATGCCAAGACCCAATGCACGAAACATTTCAACCTGCTGCTGAACGGGAAACAGACAATGCCATGAGGAAATACCTTTTTGTCCGGCAATCTCATTTATAAACGCAAGCAGCAAGCGCGTGACTTCAAGCGGGTCAACATGCTCTTTAATACAAATACGGGGGCCCTGGCAAGGCGTAAACGGAATGGCGGCAACCCATTTGGGATAATAGCGCAGGCCAAATTGCTGATAAGCATGGGCCCACTGATTATCAAACACATATTCGCCGCGCGAATGCGATTTAAGATAAAGCGGCATAAAAGCAACCAGCTCATTGCCCTTCATTACCAGCAAATGGGCAGATAGCCAGCCGGTTTGCTCCGATACCGAACCACTTTGTTCCAATGCCATTAAAAACTCATGCCGCAAAAACGGATAGGCATCGCCTGCAAGTTTATTCCAGGCGATACTATCCACTTGCGTCAGGCTATTGATCTGTTTTACTTCCATAGGAGGAGTAACAGGTGAGAAGATTTCTGCATTAATTCATAGCAAAATTTAATGATAATTCGTTTAAATCGAACCGGCAGCTTGAGATTATTAAGCTAAAGGAATCTTTGCACAAGTTGATTCCGCTCATGCCTTTCGACCGCGCTCATGAGAGCGTTCGGCAAGACTCTCCTGAGCATAGGCTAAAGACTCACCGCGAATGGTTCGACAGGCTCACCACGAACGGACTCGACAGGCTCACCACGAACGGACTCGACAAGGCTCTCCTGAGTGCAATCGAAGGGGCTCTCCTGACCGTAGCCAAAGGATTCACCACGAATGTAATCAACCGCCTGCCGTTCGTCCTGAGCCTGTCGAAGGAAGCCTGGCTAAGGATTTTAAGAGCTTCCTCAAAGACCTTTACTATGATTCTCCATACGCCTTAGAAATTCACTCATGATCAGATGATACAGTTCATCACCGAGATACTTGTCTTCCACGCCGCTGTCAATGTTCGGGTTATCGTTGACCTCGATCACGTAGCCTTTGCCGTCTTTTTCCTTGACGTCGACGCCGTATAAGCCGTTGCCTATGGTTTGCGTCGCTTTTAACGCGGCCTCCAGCACGGGTTTAGGCACTTCGAATGTTGGCAAGGTATCGCATTGGCCGGTATCGGTACGGCTTTCGCCGTGGCGGTAAATCTGCCAGTGGTTTTTGACCATATAATAGCGGCAGGCGTATAAGGGCTTGTTGTTAAAAACGCCGATCCGCCAGTCAAATTTGGTATAGAAAAACTCCTGCGCGAGCAGCAGCGCGGATTTTTGAAACAGCTCATTGACCTTAAGCTCAAGTTCGCTACGGTTATTAACCTTAACAATACCCCGGGAAAATGAGCCGTCCGGAATCTTTATGACCACAGGAAAGCCGGCCTCGACTTCCAGTTTATCAAGATGAACGGCATTGCCTTTATGCAGTAGCCAGGTTCTTGGGGAAGGAACGCGATGGGTGCGAAATAAATCGGCAAGATAAACTTTATTGGTACAGCGCAGCATAGAGGTGGGGTCATCGACAACCACCAGGCCCTCCGCTTCGGCTTTTTTGGAAAACCGGTAGGTGGGATGATCGATAGCCGTGGTTTCGCGGATAAACAAGCCGTCAAATTCAGGCAGCCGTACATAGTGCTGCTGAGTTATCAATTCGACATCAATACCCAACTGCCTGCCGATGCTGATAAATTTTTTCAGCGCGCCGCGATTACTGGGCGGCAGTTCCTCTTCCGGATTGACCAATATGGCAAGATCATAGCGGGCGGTTTTGCGCGCGCGTCCTTTACGCCAGACTTTTTTGCTGAATTTATCCAGCGCCTCGGCAAACACCGTTTCCCGAGACTCATCCAGATCTCGATGCGAGACCGCCTTTAGGTCAGTGACTTCCCATTGCTGTCGAAAGTGCAGCGTCACTTCGAGGACTGGACAGGAAAAACGTTCGAATAGAAGCCTTGCGAGTTCCTGGAAAGCCGGGTCAGGCGTAGTGCCAAAATAACTCAGCAGGATAATTTCATTTTCGGTGTTCTGGCTTTTAACGGTACGCGCAAGGGCTTCGGACAAATCTTCAAGCTGTAGCCGGTATAACGCTTTTTTGCCCAGGTCATTAAGCACTTTGACAGACGGAATGACATGGTGGCCTCTCGCCTCCGCCAGCAATGAACAGTAATACCCGTCCGAAAGATACCGATAGCTGCTGCAAAGATTTATGACACGGACGCGTTCTTCAGATTCAGCTTGTTCAGTGGCAAGATAAGTTTCAAAGGTAATTACCTGCTCACTCGGATAATAAGGGCTCCAGTCGGAAAGATCATCAATCACCAGAATGGTACGTGCCATAGTTAAGAAAACCTGCTACAAAATAAATTATAAGTTTGGAACTAGACCGCTATTTATACAAGGTGTTTCTGTACGCATGGAAAAATATTTCAAGATTAACTTAACTAGCGTTATGCTAAGATAAATATTCAGGTAATTTTATGTCTTCCACTCTTCCTATCGCTGTTATTGATACAAATGTTTTTCCCGCAAGCTACTCCTACGGCAGACAGCTCTGGCTTGCACACTTGGCTAAACTGCCCCATCCTCATCAAAGTGTGCCTTATCCGTGTTCCGGCGCCGGGCCTGAAGATGAATCACTGGTTACCGATACGGCCTGGATTGGCGATAAAGACGCCTCAAAAGTAGTGGTCATGATCGGTGGAACTCATGGCATAGAAGGATATGCCGGCAGTGCTGTGCAAATAGATCATTTGCTGCTGATCGGTTCCAGACATCTTATTATTCCAGCTGATACAGCGGTATTAATGATCCATGCATTAACCCCCTGGGGTTATGCATGGCAGCGCCGTTGTGATGCTGACGGCGTTGATCTTAATCGCAATGCGGTCGATTTTAACATGCCATTGCCGGAAAATCCCGGCTATGAACTGCTCAGGCCGGCGTTTTTTTTATTTGATGCACAGCAACGGAAAACAGCTTTTACTGAATTCGAGCAGCAGCACGGACGTGAAGCGCTTGAAAAGGCTATTAGCGCCGGACAGTATACTGATCCGGCAGGGCCTTTTTATGGCGGGCATGCGCCCGCGCACGGAAGACAGGTCGCAGAAGAGCTCATTGCCCGATATTCTTTGCGCGAGCGGGACTTGGCGGTAATCGATATACATACGGGTCTCGGGCCTTACGGATACGGTGAAATCATTTGCGATCATGCCCCCGATAGCGCTGGAACAACTGCCGCTCATATACTGTATGGCGATTCAGTAACTTTGCCGTTGCTGGGCACATCGAGTTCAGTTCCTAAAACAGGTTTACTGGATTATGCCTGGCATGCCGTCATGAATGAACGAAGTTGCTACATCACCCTGGAGTTCGGCACTTTCAGAACCGATCAGTTGTTCGAAATATTGCTGCGCGACCATCAACTTTGGGCGCTAAAGGATAATCTGCAAGCCCGCGCAGAACATAGTAAAGTCATGCGGCATCATTTCTGCCCGACTGATCCGGCATGGAAAGAAATGGTATTGTTTCGTGCGCGGCAGGTTATCTCACAGGCTTTGCATGGACTATCAGCCTGATGAACATCGATAATATTCTGATACGTCAAGCCCGGTTAGAGGATCTTGATGAACTGGTAGAGCTTGAAGGATCCAGCTTTGCAACCGATAAATTAAGCCGGCGCAGTTTCCGGCATTGGCTGATTGCCGATCATTGCGCTTTGCTGATTGCCGAAGTAGAAAAGGCGGTGGCCGGATACGTCCTGATTATTTATCACCCCGGCACCCGCTTGGCCCGAGTTTATTCGCTGGCAGTGTCCCCGCAACTAAGAGGTTCGGGCATTGCCAAATTGCTCATGACCGCCGGTGAACAAGCCGCTAATGATGACGGGCGGCTATACTTGCGCCTTGAAGTCAGCGTGGACAATACTCCAGCCATTGGCCTCTATGAAGCGCTTGGCTATCAGTTGTTCGGAATATACCGTGATTATTATGAGGATCACAAAGACGCCTTACGTTACCAGAAACGCATCCGCCATTATCGCGATAGCCTGCAACACAGAACCGTACACTGGTTGAGGCAAACCACCCCTTTTACATGCGGTCCGGTAGCACTGATGATGGCGATGCATGGCCTTAACAAATCTTACCTGCCGTCTCAGGAAGAAGAAATCAACCTGTGGCGGGAAGCCACTACCATTTTCATGACCGCCGGCCACGGCGGCTGCCATCCGATTGGTCTTGCACTGGCGGCAAGGCGGCGTCAATTTAAAGTCGAAGTCTGGATTAACCAGACCGGCACGCTGTTTATTGACGGCGTTCGTAATGAAGAAAAAAAACAGGTCGTGGAACTGGTTGACAGCTGCTTTAAACGGGAAGCAAATGAACAGGAAATCAAAATCCATTATGCCGATATCTCCCAGAATGAGCTGATTAACGCCTTTAATGGCGGAGCAATACCGCTGATACTGATAAGCACTTTCCTTATAAACCGCAAAAAAACCCCGCACTGGGTGGTTATGAGCGGTTTCGATGACGATTGCCTGTACATGCATGACTCAGATCCCGACGACAGCCGCCAAAGCGAACTTGACTGCCAGTTTATTCCCATTGCCCGCGAAAATTTTGGCCGGATGTCATGCTTTGGTAAGAACCGCTTGCGCAGCGCCGTGATTGTCTGGCCGGGTTAGAGCGCATCTGGATCTAAAACTTCAGACTTGATGTGGCAATATTGAAAATTCGTTAGATCAATGCTGATAATGAATGACTTAAACCGTCTAATAATGGACGGTCATAATGTTCCATGATTGTCTTCTGATATTATCCAGAAACTGTTTCTTACGCGAATTTGCCTTCTATCTAGTTCAGAAAAACTTCTTTTGAATGCTATTCTTATCAAATGAAATATTAAATAACTCAAAATATCCAGACCTGGATAATAACTTGTTCGGCAGAGGATACGAAATGCAAACTGTTTTCAGTCATATCATTCAGAAACGCTTCTCCCAAGTAAATGAAGATGTCGCAACGGATGCGCTTGCGTTCATTCTTCACTCCAACGAATACGCTCGAAACGGCATGATGAAGCTTCTTCGTGGAATCGTTGCTGATATTCCCGACCTTCACTTCCGAACTCAGCAAACAGAAGGGAACATCCGTCCTGATATGTGGGGCATTAGTGAAATTGAACCTCGTGTTTTTGTTGAGAACAAGTTTTGGGCTGGTTTGACAGAAAATCAACCTACCTTTTACCTAAAGCAACTTGCAAAATATACTCAGTCCACAATCCTTTTGGTGATTGTGCCAGAGGCACGTGAACAGACTATGTGGCGCGAACATATTCGAAGACTTGAAGATGCTGGAATTTCAGTAATGGTTCGAGATACTACAGCCGGAGTTGTTCATTCCTTCAAAACAGACATTGGCCCGATACTCGCACTCACGTCGTGGACGAAGTTGCTTTCGGCCTTGGAGCTTGAAATAGCCGACGATCAGAGTGCTAAAAGCGATCTTCTCCAGTTGCGTGCACTCTGTAAAGCGGCGGATAGTGAGGCATTCATACCCATTTCCTCAACTGAGCTAACCGACCAACGTACGCCCGCACTTATTCTTCAGATGGGCTCGGTTGTGCAGGCTTCTGTGGGCTTGGCAGTTACCGAAGGTGTCCTCAATATCAAGAGGCTTATGCCGCAAGCATCATGGGAACGAATCGGGCAATATGCGAGGTTATCGGACGAGCAAGGCGTTGGTATCTGGTTTGGAATTCATTTTGGATTCTGGAAAAAATATGGCGGAACTCCGTTTTGGCTGGTATTCTCGTCAACCCAATTCGGCCGTGCACATGAGGTACGGGCATTAGTCGAATCGTGGGCTGCCAAGCAGGGCTTATTTACAGCCTCTCAGCATAACGAATTTGTAGTAGCCATTGAAGTCGCTTTTGGTGAAGACAAAGATCAAGTAGTCAGGAATATTGTGGAGTGTTTGAAAAGGATTGCGGACATTCTGTCCGTACTGAATCGGAAATCGTCGGGAGTGGGTAATGCATAGCTTGACTGCACGGCTCGATGAGTTATGGATATTCATTGACTCATCAGTATGTTCATTTGCCAAGACGATGCCAGAACGGCCGCACGAGTATATCCTTCGAGAGCGGGTAAGCAAGAACCTCTTTGTGCGGCTGGTTCGCCACATACGAGCCAATGGACACAACGGAAAGTTTTTTCTTAACCGTTAACTCTAGGTCGACTTTAGCCTATGTTCGATTGTCATATAGCTAAATTTTAAAAACAAATCCAGCCTAAATTTTACACCTTACGCTTGTAACCTTTTTTAATATCCACAATACACCCTTCGCTGTAGCCAAAATCCCCTTTTGATTTTCACGGAAATTATTTTATCCCGGCTTGTATTATTAAGTTTATTCAACGATAATACGCCTCCTTTAGCCAGTACGGCTTTTGTATAATGGTGATCGTATCGGTCCTCCCGCAACGATATGCTGTAAACCCCGCCAGGCCCGGAAGGGAGCAACGGTAGCAGCAGATTCGTGTGCCGGGATGTGGCTGGTACGGTTACCGCCCACTTCAGTTACTGCCTTTTGAGCCTGCAATGAACTACCAGGTTCTCGCCAGAAAATGGCGTCCCCATAATTTTACGGAAGTTGTCGGACAAGAGCATATCGTCAAATCGTTAATGAACGCTTTGCAGCATGGCCGGCTTCATCATGCCTATTTATTTACCGGAACCCGCGGCGTAGGCAAAACAACAATCGCCAGGATTTTAGCCAAGGCCATTAATTGCGAAGACCTCCAGGATTTTAATCCTTGCGGCGTGTGCAGTGTTTGCCGTGACCTGGATGAAGGGCGATTCCTGGATTTAATCGAAGTTGATGCGGCATCCCGAACCAAAGTCGATGACACCCGGGAGTTAATGGACAATGTACAATACGCACCCAGCCATGGGCGCTATAAAGTCTATCTGATCGACGAGGTGCACATGCTGTCCGGGCATAGCTTCAACGCCTTGCTAAAGACGCTGGAAGAACCGCCTCCGCATGTCAAGTTCCTGTTAGCCACGACCGATCCCCATAAAATTCCTGTGACTGTGCTGTCCCGCTGTCTTCAGTTTAATCTGAAACGATTGCTGCCGGGCCAGATATTCAGCCAGATGGAATTTATACTCAAGCAGGAAAGTATTGACTCCGAAGCCGCTGCATTAAAACTATTATCGCGGGCTGCTGACGGCAGTATGCGTGATGGCTTAAGCCTGTTGGACCAGGCGATTGTGTATGGCAATGGTAAAGTAACTGCGGAAGATGTCAGGGCCATGCTGGGCACAGTGGCGCAGCAACCTGTTGAGGATATACTGGCGGCTTTGGCCAAGAGTGATGCGGCCACGATTCTCGATAAAATAAATGAAATAGCTAATCTGACCCCCGACTTCAGCGGCGTACTGCAGCAGATATTGCAAGTCCTGCATCGTATCGCACTGGTTCAGCAAATACCGGCGGCTATAAATCACGATTTTGATGCGGACATGATTACCGCCTTGTCGCCCCTGTTTACGCCCGAAGACGTTCAGCTTTATTATCAGATAGGTTTGGTAGGACAAAGAGACCTGGATTTAGCCCCGGATCCACGCAGCGGTTTCGAAATGGTCATGCTGCGCATGCTGACTTTCAGGCCGGTCGCGGTAGAGTCAACGCCTATCAAGCAGGTTCAGATGCGTCAGGCAGTTAATAAAACTGATCCGCAGCCCGTTTATCATCCACTAGAAAGCGGGCAGCCGGCTATTGTTGGTGAAAAAATTCCTGAAAAAATCGCGATTCCCAAGCCTGATACTAACTGGGCCGATATGATTGCAGCAATGAAAATTAACGGCTTAACCAGAGAACTGGCTAATAATTGTGTTATAGAAAATATTGACGATACAGTTTGCACATTAACATTGAATCCCGGCCATAAACAGTTGCGTAGCGCGCGCACGGAAGAAAACCTGCTAAAAGCATTACAGGCCTATCGGGGAACCTCGCTGAAGCTGGTGATTAAGACGGGACAAACAACTGTCGACACGCCCGCTGTTCAATTGACTAAAGAGCGCGAGGATAAACAGCAAGCCGCTATTGAGGCCATTAATTCAGACGAAAACGTTCAGGCTTTAAAAGAACACTTTGACGCCAGGGTGATGCCCGGTACCATAGAGCCTGTGTAAATAGAAAGTGGAGGCTAGAAAATGAAAAATGCACTGGGCAATATCATGCAACAAGCTCAAAAAATGCAGGAAGACCTTAAAAAAGCACAGGAAGAGATTGCGGCCATGGAAGTTACAGGTGAATCCGGCGGCGGTTTGGTGACAATTATAATGACAGGTAAACGGGAAGCCAGAAAAGTAACGATTGATAATTCCTTGCTGGGTGAAGACAAGGATATGCTGGAAGACTTGGTCGCTTCCGCTATCAATGATGCCGTAAATAAAATAACCAAAATGAAAAAAGAAAAAATGTCTGCCATAACAGCAGGAATCCCTTTGCCTCCGGGCTTTCAAATGCCTTTCTAGCATGGAAAAAAAAGGTTTATTGAGTCAATTGATACAAAATTTATGCTGTTTGCCCGGCGTCGGTCCAAAAACAGCGCAACGCATGGCTTTCCATTTACTGCAGCGCGACCGTAACAGTGCAAAAGCACTGGCTGAAACACTGCTGCACGCCATTGAAAAGATCGGCTATTGTCGACAGTGCCGTACCTTAACCGAACACAGTCTGTGTGAAATTTGTGCTGACAATTCAAGAGATGATGCCATCATTTGCATAGTAGAAAGTCCCGCCGACGTCTGGGTTGTGGATCAGGCTACGGCATTCAAAGGACGCTATTTTGTATTACATGGGCGATTATCCCCCCTTGACGGCATAGGACCTGATGAACTCGGCCTGGATATCCTGGAACAAAGATTAGCAACGGGCGACATTAAAGAGCTGATTCTGGCCACCAATTCAACGGTAGAAGGCGAGGCAACCGCATATTTTATCGGTGAACTGGCCGCAAAACACCATGTACAAGCCAGCAGAATTGCCCACGGCGTACCCATGGGCGGTGAGCTGGAATTTATAGACAGCAGTACATTATCGCATGCATTCTACGGCCGAAGAAGTTTAGACACTAACGTTACTTAAACGCTTCAAAATTTATCCCCGACGGGCAGGGGATCAAAAAGTTTTATCTCATTCTTTGCGGTTATTTATATAGCCTTGAGTGAGATTTTCAGGCATGTAAGGCAAAAAGCGCAGGCAAGACGATTCGCCGCTTGTTACTGCTTTTAGACGAATAGATCATAAAGGTGAACCTATGGCTGATTGTTTATTTTGTAAAATGGTAGCCGGTGAAATTAAACCGGATGTAGTGTTTGAAGATGATAACGTCCTGGCTTTTAGAGATGTTAGTCCCCAGGCCCCTATTCATATCCTGATCATCCCGAAACAGCATATCCCGACATTAAATCATCTCGATGATACTTTATTGGCAGGCCAATTACTGCAAACGGCGGTAAAACTGGCTGAACAGGAAGGATTATCTGAAGAAGGCTATAGAACTGTATTCAATTGTAATCAGAACGGCGGACAGGCGGTTTATCACCTGCATCTGCACCTATTAGGCGGACGCCGAATGCACTGGCCCCCGGGCTAAGCCTGGAGAATTAAAGTAAAGCAGGTTGCTAACAGGCTGTTGAAATTTGCCAATATACCTTCGGTTTCGGCGCCATTTTTCGAAGCGCCGGGCGGTCTGGAAGTCTGATTAGGCCTCAAAAACCGGTTTTAGCCGGTTATATTCGCCCCGAAGGGG